>CAMDPO010000001.1 GCA_945904955.1 Rhizobium sp. Q54
GGATCGAGCGCGACGGTAGGCTCGTCGGCGAGCAGGAGCTTCGGTTCCTGGGCGAGCGCGCGGGCGATCATCACGCGCGCCCGCTCGCCAGCCGACAGCTCATCCACGCGGCGCGTGGCAAAGGCCGTGACACCCGCGCGCGCCATGGCAGCGTCGATGGCCGCTTCGTCGTGCGCGGATAGTTTTTGCCAGGCCGGCAGGTGCGGCAAGCGCCCGAGCGCCACGACGCGCCGCGCCGGCATCGGCCAGTGGCACGGCGCCCCATGCGGCAGATAGGCGAGGGTACGCGCCGCCCCCTGGGGACCGAGCTCCGCGTGACTTTTGCCCCCGATGCGCACGCTGCCACCGGTTGGCGTGACCAGATTGGCGGCGGCGCGCAGGAATGTCGTCTTGCCCGCGCCGTTCGGACCGGCCAAGCCGACGAACTCGCCCGCCGCCACCGACAAGCTGACACCGTGCAGCACCGCCGTGCCGCCGAGACGGACGCTGACGTCGCTGGCGACGAGCAACGTCACAGGGGCTGCTCCCGGCGCGTGCGGAAGATCAGGTAGAGAAAGAACGGTGCGCCAACGAGGGCCGTAACCACGCCGAGCTTGAGCTCGATCGGCCCGGAGGTGGCGCGCACCAAGATGTCGGCGGTCAGCAGCAGCACGGCGCCGCCGAGGGCGCTGCTCAGCAACAGGCGGCGCGGCTCGTAGCCGACCCAAGGCCGCAGAAGATGTGGCACGACCAGCCCGACAAAGGCGATGCCGCCCGTCACCGAGACCGCCGCTCCAACCGAAAGTGCCGTACCAAGAATCACCTGTAACTGTACATTAAGTAAGGAAAATCCCATGGTGCGCGCCGCATCTTCGCCGAGCGTCAAGGCATCCAGGGCGCGCCCCGAGGCGACCAGCAGGACCCAGCCCACGATCATCAGCGGCAGCGTCAGCCAGACGTGGTCCATGGAGCGATCGGCGAGCGAGCCGAGCAGCCACTGCACGATCTCGAGCGCGGCGTAGGGACTCGGCGCGAGATTGAGGGCGAGAGAAGTCAGCGCTGCGGCGAAGCTCGAGACCGCGACTCCAGAGAGAATGAGCGTGAGCGTGCCGGCTTCGCGTCCCGCCAACGCGTACAGCAACGCAATCGCCACCAGCGCGCCAAGAATGCCGCCGATCGGCAGCGCCATCGCGAAGGTCGCGGAAAGGCCGAAGTAGAAGACGATCACGGCGCCAAGCCCCGCGGTCGCCGACACGCCGATCAATCCGGGCTCGGCGAGTGGATTGCGCAGCAGTCCCTGCAGCGCAGCGCCGGCGAGTCCGAGCGTCGCTCCGACCGTGATGCCAAGCACGGTGCGCGGTACACGCAGCTCCGCAAGGATCAGCGACGTCACCGGCCGCTCGACGTCGAACAGACCGACGATGGCGGGCCACAGTGCGATGTCGGCGGGCCCGACGGACAGCGACAGCAACGCCAGCGCGACCATGGCCGCGCTCAAGACGAGCGGCAGCGCAAGCCCGCTACGGTCGCGGCCAAGCTCAGTCTGCATCGCCTGACTTCTATGGGTGAAGCCTTTGCGCCACAAGGGCTTATGCGCGGTTCTTGCGCCTTTCGTGAGGCGTTTGTGGTGTCTCCGTCACAGGTGTTGCCAGGACGGGCGCCGGGCAGTCACCCGATGCAACGGACGCGGTGACGCGCGCACGATGCGCTCTGGGGCAAATAGAAACGGTGAGGCCCGAACCCTTGCGCGAGAGCGCTGACCGACCGTGAATTCGTGACGTCGTTGGACACCGCGGCACGATGTAGCCGACAGAATCAGAAGAAGCGGCAACAAGACTGCGCAGACGATTCGAACTCAAAGCGTGATTGCGTCGCAAGAGTCGTTGCGCTAACAGTCAAACGGTCGGTCGGCGCTCTCGCGCGAACTTCTCGCGCGAAACTTTGCAAGCGAGTTCGCGCGTATCTGTGAACGCACAGTCCCCCGGGGAATCAAAATTGATTCGTAAGATCGCTGTCGCCGCGTTCGCGGCGATGCTGACGCCGTGCGCCGCGCTCGCGCAAGAGACGCGCACCTTCGACGCATTCCTGGTCGACGTGCGCACCGAGGCGCTCGGGCGCGGCATCCGCGCCCAGACCTTGGACGTGGCGCTCGCGGGCGTCACGCCGCTCGCCCGAGTCATCGAGCTCGACCGCGCGCAGCCCGAGTTCACGCTCACCTTCGAGCAGTACCTCAATGGCCGTGTCACCGAGTCGCGCGTGGCGCGGGGCAAGACGATGCTCGCGGAAAACCGCGAGTTGCTGGCTCAGATCGAGGCCAAGTACGGGGTGCAGCCGCGTTTCATCGTGGCGTTGTGGGGCCTTGAGTCGGATTTCGGCCGGGTCACCGGCACCTTCTCGGTCGTGCAAGCGCTCGCCACGTTGGCCTACGACGATCGCCGCGCAGCCTATTTTCGGCGCGAGCTGCTGAGCGCCCTGACGATCATCGATCAGGGCCACATCACCGCGGCGGCGATGCGCGGCTCGTGGGCGGGTGCGATGGGGCAGGCGCAGTTCATGCCCTCGACCTTCCTGACGGCGGCTGCCGACTTCGACGGCGACGGCAAGCGCGACATCTGGACCAACAAAGCGGACGTCTTCGCGTCGGCGGCGCAGCTGCTGTCACGCAACGGTTGGCTGGGCGATCAGACGTGGGGCCGGCCGGTAAAGTTGCCCGACAACTTCAACGTGACGCTCGCTGGCCTCAACACGCAGAAGCCGATCGGCGACTGGCAGGAACTCGGAGTACGGCTGCCCGATGGCGGTGCGCTGCCCGCGCGTCAGCTGCAGGCGTCGATCGTGCTGCCGCAGTCGGGGTCCAAGACGCCGGCGTACCTCGTCTACAACAACTACCGTTCGCTCTTGCGCTGGAACAACGCGGCGCTCTTCGCCGTCGCCGTGGGGACTCTTGCTGACCGCCTCGGCGACGGCTAAGATCACCATATATGGCCCCGAATCAGGGGTTTAGGTACTAGATGCAGTTCAGGGGGATGCGCGTCGCGTTGTTGGCAGGGGCCTGCTTGGCCCTTGGCGGCTGCGCCCAAACCCAGCTCGCGACCTACGCCGTCAAGCGCGCCACCCTGGAACCGATGCCGCCGGCAAGTGGCGGCACGTATAAGGTCGGCACGCCGTACGTCGTCAACGGCGTGCGCTACGAGCCCAAGGAAGATCCGGCCTACAACAGCACGGGCGTTGCCTCGTGGTACGGCCATCCGTTCCACGGCCAGCGCACCGCCAACGGCGACGTCTACGATATGAACGCCATGACGGCGGCGCACAAGACGCTGCCGATGCCGAGCTTCGTGCGCGTCACCAACCTCGAGAACGGCCGCTCGGTCATCCTGACGGTCAACGACCGCGGCCCCTTCGTGCAGGGCCGCATCATCGACGTCTCCTACCGGGCGGCACAGCTGCTCGGATTTCAGGAAAAGGGCACCGCCCTCACGCGCGTCGAGATCGTCGGGGCGCCGACCGAGAACATGATCGCCCCGCGCGGTGTGGTTGCGAATCCGCCGCTGGTGCAGGTCGCGGCTGCGCCGCGGCCGCCGGTGGCCGTCGAGAACCTGTCGCCGCTGCAGGGGGTGCCGCTCGCACCGCAGCTTGTGAACGCGACGCCCCGTTTCAACGTCGGCGCCCTGCCGCCCGAGGTCACGGTGGTCGGCGTGCCGGCCACCAACCGCATTTTCGTGCAGGCGGGGGCCTTCGCATCCTACGAAAGCGCGCATAGTGTACGCATGGCGCTCGCGTCCTTGGGACCGGTAGCCATCACCACGGTGGACGTCGCGGGCCGACCTCTCTATCGCGTGCGTGTGGGACCGGTCGATTCGGTACCGCGCGCCGAGACGACCCTCGCCATGGTGATTGCTCGCGGCCACACGGAAGCCCGAATCATAGTCGATTGATTCGGCCCGCCTGACGCGCAGCCTAAGCTGCGGCGGGCGCATCCGGGCCACAACCGCGCCGGTGGGCGCAGAGGAATCGCAGCCGTGTTCGAATCCGTTCGTTCCGTGCGCAAATTGGTTCAACGCATGCTCGCCGCCGCGCTCGTCCTGGGGTTTGCGACCCTTGGCGCGCCGGTCGACGCCCAGACGACCGACACGGTCGCGCAACGCGCGATCCTGATCGAGCACGCGACCGGCCAGGTCCTGCTGTCGAAGAACGCCGACGAGGCCGTGCCGCCCGCCTCGATGAGCAAGATGATGCTGCTCTACATGCTGTTCGAGCAGCTCGCCGAGGGCAAGCTGACCATGGAGGACACCTTCCCGGTCAGCGAGAAAGCCTGGCGCATGGGCGGCTCCAAGATGTTCGTGCTGGTGAACTCGCGGGTGTCGGTGCACGACCTCCTGCGTGGCATCATCGTGCAGTCTGGCAATGACGCCTGCATCGTTGTCGCCGAGGGGCTCGGCGGCAGCGAGGCGGCGTTCGCCGAGCGCATGACCGAGCGCGGCCGCGAGCTCGGGCTGAAAAACAGCGTCTTCCTGAACTCGACCGGGTGGCCCGAAGACGGCCACGTCATGTCGGCGCGCGACCTCGCCACCCTGGCGACGCGCATCATCCAGGACTTCCCGCAGTACTACACGATCTTCAGCGAGCGCTCGTTCGTCTACGCCAACATCACCCAGCCGAACCGCAATCCGCTCCTGTTCCGCTATCCCGGCACCGACGGTCTCAAGACTGGCCACACCGAGGAAGCGGGCTATGGGCTCGTTGCCTCGGCGGTACGCAACGGCCGCCGCCTGATCCTGGTGGCGACGGGAATGCCGAGCGAGGACGCGCGCGCCCGCGAGACCGAGCGCCTGATAGACTGGGGCTTCCGCGAGTTCGGCAACTACGAGTTCTTCAAGGCTGGTGAAGTGGTCGCCCAGGCGCCGGTGTGGCTCGGCAACAAGCCGACCGTGCCGCTGGTCGTCGCCGAGGCCCTGACCGTCACCATGAGCCGCACGGCGCGTCGCACGATGACGGTGAAGACGATCTTCGACGGCCCGATCCCGGCCGGCATCCGGCAAGGCGAACAGATAGGGACGTTGCGCATCGAGGCACCCGAGATGGAGCCGATCCAGCTGCCCCTGGTGGCCGGCGCCTCCGTCGATCGCCTCGGCCTGTTCGGCCGCCTCGGCGCTGCGGTGAATTACCTGGTCTGGGGCGCTCCCGCTGAGTAGCGGGCCCGCCAGGTTCATCACTCTCGAAGGCGGCGAGGGGGGCGGCAAGACAACCCACGCCGAGCGGCTGCGCAAAGCGTTGCTGGCGCGCAACGTCCCTGCGTTGTCGACGCGCGAGCCCGGTGGCTCTGTCGGCGCAGAAGAGATTCGCGGTCTCCTCGTCGGCGGCGCACCCGGTCGCTGGGATCCCCTTGCCGAGGCACTGCTCCATTTCGCGGCGCGGCGCGAGCACATCGCCAGCACCATTCGCCCGGCCCTCGACAAGGGTACGTGGGTGATCTGCGATCGCTTCACGGATTCGACCATGGCCTACCAGGGCTACGCTCAGGGCGTCGGCCGCGAGACCATCGAGCGCCTGGAGCAAACCGTGCTCGGCGACATGCGCCCGGCGCTCACCATCATCCTCGACCTGCCCGTGGAGGCCGGCCTGCACCGCGAGCAGGCGGCCGGCGGCAAGGACCGCTACGCCCGATTCGGGATCGAGTTCCACCGCAAGGTCCGCGACGCGTTCCTCGACATCGCCAAGCGCGAGCCCAAGCGGTGTGCGGTCGTCGATGCGACGCGAAGCATCGACGTTGTCGCCGCGGACGTGTTCCGCATCGTCGACCAGCGCCTGCTGCACGCCCGCAAGGCTTCTGCCACTTGAAGGACGCCGCGAGCGTCGAAGTTCCCGAGTCGCTCGTTGGCGATAAGAGCATCAGTCGATTTCTGGCGTTGGCACTCACGGACGGACAGCCCCGTGCGCGGACCATTAGTTTCAATCTGGATGCACTTAGACGGATCGAAGGCGACGGTGTGGCTAGCTTCAGCAACTTGCTTGCCTGGCTCGAGAGTCGCGGGTCCGTCCCGAAGCTGATGCAGCTGCACGAGCCCCTTTCCGACGCGGTTGCCTACCTACGCGACTCCGGGTTTTTCGCTACCCACTCCCCCGATTCTCGGCCCCCGCCGCAGCGACGCGACACGCTATTGCCTCTCGTGCGCCTTAGGCACGAGTACACGTACGATTGGCTTACGACTACCTTGAGACCTTGGTTGTCGGATCGCTTAGGCATTCCTGACCAAGCGATGGATGAGATACAGACTTGCCTCTATGAGATATTCAACAACATCAAGGATCACGCGGGGGTTGACTTGGGATGCTGTTTCGCCGAATGGCGACCCAGTATCACGCGGCTCGAACTTACGGTCGCGGACTTCGGCATAGGAATTCCCGGTTCAATGCGAGAGGCGTTTCCCGGCGTTGCCGACGAACTAGCTATCGCGAAGGCGGTCGATCTCGGAGTCACGTCGAAGCAGGCGGGCCAAGTTCCTGTCGCCACAAAAGCATTCTTTCCCGGCACGCTCGTACAGGCGCGGTTTAGGACTGATGTCTTGACCGCAAGCGTTTCGCAAATGGATGACTCTGTATGACGGCCGTGCGCGTGCGCGATTATGCCCCTCCTGCGTACACCTACGAGGAGGGCGTCGCGGTTGGACAAGTCCTAAGGCCGTACATCCAACGAGGCGAGCAGACCCAGCTTTCATTTGAAGGCGTTAGCGCTGCTTCGTCATCATTCATCAACGGTCTGGTTCAAGAGCTGACGAACAAACTTGAGCCCGACAGAGTCTTCGGATTGCTATCAATTACGCACGCCTCGCCGCGTATCAAGGAACTGATGCGCATCCGCGTGTCGTTGAGCCAGCACCGGTAATCCTACCCGCCAAGCCCACGACACCCCTTGCCACGGCGAGGTCACGCTGCCCTCACGCCGCCAAGGAATAATTTGCGTCGAAGCGGGTCGCGCGCGACCTGCAACACTCAAACTCAGGAGACGCTGTCTTGACCAAGCTCACCTTGGCGACCGCATCGGCGTTGGCGTTGCTGTTCGCGGGCTCGGCCCTTGCGGAGGAGACCGTCGGTGACGTCCGCACCTGGAACGAGCGGGATCGGATGCTCACTCTCGGCAACGGCGAACGCTACGAGATCGGCCAGAACATCGTGCTGCCGGCGACCGAGCTCGAGCCCGGCGTGCGCGTGAAGCTGACCTACGAGATCGACCGCAACGAGCAGAACCTGCGCAAGGTCTCGCTCATCGAGCTCGCCCCACAGGGCGCCCCGGCAGCGACCCAACCGGCTGCCAACCCCGCGCGGTAACAAGACCGGTCATCGGCCCTCCCCAGCGAGCCGGGGAGGGCCATTACTACCTGTATTGACAATCGACACATAGTGTATTACATACTGCCAAACACGCTCCCCTGACGGCACCGGGCGCAGTTTTGCCGAGGTACGTTCGGGCCGCGGAGCGTCGACACACCGCGTAATCCCGCGTACTTAACGCGGAACGGGCCGCCCCGCGGGTGCGGAAGACGACGCTTTCAGGCCGAACGAGACGATGAACCTCCGCATTGGCAACATTCCGATCGGCGGCCGGGTCCTGAACGCGCCCATGACCGGCATCTCTGACCTGCCGTTCCGGCGCGCCGCCGCGCGCCTCGGCGCCTGCTATGTCGCGACCGAGATGGTAGCGTGCGACCTGTTTGCCCGGGCCCGGCCCGACGTCGTGCGCCGCGCCGCGGTGGGCGAAGGCTTGCCGTTGATGGTGATCCAGCTCGTCGGGCGCGAGGCGAAGTGGCTGGCCCAAGGGTCACGTTTGGCGACGGCCGCCGGCGCCGACGTCATCGACCTCAACATGGGCTGCCCGTGCAAAGAGGTCACCGGCAGTTTGTCCGGCTCCGCACTCATGCGTGACCTCGACCAGGCCGAGCGCCTCATCCGTGCGGCGGTCGATGCCACCAACGTGCCGGTGACCCTCAAGATGCGCCTCGGCTGGGACGAGGCGTCGCGCAACGCCCCCGAGCTTGCAGCACGCGCCGAGGCTGCCGGCGTGCGCGCGATCACCGTGCACGGGCGGACGCGCCAGCAGTTCTACAAAGGCGCCGCAGACTGGAAGGCGGTTGCCGCAGTGAAGGCGGCGACGCGCTTGCCGGTCGTGGTCAACGGCGACATCGTTGACGCGGCGAGCGCCCGCAGCGCCCTGGAGCTTTCCGGCGCCGACGCCCTCATGATCGGCCGCGGCGCCTATGGACGGCCCTGGTTCGCCCCGGCCTTGGATCGCGCCCTGGCGTTGGGCGCCGACGTCGTCGAACCGAGCCTTGGCGAGCGCCTCGGCATTGCGCTAGATCATTTCCAGGACACCCTACGGTTCTATGGCGACGCCCTCGGCTTGAAGACGTTCCGCAAGCATCTCGGTTGGTACGTGGAAAGCGCCCCCTGGCCGGTTGCGGCCGAGGACCGGCGCGCCGCCAAGTCGGCCATGTGCCAGTTGCCCAGCCCTGGAGCCGTTGAGCGAGCGCTGACCGATTGGTGGGGCCGGGCCGGGAATGAAATTGCGGCCGTCAATCCGGCGGTTGCCAGCTAGCCAAGCAGGAGCTTCCAGTGCGATACACAATTCTCTTCGTAGGCCTCGCGGTGGTCGCGGCGGTCGTTCTTTCGTTGATCATGACACCTCCTCCCCCGGCTCCTGAGATCCCCGCCGCCGTGCAGCAACAGCAGGCGGCCGTGGCCCCGGCCCAACGGCCCGCCACTGCCACCGACGACAACATCGTCCTCCTTCAGCTCAAGGATGGCGTCGTCGAGATCGAGATGCTGCCGAACCTGGCGCCGCTCCATGTCGCTCGCATCAAGGAACTGGTGCGCGAGAAGTTCTACGACGGCCTCAAGTTCCACCGCGTCATCGAGGGCTTCATGGTGCAGACCGGCGACCCGCGCGGCAACGGCACCGGCGGCTCCGGCAAGAATCTCAACGCCGAGTTCTCGGCTGAGCCGCACGTGCGCGGCGTCGTCTCGATGGCCCGCGCCCAGAGCCCGAACAGTGCCGACAGCCAGTTCTTCATCGTCACGAAGGACTCGCGCTTCCTCGACCGCAACTACACGGCCTGGGGCCGCGTCATCAGCGGCATGGAGTTCGTCGACAACATCAAGAAGGGCGACGCGAACGACAACGGCGCCGTCGTCAATCCGGACGCCATCGTCACCATGCGCATGAAGGCGGAAGCCGCCGCGGCGCGCTAGCGCATCAGTACGGGCGGCCGTCCTTGTGGGTGAAGGCCCACTGGCCGCCCGGCTCTTGCACGGCCTTGAGATCGTCGTTGGGGTAGGTCCCTTCGTCACCGGCCGTGCGGTCGCCAATCTCTAGATACGTGACCGGCATCGCGGTGCGGTTGACCAGGTGATGGGCGACGCCGCCCGCCGGGAAGCCCGCGCACATACCTGGCCGCAACGGCACCTCGCCCCGGTCCGTGACGAGCGTCGGCGCGCCTTCCAGGATGTAGATGAACTCGTCCTGCTTGCTGTGGCGGTGCAGGAGCGCCGACTGCGCTTGCGGCCCCAGCACCGTCAGGTTGACGCCGAAGTTGCGTAGCCCGAACGCGTCGCCTAGCCGGCGCTTCTCGCGACCCTGTAGCTGAGAGAAGAACGGTTCGGGCGCACGCGAGCGGATCGGATCGGCGGGAACTTCACGCGCGACTGCGGCGAGGGGCGGGAGGGACTTCATGCGCGGCTCCGAAAGAGTGGGGCCGCAGTCTCCCTCACTCGATGGCGTACGTCACGGTCACCGAGACGCGCACGGTCATCTCGCCCGGCGCAACCGGTACGGCGAGTTCGGCTTGCGCCATGCGCATGACCGGAATCGGTACCCCCGTGCTTGCCTCCTGGATCGACTGGATCGTCGCAAGGCGCACGCCCGCGGCTTCGGCGACGGTCTTGGCCTTGGTGGCCGCGTCGAGCACGGCGCTGCGCCGGGCGTTCCGCCAACGGGCGCGCGTCGCGAATGCTGAAGGAGATGCCGTGGAGTTGGTTGGCGCCGCTGCGCACCAGGGCGTCGAGGACCGTGCCGACCAGGGCGAGCTGCTCGATGCGCACGCGCACCTGGTTGGAGATGCGATAGGCGGTAACGCGCGGCACGTCCGTGTTCTGCCGTTGGGCGAACACGGGCTGCACCGAGAAGTCGTTCGTCTGGATGCGGGCGAGCGGGACGCCGATGCCTTCCAGAGAGGCGAAGACCTGGTTCATGGCGGCGGTGTTGGCAGCGACCGCATCGGCGGCGGTTGCCGCTTCAGTGACGACGCCGCCGGTGATCTCGGCCTGGTCGGGGGCACCATCCGACTGTCCTTCGCCGGTCACCGTGATGGTGCGCACCGCCGTTGCCTGGGCATGGGCCGGCGAGGCAGGCACGAGGATGCTGGACAAGGCGATCCAGAGGCCGACGGCGCAAACGCGAACCAACGCAACCATGATTGCGCTATGGTGGCCGCAAAACATGGCAGTTCTGCGTTCCTGCAAGATCGGCCGCCGTGGCTAGCCCTGCGGTCGACGACCTCGACTTCCACCCGCGCAAGACCACGACCCTGGTCGGTCATGCTGCGGCGGAAGCGGAGCTGGCCCAGGCTTGGGCGAGCGGGCGCATGCCGCACGCCTGGCTACTCGCCGGGCCGCGCGGCATCGGCAAGGCAACGCTCGCCTACCGGTTCGCGCGCCAGGTGTTGGCGCACGGCGGCGGGGGCGGGGCCCTGTTCGGCTCCGCGGAGCCGGCCGCCTTGGGCGAGGTAGCGCCCGAGCATGCGGTCTTCCGGCGCGTCGCCGGGCAGGCGCATCCCGACCTGTGCGTGATCGAGATCGGCGTCGATCCGAAGACCGACAAGCAGCGCGAGGAGATCATCGTCAAGGATGCGCGCGCGGCGGTTGAATTCTTCGCGCACACGTCGGCCGACGGCGGCTGGCGCGTCGCCATCATCGACGCCGCCGACGAGCTGAACGAAGAGTCCGCCAACGCCCTTCTCAAGATCGTCGAGGAGCCGCCCGAGCGCGGACTGATCCTCGTCGTCGCGCACCGGCCGGGGTTTGTGCTGCCCACCATCCGCTCGCGCTGCCGCGCGCTGCGGATGAAGCCGCTCGACGACGCCGCGGTGACCCAGGTGCTTGCCCAGCAATGGCCCGAGCTTGCCGTGGACGACGGCGGCTCGCTGCTCGGCATGGCCGAGGGTAGCCCCGGCCGCGCCATCGCGTTGGCCCAGGCGGACGGCGTCGGCTTCTACAACGACCTCGTCGCCTGGATGGGCAAGCTGCCCGCGGTCGACGTCCCGCTCATGCACAAGATCGCCGACCGGCTGACGCGCCGCGACCTCGGTCGTGGCTTTCGCACCTTGGCGGCGCTGCCCGAATGGGCCTTGGTCCGTGCCATCCGCTCGGGCGCGGGCATGCAGCCGCGTGCCGAGGTCTTGCCCGGGGAAATCGAGGTGTTCAGCCGCGTCCTTGGCCGCCGCAACCTTGATCACTGGGTGGCGGTATGGGAAAAGGTCTCGCTTCTCCTCGCCCAGGGAATCGACCTCAACCTCGATCGCAAGGCGCTGGCGCTGAACGTGCTCTCGGCGCTGGGGCGCGCGGCGCGGGTCTAGCCCTTTGGCGGCGGACGCAACGGAGTTCAGTGCGATGGCCGAGCGCTTCTACATCACGACGCCGATCTACTACGTGAACGACGTGCCCCACATCGGGCACGCGTACACCACGCTGGCGTGTGACGTGATGGCGCGCTTTCACCGGCTCAATGGTGACGAGGTGTTGTTCCTCACCGGTACCGACGAGCACGGGCAGAAGGTCGAGAAGGCAGCGGCGGCGGCCGGCGAGCCGCCCCAGACGTTCGTTGACGGCGTATCGCAGAACTTTCGCGCCCTGGCGAAGGCGATGAAGTACTCGAACGACGACTTCATTCGCACCACGGAGCCGCGACACATCGAGGCCAGCCAGGCCTTGTGGAAGGCGATCGAGGCGTCGGGAAACATCTACCTCGGTGGGTACGAGGGCTGGTACTCGGTGCGTGACGAGGCGTTCTATGCCGAGGACGAGCTGGTCGCCGGTCCGGGCGGCAAGAAGCGCGCGCCGACCGGCGCCGACGTCGAGTGGGTCAAGGAGCCAAGCTACTTCTTTAAGCTGTCGGCCTGGCAGGATCGCCTGCTCGAGTTCTACGAGAAGAACCCTCAGGCCGTGCAGCCCGACTCGCGCCGCAACGAGGTGATTAGCTTCGTCGCCGGCGGCCTACGCGACCTGTCGATTTCGCGCACGAGCTTCACGTGGGGTATCCCGGTGCCGGATGCGCCCGGCCACATCATGTACGTGTGGCTAGACGCGCTCGCCAACTACCTGACCGAAATCGGCTATCCGGGCGGCAAGGACGGCAAGTTCGCCCGCTTCTGGCCGGCTGACGTGCACGTCGTCGGCAAGGACATCCTGCGCTTCCACGCTGTGTATTGGCCTGCCTTCCTGATGGCTGCCGGACTGGAACCGCCGCGTCGCGTGTTCGCCCACGGCTGGTGGACCGTCGAAGGCGAGAAGATGTCGAAGTCGCTCGGCAACGTCGTCGACCCGCACGAGATGATCGAGCGCTACGGGCTCGACCCGTTCCGCTACTTCTTGCTGCGCGAGGTACCGTTCGGCAACGACGGCGATTTTTCGCAGGCGGCGCTGATTCAGCGCATCAACAGCGACCTCGCCAACGACCTCGGCAACCTGTTTCAGCGCTCTCTGAGCATGATCCAGAGCTACTTCGCCGGCGTGCTGCCGAAACCCGCGCAATTCAGTGACGCGGATCGGCTGCTGATCGAGCAGGCGACGAAGCTGCACCCGTCCGTCGGCGCGGCGATCGGTCGTCAAGCGCTGCACGAGGCGCTTGGCGAGATCTGGCGGGTGGTGGCCGACGCCAACCGCTATGTCGATGGCGAGAGGCCCTGGACCGTGCGCAAGACCGATTCGGTGCGCGCCGGCACGGTTCTGTACGTGCTTGCTGAGACGGTGCGCCACATCGCGCTGCTGCTGCAGCCGTTCATGCCAGACTCCGCAGCCCGTATGCTCGACCAGCTGGCGGTTCCGGTGGATGCGCGCACGTTCGCGTACTGCGGCGTGCGTGGTCAGCTGGTGTCCGGAGTGCAGTTGCCGAAGCCCGAGGGAATCTTCCCGCGTTACGTCGTCGAGGAGAAGGGCGCGGCCTAGGCTCGCATGCTGGTCGACAGCCACTGCCACCTCGACTTCCCCGAGTTCGCCGCCGACCTCGATGGCGTTGTCGCACGCGCGCGCGCCGCCGGCGTCGCCGGCATGGTCACCATCTCGACGCACCTCGACCGGGCGCCGTTTCTCGGCGCCATCGCCGCACGCTTCACCGGGGTGTGGTGCACGGTCGGCGTGCATCCGCACGAGGCGGAAAGCCACACGGCGGTCACCGCAGCGAGCCTGCGCGAGACGGCGCAGGGGATTCCGCGCGTCATCGGTCTCGGCGAGACCGGCCTCGACTTCCACTACGAGCACAGCCCGCGCGCCGACCAGGAGCGCCTGTTCCGCGCCCACATCGCGGCCGCGCGCGAGCTCGATCTGCCTGTCATCGTGCATACGCGCGCGGCTGACACCGAAACCATCGCCATCCTCGCCGACGAGATGGGGAAGGGGCCGTTCACCGGCCTGATCCACTGCTTCAGCACCGGCCGCGCGCTGGCCGAGCAGGCGGTCACGCTCGGCTTCTACGTGTCGGTCGCCGGCATCATCACCTTCCGCAAGGCCGAGGAATTGCGCGCCATCGTGGCGGACGTGCCCCTCGATCGCCTGCTGGTCGAGACGGACTCGCCCTACCTGGCGCCCATGCCGAACCGCGGCAAGACCAACGAGCCTGCGTTCCTGACCCACACCGCCGCGCAAATCGCCGCGCTCAAGGGCGTCAGCGCCGAGGAGTTCGGCCGCGCCACCACGGACAACTTCTTCCGCCTGTTCCGCCGCGCCGATCGCGCCGAGCTCGCATGAAGCTCACCATTCTGGGATGTGGCGCTTCCGGAGGCGTGCCGACCCTCGGTGGCTCCCATGGCGAGGGTGATTGGGGCCAGTGCGATCCGTCCGAGCCGCGCAACCGGCGCATGCGCGCCTCGGTTCTGGTCGCGGACGGCGACTCTCGCATTCTCGTCGACACCTCGCCGGACCTGCGCGCCCAGTGCCTGCAGTTCGGCGTCGGCCGCATCGACGCGGTGCTGTACACCCACGACCACGCCGACCACACCCACGGCATCGACGAGCTGCGCCGGCTGCACTACCTGTCGCGCACGCCCATCCGCGTGTTCGCCGATCGCGAGACGCTTGATTCGGTGCGCGGGCGCTTCGCCTATGCGTTCGCCCCGGATGATCCGAGCTACCGTCCGTTCGCCACCGCGCACGAGATCGCCGGCGCGTTCAACGTGGGCAGCATCCCGGTGACGCCGTTCCCGCAAGACCACGGCAACGTGACGTCCCTCGGCTTCCGCTTCGGCCCGATTGCCTACTCGACCGATTTCGTCGGGCTGCCTGACGAGTCGCTCGACATCCTGCGCGGCGTGAAAGTGTGGATCGTCGATTGCCTGAAGCGTGAATATCACCCGACCCACGCCAGCCTGCCCATCGCGCTGGACCTACTCGAGAAGGTGCGGCCGGAGCGCGGCATCCTCACGCACATGACGACTCAGTTCGACTACCGCCGCCTCGCCGCCGAGCTGCCGCCGTGGATCGAGCCCGCCTACGACGGCCTCGTCATCGAAGCATGAGGCGCGCGCTCGTACTGGCGTTGGCTCTCGCAGCGAGTGGCGCTGAGGCGCAGGTCCCTGGGCCGTACACCGAGGCACAAGCAGAGGAGGGTGCCGTCCTCTTCCTCGACAACTGCGCGCGTTGCCATGGCGTCCGCCTGCAAGGGGATTTCGGTCCGCCGCTCGTCGGACCGCCGTTCGACGTGCATTGGCGCGGCGGGCGCGTGGTCGAGTTGTTCTCGTTCATCCGCACCAACATGCCGGCGGACCATCCGGGCACCCTGGACCCGTGGACCTACGTGGCGATCTTGGCGTTCATCCTGAAGGCGAACGACGTGCCGCCGGGGCCGGTGCCGCTTGCGCCCGGCATCCCCCGCACGCTTCAGATTCCGGATCGCTAACCGCTACTGGCGTAGCGCGGCGGAGACCGACTGGCGGTAGGTCAGCAGCGACGGGATCGCCGCGAGCACCACCCCGATCGCGACGATGGTCGCGACCAGCGCGTACTCCTGGAACGAGAGGGACACGGGCAAAAGCAGCCCGGTGCGTCCGGCGAACACGGCCGACAGCGCTTCCGCCGTGCCCCAACCGACGAACAGGCCGAGCACTGCGCCGACCGCGATCATCAGGGTCACGTTCAGCCAAACCGTCAGGAAGATGTAGCCCTGGGACGCGCCCATGGCGCGCAGGACGGCGATCGTCTTGCGGCGCAAGGCGAGCGCGGCGAGTACCGCGAGCAGGATCGCACCGACGACCAACACCTGGGTGATCACCGAGATCACCGCCAGCAGGTCGCGTACGTCGCCGACCATGGAGTAGATCTGCAGCAACACCTCTGCTGGGAACAGCGCCATGGTGCGCGCATCGCTCCGGTATTGCTGGCGCAGCTGATAGGCCGCCGCGAAGGTCGTCGGCTCGACGACGATCGCCGGCACGCCCGGCAGGTGCGCCCGGTCGAAGGGCGGGCCGAGGGGCAGCGCTTCCAGGTTGACCGTTGCGTCCGCGTGGTCGGCGCCCAGATCGAAAATCGCGGCGTACTCGGGGTGCCCGGCCGGCAGGCCGTGCACCCACCATACGGCTTCGATCGGCGCGAGGATGGCGCGGTCCCAGGGATTGCCGAGACGGCTGAGGCGGCCGACCACCTGATAGGCGAGGTGTCCGTGACCGGTTTCGTTGCCGACCTGGGTGATACGGCCGTGAGTCGGCGTGAACGTCTCGCCGATCTCGAGGCGTACGTCGAAGCCGACCACCACCTGGTTGATGGCGCGGAACACGGCGCCCTCGACGACCTTGCCGGTGTTCTCGGTGACAAACGCCGGCGTGACGCCGACGACCGGATAGCCGCGGTAGTTGTCGCCGAACCCGATCGGCGAGGCGAAACGCACGCGGCGATCCTCGATGAGGTCTTGGAGGACATCGCCAGCGATGAGGTCGAGGGGACTCGTCTGCAGGTAGATGCTGGACAGCACCAGCTGTGTCTCGCTGCCGCGCGCGCCGATCAGCAGGTCGAACGGGTCGGCGGCGCGGGTGCTGCCTTCGCGGAACGCGCGCTCCTGGGCCGAAACGCCGACGCCCAGGCCGACCGCCAGGGCGATCAGGGCGACGACCGCGACGATGCCCGCCTTGGCTTGCTTGAAGTCGGCGACGATGACGGGCAGGGGGTTGGGCATGGCGCCGTCCGATCATAGCGGATGCGCAGGGGAGCGTGGAGTGCCGCGGCAGACGCCCGATTGACGCTATGCGCCGGCCGCCGCTAGATACCGCGACCGCAATTCGAGGGAGTCCGATGCGTAGTTCGATTCAGCTCGCCCTAGCCGCAACTGCCGCCGCGCTGAGTGGCTTCGCTGTCCCGGCCGCGGCACAGACCGCGGTTTCGTTCACCGCCGGCCAGGCCGCGGGTGGCGAGGCACCCTATCTGGCGCGCTGCTCGTCGTGCCACGGCGACACGCTGCAGGGCCTCTTGGAGGCGCCGGCCCTGACCGGGCGGCCCTTCGACGTCTGGCGCGGCAAGCCGGTGAAGAACATGTACGACTTCATGGTCGAGTACATGCCGCAGGATGAGCCCGGCAAGCTGGCGCCACAGACCTACGCGGACATCCTCGCGTTCATCCTCGGCTTCAACAAGGTGCCGCCCGGCGAGAAGCCCCTCGATGGTCCGCCGCCGGCCGACCAGATCATCCCGAAGTAGGGCAGCGCATGCGCTCGCCGGTCTGGTTCGCGGTCGCTGCGGCGCTGGCAGTGGCTGCCGTCGCGTCGCCGGCGCTGGCCGATCAGCGCGATGAGTTCCTGGCCGGCCGCAGCAACGACTGCCCGAATTGCGACCTGACGCGCGTCAACCGCAAGCGCGGCGACCTGACGAACGCCAACCTCGCCGGCGCCAACCTTACCGAGGCCAACTTCCACGACGCCAAGCTGACGGGCGCCAACCTGACCGGCGCTGTATTGGTCGGCGCCAACCTCAACAAGGCGGACCTGCGCAACACCAAGCTGATGGGTGCCGACCTCACCGAAGCCATGTTGTATGCGGCGCGGCTGACCCAGGCCGACATGAGCAACGCCAATCTCACGAAGGCCATCGGCCGTACCGCCGATATGACGCGGGTGAAGCTGGTCGGCGCCAACCTGACTCAGTCGGACTTCCGTCAGGTGCGCATGGCCTTGGCGGACCTCAGCGGTGCCATCCTGGTGAAGGCTTGGCTTGAGGAGGCGCAACTCCGCAGCGCCAACCTGACCGGAGCCGACATGACCGGCGCCGGCCTCGCGCTCGCCGATCTCAACCAGGTCAACCTCACCAATGCGCGCGTGATCGACGTCGACCTGCGCAAGGCGAGCATCCGCGGCGCCACGGCGACCGGCGCCGACTTCAGCCGCTCGAGCCTGCGCCAAGCCGACCTGACGGACATGACGGTCGAGCGCGCCGTGTTCGCCGGCACCATGATGCCGGACGGAACGATCCTGCCCTAGGGGGTTGCGAGAAAGACTTCCGCCCGCGTCGAGCTTTCGAACTGACCTTCGGTGAGCGTGCCGTTGACCGGATCGCGCTCGTATTGGCCGGGCTTACGGAAGTAGCGCACCTGCACGACGTACCGCCGCCCCTGGGCGGCGTCGATGCGCTCGCAATCGAGCTTGGTGTACTGGCCGCCGATGTCGTTCTCACCGGCGGCGAGCGGCACGCGCTGGCAGTCGCGGGCGGCGACCATGTTGAACTGCGAGGTGATGAACGCCCCGTACAAGTAGTGTTCCTCGCGCGGCTTCAGGAACGCCAGGAAGTTGTCGACCTTGTAGTCGGGGCGCGGATCGGTGATGAGCCGGACGCCCTGCAGGATGCCGTTGGCGTCGAACAGGGCCGAGGTGACGACCGGGAACTGCTTGTCGACGGTACCGGCGTTGCGGCCCAGGCGCCCATCCTCGAGGGCGCGGGCGATGAACTCTTCCTCGTCGTCGTACTCGAAGTAGACCTCGTAAAGGCCCTTGTCGTCCGGTCGGCAGCGCCTGAATTCCTCCCAGCCCTTGAGCGGTGTCAGCACCGGACCGCCGTTGCTGCCGCAGGCGTACGCGCGGAACTCGATCCACGCCGGCATCTGGTCGACCGGCGTCCCGAGCTTCAAGTCCCAGACCGTCAGGCGCGCCGCGGAGGCGGGTAGGGCAACCGTCCCCAGAGCAAAGAGCGTGACGACGAACGTTCGAAGCTTCATGTGCCGGACTCTAGCGCAGCGAGTGTTGCGGAATGAAGAGGGCGGCCGGATCGCTCCGGCCGCCCCCCAAGGTCTTAGTCGTGCGTTCAGCCGATCGTGATTAGAGGCTGAAGACGAACAGGTAGCTCGAGTGCATCAGGTCCACGAAGCGAACCGGGTGCACGTGCAAGCCGCTGGTCTGGAACGCGATGTACTGCTTGTTGTTGATCGAGAACGTCATCGGCGGCGCCTTGAGCGGGGTGCCGACGTTGAAGCTGAACACTTCTTCCAGCGTCTCGTCGTTGTAGGCGACGAACTCGCCCTCGGTCAGGGTGGTAAAGATCAGGCCGCCGGCAGTGGCCAGCACGCCCGAACGAATCTCGATCGGGACCGCCACTTTGGCGATGATCTTGTTGGTGACGACATCGTGCGCAGTGATGCCGCCGTAGTACAGGTCGGAGTTGAATGCGCGGCCGGCCATGCCACCGGTGTTCGGGTTGATGCCGGTGCCGCCGTTCTGCGTGTAGCAGCCCTCGGTGCCCACGGCGTAGACGATGCGCTTCACCGGGTTATAGGCGGGCGGCTGGTGGGCGAGGCCACCGTGCCAGGTCGGGCAAACGCGCTCGGCCGGGTCACCGCGCAGGGTGCGGGTGGCCGGGATGTACGTCTGCACGGCGAGGCCGGGCTGGTACTCAACGGGCTTGCCGGTCTTGGCGTCGATGCCCTTGGTCCAGTTCAGCTCGTTGGCGTACTGACCGGCGTTGATGAACGCGCCGGAGCGGCCGTCGAGGTTGTAGTAGAAGCCGTTGCGGCCAAAGTGACCGACGATGTGGCGATTCTGACCGTCGACGGGAATGTCGTAGATCAGGTGAATGCCGTTCTCGTCGTAGTCCCAGCCGTCTTGCGGCGTGTACTGGAAGTACCACTTGAGCTTGCCGTTATCGATGTCGAGAGCGACCGCGGCGTCGGTGTAGAGGTTGTCGCCCGGACGGAATTCGACGTCGTACTGCGGCACCGGATTGCCCGTGCCCGTCACGTAGGAGCGGGTGAGGGCGTCATAGGAGCCAACGGTCCACAGACCGCCGCCGCCATGCTGCCAGGCGTTGTTGCCGATGTCCTTCCAGGTCTCGTGGCCAGGCTGGCCCGGACGCGGAATGACTTCCCAGCGCCACAGCTCCTTGCCGTTCTGCAGGTCGATCGCAGCGACCCAGCCGTTGGCGCCACCGTCGCCGGCGCCGTTCTGGACGATCGCCTTGCCTTCAACGGTAAGCGGCTGGCTGTTGAAGCGCTCGCGGCTGCCCCACTCGTTGACTACGGCGACCTGCTGGTCCCAGAAGAGCTCGCCCGTGTCGCGGTTGATGGAGAGGACGCGGCCATCCTGCGTCGCGTTGATGATGGCGTTGTCGTACATGGCAATGCCGCGCGTCAGCGAGCCGTTGCCCTGGTGGATGATTGCCGGATCGTGGACCCAAAGCAGGTCGCCGCGCTTCGGATTGCGCACGTCGATCTTGAACGTGCGGCCCCACTCGGAGTTGGCGAACAGGAACCCGTTGTCGACCAGCGGGTTCGACATGACGTTCGGGCCGTTGTTACCGACGACATCATTGGCGCCGCCGAGCGACATCGCCCACACCAGCTTCAGCTGGGAGACATTGCTGCGGTTGATCTGCTGCAGACCGGAGTAGCGCCAGGACTTGAGGTTCTGGTTCGACGTCAGCCAGTTCTGCGGCTCGTTGTCGGCGTTGAGCAGGCGCTCGTTGGAAACCGACAGGGTGTAGCGAGCGGCCGGAAAGGTGTTCGGAACGGGGCCGGCGGCGCCGCCCGCGAGCGCGGGCAGGGCAAACGCCAGGGTGGCGACTCCGGCGAGCATCGCCGGCAGAAGCCGATTGGTGTGCATAGTCATGGTTGTGGAGTTCCTCCCCTTGGACGAAGCGCACCCTGGAACAAGGATGCGCCTGCGCAAGAGGCTACTGCGATTTCAGTGTAGGAAACAGGGGCCGCGTGCGGCAGCCACCGCCGTCAAACGACCCTCGATAGCGTGCGAGCGACGCGCCACAAGAGGCTGCAAAACCTCAGGTTTCGAGGCCAGGAAGTTAGAACTGGAAGGTGCGTGGGCCGCCCTGGGTGACCGTTGGAACGCCGCGGTACTCGGCCTCGAGCAGACGCACTTTGCTGACGAATCCGGTGGCCGGATCGATCCACTCGCCAAGGTCGAGCTTGCCCGACGTTTGGATACGCAAATCGAACGGCAGCTCGTCGATGACGCGCTTCGTGTAGATGACGACGATGTCCTCAGGCCATTCCTCGATGGCCGCGCAGAACGGGCAAACCGCCATTGGTTCGGTGGTGAGGACGAAGAACTTGGAGTCCGGTTTCAGCGGCGGCGCCATGAAGCCCTGGAAGGTGACTTCCTTGCCCTTCAGATCGAGGGCGGTCTTCGACAGCGTGCCGTTGTCGGCATACAGGTCCGGCATCTTGATGGTCGGACCAGCGGCGAGCACCAGCGAGGACATGAAGGCGGGCACCGCAACGCTGGCGGTGGCTCCGGCGATCCAATGGCGGCGCGTGATCTTCCGCATCAGGCTAGCTGCCGTGCCTACGTGCCGGGACCGGCGGCAACCAAGGTCCCCAAGGATAGTGGCCCATGGCGTCAAAACTCCTCGCGACGAACGTCGTCAATGTAGAGGATCAGTGGCGCTGATCAAGGCGGCGCGCGGCACATCCGGGTCCAAGCAAAATTTCCGATAATGTATCTTATGCGATCCGACGATGGGTCCTTCAGCGACGATCTGCGGCGCGAACGGTCACGGCGACAGCCGCCAGCACCGTCCACTGGCCGGCGCTCTCTTGTCCCCAATGCTGGGCGCCATGCCAGAGGAGCCAAAGACCGAACATCGATCCGAACACCAAGCTGGTGCGTGTCAGCTCCCACACGAACCGGCGTGGCAGATCCTCCAGCGCGCGTCCGGAACCGTTGGGCGTGCGCCAACGCTCGACGAATGCACGCGCCCGTGGGCTGGGCTGGCGCAACTCGCTGCGCAACGCGCCCCGGAATGCCATCAACGCCATCTGGCGCGCCAGACGCGCGCTCAGCAGGCAGCGGCTCATGTCACCTATGTCGTCGACGATGCGTGCCGCGTTCGGCGCCCCCTCCAGCACTTTGTCTGCCGCGTTAAAAAATCCCTCTAAGTTCTTGAGAGAGCGAGCGTCTCGCAGGAGCAGAATTGCCGCTAGGATGGCCACCAGGACGTACGGCGCCGCGGCTTGGTCGATCATTGCTCGGTGTCGTCGTCCGTAACGATGACCAGACCGATGCCGTGCAGGGTGGCCTGCACGTGCTTCCGGTACGCCGGCGTGCGGCGCACGTTGTCGAGCACGACGCCGAGCCGGGCCATGCGCTCCTCGTACAGGCGGATCACCGGTACGCGGGCAAACAGCACCGCCAGCAGCGCGAGAACCAGCAAGAATCCGATCATGGCGAAGATGGTAGGTTGGCGCCCCGGCGGGAGGAAGCCTCAAGGAATACGCCCATGCACGACGCCGCTCCGACACCCCCCGCTCCGGCCCACACGGCCCCGGAGACAGCTTCCGAGACCGAGCGGCTGCTTGGCATCATGGCGCGGCTGCGCGACCCGGAAACCGGCTGCCCGTGGGACCGCGAGCAGTCCTTCGCCACCATCGCGCCGTACACCATCGAAGAGGCCTATGAGGTTGCCGAGGCGATCGCGTCCGGCGATCGCGAGGCGCTCCGGGAGGAACTCGGCGACCTGCTGTTTCAGGTCGTCTTCTACGCCCAGATGGCGTCGGAGCGCGGCTGGTTCAACTTCGCCGACATCGCCCGCGGCATCAGCGACAAGATGATCCGCCGCCACCCCCACGTGGTCTTTGATGATGCGCGCGTCCCGCGCGACGGGGATGATGCGCGCGTCCCGCGCGACGGCGACGCTTCGGTCGAGACGGCCGACGCGCAGGTCGAAGCCTGGGAAGTCACCAAGAAGCGGGAGCGCACCGAGAAGGCCGCCGCCAAGGGCCAGCTGCCGTCCGCGCTGGATGGCGTGCCGACCCCCCTGCCTGCGCTCACCCGCGCCGAGAAGCTGCAGAAGCGTGCGGCGCGCGTCGGCTTCGACTGGCCCAAGGCCGACCAGATCCTCGACAAGCTGCAGGAGGAGTTCGACGAGCTGCGGGTCGAGGTCAGCGGCGGCGACAAGGCGCGCATCACCGACGAGCTCGGTGATGTCCTGTTCTCGTGGGTGAACCTGGCGCGGGTCCACGGCGTCGACTCCGAGGAGTCTCTGCGCGGCACCAACCAGAAGTTCGAGCGCCGCTTCCGCCGCATCGAGGCGCTGCTCGCGCTGCGCGGCAAGACGCCCCAAGACTCCACGCTCGCCGAGATGGAAGCGCTGTGGCAGCAGGCCAAGCACGAGGAGCGCGCGCGGCCGCCGAACCCGATGGCACAGGCCCGATGAACAACGAGGTCGTCCTCGTAACGGGCGCAACGTCGGGTTTCGGCCGGGCTACCGCGCGCCGCTTCATTCAGGCAGGCGCGCGCGTCATCGCCACCGGGCGGCGCAAAGAACGCCTGGACGCGCTGGGCAAGGAGCTCGGCGATCGCCTGCACCCGATCGTCCTCGACATGCAGGACAGCGCGGCGCTGGTCGCCGCCGTGCAAGGCCTGCCCAAGGCGTTCGCGGACGTCAGCATCCTGGTCAACAATGCCGGCGGCGCGCTCGGCCTCGACACCGCCCACGAAGCCAAGCTCGACGACTGGATCGGCATGATCGACACCAACGTGCGCGGGCTGGCGGTGCTGACCCGCGCTGTGCTGCCGGGCATGGTGGCGCGCCGGCACGGACTGGTGGTCAACATCGGCTCGGTCGCGGCGCAGTACCCCTACCCCGGCGGCAACGTCTACGGCGCCACCAAGGCCTTCGTGCACCAGTTCTCGCTCAACCTGCGTGCCGACCTGGTCGACAAGAACGTGCGCGTCACGTGCATCGAACCGGGCCTGGCGGAAACCGAGTTCTCGCTGGTGCGCCTGAAGGACAAGGCGAAGGCTGACGCTGTCTATCGTGGCGTCAAGCCGATCAGCGCCGAGGACGTCGCGGAAACGATTTTTTGGGTCGCCAATCTGCCCGCGCACATGAACATCAACCTCATCGAGATGATGCCGACCCAGCAGGCGTTCGGCCCGTTCGCGGTGCATCGCACCTAGCGCCCACCCCTTCATCCAAGGCACAAAACGAAGGGGCCGGTCTTGCGACCGGCCCCTCTTTCGCTTCGTAAGGTGGACTTGGACTAAAAGTCGTCCATGCCGCCCATGCCGCCACCGCCACCGCCCGGAGGCATCGCGGACTTCTTCTCCGGACGCTCGGCGATCATCGCCTCGGTGGTGACGAGCAGACCGGCGACCGACGCGGCGTCGGTCAGCGCGGTGCGCACGACCTTGGTCGGGTCGATGATGCCGGCCGCGACGAGGTCGGTGTAGATCTCGGCCTGGGCGTCGAAGCCGAAGCGCGGATCCTTCTGCTCCAGTAGCTTGCCGGCGACGACGGCGCCGTCAACGCCGGCGTTCTCGGCGATCTGGCGCAGCGGGGCCTCGAGAGCCTTGCGCACGATCTCGATGCCGACCTGCTGGTCGTCGTTTTCGACCTTGAGGCCCTTGAGGGCACGGGTGGCGTAGAGCAGCGCGGTACCGCCGCCCGGCACGATGCCTTCCTGGACCGCGGCGCGCGTGGCGTGGAGCGCGTCCTCGACGCGATCCTTACGCTCCTTCACCTCGATCTCGGACGAGCCGCCGACCTTGATGACCGCAACGCCGCCGGCGAGCTTCGCCAGGCGTTCCTGCAGCTTCTCCTTGTCGTAATCGGATGTGGCGTCCTCGATCGCCGTGCGCAGCTGCGTGATGCGGCCGTCGATCTCTTTCTTCTTGCCGCCACCGCCGACGATGGTGGTGTCTTCCTTGGTCATGCTGACCTTCTTGGCGCGGCCGAGCATGTCGAGGGTGACGTTCTCGAGCTTGATGCCGAGATCCTCGGAGATCATCGTGCCGCCGGTGAGGACGGCGATGTCCTCCAGCATGGACTTGCGGCGATCACCGAAGCCGGGCGCCTTGGCAGCGGCGATCTTGAGGCCGCCGCGCAGCTTGTTGACGACGAGGGTGGCGAGCGCCTCGCCCTCGATGTCCTCGGAGATGATGACGAGCGGCTTGCCGGACTGCACGATGGCTTCCAGGACCGGCAGCATCGCCTGCAGCGAAGACAGCTTCTTCTCGTGCAGGAGGATGTACGGATCCTCGAGGTCGACCAGCATCTTGTCGGCGTTGGTGACGAAGTACGGCGAGAGATAGCCGCGATCGAATTGCATGCCCTCGACGACGTCGAGCTCGGTCTCGATGCCCTTGGCTTCCTCGACCGTGATGACGCCTTCCTTGCCGACCTTCTCCATGGCGCGGGCGATGAATTCGCCGATTTCCTTCTCGCCGTTGGCGGAGATGGTGCCGACCTGGGCGATCTCCTCGTTCGACTTGACGGCCTTGGAGCGCTTCTTGACGTCCTCGATGGCCGCGGCCACGGCGATGTCGATGCCGCGCTTGAGGTCCATCGGGTTCATGCCGGCGGCAACCGACTTCAGGCCTTCGCGCACGATGGCCTGGGCCAGCACGGTGGCGGTGGTGGTGCCGTCACCGGCCTCGTCGGACGTACGCGACGCGACCTCGCGCAGCATCTGCGCGCCCATGTTCTCGAACTTGTCGGAGAGCTCGATCTCCTTGGCGACCGAGACGCCGTCCTTGGTGATGCGCGGAGCGCCGTAGGACTTCTCGATGACGACGTTGCGGCCCTTGGGGCCGAGAGTGACGCGCACCGCGTTGGCGAGTGCGTCGACGCCGCGCATCAAGCGCTCGCGGGCGTCTTGATTGAACTTGAGATCTTTGGCTGCCATTGCGGGTTTGTTCCCTACTTACTCGACGATGCCCATGATGTCGGACTCTTTCATGATCAACAGGTCTTCCCCGTCGACCCGAACCTCGGAGCCCGACCACTTACCGAATAGAATCTTGTCGCCCTTCTTCACGTCGAGCGGGACGAGCTTGCCGTCCTCGCCGCGCGCGCCGGGACCGACCGCGAGAACCTTGCCCTGGCTCGGCTTCTCCTTGGCGGTGTCCGGGATGATGATGCCGCCAGCGGTCTTGGCTTCTTCGTCGACGCGGCGCACCAGTACACGGTCGTGCAACGGCCTGATTTTCATGGTCACGTGAGGTTTCTCCTCGCCCTTGGCCTGGACCCTGTGCGGCTCCTGGCGTGATCGTTGATGGCCCTGCGCATGCGCGAAACGCCGCGAAAGCATGCGGCAGACAACGCGAGCGGGGCGCTAGCACTCCCTCGTTGAGAGTGCCAGTGATATAGGGGCGGCTCTCGGGCCTGTCAACGCGCAGCGAGGTCGCGTTCGCCTCGTATTTGCACCGTAGCCGGACCGTAGCCGCAGCGTATTTTTGCGTATTTTCAGGCGCGCGCGGTGGTCGATTCGCGGCAGATTTCCAGGTGTCTGCGGCTAACTGAGACCCAACTTACGCCGCATTTGCAGACTCCGCTGGGGACAGCGCGCTGCAGTCGTCTCAAAGTCAGGCAGCCAGCCATCTAGAGATGGATTGGCCACCCACCACGGTCAAGGTCAGGCTACGAGCGGAGGGCTCGAAAAAGAACGTGCCCTCGCCTCTCGCCGGCGGCCGCTTGCGGCCCTACTCCGCCGCAACGGCGACGGCGTGACGCGCTTCCTGCATCGTGGTGCGCAACGCCGGCCGGCGCGCGGCCTTGGCTGCCTTGCGCGCCCAGTTGACGGCGCCACGGCGGATCAACCCGCACAGATGGCGATCGGCCGCGACGATGAGCTCGCGCGGCGCCTGGGCGAGAAGGTCGGGCCGCGCCAGGTAGCGGCGACAGAGGTACGCAACCTCCGAGGTGTCGTACTGACGGAAGTCGGACCGGCGCGACGCATCGCGGACGATCCACGTTGTGAGTTGCTCGATCGGGTGCTTTTCCATAGCCGCGACTCTTGCCCGGGCGCGTTGCCGAATCGTTAACACGCATCACAAGAACCGCAGTTTTCCTAGCTTGAGCGGGGCAACGCGCCGTACGGCCGAGCTACAGTTCGAACTGGCCGCTGGCCTCCGGCTGGAACGCGACGGAGAGCACGCGCAGGTGCTTGCGCGTGCCGTCGCGGGCGACGAATTCGGTGGCCTCGCCCTCCCGAAGACCGAGCAGTGCGCAGCCGACCGGGGTCAGCACGGAGAGGCGCTGGTTGGCGAAGTCGGCTTCGCGCGGGTAGACCAAGCGCACGTCGTAGGTGCGCTGGGAGTCCTCGTCGCGGAAGGTGACCTGCGAGTTCATCGTCACGACGTTGGCGGGCACGTCGCGCGGCTCGACGACGCGCGCGGTGCGCAGCACTTCGTCCAACGCCTCGACCTCGGGCGGGCGGCGCAACGCGTCGGCGGTGAGGCGCGCGAGGCGATCGCTGTCGGCGCTGGTCAGAAGAATCTCGGGATGGGAACGCATGGCTTACTCCAAATATGGAATGCGCGCGGCGGCGCCATCGGCGGCCGCGCATGATTTCAAACAGGTTGTGAAAGAAGACTCCGGTCGCGGACGCAAACGTCCGGCCGGAGCGGCTAGCCCGTGATCAGGCTGCCGGCACGCAGAAGGAAGCGGAGGTTGGTCCGGGTTTCCATGGCAAGCGGTACGTAGTGCACGACGCGTAGGATTTCAAGGCGCGCCCTGCACAGACCCTCACCCGGGACAGGCTCAGCATGAGGTTGGGATTGCTACGGCACCTGCCCCGCTGCCATTGCCAAGCGGTGCTGGACGTCGGCGATGTCGGCCCAGGTGAGCTTGCCGGGGTGGACCTCGATGACCTCGCTGGCGATGCTCAGGCGGCGCTGCATTTCACGGCCGACGCGGAAGACTTCGTCGTCGAAGCGGGTGCGGTAGGCGCGGTCGAGGCCGGCGTCGAGCTGGACGCGGCGGTTGGTGGCGTCCTCGGGCGTCAGCTCGCGCGAGGCGGAGACCTCGGTCAGGTATTCGCCCAACAGGTCGCCGAGGCGCGCGGACAGCGTCAGGGCGATCGCCCGCACCAACGGACTGGCGAGCGGCTGCAGGTCGGCAGGCACCGGACCCTCGAAGCGCGCGCCTTCGACGTAGGGCAATGCTGGCGTCAGGACTTGCGCCGCCGGGTTGGCCGGCAGCGGCGTCCGCGTGGCGGTGGGCGCGACGGGGAGGTCGAGAGCGACCTCGGCGGGTTGCTCGTCGGCTGCGATCAGGCCGCCGGCAAGCGTGCCGAGGCTCGCCAGCATCAGGACAGCGGCGGCGCCTACCCACGCGCGCCCGCGCACCAGGCCGTTGGCAAAGAGCAGCAGGACTGCTCCGGCGATAGCGAGGCTGGCGTAGGACAGCCAGAAGGTCTGTTGGGTCATGGCGTGGCTCGCTCGACGTTGCTCGACGTAGCTCTGGGGCCCACCCTACACTCTGCGCCGATGATGGGCGGGCGCGGCATGGCGGCGATCGGTGCGGCACTCGTGTTCGGCGTGGGAGCGGCCCAAGTGGACGCACAGGCGCCGCTGCCAGCGCCGGGGTTCCGCGAGGCGGATTTCGCCGACGCGCGCTTCCTCTGGACCGATGACTTGGCGCTCGACAGCACGGTGATCTTCCGCACGCACATCGATAAGGCGGGCTGGCGGCCGGCGTGGAACACGACGCCCGATCTCGACGTGCGCGGCACGCCGCTACGCTAGCGAACCCTCCCTTGCCGCTCGTTGCCTTCGTTGGACGCGCCCTGGCGCGCCTCGTGCTCGTGTTCGTTGCCGCCGAGCTCATGGCGATGGCGGCGTTCACCCTCACCCTGCGCCATCAGCTGCAGGGCGTGTGGCACGTCGATGGCGCCGCCGTGATTGCTGCCGTCGACGACGCGCACATCGCCACGTTCGCCGAGCAACTCTACGATCCACTGCTCGGCTGGACGTTCAAGCCCGCGACGACGGCGATTCCGTACACGGCGTTCGACGCGCGTGGCGCACGGCGCGATTCGCGCCCGTGGACGGGGCGCATCGTCGCCTACGGCGATTCCAGGACCTTCGGCGCCAACGTGGCCGACGACGCGACCTGGCCACATGCGCTGGGCGAGCTATTGGGCGAAGGCGTGGCCAACTTCGGCGTGCTGCGCTACGGGCCCGACCAGGCGTTCCTGCGCCTGCGCGAGAACGTCGCGGTGCTGGGGTCGCCTGACGTCGTGATCTTCGGCATCTCGAGCGACGGCATTGCGCGCGCCGTCAACGCGTGGAGCTACCTCTACGATCGCGAGGAGCCGCTGGCCTTCAAGCCGATGCTGGAGGTGGGCGGCGGACGCTGGCTGCCGAATCCGTTGGCCTCGCTCACCGACCGGGACTCCATCGCAGCCGCGCTCACCACGGCAGCGAGCGCGCCCGACTACTGGCAGATATTCAACGAATCGCGGCCGGTGCCGGAGTTTCCGTACCTGTGGGCGGCTGCCGATACCGCCGACTACCTGCTGGTCCGCGCGCGGCGCTGGCAGGACCTATGGCAGGAGCCGCGCGCCGTGGCGACCATGGACGCGATCGTCGACGAGCTCGTATCGCTGGCACGCGTGCGCGGCTTCCGGCCGGTGCTGCTGTTCATTCCGTTGGTGGAGGACGTACGCCTGCATGCGGCGGGCAAGCCCGCGACCTATGCAACGTTCGCTGCGCAAACGGCGAATACGTATGCAGATCGGCTCATTGTCGCCGACCCGCTGGCGGTGGGCTTCCATGCGGGACTATTTGCTGCCGCACCGAATCAGGTGCTGGCGGAAACGGTGTTCGCCGCCCTTAGAAGCATTCCTTGAAGTTCGAGCGCTCACAGGCGGCCGCCATTTCGTGCGCCTTGTCGCGCTGGGCGAAGGTCAGCGTGGCCTCGAGTTCGTCGCGATCAACGGCGCGGGCCGGCACGCGATCGGCTGCCAGGCTCAGCCACATGTCGCCGCGCACCGGATCCGCGTCGACGCCGAGACCGCGTGCGTACATCGTGCCGAGCAGGGTGAAGGCGTAGGTGTCGCCCTGCTCCGCCGCCATCCGGTACAGCCGAACCGCTTCGACGTAGTTGCGCGTCGTGCCGCGGGCGAAGGCGTGCATCATTCCGAGCTGCACCTGGGCGAGGGGATGACCCTGCTCCGCGGCCGTGCGGTACAGCCGCAACGCCGCCGGATAGTCGGCGCGGTCGTAGGCGGCGAGAGCGTCCTCGTAGGGGCCGGCGACAGCTGGCGCCGCGCCGGCGACCAGCAGAGCGACCAAGACTCCGCGCGCCAAGCTTTTCATGTCACAGCGCCTGCGCGATGTGGCGCAGCGTGCCGGCTGCATCGCTGTGGACGATGGTGCCGTGGCACGGGATGAGGCGTGTGAGGCCCGGGATCGCAGCCCATCTCTGGAAGTCCGCGCGCAGGGCCTCCTTGTCTCTCATGAAGAACAGCTTGAAGATCGGCGGCACCTTTGGCCCGGTGAATCCGATCATGCGCAAGAACCACGGCGTCGTGGCCGGATCGTTGTTCTGGAAGGCGTCGCAGAACACCAGGCTGGTGCGCGCGCCGTTGCCGCTGCGCGCGATGACGATCGGCTCGTCGCTCTTGGTGCCGGCAACCTCCGCAACCGCGACGGCGGGATCGGGTGGGATGTCTTCCAAGGCTCCGTCGGTGTCGAACTTGGCGCGCATCTTGGCGACTTGCGACTTCGGCCCGAACAGCTTGAGGCCAAGGCGCTCGCGGAATGGATGCGCATCGATGCCGTGATTGTCGTGGGCGACGATCAGATACGCGGGCTTCCCCCACGCCAGAATCTCGGCGAGCACCTCATCGCGTACGGGAACCGCGTGATAGAACAGCAGCGTTCCGTCCGAGCGCTTGACGATGGTCATGCGCCGTTTGTGCGGCAGGCCCGGCACGGAGCCCTGCACCGCCCACAGGTTGTCATCGAGCTTCTCGATGGGGTCGTGCGGCGCCACGATCCACGGACGCGTGCGGTGCTTCGACATTGGTGGTCCGCTCCTTTGGTTGCGCTATCGCGCAACGCTGCAATCCACCCAAACTGTCTCCCGCTTGGGAGGCCCAGCTTACGCGAGCTTCCGTTTTCGGAAGCGGCCGAGATCGGCGGTGCTGAGGCCGACCTTCAAATGCGCCACGCCGTCGCCGTCGTCGGTGCGTTCGTGGACGACGCCCTTGGCGTAGATCCACGCCATCATCTGGCCGTCACTGAGCGGCACGTCGAGATCGACGATCTGGCGGCCGGCCGACAGCTTTTCCTCGATGGCGGCGAGCAGGCGATCGGTGCCCTCCCCCGTCGTCGCGGAAACCGCCGCCTGTTGCGGTCCGTCTTGGCCTTGCGCGCCGCCGCTGCGACGCGCGGCCGAGTTCTCGACGTGGCGGCGCTGGTCGTCATCGAGCAGGTCGATCTTGTTGAGAATCTCGATGGCGTGGGCCTGGGTCTCCGCCGTCACGCCCAGGTCGTTGAGCACGCCGAGCACGTCATCGCGTTGCGCTTCCGAGTCCGGATGGGCGACGTCGCGCACGTGCAGGATGAGGTCGGCCTGCAGCACCTCCTCGAGGGTGGCGCGGAACGCGGCGACCAACTCGGTCGGCAGGTCGGCGATGAAGCCGACGGTGTCGGACAGAATGGCTTTGCGGCCGCTCGGCAATTCGAGGGCGCGCATGGTCGGGTCGAGGGTCGCGAACAGCATATCCGCTGCGAGTACGTCGGCCTTGGTCAGGCGATTGAACAGCGTCGACTTGCCGGCGTTGGTATAGCCGACCAGGGCGACCACGGGCCACGGCACGCGGGCGCGATTGTCGCGATGGATGCCGCGCGTCTTCTTGCTGCGATCGAGGTCGCGCTTGATGACCTTGATGCGGTCGTCGATGTGCCGCCGGTCGGCCTCGATCTGGGTCTCGCCGGGGCCGCCGAGGAAGCCGAAACCGCCCCGCTGGCGCTCCAAGTGAGTCCACGAACGCACCAGGCGGCCGCGCTGGTACTGCAGCGCCGCGAGCTCGACCTGCAGTGCGCCTTCGCGCGTGCGGGCGCGCTCGCCGAAAATCTCCAGGATCAGGCCAGTGCGGTCGATGACCTTGCAGTCGAGCTCCTTTTCCAGGTTGCGCTGCTGCGCACCGGTGAGCGGCCCGTCGAAGATGAGGATGTCGATTTTTTCCTCGGCGACGAGGCCCTTCATGGTCGTGACGCGGCCCTCGCCCAGGAAGGTCCGGGGGTTCGGCAGCTGCACGGACACGACCTCGGCGTGGCGCACCTCGAGGCCGATCGCGCCGGCGAGGCCGACCGCCTCAGCGAGACTCGCCTCGGGCGTGCGGCGCAGGTCGCGCGCACCCTTGCGCTGGTGCGGATGGACGACGAACGCACGTTGGGGGCCGACGCGCGGAGGTTCCTCCGGCCCGCGCCGGCCCTCCGGCTCTTGGTCTACTTCAGGTTTCTTCGCGTTCCGCGCCATCGGTTTCCGTCTCGAACAATTGCACTGCCTGGGACGGCATCACCGTGGATACCGCGTGTTTGTAGACCAACTGGGAGTGCCCTTCGCGCCGCAACAGCAGCGAGAAATTGTCGAACCAGGTGATGACGCCCTGGAGCTTGACCCCGTTGACCAGGAACACGGTCACCGGAAGCTTGCTCTTGCGCACATGATTGAGGAACACGTCCTGGAGGTTTTGCGTCTTCTCGGCCATAGCGGCACCCTCCTTATTCTTGTTTGTGTAGGTGCCTGTATTCCCCGGACTGGCCGGTTCGCAGACCCTACAGTTCGATGAACTTACGCAACCTTGGCTGTTTTTTGTAGGGGGCGAACGGGCACCCCCGCTAGCGCCGCAGCAACCCTCGCTTCGTAGAGCGGGCGAATACGCGCGTAGACGGGCCCCGGCTTGCCCTTGTCAGCGCCTTGGCCGATGGCGTGGCCGTCGAGGGCGACGACCGGCAGCACGTAGGACGTGGTGCTGGTGACCATCGCCTCGCGCGCGGCCAGGGCCTCGGCGCGGCTGAAGGCGCGTTCGACGACCTGGACGCCGGCCTCGCGGCACGCGTCGAGCAGCGACGCCCGGGTGACGCCGCCGAGCAGCGCGGTGCCGAGGGCGCGGGTGACGAGATGGCCCTTCTTGTCGACGATCCAGGCGTTGGAGGCGCTGCCTTCGGTGACGTCGCCGGCGTCGTCGATCAGCCAGGCCTCGTAGGCGCCGGCCGCAGTGGCCTGCTGGCGCGCCAGGATGTTCGGCAGCAGCGCGATCGACTTGATGTCGCAGCGGCCCCAGCGGATGTCCGGCAGGCTGATGACCTTGACCCCGTCGCGCACGGCGGACTCGTTCGGCGGCGCCACGGTGCGCGAGGTGACGACCAGGGCGGGATCGGTGTTCTTGGGGAAGGCGTGGGCGCGCCTGGCGACGCCCCGGGTAACCTGCATGTAGACGATGCCGGTGACGACGCGGTTGCGCCGCACCGTCTCGCGCACGACCACGCGCAGCGCCGCGCGCGCCATGGGCGCGGCGATTTCGAGGCCGGCGAGCGAGCGATCGAGGCGGTCGAAGTGCGGCTCGAGATCGACGAGTTGGCCCTCGCGCACCGCGATGACCTCGTAGACACCATCGGCGAACTGGTAGCCGCGATCCTCGATGTGGACGCCGGCGACGCTGTGCGGGACGTACTGGCCGTTGACGTAAGAGATACGAGACAAGGTGTTGTTCCTCAGAACCTCATGCTGAGCCTGTCGAAGCATTAGGCGTGGTGAGCCTCGTCCTTCGACAAGCTCAGGACGAAGCAAGCGTTGTCAGTTCGGTGCGCCCGGAACTCCGCCCTGGCCGCCGCGTTCGTTGGCGACGCCGAGCGCCTTGAGCTTGCGGTGCAGGGCCGAGCGTTCCATGCCGACGAAGCTTGCGGTGCGCGAGACGTTGCCGCCGAAGCGGGTGATCTGGGCGGTGAGGTACTCGCGCTCGAATACCTCCCGCGCTTCGCGCAGGGCCAGCGACATGATGTCCTCGGCGCCGGACGGCAGCACCGTGGCGATGGTGCCGGCGCCGAGCTCGGCCGGCAGCATCGAGGCCTGGATCACCGGCGCGTCGGACGGCGCCATGATGAGCAGGCGCTCGATCAGGTTGCGCAGCTCGCGCACGTTACCGGGCCACTCGTAGGCCTGGAGGATCGCCATGGCGTCCTCGTCGATCTCGCGGCCAGGCAGGCCGGTGCTCTCGGCGGTGCGGCGGATGAAATGGCGCGCCAGCATCGGGATGTCCTCGCGGCGGTCGCGCAGGGCCGGCACGCGGATCGGCACAACGTTGAGGCGGTGGAACAGATCTTCGCGGAAGCGGCCGAGGGCGATCTCATCGTGCAGGTCGCGCGATGACGCCGAGATGACGCGCACGTCGACCTGGATCTTGGTGGTGCCGCCGACGCGCTCGAAGGTCTGGTCCTGGAGCACGCGCAGGATCTTGGCCTGGGTTTCGAGGGGCATGTCGGCGACGTGGTCGAGGAACAGCGTGCCACCGTGGGCCTGCTCGAAGGTGCCGACCTTGCGGGCGCCGCCGCTGATCCCGTCCTCCGTGCCGAACAGTTCGACTTCCATGCGTTCGGGCGCCATCGCCGCGGCGTTGACGACGACGAACGGGCCGTCGGCGCGCTTGGACATGGAATGCACCATGCGCGCCACGACTTCCTTGCCCGAGCCGGGCGGTCCGGAGATGAGCACGCGGCTGCCGGTCGGCGCGACCTTCTCGACGGCGTTGTGCAGCGCGGTGACGGCCGGCGAGGTACCGATCAGATCGGTCTCGGGTCCGCCGCGCAGGCGCAGCTCGCGATTCTCGCGGCGCAGGCGCGCCGCTTCGATGCCGCGCCGCACCATGGTGATGAGACGGTCGGCCTGGAAAGGCTTCTCGATGTAGTCGTAGGCGCCGGCCTTGATGGCAGCGACGGCGGTTTCGATGTTGCCGTGGCCGGAGATCATGATCACCGGCAGGTCGGGATCGTCGGCGAGCACGCGCTCCAGCACCTTGAAGCCGTCGATAGCGCTGCCGTTCAACCAGATGTCGAGGATGAGCAGCGTGGGCAGGCGCGCACGCATGCCTTCGAGGCCGGCCTCGGCGCTGGCGGCCGAGCGCGCCTGGTAACCCTCGTCCTGGAGGATGCCGGACACGAGCTCGCAGATGTCGGCTTCGTCGTCGACGATCAGGATGTCATGCGCCATGGCGGATGGGGACCCGATTCCTAAAGGATGCGGCTAGACGGCAGAACGCAGCGGCAAGCGCGTGACGGTCGGCGCTACCGCCATGGGCGGATCGGCCAGGAGATGCAGGCCGACGCAGGCGCCGCCCCCCGCCCGGTCGTCGAGGGTCAGGCGGCCGCCGTGGTCGTCCAAGACCCTGGCGACGATGGCGAGGCCGAGGCCGGTGCCCTTCTCGCGGGTCGTGAAGTACGGCTCGGTCAGGCGGGCTCGGTCGCCGTGCGGCAAGCCCTTGCCGTTGTCGAGCACCTCGAGCAGAGCGCCGTTGGCTTCGGTCGTCACGCGCACGACGATCTCGCCGGGCGCCAGGCCGTCGGCGGCTGGCCGCTCGGTGATCGCCTGGGTGGCGTTGAGCAAGAGGTTGGTCATCACCTGCGCGATCTGGCGGCTGTCGCAATGCACGCTGACCGGCAGGTCGGGCGCCTCGACGCGGTAGGTGATGTTCGGATTGGCGACCTTCTGCAGGAAAAGCGCCTGACGCGCGAGCTCGCTCAGGTTTTCCTCGCGGAACACCGGCGCGGGCATGCGTGCGAACGACGAGAACTCGTCGATCAGCCGGCCGATGTCGCCGACCTGGCGGATGATCGTGTCGGTGCACTGCTTGAAGACCTCGGGATCCGAGGCGACTTCCAGGGCGTACTTGCGCTTGAGGCGCTCGGCCGAGAGCTGGATCGGCGTCAGCGGGTTCTTGATTTCATGGGCGATGCGCCGGGCGATGTCGGCCCACGCGGCGTTGCGCTGGGCGGACAACAGCTCGGTGACGTCGTCGAAGGTGACGACGAAGCCAAGGATGGTGCCGGCCGAGCCTTCCGCGGCGATGCGCACGAGCAGCGTGTGGGTGACGCCGCCGCGCATGATGGCGACCTGGCCCTGGGCGAGCCGCCACGGGCGCTCGCGCGCCTCGGCGAGCAGCCCGTTGAGTTCGGGCACCGCATCGACGAACGGCGTGCCGGACAGCGCTTCGGCACTGCTACCCAACAGCTGAACGGCGGTACGGTTGGGCAGGTTGATGCGGCCGTCCGCGTCGAGGCCGACGACGCCCGACGAGACGCCCGACAGCACCGCCTCGGTGAAGCGGCGCCGGTTGTCGAGCTGCTGGTTGGCGTCGATGAGCTCGCCGCGCTGGTTTTCCAGCTGGCTCGTCATGCGGTTGAAGGCGCGACTGAGACTGGCGACCTCGTCGTCGGCCGGGCCCTCGGTGACGCGCGCGGACAGGTCGCCGGTGCGGATGCGCTCGGCCGCCTGCACCAGCGCCGACACCGGCGCGATCAGGCGTGATGCGAAGAACAGCGCCAGCCACACGGCGGCGAGCAGCAGCAACAGCGCCACCAGGATGAACACCAGGGCGAAGCGCACCTGGAAGGCCGAGCGTTCGTTGTACAGGCGCTCGTATTCGGCGACGGCGTTGCGCGTAGCGTCGGCCTGCAGGAGCAGCGTCGTGTCGACGAAGCGGCCGACATAGAGGTAGGCGTCGACGAGGCGGTCGATGCGCACCAGGGCGCGCACCCGCGTCTCGTCGTCGGTGGTGGCGACGACGACCTCGCCGCGCTCGGCGCGGTCGTACGCGGCGACCGGCGCCTGGTCGAACTGCATGCTGAAGCTGAGGCCGGACCGCGCCAGCACGCGGCCATAGCGATCGAACACGATCGCTTCGGGCAGGTTGCGGGAACGCGTCTCGGAGTCGAGCAATTGACGGAAGCGCACCGGGTCGTTGCGGATGACCGCGGCCTGGCGGTTGATCTCCGCCGCCATGGCTAGCACGTCGGCGCGGATGCGGTTGCTGTGCTCGGCGACGTAGGCCTCGGCAACCTCGACCGAGGCGGTGAGCGCGGTGCTGACGCGCTCGTCAAACCACGATTGCAGGCCGAGGTTGAAGAACAACGCCGAGAAGATCGCGACGATGATGGCTGGCACCACCGCCAGCAGGCCGAACAGGACGACCAGACGGCTGTGCAGGCGCGAGCCGACCGAGCCGCGGCGTCGCTCGATCCACAACAGCACGAGGCGGCGCGACACGACGACGCCGAGCGCGAGCACGACGACCAGGTCGACGATCATCAGCGACAGCACCGCATCGGGGTCTGGCCCCAGCGGACCGGTGCGGGTCACGGCGACGTAGGTGGCAACTCCGGAGCCGACGGCGAGCAGCGCCAGGGAGATGGCGAGACGGCGGCCGAGCTCGGCGCTACGCGCCCAGCGCATGAACCGCGAGGTCGACGACAGGCTTTCGAGAGCCGGGGTGTCTACCGACATCGTCAGCGGGCCGGCTCTTGGAGGACAAGACCGGCAGCGGCGGGTAAGGCGCACCCCCCCGTCAAGGCGAGGGCCGGTCGTGGCAGGGGTGCGATCTGGAAGCTTGCTTTCATTGCGCCTTGGGCAGCCGCGGCGGTCGTCAGGCGTCCGCCCTCTACCAAAGGGCGGGACCGGACTCTACGCACGTAGTTGCAGTCCGGCAACAGTGGCGGAGGGTTAGGCCGCCCCAGCCGGTGCCCTGGGGCGCTTGGTCTGCTAGCGGACGCCGCGCTGTACCGAGACGTTCAACTCCCGGATTTTCTTGCGCAATGTGTTGCGATTAAGGCCGAGCAGCTTGGCGGCGCGGATTTGATTGCCGTGGGTGGCCGCCAGGCACATGGCGATCAGGGGCCGTTCCACCTCGCTGACGATGCGTTCGTGTAAGCCCTCGGGCGGCAAACCGTCCTCGTGGGCCGCGAAGTAGCGCGCCAGGTGGCGCTCGACGGCGGCGCCCAGCGAGTCCTGGCCCGGCCGTCCCTCTTCGGGGAGGGTCGCGGCGGCCATGGCAAGGTCGGAGCGGATCACCTCCGCGCTGATGGTCTCCTCGGCGTGCAGCGCCGTGAGGCGCAGGATGAGGTTCTCAAGCTCGCGCACGTTACCCGGCCACGCGTAGGCCTTGAGCTGCTCCAGCGCGCCCTGGTCGAGCACCTTGGGAGCCAAGCCGTCGCGCTCGGCGCGCGCCAGGAAGTGGCGGACGAGGGCTGGAATATCCTCGGTACGCTCGCGCAGGGGCGGCATGCGGATCGGCACGACGTTGAGGCGGTAGAACAGGTCCTCGCGGAACATGCCTTGGCGAACCATGTGGCGCAGGTTGCGGTTGGTCGCCGCGACGATGCGCACGTCGGCGCGAATCGGCGTACGGCCGCCGACCGTGGTGAACTCACCCTCCTGCAGCACCCGCAACAAGCGCGTCTGGGCTTCGAGCGGCATGTCGCCGATCTCGTCCAAGAACAGCGTGCCGCCCTTCGCCTGGGCGAAGCGGCCGATCTCGCGCTGCACGGCGCCCGTGAAGGCGCCTTTCTCGTGGCCAAACAGCTCGGCCTCGATGAGGTCGCGCGGTACCGCCGCCATGTTGATGGCGACGAATGGGCCACTCTTGCGCTGGCCGTAGTCATGCAGGGCTCGTGCGGCGAGTTCCTTGCCGGTACCGGACTCGCCCGAGATCAGAACCGTGAGGTCGGTGTCGGTGAGCCGCGCCACGAGCCGATAGATCTCCTGCATGGCCGGCGAGCGGCCGATGATGGGCAGAGCGTCGTCTTCGCCCGGCGGCGTCGGCTTAGCCGCCCGCGCACCCCGAGGCGAGCTCAACGCCATATCAACAATGGCCTTCAACTCATTGATATCGAATGGCTTTGGCAGGTAGTCGTAGGCGCCGTTTTGAGTCGCCTTCACTGCCGTCGCAATGGTGTTGCGGGCGCTCATGACGACGACCGGCAGGTCCGGCCGGGTCTTCTTGATGCGCGGCAGCAGCTCGAGCCCGTCGCCGTCCGGCATGACCACGTCGGTGATGACGAGGTCGCCCTCGCCTTCGGACACCCAGGTCCACAAGGTGGCGGCGTTGGAGGTGGTGCGGACGTCGTAGCCGGCCCGGCCCAGGACCTGGCTGACCACGGTGCGCACGGCGCGGTCGTCGTCAGCAACGAGGATGGTGGCGTCAGCCATGGCCATTGTCTCCTATCTGGATCGCGCGGGACGCGCGTGAATCGTCGTTCGCGCGGTTCGCCCGCGCTTCATCGTGGATGTAGATGGGCAAGCGCACGCGGAAGATCGTCCGGCGCGGTTCGGATTCGAATTCGACGACGCCGCGCAGATCGCGCACGACCTTGGCAACCAGGGCAAGGCCGAGACCGGTGCCGCCCGGCTTGCTGGTGACGAAGGCGTCGAACAGGTGCGCGCGCATCTCCTCGGACACGCCGGGACCGTTATCGAGCACGCTGATCTCGAGCGGCAGGCTCATGCGTTCGCGTGTGCCCGGCACGTTGACGCGCACGCCTTGGCGGTACGCCGTGGTCAGGACGACGTCGCCGCCGCCGGACTCGGGCGCAGCCTCGCAGGCGTTCTTGACGAGATTCAGGAACACCTGGATGAGGCCATTGCGGTCGGCGGCCGCCGGCGGCAAGGACGGGTCGTAGCGCTCGGTGAAGCGCACGTGGCGGCCGAAGCCGCCCTGCGCCAGCTTGCGGACATGGCCCAGCACCTCGTGGATATTGACGGGGCGCACCTGGACCGTGCCCTCCTCGCCGAACTGATCCATTTGGTCGATGAGGGCGCAGATGCGATCGGTTTCGTGACGGATGAGCTGCGTCAGTTCGCGGTCGGCCTCGCTGCAGTTCTGCTCGAGGAGCTGCGCGGCGCCGGAAATCCCGGACAGCGGGTTCTTGACCTCGTGGGCGAGCAGCCGGGCGATGCCCATGACGGAGCGCGCGGCGCCGCGGTAGCTGAGCTGGCGATCCATGCTCTCGGCGATGGAGCGCGGACGCACCGAGACGACCAGACTGCCGGGCGCTTCGAGGACGGGCGAGACACCGACATCGACGCGATGAGCACCGAGCCGCGGGCCCGCAACCTCGACGCCGTGGTCGGAGAGGCCGCTGCCGTGCTTGCGCACCATGGCGACCAAGGCGACCAACGGGCTGTCGGCGGTGACCAGCGACGCGAGCGACGCCCCGCGCAGGCTGGACGAGGCGGCGCCGAAGAACTGCTCAGCGGCCGGATTCACCCAGTGGATCGAGTCATCGGCGTCGATGACGAGGACCGGGTCCGGCAACGCGGCAAGAACCACGTCGGCGCTGATCGCCGCGGTTCTGGGCAGACTCACAGCTTGACCTTCAATTTCGCTGATCACGTAGGCAACGAGCGTCCCAAAGTCCGTATCAACTTACCGGTTATTGATTAAATATTGGGCGGAAAGTCCGGTGGTGGACAAACCTTGGGCAGCATACGCGGGACGGCGCGGGAGAACAAGGGCATCCATTGTTCGGACGCTACGGAGCAGGGCCGCAAAAAAGTGAAGCGGCCGACCAGTTGCCTGGCCGGCCGCCCGGTCGGGACCCCACGGCGTTAGTTTAGCGGCCGTTGGCAGCGGGAGCTGTGCGCGGAGGGGTGGGTTCCGCTATCAGCTCGAGGCGTGCGGTCTGGCTGCGGTCGCCGCGTGCGTAGGTAACCTCGACCTGTTCGCCGCGCCGGATCAGGGCGAGACGGTTGCGCAGATCGCGGGTATCGCGCACGTCAGTGCCGTTGAGGCGCGTGATGACGTCGCCGCGCTTCAGTCCGGCACGTTCGGCGCTCGAGCCTGGCTCGACCCCCATCACCACCGAGCCGCGGCCCGGCTGGCGATCGAGGCTGAGCTCGCGGATGACCGTCGCGGTCACGTCGGCGACTTCGACGCCGAGGCGGCCGCGCTGCACCTCGCCGAACTCGATGATCTGGGTCATGACGGCGCGTGCCATGTCGATCGAGACGGCGAAGCCGATGCCGATGTTGCCGCCCGGCCCGAGGATGGCAGTGTTGATGCCGATCAGCCGGCCATTGAGATCCAGCAGCGCACCGCCGGAGTTGCCCGGATTGATCGAGGCGTCGGTCTGGATGAAGTCTTCGTAGCCCTCGATGTTGAGGCCACCGCGGCCGAGCGCGCTGACGATGTCCGAGGTCACCGTCTGGCCGAGGCCGAACGGGTTGCCGACGGCGATGACGAAGTCGCCGACTTTGAGGCTGCTCGAGGTGCCGAGCGTCACGGCGGTGAGGTTGTTCGCGTCGACCTTGAGGACAGCGATGTCCGTCTCTGGGTCGGCGCCGACCAGCTTGGCCTCGACTTGCCGCCCGTCCGTCAGGGTGACGTTGATGGTGGTGGCGTCTGCCACGACGTGGGCGTTGGTCAGGAGGTAGCCGTTGCGGGCATCCACCACGACGCCGGAACCAGCCGACTGGAACGGGCGCTCGCGGGGCTGTTGCCCCTGCCCCTGCGCCCCGTCCGGGAGGAAGCGGCGGAAGAACGGGTCCTGCATCAGCGGGTTCTGCTGCTGCTGGCGCACGGTTCCTTCGACGGCGATGTTCACGACGCCGGGCGTCACCTTCTCGATGAGCGGCGCCAAGGTCGGGATGCCGCCGCGGGCTTCGTCGATAGGAAAGCCCGCCGCGATCACGGGGGAGGTCGCAAGCAACACGGCGAATGCCGCGGCGCCGGCGGCGTACTTGCCGGCCAGGGCCAGATTCGGAACCGGCATGTTCGTCTCCTAGACTTGTGCGTTGGTGGGGTGACTTGAAATACGGGCGGACCCCGGCGCATCCAAGCCCTGCGACACCCGGCGATGCGCGCGAAAAGACCTGACCCTTGCGGGCGCCCCGGCTGGAATTCGGAGGTAGCCCGGCATAGGGTGCCCGACGATGCGCGCGTTCGCCCTCATCGTTGCCGCCGGCCGCGGATCGCGCGTGGGGGGCGACATCCCCAAGCAGTACCTGCCTCTGGCCGGCGAAGCAGTGTTGCGCCATTCGCTGCGCACGTTCGCGAGCCATCCCGCCATCACCGGCACGCGCGCCGTCATCCACGGCGATGATCGCGTGCTGTATGACGCGGCGGCCAACGGAATGAACGTGCTGGCGCCGGTGACGGGCGGCGCGCTGCGTCAAGAATCGGTGCTGCGCGGGCTCGAAAGCCTGGCGGAACATGCTCCCGACGTCGTCCTGATCCACGACGGTGCGCGGCCGCTCATCAGTGCCGCCACCATCGGCTCGGTGCTGGACGGGCTGGCAACCCGTCCGGGCGCGATCGCGGCCATTCCCGTCCGCGACACCCTGAAGCGTGGCGCCGGCGACACGATTGCGGCGACCGTCGATCGCCGCGACCTGTGGCGCGCGCAGACGCCGCAAGGATTCCGCTTTGCCGATATCCTGGCGGCCCACCGCGCTGCCGCGGGCCGCGAACTCACCGACGACGCCCAGGTTGCCGAGCAGGCCGGCCTACCGGTGACCCTGGTGCACGACAGCGAGGACAACCTGAAGATCACGACACCGGCGGATCTGATGCGCGCCGAGGGCATCCTGGCGGCCGCGACGTCGCAATCTCTTGGCGACGTGCGCGTCGGCTCAGGCTTCGATGTGCACCGGTTCGGACCGGGCGACGCCGTCATGCTGTGCGGCGTACGCATTCCCTTCCACGCCGGCCTGGAAGGACATTCGGACGCCGACGTCGGCCTGCATGCGCTGTGCGACGCACTGCTGGCGACCGTTGCCGCGGGTGACATCGGCCAGCACTTTTCGCCCAGCGACGCGCGCTGGCGCCATGCCGACTCGAGTCAGTTCGTCGCCTTTGCGGCGTCGCAGGTGCGCGAGCGTGGCGGCATCGTCGCCCACGTGGACATCACGGTGATCTGCGAAGCGCCAAAGGTTGCGCCCCATCGCGCGGCGATGAGCGCGCGCATTGCCGAGATCCTTGGCATCGCCGGCGACCGCGTCAGCGTCAAGGCGACGACGACCGAGCGGCTTGGCTTCACCGGCCGCGGCGAGGGCATCGCGGCGAGCGCGACGGCCACGGTGCGTCTGCCGTGGCGCGGCGGCCGATGAGCCGGGTACCTCCCGGTCCGCCGCTCAACACGGCCTGGGCGCTGCTGGCGACCTGGTTCGGCGCCGGACGGCTGCCGTTCGCGCCGGGCACATGGGGCTCGTTGGCGGCGGTGCCGTTTGCGGCAGTGCTGCAGTGGCTGGGCGGCCCGTGGGCGATCGCGCTTGCCGCCTTCCTCCTTTTCTTCGTCGGCTTATGGGCCAGCTTGCGCTACGTCAAGGCGACCGGACGCAAGGATCCCCAGGACATCGTCATCGACGAGGTCGTCGGCCAGTGGATCGCGCTGATCCTCGCGCCCATCTCCCTCGAAGGAGTCTTGCTCGCGGTGGTGCTGTTCCGTGCCTTCGACATCGTCAAGCCCTGGCCGATCCGCTGGATCGAGCGGCGCTGGCCGGGACCGCTCGGCGTCATGCTCGACGACGTCGTCGCCGGATTGGCGGCGCTCGCGGTGATGGCCGTCGTGCGCTGGATCGGCGGATGATCGCGCTCGATCCGGCGCTGGTGGCGCGCGCGGCAGAATTCATCGCAGCGTGCACGCGTGCCCAGCTCACCGTGGCGGTCGCCGAGTCGTGCACCGGCGGGCTGATGTCGGCGCTCCTCACCGACGTGCCGGGCGCGTCAGCGGTCGTGAAGCTCGGTGTCGTCACCTATTCCAACGAATCCAAGGTGAGCATGCTCAAGGTGCCGCAGCACGCCCTCGACGAGCACGGTGCGGTGAGCGCCCAGGTCGCCATTGCCATGGCGCAAGGCGTGATCGCCGCCGGGGGCGCGCACCTCGCGGCAAGCATCACCGGCATCGCCGGTCCGCTCAGCGACAATACGTCCAAGCCCGTCGGGCTGGTTTACATCGCTGCGGTGCGGCGCGGCCAACAACCGGGCGTGCAGCGATTCCAGTTCGGCGCGATCGGCCGCGACAAGGTGCGCGCCGAGTCCGTCATTGCCGCTCTCACGATGCTCGAAGGCCTGTTGCAGCCCGCGTGACCGACGAGCGGGATGACACGAACGCCGTGCGCGGCAGCGACGTGCTGCGCGCAATCTTGTCGGTCGCGGGCCTCAGCATCGGCCTCGGTGTCACCATGCTGTTCGCCTACAGCGTGCTGGTCGTGTTCGGCTACGAGGGCACGTCGTTCCTGTCGCTGCCCATTGTACTGGCGCTTGAATCGGTTGCCATCCTCGGCGGCATCTACTTCGCCCTGGTGCGCACGGGGCGGCTGACGTGGCGCGACCTTGGTTGGGTTCCAGTAGCGCCGGGGTGGCTGGTGGTGGCGGGGCTCACCAGCCTCGCCATCTACGCGGCGGCGATCGCCCTTGTCACCCTCGCCCGCACCATCCTCGGCGACGCGGGGTTCGGTGTCACGCCGCCGCTGATGGAGGTGTTCCCGCGTTCGCTGCTCGGATTCATCGGCAGCTTCGTGTTTGGCGCCATCACGGTGCCGATCGCCGAGGAGTTCCTGTTCCGCGGCCTGCTGTTTCGCTGGCTGCGCAACCGTTGGGGGTTCGCAGCGGGTGCGTTCGTGAGCGCGCTGGTTTTTGCATTGGCGCATCCGCCGGCGTCGGGCTCGGCGCCGCTCATCTTCCTGATCGGCCTGGCCCTCGCCTACTTCTATGAGCGCTCCGGCTCCCTGTGGCCGAGCATGGTCCTGCACGGCGTCAACAACGCCGTCGGCATCGCGTTCATCTACCTGACGATCTGGGTCGCATAGGTCTCCGCGTGTCGCCGCCCATCGCTCGCGCACCGATCATGACCGCCGGCCAGGTTTTGGCGATCTTCGTGATCGACCGTGCCTTGGAGTGGGTCGCCGGCTTCAGCCTCTACTTCTTGGATGAGGATCCGGAGACATTCCGGATCGCGACCAACGTCTGGTACGTCGTCCTGGGTGTCGCACCATTTGCGATCGTCGCCGCAGTGCTGCGCGGTGTCTCGTGGCACGAGCTCGGTTGGCGGCCGGCACCGCGCCGGTGGTACGGCGCGGCGCTGCTCGCCGTGCTCGTCTACTGGGTCGGATCAGGGATCGTGAACGCGCTGTTGCCGGAGATGGGCGAACCGGCCGCAGAGACCCTCTCGCAGTTTGGCGGCCGTTCCATTCTTGAAGTGTTGGTGATCACGGCGGTTGCGGGTCCGTTGGCCGAGGAACTGCTGTTCCGCGGAGTGCTGTACCGCTGGCTGCGCGACCGCTGGGGTGTTGTGGCCGCAGTCGTCCTCAGCAGCGCTACGTTTGCCCTTGCGCACGATGACCGCGCGTCGATCGGGCTCTTCGGATTTGGGGTGCTGATGGCGCTCTTGTATGAGCGATCAGGCTCACTCTATGTGGCGGTGTTCGCTCACGTGGTGACCAACGTGCTGCTCGTACTAATTTACGCGCTCTAGGGAGCGCGACGAGCAGCGCCGCGCAGGGACGACCCCTCTGTGCCACTGCGTTTGGCCTTCGGGGCTGCGCGATACAGCTCGGCGGCGCGCGCCTCGAACGACGCGACCATGTGGTGGACGGCGCGGTGGAAGACGGCGCCCATCATCGTCTGCAGCAGGAAGCTCTTGAAGGCGAAGTCGATGGTGAAGTCGACCTTGCAGCCGCCCTTGTCGCGCGAGAACTCCCAGACGTTGTCGAGAAACTTGAACGGGCCTTTGATGCCGACGACTTCGATCTTGCGCGGCCGTTCGAGCAGCACTTTCGACGTGTAGGTCTCGTGGAGAGGTCCGTAGCCGATGCGGAGGTCGGCGATGGCTTCGCCGTCCTTGCGCTCGACGATTAGGGCGTTGGTGCACCACGGCAGAAAATCGGGGTACTTCTCGATGTCCGCCACCATGTCGAAGATTTGGGTGGGCGTGTACGGAAGGACGCGGCTTTCCTTGTGGTGATGCATTAGGCGAGCGCCGCCGCGCGCGCGGCTTTGAGCCGCGCGAAGTCGTCGCCAGCGTGATACGACGAGCGCGTCAGCGGCGAACAGGCGGCAAGGAGAAAGCCCTTGCCCATCGCGTAGCGCTGCAGCTCCTCGAATTCCTCCGGCGTGACGAAACGATCGACGTGCGCGTGCTTCGGCGTCGGCTGCAGGTACTGGCCGATGGTGAGGAAGTCGACCTCGGCGGAGCGCATGTCATCCATGACCTGCAGCACCTCGGCCTTGGTCTCGCCGAGGCCGACCATAAGGCCGGACTTGGTGAAGATCATCGGGTCGCGTTCCTTTACTTCCTGCAGCAAGCGCAGGGAGTGGAAGTAGCGCGCGCCCGGGCGGATGGTCGGGTACAGACGCGGCACCGTCTCGACGTTGTGGTTGTAGACGTCGGGCTTGGCGGCGACGACCGCGGCGATGGCGCCGTCCTTGCGCAGGAAGTCGGGCGTCAGGACCTCGATGGTGGTGCCGGGCGCCTCGGCGCGCAGGCGTTGGATGACTTTGACGAAGTGCCCCGAGCCGCCGTCATCGAGGTCGTCGCGATCGACGGACGTGACGACGACGTGGGTGAGGCCGAGCTTCTTGATCGACAACGCGACGTTGTCGGGCTCGAACGGATCGACATGGCCGGGCTTGCCGGTGGCGACGTTGCAGAACGAGCAGGCGCGCGTGCAGACCTCGCCGAGGATCATCACCGTGGCGTGGCCTTGGCTCCAGCATTCGCCGATGTTGGGGCACGCGGCTTCCTCGCACACGGTGTGCAGGTTGGCCTCGCGCATCAAACGGCGGGTCCGGTGGTAGCCCTCCGAGGTCGGCGCCTTGACGCGAATCCAGGGCGGCTTCGGCGTGCGCGCGCTTTGGGGCGTGCGCTGAGGCGCCGGCGGGGCAACGATGGTTTCGGTGTCGCTCACGGTTGCCTCACAAATGTATCCGCCGCCCGAGGGCGTCAAGCACGGACTCGTGCATCATCTCGGACAGCGTCGGATGCGGGAAGATGGTTTCGGCAAGGGCCGCCGCCGTCGTCTCGTGGGTTTTGGCGATGACGTAGCCGTGGATCAACTCGGTGACCTCGGCGCCGATCATGTGGGCGCCCAGGAGCTCGCCGGTCTTGGCGTCGAACACCGTCTTCACCAGGCCTTCCGGCTCGCCCATGGCGATCGCCTTGCCGTTGCCGAGGTACGGGAAGCGGCCGACCTTCACCTCGCTTCCTCTCTCTTTGGCCTCCGCCCTGGCCTTGGCTTCGGTCAGGCCGACACTGGCGATCTGGGGCATGGAATATGTGCAGCCCGGGATGGACGTGACGTCCAGCGGATGCGGGTCCTTGCCGGCGATGCGCTCGACGCAGACGACGCCTTCGTGGCTCGCCTTGTGTGCCAGCCACGGCGGGCCGACCAGGTCGCCGATGGCATAGACGCCTTTGACGCCGGTCTCACCCCACTGGTTCACCACGACGTGGGTCTTGTCGATCTTCACGCCCGCGGCTTCGAGGCCGATGTTCTCGACGTTGCCGACGATACCGACCGCAGAGATGATGCGCTCGACTTCGATGCGTTGCTCGCCATTGGGAGTCTCGAGGGTCGCGGTAACTCCGTCGGCGCTCTTCTTGAGCCCGCCGACCTTCGACTTGGTGTGCAGCACGATGCCTTGCGCCGTGAACTGCTTGGCGGCGAAGGCGGAGATCTCTTCGTCTTCGACGGGCAGGATGCGATCAAGCAACTCGACGACCGTCACGGCGGCGCCCATCTGTCGGTAGAAGCTGGCGAACTCGATGCCGATGGCGCCGGAGCCGACAACCAGTAGCGACTTGGGCATGGCAGTGGGCACCATCGCCTCGCGGTAGGTCCAGATGCGATCCCCGTCTGCCTCGAGGCCGGGCAGCTGGCGGGCGCGCGCGCCGGTGGCGAGAATGATGTGCGGCGCGGAGAGTTCCGCGACGGGCTTTCCATCTTTCTCGACGGCGATGGTGTTCGGCGCGCTAAGACGGCCGCGGCCGTCGATCACTTTCACCTTGTTCTTCTTGAGCAGGCCGCTGACGCCCAGGGACAGCCGCCGCGCCACCTTGCGGCTGCGTGCGACGACCTTGGCCATGTCGAAGCGGATGTTGTCGACCGCGAAGCCGAACTCGTCGAGGTGATGCAGGAGGTGATGAATCTCGGAGGCGCGCAGAAGCGCTTTGGTCGGGATGCAGCCCCAGTTGAGGCAGATGCCGCCGAGATGGTCGGACTCGACCAGTGCGGTGTTCATGCCGAGCTGGGCCGCGCGGATCGCAGCGACGTACCCGCCAGGCCCGCCGCCCACGACGACGAGATCGAATTCGTCAGCCATCTTCTTGGATGCGCGCTATCCGCACGCCAGGTCTTCGCCGCTGACGTTGCTGGCGACGGCGTGCAGGTACTGCTTTGCCACATCGACGTTGTTCATGGAGTCTTTCACAGCAGCATGGTCATCGGCTCCTCGAGGAAGCCTTTGACCGCCGTGAGGAATTGCGCGCCGATGGCGCCGTCGACGACGCGATGGTCGCACGACAGGGTGCAGCTCATGACGGTGCCGATGGCGAGCGCACCGTGCTTGACGATGGGCCGCTTCTCGGCGGCGCCCACCGCGAGAATGCCGGCCTGGGGCGGATTGACGATCGCGCCGAAGTCCTTGATGCCGTACATGCCAAGGTTGGAGATGGCGAAGCCGCCGCCCTGGTACTCCTCGGGCATCAGCTTGCCGGCGCGCGCCTTCTCGGCGAGCGCGCGCATCTCGGCCGAGATTTCGGCGAGACCCTTGGCGTCGGCGCGCCGGATGATCGGCGTGATGAGGCCGTTGGGCAGCGCGACGGCGATCGCAACGTCGATCGATGACAGGCGCAGCGTGCCGGCCGTGGTCCACTGCGAGTTCATCTCCGGCACCTTGCGCAAGGCGAACGCGACGGCGCGGATGACGAAGTCGTTGACGCTGAGTTTCGTTCCTTCGCCCGCGCGCGCATTGAGTTCGGCGCGCGCCTCCATGAGGCGATCGACGATGCAATCGACGTTCAGGTAGATGTGCGGGATCGTCCGCCACGCTTCGCTGAGACGCTCCGCGGTGATGCGGCGGACGTTGTTGTATGGGAGCAGAGTGCCCGCTTCGCTCGGCGACGCCGGCGCCTTTGCAGCGACGGCCGCCCGCGACGCGCCGGCAAGGTCGCGCTGCACGACGCGGCCGCCGGGGCCGGAGCCCTTCAGCGACGCAAGATCGATGCTTTGCTCTTTGGCGAGCTTGCGCGCGAGCGGACTCGCCAGGACACGGGCCGAGCCGTTTGGCTTGGGAGCGGCGACCGAAGTCGCGGCGGGCGATGCGACCGCCGCGGGCCTGGCAACCGGCGCCGTCGCTGCCGGCTTCGGTGCGCGATCGAGGACGGACTTGTCCTCGCCCTCTTCGAGCAGCATGGCGATGACGCTGTTGACCTTCACGCCGGCGGCGCCGGCGGGGACGACGATGCGGCCCAACGTGCCGGCGTCGACGGCTTCGAGTTCCATGGTCGCCTTGTCGGTCTCGATCTCGGCGATGACGTCGCCCGCCTTGACCACGTCCCCTTCCCGCTTGTGCCACGTCGCCAGGCGGCCTTCGGTCATGGTCGGCGACAACGCCGGCATGGTGACGGGAATCGGCACTAGCGGTACAGTACGGCCTTCGCCGCCGCGACGACGTGCTCGGGTTTCGGCAGCGCGAGCTTCTCGAGGTTGGCAGCGTAGGGCAGCGGCACGTCCTGGCCGGTGACGCGCGTCGGCGGCGCGTCGAGGTCGTCGAACGCGTGCTGCACGACCAGCGCGGCGATCTCGGCGCCGAGGCCGGCGGTCGGCCAGCCCTCTTCAACCGAGACGATGCGGTTGGTCTTGCGCACCGACGCGAGGATGGTGTCGAGGTCGAGCGGGCGGAGGGTGCGCAGGTCGATGACCTCCGCTTCGATGCCATCCTTGGCGAGCTCGTCGGCCGCCGCGAGCGAATGCGCGACGCTGAGCGAGTGCGCCACAATGGTGACGTGCCTGCCCTCACGGGCGATACGCGCCTTGCCGATGGGAATCACGTAGTCGCCGGTCGGCACTTCGAACGAGCGGCCGTAAAGCAGCTCGTTCTCCAGGAACACGACCGGGTTCGGATCGCGGATGGCCGCCTTGAGCAGGCCCTTCGCGTCGGCCGCCGTGTACGGCGAAATCACCTTCAGCCCCGGCACGCTGGCGTACCACGCGGCGAAGTCCTGGGAGTGCTGCGCGGCGACGCGCGCGGCGGGTCCGTTCGGTCCCCGGAACACGATCGGCACCGGCATCTGGCCGCCCGACATGTAGAGGGTCTTCGCCGCCGAATTGACGATGTGATCCATCGCCTGCATGGCGAAGTTGAACGTCATGAACTCGACGATCGGCTTGAGCCCCGCGTAGGCAGCGCCGACGCCAACGCCGGCGAAGCCGTACTCGGTGATCGGCGTATCGACGACGCGACGCGGACCGAACTCGGCGAGCAAGCCCTGGCTGACCTTGTAGGCGCCCTCGTATTGCGCGACCTCTTCGCCCATCAGGAAGACGTCGGGGTCGCGGCGCATCTCTTCGGCCATGGCGTCGCGCAACGCTTCACGCACGGTCTGCGTCACCATGGCACCAGCGGCCGCAGGCTCCGTCGACTGGGCCTTCGGCTTGGTGGGCTCCTTGATCGGCACCGGCTTTTGCGCAGGCGGCGCCTTGACGGGCTTCGGCTCCGGAGCGGGCCCCTTGGGCGGCGCCTTGTCGAGCGCTTCCTTGCCCTCGCCGTCATTCAGGAGGAGCGCGATGATTTCGTTCACCGGCACATCGTTGGTGCCTTCCGGGACAACGACTCTACCGAACACGCCATCGTCGGCAGCTTCCAGCTCCATGGTCGCCTTGTCGGTCTCGATTTCGGCAATCACGTCGCCGCTGGCCACCTTCTCGCCGACCGACTTGCGCCAGCGCGCGATGCGCCCGTGAGTCATGGTCGGCGACAACGCCGGCATGCGGACGGCGGTGGGCACTTACGCGTCCACCAGGATGTCGGTGTAGAGCTCCGACGGATCGGGCTCCGGGCTCTGCTGGGCGAACTCGGCGGCGCCGGTGACGCGATCCTTGATCTCGCGGTCGATGGTCTTGAGCTCGCTCTCATCGACGCCGGCCTTGAGCAGGCGGTCGCGCACGTTGTCGATGGGATCGCGCTCGGTCTTGACCTTGTCGACCTCCTCGCGCGTCCGGTACTTGGCCGGGTCGGACATGGAATGACCGCGGTAGCGATAGGTCATCATCTCCAAGATCATCGGGCCTTCGCTGCGTGCGTGCGCCACGGCATCGTCGGCGGCCGACTTCACCGTCAGCACGTCCATACCGTCGACCTGGCGGCCGGGGATGCCGAAGCTCTCGCCGCGCTTGGACAACTGCGTCTGCGCCGACGAGCGCGCGACCGAGGTCCCCATGGCGTACTGGTTGTTCTCGATGATGAACAAGATGGGCAGCTTCCAGAGCTGCGCCATGTTGAACGATTCGGCGACCTGGCCCTGGTTGGCGGCGCCGTCACCGAAGTAGGCGAGCACGACGTTGCTGGTGTCGCGGTAGCGCTGCGCGAACGCCAGGCCCAAGCCGAGCGACGCCGGCGTGCCGACGATGCCGTGGCCGCCGAAGAAGTTCTTCTCGCGCGAGAACATGTGCATCGAGCCGCCCTTGCCGCGGCTGTAGCCACCGGTGCGCCCGGTGAGCTCGGCCATGACGCCCTTCGGATCCATGCCGGTCGCCAGCATGTGGCCGTGGTCGCGGTAGCTGGTGATGACCATGTCGTCCGGCGTGATGGCCGCCTGCATCCCCACGACGACCGCTTCCTGGCCGATATAGAGATGGCAGAAGCCGCCGATCAGGCCCATGCCGTAAAGCTGGCCCGCCTTCTCCTCGAAGCGGCGGATCAGCAGCATGTCGCGGTAGTAGCGCAGCAGTTCGTCGCGGCTGTGCTGGGCACCGCCGCTGCCGCCGTTGGGTTTCGTGCTCTTGGTGGTCTTGGTGACCATGGAGGACCGCATCATACCGCCAACGCCGGGCGAAATGCGCGGCCCATACGGGTGCTAAGCGTCGCAGCCCGCAAGGAAATTGCCGCGAAGTCGGTGGAACGGAAACGAATCGCTGAAAGAGCTAGCGACCGAGAATGATGACTTCGTCCGGCCGGGCTAGCCCGAGCACGGCGCGCGCCCGCTCATCGAGCAGGTCGCGGTCGAGAGCTTCCTCGCGCAGCAGGGTGACGCGGCGCTCCAAGGTGGCGATGCGGGTGGCGTTGAGCGTCTGGCGCTTCTCGAGAGCTTCGAGCTGACCGGTGAGCTGGAACCACTCTTCGATGCCGCGATCGCCTTGGACGGCGTGGTAGCCGAAGTACGCGATGGCGGACGCGCCCAACAGGGTCGCGAGCGCCGTCCGGGATCGCTGCCTCAGCTCGAACAGACCCACGCGTTCAGAGAATCATGTCGGGCGACAAAAAACAACGCCTGGATTGCTTCGCTTCGCTCGCAATGACCACTGTCATTGCGAGGAGCGCAGCGACGAAGCAATCCAGACGTTGTTCCTTTTTGTCGGTGGTCCGCTCACCACTCCTCACCCTGAGCTTGTCGAAGGGTGAGTGTGCTGAGCCGGCGGTGCAGCCTCATGCTTCGACAAGCTCAGCATAAGGTTTGGCCGTCCTTACCGCTTCAACACGCTCGCGCCCGCGTAGACCGCGTTGTCGCCGAGCATCTCTTCGATGCGCAGCAGCTGGTTGTACTTCGCCAGGCGATCGGAGCGGCTGAGCGAGCCGGTCTTGATCTGGCCGGCGTTGGTGGCGACGGCGAGATCGGCGATGGTCGAGTCTTCGGTCTCGCCCGAGCGGTGCGAGATGACGACGCGATAGCCGGCACGCTGCGCCATCTCGACGGCGTCGAGGGTCTCGGTGAGCGTGCCGATCTGGTTGACCTTCACCAGCACGGCGTTGGCGACGCCCTTCTCGATGCCCTGGGCAATGCGCTTGGTGTTGGTGACGAACAGGTCGTCGCCGACGAGCTGCACCTTGTCGCCGAGCGACTTGGTCAGCGCGTCCCAGCCGGCCCAGTCATCCTCGGCCATGCCGTCCTCGATCGAGACGATCGGGTAGTCGCGCACCAGTTCCTCGTAGTAGGCGACCATCTGCTTGGACGTGAGCGACTTCTTCTCGCCCTTCAGCTCGTACTTGCCGCCGCGGAAGAACTCGGTCGAGGCGGAGTCGAGGCCGAGGAACATGTCCTTGCCGACCTTCAGGCCGGCGTCGCCGATCGCCTCGAGCAGAACGTCGATGGCGGCGCGGATGCCGCCGAGGTTCTTGGGCGCGAAACCGCCCTCGTCGCCGACGGCGGTATTGCGACCCATCTTGGTCAGGCGCGCCTTCAGCGCGTGGAACACGGCCGCACCCATCTCCATCGCCTGGGTAAAGCTCTTGGCGGCCGTCGGCAGGATCATGAACTCCTGGAAGTCGAGACCGTTGGGCGCGTGGGCGCCGCCGTTGATGACGTTCATCATCGGCACGGGCAGCACCTTGGCGTTGACGCCGCCCAGGTACGCGTAGAGCGGCATGTCGGCGTCGTTGGCCGCCGCGCGCGCCGCCGCGAGACTGACGCCGAGCAGGGCGTTGGCGCCGAGGCGCTTCTTGTTCGCGGTTCCATCGAGCTCGATCATGGTGCGATCCAGGCGCACCTGGTCGCGCGCGTCGAAGCCGGACAGCGCGTCGAAGATCTCGCCGTTGACCGCTTGGCACGCCTTCAGCACGCCCTTGCCGCCGTAGCGCTTGCCGCCGTCGCGCAGCTCGTGCGCTTCGTGGGCGCCGGTGGAGGCGCCGCTCGGCACCGCCGCGCGTCCCATGACGCCGCTCTCGAGGGTGACGTCGACCTCGACGGTCGGGTTGCCGCGCGAATCGAGAATCTCGCGCGCCGTGATGTCGACAATGGCGCTCATGGGCCTCTTAGGTCTCTGACGTTGGATGACGGGCGAAGGGGTGGCCTACGCGACGGTGCGGGCCTTGGTGATTCGGTCGAGTGCGATAACGGTTTCGAGCAATTCCGGCAAGTCCGACAAGCGCACCATGTTGGGTCCGTCACTCGGCGCGTTGTCGGGATCCTGGTGGGTTTCCATGAAGATGGCGGCGCAGCCGACTGCTGCGGCGGCCCGGGCCAGCACCGGCACATACTTGCGCTCGCCGCCGGTGCGATCCCCTAGCCCGCCCGGCTGCTGCACCGAATGGGTGGCGTCGAAGACGACCGGATAGCCGGTCTCGGCCATGGCCGGCAGGGCGCGGAAGTCGGACACCAGGGTGTTGTAGCCGAACGAAGCGCCACGCTCGGTAAGGAGGATCTTGTCGTTGCCGGTGCTCGCCACCTTGGCGGCGACGTTCTTCATGTCCCAGGGCGCGAGGAACTGGCCCTTCTTCACGTTGATGACGGCGCCGGTCTTGCCCGCGGCGATGAGCAGGTCGGTCTGGCGGCACAGGAACGCCGGGATCTGCAACACATCGACGACCTTCGCGACCGGTGCGCACTGGTCCGCGTCGTGTACGTCGGTAAGCACCGGACAACCAAACTTCGCCTTCACCTCGGCGAACACCTCGAGCGCAGCGTCGAGACCGACACCCCGGAAGGCGTCGCTCTTGGTGCGGTTCGCCTTGTCGAACGACGTCTTGTAGATGAGGCCGATGCCGAGCTTCTTGGTGATCTCGCTGAGCGCGCTCGCCATCTCCATCGCGTGCGCGCGGCTCTCCATCGCGCACGGCCCGGCGATCAGCGCGAGCGGCCGATCGTTGGCAATCGACACGTTGCCCACCTGAACGGTGCGCGGACGCGTTCCGCCGAGCTTGGTGCGATCGGAAGCCATTACACGAGCCGCGACTGCTTCACCGCCGCTTCGACGAACGAAGCGAACAGCGGATGCGGTGCGAATGGCTTCGACTTCAGCTCCGGATGGAACTGCACGCCGACGAACCACGGGTGATCCGGGATCTCTACGATCTCCGGCAGCGACCGGTCGGGCGACATGCCGGAGAACACCAGGCCTTTGTCCTCGAGCTGCTTCTTGTAGTTGATGTTGATCTCGTAGCGGTGGCGATGGCGCTCGTTGATCCGCTCCATGCCGTAGATGGCGCGCGCTTTGGTGCCCGGCAGCAAGTCGCACGGATACTCGCCGAGCCGCATGGTGCCGCCGAGATTGCCGCCGCGCTCGCGGCGCTCGACCTGATTGCCGCGCTGCCACTCGGTCATCATGCCGACGACGGCGACCTTGTAGTTGGTGAACTCGGACGACCCGGCGCCCTCGATGCCGGCGAGATTGCGCGCCGCCTCGATCACGGCCATCTGCATGCCAAGGCAGATACCGAAATACGGGATGTTGCGCTCGCGCGCGAGCTTGGCTGCGGCGATCTTGCCTTCGGTGCCGCGCTCGCCGAAGCCGCCCGGCACCAGGATGCCATCGACGCCTTCGAGGCGATGGATCGGGTCTTCGCTTTCGAAAATCTCGGCGTCGAGCCACTGCAGCTCGGGCGTCACGCGGTTCGCAATGCCGCCGTGGGTGAGCGCCTCGTGCAGGGACTTGTAGGCGTCCTTGAGGCCCGTGTATTTGCCGACGATGGCGATGTTGACGCGGCCCTCGGGCGCGGTGACGCGTGCGACGATCTCGTGCCACTTGCTGAGGTCCGGCGGCGGCGCGTCCTTGATGCCGAAGGTGCGCAGGACGACGTCGTCGAGGCCCTCCTCGTGATAGCGCAGCGGCACCTCGTAGATGCTCTTCACGTCGAGCGCCTGGATCACCGCATCGCCGCGCACGTTGCAGAACAGCGCCATCTTGCGGCGCTCGCCTTCCGGGATCGGACGGTCACAGCGGCACAGCAGGATGTCGGGCTGGATGCCGATGCTGCGCAGCTCTTTGACCGAGTGCTGCGTCGGCTTGGTCTTCAGCTCGCCGGCGGATGGGATGTAGGGCAGCAGCGTCAGGTGGACGTAGACCGTGCGCTCGGCGCCGAGATCGTTGCGCAGCTGGCGGATGGCTTCGAGGAACGGCTGGCCCTCGATGTCGCCGACGGTGCCGCCGATCTCGCACAGCACGAAATCGTTGCCCTCGGTGTCCTTCAGCACGAACTGCTTGATGGCGTCGGTGACGTGCGGAATGACCTGGACGGTGCCGCCGAGGTAATCGCCGCGGCGCTCGGACGCGATGATGTCGCTGTAGATGCGCCCCGTCGTAACGCTGTCGCTCTGGCGCGCCGGCACGCCGGTGAAGCGCTCGTAGTGGCCGAGGTCGAGGTCGGTCTCAGCGCCGTCGTCGGTGACGTACACCTCGCCGTGCTGATACGGGCTCATCGTGCCCGGATCGACGTTGAGGTAGGGGTCGAGCTTGCGCAGGCGGACCTTGTAGCCGCGTGCTTGCAGCAGCGCGCCGAGCGCTGCCGATGCCAGACCCTTGCCGAGGGAGGAAACCACGCCGCCGGTAACAAAGATGAACCGCGTCATGGACCTGCACCCTACTACATGTGGGCCCGGAATCGATAACGAAAGCTGGCCCTAGTTAGAACCGCACACTCGACGCGGTGCGCAGGCTACTTACCGAACGGAACCGCGGGCGCGCCTGGTGCGGCCGGAGCCGGATTGAACGGAACAATGGGGTTCTGGTTGGCGGGCGCCGGCTGCGGCGCCGGCTGGAATCCGGCCGGGCCCTCGGGCGTATTGGCGCCAGGAATCGGTGTCGCCGTGGGGGCCGGGACCACCGGTGCGGGAGCACCGAAATTGGGCGTCGGCGCCTGCATGGGCACGTTGATGGGCGGCAGCTCGGGCGCCCGATCGAGGACGGAGCCACGCTGGCTGCCACCGCTGAGCACCGCGAGCAGAATGCTGGTGGCCATGAAGGAACCGGCGAGGATCGCCGTGGTGCGCGTCAGCAAGTTGGCCGTGGTGCGGCCGCTCATCAGGCCGAGGCCGCCACTGGCGCCGCCGCCGCCACCCATGCCAAGGCCGCCGCCCTCACTGCGCTGCAGCAGGACGACGCCGCACAACGCGATCGCCAACATAACGTGGATGACCAGGACGATCGTTTGCATCGCGACTCAGCTGAAGGAAGGAACGGCGGCCCGAATACGGATCACTGGGGGCCGCGGGCGGGCTTATACCACAGCAAGTTGGGATGACTAGTCGGCGGCTTCAAGTTGCGGACCCCTCCTCCGCTCCTTGGGCGGTGAGATTTTCAGCCGCACCCACCCGACCAGGGTCACGCCCAGGCCGAGGGCCAAGATTACCCACGCGGGACGGATGCCTGATTCGAGAGAGAAATTGGCGCCCAGCACCGCCGATACCGGGATGCGGCCCGCCGAGCTGATCCCGTAGAACGCGGCCTCTGCCGCCATGGTCAGGATCGCAGCGCCGACCGAAAGAATCACCAGCCAGGGCGTGGGCATGGTGCCGCGCCACGCGTACAGCAGCCGGTACGCCAACAGCCAGATCAGGAGGCCGGCGAGAATCTGCGCTTCGGGCGTCTGCAGCTTCGCCAGCAGCAGGTAGAAGTGCAGCATCGCCAGGATGCCGACGGCGTAGACCAGCTGGTGCAGGCGGCGCCAGCGGGCGCCACCAAGGCGCTTCACCATCATGTCTGTCGAGGTGACGGTGAGCGGCACCATCGCCAGCACGGCGAGCGTGCCGACCAGCAAGTACAGGCGCAGCACGATCTCGGAGCCGATGCGGCCAAGGTCGTAGGCCATGTACGGCACGTAGATCCACAAGTGCACGGCCGAATAGACGAACGCGGCGATGCCGATCATGCGGCGCAGGGTGACGAGCTTCGGCCACTGCAGGGTGCGCCGCAGCGGCGTGACGGCAAGCGTCAGCACGATGAAGCGGATGCCCCACAGGCCGGTCTCGTTGAGCAGTGCCTTGAGCGGAAAGCCGCCGAGGTTGTCCGTCGTGTACGCCCAACCGAGCCAGACGCCCGGCGCCGCCAGCAACGCAAAGGTCGCGGCCTTGAGCGGCGCGAACGTGCCAGCCTTGTCGGTGAACGGCGCCAGCGCGCGCCGTCGCACCTCCGCGGCCGTCAGCGCCACGCTGCCTACGCCTTGACGCGAACGGGAGCGCTCACCTCGGAGGGCTTGGGCACCGCCTCGATGATCTGCCAGAAGGTATCGGCCTTGAGGCTCGCGCCCCCCACGAGCGCGCCGTTGACGTGCGGCACGCGCAGGATCTCGTTGGCGTTCTTCTCGTTCACCGAGCCGCCATACAGGATGCGGATGGCGTAGCCGTCGTAGTCGAACATCTCAAACAGCAGGTCGCGGATGTGCTGATGCACCTCGGCGATCTCGGCGTTGGTCGGCGTGCGGCCGGTGCCGATGGCCCATACCGGCTCGTAGGCGATGACGGCATTGGCCGAGCCGCTGCCTTCGGGCACCGACTCCTGCAGCTGCTTGGTGACGACCTCGAGGGTCTTGCCGGCGTTGCGCTCGGCCTCGGTCTCGCCGATGCAGATGATCGCCGTCATGCGCGTCCTCTGCACCGATTCGGCCTTGGCGTGGACGACTTGGTTGGTCTCGCCGTGGTCGCGGCGGCGCTCGGAGTGCCCGACGATACAGCAGGCGCAGCCCAGGTTGGCGATCATCTCGGCAGAGATGTCGCCGGTGTGGGCGCCGGTTTGCAGCGGGCTGCAATCCTGGGCGCCGACGCGCAAGGGAGTCGCCGACAGGAAGGCGCAGATCGAGCCGGTCAGCGTGAGCGGCGGACAGATGGCGACGTCGACCGACGGGCCGACGCGGCCCAACATCTTTTCGGCGATGTCGTTGGCCAAGGCGTGGCCGTCGTTGTGGAAGAGGTTCATCTTCCAGTTGCCGGCGATCATTGGAATCGGTGCGTTCGCCATCCGCCTGCTAGCTCCCCGCTCTTTGGCCGCTCGTGCCTAGTCCCTTACGTTGGGTACGACCGCACCGCCCGCCACCTGCTTATTGCGGATTTCCTGGGCCGTCTTTTCGATGGCCAAGAACCGCAGCGCGGTGGAGGGATGCGTGCCGCCCCGGAGATGAATAGCACCCGGGTCGAGCACTGCGAAGCGCCGGATCACGTCGGCAGCGTTCTTGACGTTGTAGCCGGCGCGGGCCGCGTAGTAGGTGCCGACGTAGTCAGCCTCGGATTCGTATTCCTGGCTGTTGGCGCGCGCGCCGTAGGTGGCGCCCTGCACGGCGAGGCCAAGGCCGACCATGGCCCCCAGCGGTCCAGCAGCCAGCAGAGCCCCACTCGCCCCGATCAGGCCGCCGGTGACGGCGTTCTGGGTGGCGGAGTCGCGATGCCCGAGCACGTTGTGAGCGAGTTCGTGGCCGACGATCAGAGCGAGCTCGTCCGGTGTCCTGACGAAGCGCAGCAGGCCGGTGGTCACCTCGACCTTGGAGCCGTCCGCGAACGCGTTGATGCGCTCCGAGCGGCGCAGGGCGAAGCCGTAGTCGCATGCGCGCTCAGGAGTGACCGCGAGCGACAGCTTCTCCGTGCCCCGTTTCACCGTGATGGCGACGGGACCGGCCCCGGCGGCGGCGCCAAACGCTGCCATCATTTCGGTCTGGCCGCGCACGCCGTTGCCGATATCCTGGCCGGCAACGGCCAGGATACGGTCGCCGACGGCGAGGCCGGCGTCGGTTGCCGGGCTGTTCGGGATGACCGAGAAGACCCAAGGCTGATCGTCCACGTCGTTGGCGCCCTCGACGTTGCCGAACACCTTGCGCGCCGCGACGCGCTGGACGGACGGAAAGCCGCCGGCATTGGTCGCCAGCATGCCGGTGTAGAGCGGGCCGGCCTTCGGGCAGCTGTCGGCGTTGGCCCGGGCCAACTCGGCGAACACCGTACTGGCGAGCACCAGCTGGTCGCGATAGTCGGTAAGGAAGATCTCGTGCTGCTTCTCGACCTCGGCAATCGCCAGCCGGTTGTCGACATCCGGCAGCAAGGCGGTGCGCCCCGCACACGCCGTGAGAAGAACGCACGCCAAGATACTGAACGTACTACGCATATACCCCGTCCCTGAGTGGCTCATAGTGCCGCCAACTCGGATTCCGATAATTCGTGGGCGACCCCCGCCGCCCGGCACGAATTCCGGCAATTTTTCTGGTACCCGAGAATTCTACCTCCGTCGAGGGACCAAGGCTCCCCCTTCCGCGCCCTTGACAGGCGTCGGGCCCGGCAACGGCGGCCGGAACACGCCTCGCAAAGGCATTGACAACCAAGGCAATAGGACGCACTTCCGCCTCTCGAATCGCCGGTCAAATCTTCCTCTAAACTCTTCGGCGCCCTTTCAAATCCTCCGGTCCGCACCCCTCCATGCTTGCAGCCCTTCGTAGCGCGACACAGTCCTGGATCGTCCGCGGTTTCCTCTTGGTGATCGCGTCGACGTTCGCGCTCTATTTCGGCTCCGGCGCGAGCATGTTCGCGAGCCTCGCCAACCAGCCGGTGGCACAGGTTGGCAAGATCGAGATCTCCCAGACCGAGTTCGCCGAGGCCTATCGCCAGCGCTTCCTCGACCTCTCCGGCCAGCTGACGCCGGACCAGGCGCGCCAGTTCGGCCTACCGTTCAGCGTGCTGTCCGAGCTGGTCGGCGGCGCCCTTATCGACAACGCGGCGCGCTCCCTCGGCATCGCGGCGTCGGACGCGCTGCTGGCAGCCGATATCCGTGCCCAGGTCGGCGCGATCTCGCAGTCGATGTACCAGAGCATGTTGCGCCAGCAGGGCCTGACGGTTCCGGAGTTCGAGCGCCTGGTGCGGCGCGACCTCGTGCGCGCGCAGCTGAGCGCCGCGGTGGCCCCACAGCCGAGCGTGCCGCGGCTGCTTGCCGATACGCTCTACAAGTACCGCCAACAGCGGCGCATCGTGGAGTACGTGATCATTCCGGCGGCGGACGCCACCGACATCGGCACGGCCGACGACGCCGCGCTGGTCGAGTACTACACGACGAACGGACGCCGCTACACGGCGCCAGAGTTCCGCGAAGTGGTGTGGGTCGCGCTGCGGCCCGAGGACGTGGCTGCAACCGTGCAGGTCGGCGAAGCCGCCGTCGCCGAGGAGTACGCGGCGCGGCGCCAGGAATTCACCACGCCCGACACGCGCGGCCTCTCCCAGCTGTTCTTCAACACCGAAGCCGAGGCGATCGCGGCACGCCAGCGCATCGACCAGGGGGTTCCCTTTGCCGAAGCAGGGCGCCCGCCCGCCGCAACCCCTGCCCCTGCCGCTCCGGCGGGAGGCGCCCCTGCTGCGGCGATACCTGCCGCCGACACAACCAGCCTCGGTACCGTGCGGCGCGAGGAACTCGCCGCGGACATCGCCGAGCCGGTGTTCGCCCTCGAGGAAGGCGCCGTCAGCCAGCCGCTGAGGAGCGTGTTCGGCTGGCACGTCTACAAGGTCAACTCGGTGCAGCGCGGCGGCACCAAGGCGCTCGCCGAGGTGCAGGAACAGCTGCGCGCGGAGTTGGCGCGCGAGCAGGCGCTGGCCGAGCTCTACTCCCTGTCCGTGACCCTCGACGACGCGCTGGCCGCCGGCGCAACTCTGGAAGTTGCCGCGCAGCGCGTCGGCCTGACCGCATTCAAGGAGACCATCGACATCCAGGGCCGCAACCGCGGCGCTCAGGCGATCCTCAACCTGCCGCCCTTCGCGCAGTTCCTGCCGTTGGCGTTCCGCACCGAGAAGGGCCGCGAGTCGCGCCTGATCGATGCGCCGGAAGGCGGCTACTTCGTGCTGCGCATCGACGACATCCTCGCGCCGGCGCCGCTGCCGCTCGACACCATCAAGGAGCGCGTCCAGGCCGACTGGTTCAACGAGCAGCGCGGCAAGCGCACCGAAGCCGCCGCCCAGGTCTTTCTCGACAAGGCCAAGACCAACGGCGACATCGTTGCTTACGCGACCGAGGCCGGGCTGAAGGCCGAAACGACGCCGCCGTTCACGCGCAGCGGCCTCGGTCTCGACGCCGCCAACACGCTATCGCCGGCGCTCGTCGGCCAGATGTTCACCGCCAGTGTCGGCGACTTCGGGCTGGCGCCCATCTTCGGTGGATACTCTGTGGCGCGTCTCAAGGAGATCGTCGCCGTCGAACCAGCCGAGGCGCTGGAGGCTGTCGCGACGATCCGCGGCGAGCTCGGGCGCAACATGTCGAACGACATTCTGTCGGCGTACCAAACCGCGCTGCGCGAGGAATACGGCATCGAGATCAACGAGCGCGCGCTCGATCAGGCCCTCACGGTCGCGACCCAGGGCCTGGCCACGATCCCGGCGCGCTAGCTTCCATGGCGCTGCATCCGGCAACGACCGCGTTCACGAAGAACTATGACCTGGGCAAACCCCAGGTGGTGTGGACCGACCTCGTCGCCGACATGGAGACGCCCGTCTCCACGATGCTCAAGCTCGCCAAGGGCACGCCGAACTCCTTCCTGCTGGAATCGGTAGAACGCGGCGCCAACCGCGGCCGCTACTCCATCGTCGGGCTGCGGCCCGACGTCGTGTGGCGCTGCAAGGGCGAGCGCGCCGAGATCGCGCGCAACGCCGACCGCGGCGATGTCCGCTTCGTGCCGTCGCCGGAGAGCGCCCTCGCCTCCCTGCGTTCGCTGGTGCGCGAATCGCGCATCGAGCTGCCCGCCGAGTTGCCGCCGATGGCGTCGGCCCTGGTCGGCTACGCCGGCTACGACATGGTGCGCCTGGTCGAGCGCATCCCAAACAAGAACCCCGACGTGCTCGGCGTACCGGACGGCATGTTCGTGCGGCCGACCGTGATGGCAATCTTCGACTCGGTGAAGGATGTCGTCACCATCGTCACGCCGGTGTGGCCCCAGAAGGACGTCACCGCGGCCCAGGCGCTGTCGCGTGCAACGGAACGGCTCGAGCGCGCCATGGGCGACCTCGAGAAGCCGCTCGGCCCGAGCACGGCGACCGCCGACGTCTCGGCGTTGCCGGAGCCGACGTCCAACCGCACGCGCGCGCAGTATCACGCGATGGTGGCCAAGGCGAAGGAGTACATCGCGGCCGGCGACATCTTCCAGGTCGTGCCGTCCCAGCGCATGAAGGTGCCCTTCACGCTGCCGCCCTTCGCGCTCTATCGCGCCCTGCGCCGCACCAACCCCTCGCCGTTCATGTTCTTCCTCGATTTCGACGGCTTTGCCGTCGTCGGCTCGAGCCCCGAAGTGCTGGTGCGCCTGCGCAACGACACGGTGTCGATCCGGCCGATCGCCGGCACGCGCCCGCGCGGCGACACCCACGCCGAGGACGAGCGCCTGGCCGAGGAAATGCTCGCCGATCCCAAGGAGCGCGCCGAGCATCTCATGCTCCTCGACCTCGGCCGCAACGACGTCGGCCGCGTCGCCCGCATCGGTACGGTCAAGGTCACCGACCAGATGATCGTCGAGCGCTACTCCCACGTCATGCACATCGTCTCGAACGTCGAGGGCAAGATCGACCCGCAGCACGACGCGATGGACGCGCTGCTCGCCGGCTTCCCGGCCGGCACTGTCTCCGGCGCACCCAAGGTGCGCGCCATGGAGATCATCGACGAGCTCGAGAGCGAACGCCGCGGCATCTATGCGGGCGCGGTCGGCTACCTCTCCGCCAACGGCAGCATGGACACCTGCATCGCGCTGCGCACCGCCGTGGTGAAGGACGGCACGATGTATGTGCAGGCCGGCGGCGGCGTCGTCGCCGACTCGGACGCTGAGGCGGAATACCAAGAGAGCCGCAACAAGGCCAAGGCCCTCCTGCGCGCCGCCGAAGAAGCCGTGCGCTTCGCCACCAGCAGCGACAAGTCGCTGTAGGGCATTTCACCGATCGTGCAATGGATGCGCGGGTCAAGTCCGCGCATGAGGGCCTTGGGGCTAGTCCTACCGCGGCACCGTTGCCCCACTCTTCGTCATGCGCGGGCTTGACCCGCGCATCCATCACTGCGGCGAAATCGTACAGGTCTTCTCAGTTCGGGTTCGCCTGGACGATCAGGTCGATCTTCCGGGCACGCGGCCAGTGCTTGATGTTCTTCTCGCGTTGCAGCGCGACGCGAATGTCTTGGTGACGCTCAACGTAGACGAGACGCTTGAGGCCGTAGCGTTTCGTGAATCCTTCGACGAGGCCTTCGCGGTGCTCCCACGCACGCTTAGCGATGTCGCTCGTCACGCCGACGTACAGCGTGCCGTTCGGCGTGTTGGTATGTAGACCCATCCGCCCACCGCCATCGTTCGCTCTGCGATGGATGCGCGGGTCAAGCCCGCGCATGGCGGTGACTATACGGCCGACGCCGCCTCTTTGAGCGGCGCGCGCGTTGCCAGCAGCGCCTTAATCTGCTGGATCGCGGCGTTGACCCGTTCGACCATGACGCGGTCGGCGTTGGTGACCTGGCCCTGGAACACGAGGTTGCGGTAGCGGTTCAGGTCCAACAAGTCGGCGTAGAACGCGCGGTCGATCGCCGCGGCGCCGCGCAGTGCTTCGGCCAGCTCGCGGAAGCAGCCGCGGCGAGCTCGTAGCGCGCAGGGTTGACGTCGAGGATCGCCGTCGAGATGACGAGCACCGACTTGCCCGGAAAGTCCCAGCGATTGGTGAACAGGACCGTCAGGCTGAGCACCATGCCGAGGCCCGTCAGCGCCGCCAGGCGGTAGGGGTCGTGATGGTAGCTGGAGGCGCAGCTCGGAATGCGCGTCCGCCAGCGACTCATCGCGCGCGCGGCGCGACTCCATCAGGCTCAGCACGACCGCGTATCCGGTCAGCAGAAACACAACGAACGCGGAGATGCTCTGCGCCGCCGCGCTGAACGTCCAGTAGATGAACTCGCTGTCAGCTGCGACGCCTGCTTGCGTTCTTCGCAAAGGAGGGCGCGCTAGGCGCGCCGGGCACGATCGAGCAGGAGGGCACGCTCGCGCGCGTTGCGCGTGAGGGAGGCGGCGCGCTCAAACTCCGCCTTTGCCTCTTTGTTGCGGCCAAGCTTAGCGAGGAAATCGCCGCGCACCGCGGGAAGCAGGTGGTAGCTCTTGAGAGCAGGAATGCCGACGAGGGTGTCGATGATCTCCAGGCCCGCGGCAGGCCCCGAGGCCATGGAGACGGCGACGGCGCGGTTGAGCTCCACGACCGGGGACGGCGCGATCGTCCCCAGCGCCGTGTAGAGCGCAACGATGCGCGGCCAGTCGGTAGCATCCGCGGTCAACGCGCGCGCATGGCAGGCCGCAATCGCTGCCTGCAGCACATAGGGACCGGTCGGTTCCCCGATCGCCTCCGCGCGCGCCAGCGCGCGCAAGCCGCGGCCGATGAGCAGGCGGTCCCAGCGGGCCCGGTCCTGCTCCAACAGCAGGATGGGCTCGCCTCCAGGCCCGGTGCGTGCCGCCGAGCGCGACGCTTGAATCTCCATCAGCGCGACGAGGCCATGCACCTCGGGATCGGTGGGCGTCAGCTCGGCGAGGATGCGGCCGACCCGCAACGCCTCCTGGCAGAGCTGCGGACGCATCCAGTCGTCACCGGCGGTGGCCGAATAACCCTCGTTGAAGATGAGGTAGATCACCTCGAGGACCGAGCTGAGGCGATCGCCGCGTTCCGCACCACGCGGCACTTCGAATGGCACCTTGGCGTCGGCAAGCGCGCGCTTTGCCCGCACGATGCGCTGGGCGATGGTCGGCTCCGGCGTCAGGAAGGCGCGCGCGATCTCGTCGGTGGTGAGGCCGCCCATGACGCGCAGGGTCAGCGCCAACCGCCCTTCCGTCGCCAGTAGCGGATGGCATGCCGTGAAGATCAGGCGCAACAGGTCGTCGCCGATGTCGTCGTCCAACGCGGTGTCGTAGTCCGGCACCGCCAGCTGCTGGTCGATCTCGAGATCGCGCCCGATCTCCTCGTGCTTGCGCTGCTTGAGCTTGCGGTGGCGCAGGCGGTCGATGGCGCGCCGCTTGGCTGTTTGCATCAGCCACGCGCCCGGGTTGGCCGGGACTCCGTCCGTGCGCCAGCGCTCCAGCGCGGTCACCAAGGCGTCCTGCGCCAGCTCCTCGGCCGCGCCGACGTCGCGCACCATGCGCGCGAGGCCGGCGATCAGCCGGGCCGACTCGATCCGCCAGACCGCGTCGATGGCGCGGTCTACGTCGCGCGCATCGCCCACGACTACTTCTTCTTGGCGCGCTTGGCTTTCGCTGGCTTCTTGGCCTTCCCAGGCTTCTTGCCGACGGCCTTCGCGGGCTTGCGCGCTTTGGCGGCCTTCTTGCCCTCGGCGTAGACCATGCGCGCGCCCTTCGCCTTCTTCGCGAGCTTCTGGCCGAGCTTCTTGTGGCGCTTCACCGCTTTGTTGTCACCGAAGTCGTCGAGCTCGAACAGCTGGCGAAGCTCGATCTCGCCCTCGCCATCCATGTGCCCACCCGACTCGTAGGGAACGCGCTTCGCCCACTCGATCGCTTCCGCTTTCGAGCGCACATCGACGATCCAGTAGCCGGCGATCAGCTCCTTGGCTTCAGCGAACGGGCCGTCGATCACCTTCGGCGCCTTGCCGGCGGCGAAGCGGACGCGCGCGCCCTTGTCGCTGGCCTGCAAGCCGGTGCCGTCGATGAGGATGCCGGCCTTGGCCAAGCTCTCGTTGTACTTGGCCATGGCGGTCAGCGTTCCCTCGCTCGGCAACACGCCCGCCTCGGTGTCCTTGTTGGCCTTGACCATCATCATGAATCGCATCGCGTCCTCCGGAGTTCGTGCACGGTACCGCGCCGCTTCATCGACGGGGATATGCCGCCGTAGCAGTGCGTTCGTCCGACGACCCGTCGTTAGCATGGCGCAGGCAATAGCGGCGACCACGTTCGGCACCCAAAGCGCCACGCTCGACGCGCTGCAGTAGCCGGACGAAGGCCGCCCTTGAACGGAGGCCTGCATGCTGGCGAACAACACGGTTGGCGCCCCTTCCCTGCGCCTCGGCACCCCCCTTCGCACGGGCGTGGTCGCCCTGCTGGCCGCTACTACCGGCCTGACTGCGGTGCCTTCGCGTGCCGCCGATGTCGTCTCGCTCAGTTCGCTCACCTCGCATCGCGCCAACTACCGGCTGGCCATGGCGGACGTCGATCGGCGCACCGGTATCCAGTCCATCGAGGCGGACTGCACATCGAGATGTAGCGTTCGTGCAGCGGCACGATCGAGACACAGCAATTTGCTGTGGACCCGGACCGGGTACACCGACGGCCGCGTGCGCGAGGAACGCACCGCCGTCGGCCTCGATGAGAATCCGCGCACCCAGGCGATGAACTTCGAGACGCGCCGCACCCGCGATGCGCGCACAGAGGATTTGCCGGGCCGGCCGCAGCTCAATTTCGGCACGCGCTTGCCGGACGAGGCGCGCGTCGACACGTTCTCCGGCCGCGCCCAGCCGGCCACCGGACGCAACGCCCGCGGCACCCAAGTGGCGTTCACCTCGCCCAATGGCTGGACGATGCCCATCCCCGCCGGGACAGTCTTCCCCGCCGAGTACACCCGTACCCTCGTCAACATGGGCGCCACCACGGAAGCCCAGCGCTCGATGCACCTCTTCGACGGCGCGTCGACCAACGGGCTGTATCGCGTGGTCGCCAAGATGGTGGGCGCGGTGCCAAAGGACCAAGCGGTCCCCGAGGCCGGACGCACCGACCTCGGCGGCCGTACGTCGTGGCGCTATGAAGTCGAGCACTTCGCGCCGGGCGCGGCCGACGCCGCGCCGGAGTACACCGCCAACTACCAGATGTTCGACAACGGCGTGATCGGCGAATTGGCGCTCGACTACGGCACCTATCGCCTGGACGGTGACCTGCGCAGCCTCGAGTTGCTGGCGGCGCCCGACTGCGGCCGTGGCCCGACAGTGCTCGCGACGGCTACGCCGCCGCGTGGCACTACGCTGCCCACTGGTCGCACGAGCGGGCCGACACCGCCGCAGATGACCGCCGGGACGGACAGTGGCGGCAACATCTTCGCGCGCACGGCCGCGGCATTCTTCGGAGGTGTCGAAGGTGCAAGCCTGGCCGCGGATGAGCCGAACGGGGAGGCGGTCGCGGAGTATGAAGAGCTCACGATCGACGACGAGCGCTGCCGGCGCGCGCGGCCCCACCCGAATTGCCAGGTCGATGCCGCCGAGCCGGCGGGCGTCGCTCAGACTGCCGGATTGCGGCCGCAGCCGCCGCAGCCGACCCCCGGCCCGGGACCAGGCAACCCAGCGCCGAATCCCAATCAGACCGCGGCCACCTCTCCTGCGCCGCCCGCACCGGCGGGCGGCGTCCGCATCACGGTGCAGCGCGGCACCGCTTTGCAGGGAGTGGCGCCCTCGACGAGGACGGAAACGACGGCCACCGCTACGGCGCGGGCCACTGTACCTGCGCCCACAACCACGACCGCGGCTGCGACCACCAACGGAACTACGGCGGCGAGAGCGGCCACCACGGCCGCAGCTAGCGCGGCCGCAAGGGCGGCGGCGAATCTTAGCGGCTGGCGCGAGCGATCAGGTCGGAGTTTGGAGCGGACACCAGGGCGCTGACCGGAACGAGAACGAAGCCCCGTTCGGCAAGGGTCGGCAGCCATGCCTCGAGGGCAGCGAGCGTCGCGACCTTCGGATGCCCGATGGCAATGGCGCTACCATCGCGGCGCGCGACCGCTTCCAGCTCGCGCAGCCGAGCCCCGATGGCCTCGGCGGTCTCTTCGTTGTCGAGGAACACGTCGCGCGACAGGAACGGCACGCCGGCGGCACGGCTCGCCGCCCGGCCGACGGTGTGGCCGGTGGTGACCGAATCGAGGAACAGCAGGCCGCGGCGCGCGAGCGCGCGCATCAGCACGTCCATAGCGGCCCGGTCTGCGGTGAAGCGGCTGCCCATGTGGTTGTTGATGCCGACGACACCATCGATGCCCGCGATGCGATCCAGCGCCCAGTCGATGCGGCGCTGCAACTCGGCACCCGTCTGGCCGAGCAACAGGACATTGATGCCGGGGTCGACGTCCCAGACCTCTGGCTCCATCGGCACATGCAGCATCAGCTCGTGGCCCCTGCCCCGCGCCGCCGCTGCCATGCCGGGAAGATCAGCGGCGTAGGTCATCAAAGACAGGGTGAGCGGACCGGGCAGCGCGACCGCGCGGCGCGCGTTCGGCACATGGACCCCGACGTCGTCGATGACCACGGCGATACGCGGACGACCGTCGGGAATCGCGGCTACGGCCATCAAGGGAAACGCCGCAACGGCCCCAACCGGTTCCAATGCGGCCGGCGACTCAGCCGAGGGCGGCGGCACAATGTTGGCGGTGATGGCGACGCTCGCCGGCTCGGACGGCCGCGCCAGAGTCGCGATGCTGGCGCCGATGCCCGCGCCCATACCCACCGCAGAAAGACCTGCGACCACGATGGCAACCCAAACCGGTCGCCGCAGGGCACGCGAGACAACGCGAAGGGGACGGCGTCGCACGCGGCGACACTATCGCCTAGCTGCAGCAGGCGCTACCGCGAACGGGCGCTGATACTCGCCGCAACCAGCGACTGTGAATCGGGCTGGGCGAGATCGACCAGGATCGGACAATCCGGCCGGTCGTCCCCAGAACAGCAATCGGCGAGCTGGTGCAGCGTCGTGCGCATCGCCTGCATCTCGGCGACCTTGCGATCGAGGTCGGCGATGCGCGCCACGGCGATTGCCTTGACGTCCGAGCTGCAGCGCTTGCGGTCGCGATACAGGTCGAGCAACTCGCCGACCTGATGGACCGAGAAGCCGAGCGAGCGCGCCCGGCTGACGAAGCGCAACGTATCGACGTCGGCGTCGCTGTAGTCCCGATAGCCGTTGGGCGTTCGGTTCGCCTTGGCCAGAAGACCCACGCTCTCGTAGTAGCGGATGGTCTTGGCGGCGACGCCCGAACGCGCAGCGGCCTCCCCGATGTGCATGCGTCTGTGACTCCCTAACCAACAAAACAGTTACGGAGAAATAGGCGTTCCACTCGATGGAAGGTCAAGGGACGCGTAGCCACCCTGCGTGAATCTCGGGCCGAAGTCGCACGTGATGCGGGGGAGGAAGTACTGCCTGTAAGGCCTTTCAGTGTAGGGCTTTCTACGGGCCGATGCGGTCCCAACCGTGGTGCCCGGTGGTCAAGATCCAGCCAGCGGCCGCCACCCCGCAACGCCCGGGCTCGCGCTGTGCGCATTCGTCACAGGGCGCCAAGCGCCGCGAGTCAGTTGCTGCGGCGTCTGTCCGTGCATGTCGGCCGACCGCCTGCGCCGGCGCTTTGTCCCGCGGCATTCTCGGACTACGTTGCGGGTCGGGACACGCCCCTACGCTTGGTACAGGCAATTGAAATGCTTGTTGTTATCGATAACTACGACAGCTTCACGTACAACCTGGTGCATTTCCTGGGTGAGCTCGGCGCCGAGTCGCAGGTGCTGCGCAACGACGCTAAGACCGCAGACGAGGTTTTGTCTCTAAAGCCTTCTGCTATCGTTCTTTCTCCGGGGCCATGTGACCCGGATCGCGCCGGCATCTGCATCGACCTCGTGCGCAAGGCGGCCGGCAAAGTTCCGGTGCTGGGCGTGTGCCTTGGCCATCAGACCATCGGCCAGGTGTTCGGCGGCCGCGTCATCCGCGCGCCCGTAGCCATGCACGGCAAGCTCAGCCGCATCCGCCACCAGGGCAAAGGCGTGTTCGCGGGCCTCGCCAACGAGTTCCAGGCGACCCGCTATCACTCCCTCATCGTCGAGCGCAGCAGCCTGCCCGCGGACCTTGAGATCACGGCGGAGACCGACGACGGCCTGATCATGGGCCTCGCCCACAAGCGGCACGCCATTCATGGCGTGCAGTTCCATCCCGAGAGCATCGCGTCCGAGGGCGGCCACCGCCTGCTCGGCAACTTCCTGCGCCTCGCCGGCATGCCGGTGCGCCAGGTTCCGCAAGCCGCCTAGCCGTGGCCGAAGCGCGCAGCCTCAAGCCGCTGATCGGCCGCGTCGCCGGTGGCGAGCGCCTGTCGCGCCCCGATACGAGGGAAGCGATCGACATCATGATGTCGGGGGAGGCGACCTCCGCCCAGATCGCCGCGTTCCTGATGGCGCTGCGCGTGCGCGGCGAAACCATCGACGAGATCACCGGCGCCGCCGAGGGCATGCGCGCCAAGGCCCTGCCCATCCGCGCTCCTGCCGGCGCCATGGACGTGGTCGGTACCGGCGGCGACCAGAGCAGCAGCTACAACGTCTCGACCGCAACGGCGTTGGTCGTCGCTGGTTGCGGCGTGCCGGTCGCTAAGCACGGCAACCGCGCCATGTCATCGAAGTGCGGCTCGGCCGACGTGCTGGCGGCGTTGGGCGTCGCCATCGAGTGCGATCCAGCCCTGGTGCAGCGCTCCCTCGATGAGGCAGGCGTCTGCTTCATGCTGGCGCCCAAGCACCACGCCGCGATGAAACACGTCGGGCCGACGCGCGTGGAGATGGGCACGCGCACCATCTTCAATCTTCTCGGGCCTCTTTCGAATCCGGCCGGCGTGAAGCGCTACCTGCTGGGAGTGTTCTCTGCCCAATGGGTCGAGCCCCTCGCCCACGTCCTCGGCCAGCTGGGCGCCGAGCGCGCCTGGGTCGTGCACGGCTCCGACGGCCTCGACGAGATCACCATCACCGGCCCGACCAAGGTCGCCGAACTGCGCGACGGCAAGGTCCGTACGTTCGAGATCGCCCCGTCCCACGCCGGCCTTTCCGCCGGCAAAGCGGAGGGCATCAAGGGCGCCGACGCCGCCACCAACGCCCGGGCGGTACGCGGCGTACTCGCGGGCGAGCCGAGCACTTTCCGCGACATCGTCCTGCTCAACGCCGCCGCGGCGCTGATCGTCGCCGGCAAGGCGGAGGATCTCCAGCAGGGCGCGGCGCTCGCCGCCAAGTCCATCGACGGCGGCAAGGCCAAGGCAGCCCTCGACAAGATGGTGAGCGTCACGACGGCGGCGGTGCCCGCCTGATGACGGAAAGCGTCCTCGCCCGCATCTGCGCCGACAAGCGCGAGCACATTCGCCTAACGCGCAAGGCCAAGCCGATCTCCGCCGTGGAGCGCGAGGCCAAGGCGCAATCGCCGGTACGCGGCTTCGCCGCGTCGCTGGAGAAGGCCGTCGCTCGCAGCGGCACCGGTCTGATCGCCGAGGTGAAGCGCGCCTCGCCGTCGAAGGGCACTCTGCGCACCGAATTCGCCCCGGCCGATCTCGCCAAGGCCTACCAGGCCGGAGGGGCCGCGTGCCTCTCGGTGCTGACCGACACGCCATACTTCAAGGGCTCGGACGCCGATCTGATAGCGGCGCGCAACGCCGTGATCCTGCCGGTGATCCGCAAGGACTTCATGCTCGATCCCTACCAGGTGGTGGAGTCGCGCGCGCTGGGCGCCGACTGCATCCTGGTGATCATGGCCGCACTCGACGACATGCAGGCCGCCGAGATCGCGTCCGTCGCATCCGAATGGAAGATGGACGTGCTGGTCGAGGTCCACGACGAGAAGGAGCTCGAGCGCGCCGCCCACATCGGCGGCACCCTGCTCGGCATCAACAACCGCAACCTCAAGACCTTGACCATCGACCTCGCCACCACCGAGCGCCTCGCGCCCCGCGCGCCCAAGGGCACGCCACTGGTGTGCGAAAGCGGCATCGAGACCGCGGCGGACGTCCAGCGCATGCAGCGCATCGGTGTCACGCGCTTCCTGGTCGGCTCTGCCCTGATGGTGCAGCCGGACGTCGCCCAAGCCGTGCGCACCCTCCTCGCCCCGGCCGGCGTCGCGCCGCAGGCGCGCACGGCATAGGGCATGGGCAAGCTCACCCACCTCAACGACAAGGGCGAGGCCCACATGGTCGACGTGGGCGCGAAGAGCGTCACCGAGCGCATCGCCCGCGCCGCCGCGACCATCACCATGGAGCCCGCGACGCTGGCGTTGATCCTGGAAGGCGGCGTCGCCAAGGGCGACGTCATGGCGACCGCGCGCCTCGCCGGCATCATGGCGGCGAAGCGCACGCCGGATCTCATCCCGCTCTGCCATCCTCTGGCGCTGACCAAAGTGTCGGTCGAGCTGACGCCCGACCCGAACCGCAACGCCATCGACATCGTCGCGACCTGCAAGGTCTCCGGCCAGACCGGTGTCGAGATGGAGGCGCTGACCGCCGCGTCGGTCGCCGCCCTCACCGTCTACGACATGTGCAAGGCGGTCGATCGCGGCATGACCATTTCGGGCGTTCGCCTCCTCCACAAGTCCGGCGGCAAGTCCGGGACGTGGAACGCCCCCGAAGCCCCCTGATTCCCGTCGACGAGGCGCGGCAGCGCATCGCCGCGGCGATGCGCCCCGTCGGCATCGAAACCGTTCCCCTCGACCAAGCCTTGGGCCGCGTCCTCGCTGAGGACGTCACGGCGCGCGTCAGCCAACCGCCGGTGGCGGTGTCGGCCATGGACGGCTACGCCGTGCGCGGCGCCGACGTGCAAAGCGTGCCCACCACTCTGCGCCGTGTCGGCGAAGCGCCCGCCGGCGGTTCCCACCCTGGCACCGTGAAGGCCGGCGAAGCGGTGCGCATCTTCACCGGCGGTCCGGTGCCTGCCGGCACCGACACCGTCGTGCTGCAGGAGAACACCGAGGCGATCGGCGACCAGGTCGTCGTGCACCAGGTCACCGCGCTCGGCCGCCACGTCCGCGCCGCCGGACTCGACTTCGAAAACGGACAGACTCTGTTGCGCACCGGGCGCCGTCTGAGCGCGCGCGACGTAGGCCTCGCCGCCGCGATGAACGTTCCGTCCCTGCGCGTGCGCAAGCGGCCGCGCGTCGCCGTGCTGAGCACCGGCAGCGAACTCGTTTCTGCCGGGGGCGCCGTCGGCCCCGCCCGCATCGTCGATGCCAACGGCCCGGCGCTGGCGGCGGTGCTGCGCTCCTTCGGCGCCGAGCCCGTGTCCCTCGGCATCGCGCGCGACGACGTCGCGACGCTGCAGGACGCCGCCGCGCATGCGCGCGGCACGGACCTCTTCCTCACCTTGGGCGGTGCCTCGGTTGGCGAGCATGACCTCATTCAGAAGGCGCTCGGCCTGCAAGGCCTAGCCGTCGATTTCTGGAAGGTCGCCATCCGCCCCGGCAAGCCGCTGATGTTCGGCCGCCTCGGCGAGCTGCCCGTCCTCGGCCTGCCCGGCAATCCGGTGTCCGCGCTGGTATGCGCGCTCCTGTTCGTGGGCGCCGCCGTCGACGGACTGCTCGGCCGTCCGCTCGCAGAACCGACGATCACCGCCACCCTCGGCCGCGACCTCGAAGCGAACGACACGCGCCAGGACTACATGCGCAGCGAGCTCGTGCGCGGCGCCGACGGGACGCTCATCGCCACGCCGCTGGCGCGCCAAGACTCGAGCATGCTCGCCAGCCTCGCCGCATCGGGTTGCCTGGTCGTGCGCGCACCGTTTGCCCCGGCGCTCAAGGCCGGCGCGCTCGTACCGATCATCCCGTTCGGCGTCGGTCCCGAAGGCTATTGATCGGCGGTGTGACTTCGCCGCTTGGCCTTCGGAAAGGGGGTTGACCCCTTGGGAGAACCAAACTAGAACGTGTGCCGATGTTTAGCTTTTGTTCTACCCCTGGTTCGTGCCCGGGGCAGACACGACGGGGGCGCGGCGCATGTTGACCCGCAAGCAACACGAACTCCTTATGTTCATCAACGAACGGCTCTCGGCCTCGGGGGTTTCGCCCTCGTTCGACGAGATGAAGGAGGCGCTCGGCCTGCGCTCCAAATCGGGCATCCACCGCCTGGTGACCGCCCTGGAGGAGCGCGGCTTCATCCGCCGCTTGGCGCACCGCGCCCGCGCCCTGGAAGTGCTCAAGCTGCCCGAGCAATCGGTGCCCAGTACCACCCCGGCCATCACGCGGGCCTCCGTCATTCGCCCCGATTTTGCCGGCCGCCGGCCGAGCCTGCCGCCGCCGTCGTCGACCGAGACGCGCACCCTGCCCCTCTACGGCCGCATCGCTGCCGGCACACCCATCGAGGCGCTGCGCGATCAGTCGAGCTTCGTCGAGGTGCCGACCACCCTGCTTGAAGGCGGCGAGCATTACGCCCTCGAAGTGTCGGGCGACTCGATGGTCGATGCCGGCATCTTTGACGGCGACACGGTGATCATCCAGCGCACCGACGCGGCCGACAACGGCACCATCGTCGTGGCTCTCGTCGACAACGAGGAAGTCACCCTCAAGCGGCTGCGCCGCAAGGGCAACTCTGTCGCGCTCGAGTCGGCCAACGAAGCCTACGAGACCCGCATCTTCGGACCCGATCGCGTCCAAGTGCAGGGCAAGCTCGTCGGCCTCATGCGCAAGTACAACTAGCGGCGCTGGCGCTTCCTTCGCCGGCCGGCATACCCGATGGGTATGCGACGGGCACCGGCAACGTGGTGCAGAAGGTGGCCGAATAGGCGCCTGACGACGTCAACCCATGGCATAGGCCTTGCTTCGCTGCCGGCAGGACCCTCTGTCCGGTGCCGGCCATGCGTGCTCCTCCTCGTTGCGACTGCCGCGGCATCGGCCCCCGCGCATGAACGCGTTTCCGGGCCGCACCGCGCTCGCCACCGCCACGGAATCGGCCGATCTGGAGGATGCGCTGCGCGCCGCCGCCGCCGCGCGCACCGAGCCCTGCCCCTACAAGGCCCTGCCCGACGACGCGCGCTGGGGAGCCGCCGGCTCGGCAATAATTGCCCAGCATGCGCCGCGCTTCCGCGTGTCGCGCACGACGCGCATCGCCACCGCCGGCAGCTGCTTCGCCCAACACTTCGGGCGCTGGCTGCAGGCCAACGGCTACGCCTACGTCATCGCGGAACCCGGCCCGCTTGCCCTCGATGCGGAGCAGCAACGCCTGCAAGGCTACGGCGTCTACTCGGCGCGCACCGGCAGTGTCTACACGCCGCGCCAGCTCGTGCAGCTATTCGACCGCGCCCACGGCGCCTTCGTCCCATCCGAGCACCCGTGGCCCCAGGGCGATGGCTTCGTCGATCCGTTCCGCCCGCGCGTGCAACCGCTGCCGTTTCCGTCCCTCGAAGCCCTCGCCGCGGATCGCGCCCAACACTTCGCCGCGGTGCGCGAAGCGTTCGCGACCTGCGAGCTGTTCGTCTTCACCCTCGGCCTGACCGAGGCGTGGCGCAGCCGCGCCGACGGCGCAGTATTCCCGACCTGCCCCGGCTGCGGCGCCGGCACCTTTGCCGCCGCCGACTACGAGTTCGTGAACTTCAGCGTCGAGGAGACGGAGGCCGACCTCGAGGCATTCGTCGCGCGTCTCGCCGGCGTCAATCCACGCGCCCGCGTGCTGCTCACGGTCTCCCCGGTTCCCCTCGTCGCGACCATGGCCGGCCGCCCGGCGCTGCAAAGCAGCGTGTACTCGAAGTCGGTTCTGCGCGTCGCTACCCAGCGCGTCCGCGATCGCCACGCCCACGTCGAATACTTTGCGTCCTACGAGATGGTGACGCACCCGTATCACACCCAGCCGGCCTTCGCCCCGGACCGCCGCACGGTGACGACCGCCACCGTCGCGCGGGTCATGCAGGCATTCGCGCAGCACTTCGTCTCGGACCATGCCGACGCCGCCGACCCGCCGCCGAACGTGGATGCCGGCGCCATCGCGCGCATCGAGGCCGCCAGCGACGGCGGGCGCGAACAATCGATCTGCGACGAAGTCGCCGCCTACGCCCTGCAGATGCCGGCGGACGAGCTGCTCGCGTCGCGCCCCTGGGAGCTCTACGCGGGCACCACCAGCACGGTGTATTGCCCCGCAGAATTCCGCGCTGCGACCGGACAGGTCGACAAGACTCTGTATCCGCCCATCGGCTACGAGTTGCGCGCCCACGCCGCCGTGACCTCGTGGCTCGACGCCGTTGGTGCCAGTGCCGGCGACGGAATCACCCTGTGCCTCGGCGGCTCCACGACCGCGCGCAGCAGCAACTGGCCCTTCCATCTGCATCGCCTGCTCGGCGCTGGGCCGGTGCTCAACCTAGGCGCCAACGGCTCAGTCGCCGCGTTCGATCGCCGCATTCTGGCGGCCGTCGCCGAGCCCCTGATCCAACGCGGCATCCCGATCCGTCGTGCCATTCACCTGGTCGGCTACAACGACGTCCACGCCCGCCTGGTTTCCCTTGCCCGCTTCGCGCGCGGCGAGCAGCCGGACTATGCGAGCGACCACGACTGCGCCGGCATTGTCGGCCTTGTGGCGCCGCCGCGACCGCGTCTCGGGCACAGCGTGCGGCGGCCGCGCAATGACGACGAAGATCTCTCCCTGTTCCTGCCGGGCGCCGCCTGGGAGCATCACCTGACCCGCATGGTGACTGCCGCGATCGACGGGGTCGGCGCCGAAGCCTCCCGCCTTGGCATTCCCTTCACCACGGTCCTGCAGCCGATCGCCACGGATCTCTTCTATCCGCTGTACGGGCGAGTCATGCGCTCGCTGTTCGAGCACGCTGCCGGCGCCGATGTCGCTCCACCGGTGGCCCGCCTGCCCGGCGAATCATTCCTCGCCTGGCGCCGGCGCAATCATTTCTCGCGCTGTGCCGGCGAGAATGCCGCGATGGCCAAGGCCGCCACCCTGGGCTACGACCTCGACGTCGATGGGATTTACCAAGGGCTCGTCGACCACTTCCGCGAGCGCGAGCACGCGGGCTACGTCGACTTGTCGATGGCCTGCATCTACCGCGAGTCGCCGCAGTTCCTCTTCAAGTGGGATGCCTGCCACTACAGCCCGGCGGGCGCGGCCATCGTCGCCGACGAAATCCGAAGAGCGCTGCGCTAGGTTCCGCTCCGCGGTAGGACCCACGGACGCGCGCCGCGCGTTTGCGCGACGGACTGCACGCGGACGTCGCCGCCGCTGATCCACACGGCGTGCGCGCCGGATCGCCACATGTCCAGGCGATCGAGGACGACGGGCGCGCCACAACGGACAAAGACCGCCACGGCCGCGACGACCACGTCCGCCGCACGACAATCCTCGGCCAGCGCCTCCTCGTGCTGCACCAGCGCGACCGTGACGCCGTCGGTGCGATAGAGGCAGCCAGTGCCGTCGCAACGCAGCCGGCCGTCGCCAGTGGCGTTGCCCGAGGCCGGCCAACGCCCGCCGCTCTCGCGGCCATCGCGGCGCAGCCAGGTGTCCACCGTGAAGTTGGAACGCGCAGACGAGACCCACAGGCCGCCGTCGGCGGCGCGCACCGCGAGATATGCCGCGTCCTCGCTCACCAGCACGTCCGGACGTGCGACCAGGACCGTGCTGAATAGGCCGAGCGCCAGCACAGGAATACCCACCAGACGCCAACGCGTCTGCCACAGGCAGAGCCACAGTCCAGAAATGGTAACCAGCGCGAGCCCGGCGACCGGCATCGCCGGCAGCGTGATGGCGGCGCCCGGCCACTCGGCGACCGCCTTGCCGATCGCCAGCATCCAATCGATGCCCCAACCCATCGGGTGCAGGGCCATCCATTCGAGACCGAGCGGCATCAAGGCAAATGCGGCGACCGCCCACGGCATGATCCACAGGCCAGTGATCGGCACGGCGACGAGGTTGGCGGCGAGCGAGTAGGTCGAGAACCGGTCGAAGTGGTAGAGCGCGAACGGCGCCGTGGCGAGACCGGCGACCAATGTCGAAAGCCCGACGCCGAACAGGTACAGCGCTGCCTTGCGCACGAACCCGGCGTTGCGTCCCCAGCGCGCGAACACCTCACGCGCGAGCTCATAGGCCGCGATCAGTGCGACGACGGCCGCGAACGACATCTGGAAGCTCGGGCCGAGCAAGCTGTGCGGAGCGACGAGCAGCACTGCTGCCGCGGCCCACGCGACGAGCCGCATCGAGAACGGCCGCCGGTCGAGCAGAATCGCCACCATCGCAAGTCCGAGCATCAGGAACGAGCGCTCGGTCGGCGCGTTGGCTCCGGCCAGCAGGAAGTACCCGAAGCACCCGAGCAGCGCGACCGCCGCTGCCCACTTCTTGATGGGAAAGCGCAAGGCGACGGGCTCGATCGCCGCCAATGCCGCGCGGGTGATGAAGAACAGAATGCCGGCGAGCAGGCCGAAATGGAGGCCAGAAATCGAGATGATATGGGCGAGACCGGAGTCGCGTAGCGCCGCCCACGTCTTGTCGTCGATGCCGGCGCGCTCGCCAGTCGTCAGGGCGGAGGCTACCGCACCAGTTTGTCCGTCGAGAACGGCATGAATGCGTTGGGACAGACCGTGGCGTACCGCCGCGATCGAGTCGCCCCAGCCAGGGTCGGCCGGCTCGAGCACGGTCGCGGCGGTGACTGCATAGCCGACCGCGCCGATGCGCTCGAACCAGGCTTGGCGCGCGAAGTCGAACGCGCCGGGCGCCGCCGGGGGCGACGGCGGCAAGAGGACTGCGCGCAGGCTGACGCGTTGGCTCGGCGCAATCGCCGCGCCGCGCGCGCGCACCGTCACGCGAATGCGCGCCGGCGTTGCGTCTTGTTCGAGGCCGCTGATGACGACATCGGCCAGCGTAAGGCGCCGATCGTCGGGACGTTGCTCGACGAGTACCACGCGACCGGTGACAGCGACCGGTCCGATCTCGCGCGGCACCACGGGAGCGGCGACCATCGCCGTGCGAACCTGAGCGGCCGCGAACCCCAGGCCGCTGACGGCGAGGACGAGCGCGAGCAGCATTCCGCCGGTGCGGGCGCGTAACGCGAATCCGATGGCGATCGCGAGGGCCACCCAGGTCGGACCCAGCCACAGCGAAGGCTCGAATCGCAGCGCGAAGTAGACGACCACGCCCAGGCCCAGTGCGACCGGGAGCCACAGAGCCCATCGCTCGCGCTCAGCGAGGAAGATGGCGACGACGCGACGCCACGCCGCCGCTGCGATCAGCGGGCGCGCGGCGGCCGGCGCATCACGCTCCAGGTGCATCGCCCCTCCTCGCGCGAGGCGCAATCATGTGCCGAGGGTGACCGGCCAGCCAAGGCCGCGACGCGCTCGGGCGGCCTTCAAAAAAGCGAAAGGGGAGCAAGCAGGGCTTGCTCCCCTCGCGCGATGCAAAGCTTCCGTTTTACTGGAAGCTGATCTGGCTGCAGGCGTTGCCCGGAAGGGGCGGCGCACCCGGCTGGCCGAGGCCCGGCCCGGTGTACGTCACATAGATAGCGCGGCCCGCGGCGATCGTGGCGGGCACGGAGATATTCGCGGCCACGACGCAGGTGAACGGCGTGTGCGGCACGATGAGGCCGCTGCGCAGAGTCAGCGTCCGCGTAGCGCCATCCCACGACTGAAAGACCACGTTGGGTGCGCCCTGGTTGGGTCCCCCGAGTTCAGCAGCGAGCGTCACGCCTGGGACCAAGAGACCAACTGCAAGAATTCCCGCAGCAATCGTATTCATATTCATGTTTTCCTCCCGAGGAATCGGCTCCGCCAAAGGCTGTCGCAGGGGGTGGTGGACCGTCTGTAGTTACGCGCTGCCTGGCCCTTCTGGCGGGGTCGGGCACAACGATATCCATTCTCGGGCGGAAGGACAATTGCTCTCCCGATTCAACCTTTGCGGGAGGTGTCGGTCGTTAGTTTTTCCGGCACAACGATTCTTGGGCGTTCTCTCCTTTACTTTGTCGTTGTGGCCGTTGGCGGTCGGTCGATTCGAAAAATCCTTGGCACTTCTTGCGGCGACCGTTCGAAACTGGCTCGCGTACACGGAGGGAGGGCAGGGCGCGCGGGCCAACGCGGGGGCGATCCCCACTTGACGAATACGTAACGTACCTTACATTGTGGGTTGAATAAGCACGGGATAGGAGAGCCCGATGACCGAACGCTCCGCAACCTCGCCCCCGCCGCCCTCGCCTATTTCAGCCGCCAGCGTGTCGCCTATTTCGCCGCATGCGGCCGCGCCTATTTCCCGCGCGAAGCCGCGCGGCCGTCCCTTCCAGAAGGGCCAGGGCGGCCGACCAAAGGCTCGCGCAACAAGCTGACCTTGATGCGGGAGGCCTTGGCCGGTCACCACGCCGATGCCGTCGTGCAGCTCGCCCTCGCAGGAAACCGTCTCGCCACGATCGCGCTGATGGAGGCGCTCGTGCCGCCGCGCGCGTCGCCGGCCGTCGCAGAGATATCGGAGCCTCTCGATTCGGCGCGTCAGGGTGCGGCTGCCATGCAGACAGTGGTCGGCCTTGTCAGCAAGGGGGCCCTATCGCCTGCCGAAGGGCTTCGCCTCACGCGCCAGATCGATCGCAGTTGGCGCAAGAGCCACAAGGCCCGGCTCGCCCGCCTGCTTGCCGACGTCACTGGATCTTCCACCGGCGCGCGGGCATCTCGCGACGTCACGGTGCATGCTACAGATGCCGCCCCAACGAGCCCGCCCGCGCCGACCCGATAGAGCAGCACGTACATCCATGGCCCCAATCGTTCGCTTCGCCCCCTCGCCCACCGGCTACCTGCACATCGGCAGCGCCCGCACCGCCCTGTTCAATTGGCTGTTCGCCAAGCACACCGGCGGCCAGTTCCTGCTGCGCGTCGAGGACACCGACGCAGAGCGTTCGACCCAGCCGGCCGTTGCAGCGATCTTTGCCGGGCTGCGTTGGCTCGGTTTGAATTGGGACGGCGACGTCGTCCTGCAGTCAAAGCGCGCGCCGCGCCATCGCGAGGTCGCCGAGGCCATGCTCGCCGCGGGCAATGCCTACCGCTGCTACTGCTCGCCCGCCGAGCTGGAGCAGATGCGCGCCGAGCAGAAGGCCGCCGGCCAGCCCATGCGCTACGACGGCCGCTGGCGCGATCGCTCGCCGGCGGACGCCCCGCCCGGCGTGAAGCCGGTCATCCGTCTCAAAGCGCCGCGCGAGGGCGAGGTCATCATCAAGGACCTCGTCCAGGGCGACGTACGCATTGCCGCCGACCAGCTCGACGACATGGTGCTGCTGCGCGCCGACGGCAGCCCGACCTACATGCTCGCCGTCGTGGTGGACGACTACGACATGGCGATCACCCACATCATCCGCGGCGTCGATCACCTGAATAACGCGGCGCGCCAGATGCAGATCTACCGCGCCATGGGCTGGACGGTGCCGGAGTTCGCCCATATCCCGCTCATCCACGGCCCCGACGGCGCTAAGCTGTCAAAGCGCCACGGCGCCCTCGGCGTCGAGGAGTACGAGAAGATGGGCTACCGTCCCGAGGCCATGCGCAACTACCTGGCGCGCCTCGGCTGGGCGCACGGCGACGACGAGATCTTCTCGACCAAGCAGGCGATCGAGTGGTTCACCCTCGACCGCATCGGCCGCTCGGCGGCGCGCTTCGACTACGACAAGCTGCGCAGCCTGAATTCCCACTACTTGGTGACGGCCGCCACCGAAGACCCCGATGGCCTGGTGCGCGAGGTGATCGACCGCATCCCGCGCCTCCGCGACATTGACCCGGCCCTGGCGGCCCCGGCCGCCGCTCTGCATCCGGCAGCGGCGGCACGCTTGAAGATGCTGATGTCCGAGCTCGCCAAGCGGGCCAAGGATATGAACGAGCTCGCCTTCAGCGCGGTGCCGTTCGCGACGAGCGGCGCCTTAGTGATGGATCCGAAGGCAGAGGCGCTGCTCAAGCCCGAGGCACGCGCCATGCTCGGCCGCCTCGCCACGGCTCTGTCCGCGGTCGCCGAGTGGTCCGTGACCGCCCTCGATGTCGCGGTGCGTGCGTTCGCCGAGGCGGAGGCCCGCAAGTTGGGCGACGTTGCCCAGCCGATGCGCGCCGCCCTCGCCGGCCGCACCGTTTCGCCGGGCGTGTTCGAGGTGATGGTCGCCCTGGGCCGCGACGACAGTTTGACGCGCCTGCGCGCCCAGGCGACGTAGCGGGACCTTGGCTTGTCGGCACGGCGATTCACCATATACTCCGTAGCAACTCGTACCGCGCCGCCCGGCGCCTAAGGACCCGGCCGCATGGCCAAGGAAGCACCCAAGACGACGCACGCAGCACCGCGAGCCGTCGCGACCGCGCGGCCTGTCGAAGCTCCGGCCGGGGCGAAGCGCCCATCGGTGACGGTGACCGACAACTCGACGGGCAAGTCCTACGAGTTCGCTCTGCAGCAGGGCACGGTCGGACCTGCGGTCTTCGACATTCGCAAGCTCTACAACGAGTCCGGGCTGTTCACCTTCGACCCCGGCTACATGTCGACGGCGAGCTGCGATTCGAAGATCACCTATGTCGACGGCGAAGAAGGCGTCCTCCTCTACCGCGGCTATCCGATCGAGGAACTGGCCGAGAAGAGCTCCTTCCTCGAGGCGGCGTACCTGCTGCTCCAGGGCGAGCTGCCGACCCCCGCCGAGTTCAAGGACTTCACCACCAAGATCACGCGCCACACCATGATCCACGAGCAGCTGACCCAGCTGTTCCGCGGCTTCCGCCGCGACGCCCATCCGATGGCGGTCATGGTCGGCGTGGTCGGCGCCATGAGCGCCTTCTATCCCGGCGAGTCGATCGGCGCGGCGCACGCCGGCGAACGGCTCTCCAACATTCATCGCATCATCGCCAAGGTGCCGACCATCGCGGCCATGGCCTACAAGTACTCGGTCGGCCAGCCGTTCATGTACCCGCGCAACGACTTGTCGTTCGCGGGCAACTTCCTGCACATGGTGTTCGCCGTCCCTGCCGAGGAGTACCGGGTCAATCCGGTGCTCGAGCGTGCGCTCGACGACATTTTTATTCTTCACGCCGACCACGAGCAGAACGCGTCCACCTCCACGGTACGCCTCGCGGGCTCATCGGGTGCCAATCCCTTCGCGTGCATCGCGGCCGGCATCGCCTGCCTGTGGGGGCCCGCCCACGGCGGCGCCAACGAGGCGGTGCTGACCATGCTGGAAGAGATCGGCAGCGTGAAGCGCATCCCCGAGTTCATCGCGCGCGCCAAGGACAAGGACGATCCGTTCCGGCTGATGGGCTTCGGCCATCGCGTCTACAAGAGCTTCGACCCGCGCGCCCAGGTGCTGCGCAAGCGCGCCCACGAGGTGCTGGACGAGCTCGGCATGCGGGACGAGCCGCTCCTGTCGCTTGCCCAGGAGCTCGAGCGCATCGCCCTCGAGGACGCCTACTTCGTCGAGCGCAAGCTGTACCCGAACGTCGACTTCTACTCGGGCATCATCCTGCGGGCGATGGGGTTCCCGTCGAGCATGTTCACCTCCCTGTTCGCGGTCGCCCGCACCGTTGGCTGGTGCGCCCAGTGGGCCGAGATGATCGCCGATCCTTCCCAGAAGATCGGCCGCCCGCGCCAGCTCTATACCGGCGCGCCGAAGCGCAGCTACACGCCGATCGGCAAGCGCAGCTAGCTCGGGGCGGCCGTCGATGCCGGCAGCTTGCCGTCGATCACCTTCAGCACCGTGTCCGCCGCCGCCTGCGACGGCGATCCAGCGAGCGGAGTCAGCATGGCAATCGCCTCGGCCGCTCCCTCCAGCTGCGCCGCACGCCGCTCCGGGTCGGTAAGCACCGCCGCGACCGCATCGGCCAGACGCGCCGGCGTACAGGCGCCTTGCAGCAGCTCCGGTACGACTGGCCGCCGCAACAGCACGTTGACGAGGTGCACGTAGGGCGTGCGCGCCAACCGGCTGACGATCATCCAGGTGAGGGGGTTCATGCGGTAGGCGATCACATGCGGTACCTGGGCCAACGCAAGTTCGAGCGCGACCGTGCCCGAGGCCGCAAGCCCGACGTCGCTGGCAGCCATCGCGTCGTACTTCTCGTCCGGCGGCACGACGATCGTCGGCGCACGCCAGGTCTGTGCAGCTGCCCGGACGGTCGCCTCGAGGTGCGGCACCGCCGGCACCACCGCGGTGAGCCCTTCGAACTCGCCCGCCAGCGTCCGCACGGTCTCGCCGAACGGGCCCAACAGGCGGGACGTCTCGCTGCCGCGGCTGCCGGGCAGGACGCAGACGACCGGCGCATCGCTAGCAATGCTGTGACGGGCGCGGAACGCCGCGCGGTCGCCCGACCGCGCACCGGACTCGATGACCGGGTGCCCGACGAAGGTGCTGCGCAGCCCCTCCTCCTCGAACAGGCGAGGCTCGAACGGCAACAAGGTCAGCAGGTGGTCGAACAGCGGCGCGATCTTCTTGGCGCGGCCCGGCCGCCATGCCCACACGCTCGGTGCGACGTAGTGGATCATGGTCAGGCCCTGAGGCTTGAGCCGCTTCGCCAGGCGGAAATTGAAGCCCGGCGAATCGATGGTGACGATCGCGTCGGGTCCGCTCGCCAGGGCGTGGTCCTCGGCTTCGCGCAATCGGCGCGCGAGGTGGCGCACCTTGGGCAGCACCTCGGCAATCCCCATGAGGCTCAGCTCCTGCATGGGGAACAGCGACACGAGTCCGCGCGCCTCCATGACGGGGCCGCCGATGCCTGTGAAGCGCACGGCGCCACCCGCGCTCGCCTGGAGTGCCGCCATCAGTCCGGCACCGAGCGCGTCGCCCGACGCCTCTCCGGCCACCAGCATCACGTGCAGGGTGCGGCGGGTTCGAACGGTCCCCATGCGCGGGCGTCAGGCCAGATCGGCGGCGCTCAGGCCGTAAACGAACTGCCCGGTGGCGGTCGCCGTTGCCACCACCTCGGCGCGGCGCACGATCAGGGTGCCGCCCGCCTCGATGGCGACGCCGGCCAGCCCGGCCGCGCGAACGGCGGCGATAGTGTCAGGGCCAATGACGGGCAGGTCGACGCGCCGATCCTGTCCCATCTTCTTCAGCTTCACGAGGACGCCGGCCTGGCCTTCGCGCTTCAGCTCGGCGCAACGGCGCAGCAGCGCGTCGGTTCCCTCGACCGCCTCGACACCGAGGACGATGCCCTGCTGCACGACGACGGCATGGCCGACATCGACGGCGCCGAGCGCGCGCGCAACCGCCACGCCGCGCGCAATGTCGGCGCGATGGGCATCAGTGGGGGCGATCGCGCCCAGCGCACCGGGTGGCGCCAGCAGGTCCTCAAGAAGGTCGTCGGCGCCGAGGACGCGAAACCCCTCGCCTTCCAACTCTTTCACCAGCACGCGCAGGACGGCGTCGTCACCACCGGCGGCGGCAACCTTGGCGAGCACGAGCAAGCCGCGCGCGTCAGGACGCAGGGTCGAAAGAGCCGGCCGGCGCATGCGGCCGGCGAGCACCACGGCCTGGCAGCCGGCCTGGCGCAGCAGCTGGAACGTCTTGCCGACCGCCGCGATGTCGACCCACGCATGGCGCGTGCCGGCGACAAGGCCAGGATCGGTGAAGCCGTTGAAGGCGACGACGAACGGTTCGCGGCCGCCGGCGCGGCACGCCTCGACCAGCATGCCGGGGAGGTCACCGCTTCCCGCGAGGATGCCGACGCTCTGCGCCGAAACGGCCGCCGCCGACCCGGTCACCGCTAGCCGCTCCGCGCGACCTTGGGTTGGCAGAGCGCGCGATCCGCTTGCGCCTTGATGAATCCGAGCACTTCCCCGACCAGTGGATTGTCGCCGAACTCCTCGCTCACGTCGGCGATTCGCTCCTTGAAGGTGCCCTCTTCGCCGAACAGCATGCGATACGCCTTCTGCAGGTTGTGGATCGCCTCGCGCTCGAAGCCGCGGCGCTTCAGGCCCACCAGGTTGAGGCCCGCAAGGTGGGCGCGGTCGCCCATTACGGTGCCGAAGGGAATGACGTCCGACTCGACGGCCGACATGCCGCCGATCATGGCGTGGGAGCCGATGCGGACGAACTGATGCACCGCCGACATGCCTCCGAGAATGGCGTGGTCGCCGATCTCGACGTGCCCCCCGAGGGTGGCGTTGTTCACCAGGATGACGTGGTTGCCGATCTTGCAGTCGTGGGCGACGTGCGCGCCTGCCATGATCAGGCAATCGTCGCCGATCCTCGTCAGCATGCCGCCACCGCGCGTGCCGGGGTTGATAGTGACGTGCTCACGAATCTTGCAGCGGGCGCCGATCACCACTTCCGACGGCTCGCCCGCAAACTTGAGGTCTTGCGGCGCGTGGCCTACGCAGGCGAACGGAAAGATCTCGACGTTCGGCCCGATGCGCGTGCGGCCGGCCACCACGACGTGCGAGTGAAGGATTGCGTTGGGCCCGAGCTCGACGTCCGCGTCGATGCGGCAGAACGGTCCGACCTTGGTACCGGCACCGAGGCACGCACCCGCAGCGACGACGGCGGTGGGATGAACGTCGCGCGTGTCCGCGTCGCGGGTCGCCTGCGCCTGTTGCTTACTCATCGACGACCATGGCGCTGAAGTTCGCTTCGGCGACCACCTTTTCGTCCACGGTGCACTTGCCGTCGAACTTCCAGACGTTGGCGCGGCGGTGCGTCCTGGTGACATGGATGCGCATCGAATCGCCCGGCACCACCGGCTTGCGGAAGCGCGCGTTCTCGATAGCGAGGAAATACACGAGCTTGCCGGACCCTTGCAGGTCGCGCTCGGAGTAGGCGCACAGCACCGCTGCGGTCTGCGCCATCGCCTCGACGATCATCACCCCGGGCATGATCGGGCGCGCCGGGAAGTGGCCTACGAAATGCGGCTCGTTGATGGTGACGTTCTTGATACCGACCGCGCTCTGATCCCGAATCAAGTCGACGACGCGATCGACCATGAGCATCGGATAGCGATGGGGGATCATCTGCATGATCTGCAGGATGTCGGCCGTACCGACCTCGATGCCGGCGGTATCGTTCATCACTCCTCCTTGGCCGCGTCGGGCGCCAACTTTGCCATCTTCCGCAGAGCCGCAGTTTGCCGGTGCCAGGCGCGAATGGGAACCGCCGGATAGCCACCCACGACTTGGCCCGGCGGAACGTCGCGAATGACGCCGCTGCCGCCAGCGATCTGAACGCCGGACCCGATGGTCAGGTGCCCGGCGATGCCGACCTTGCCACCCATGGCGACGAAATCCCCGAGGGTCGTGCTGCCAGCGATGCCGCAAAGGCCAGCGACGATGCAGCCGCGCCCGAGGCGCACGTTGTGCCCGATGTGGACCAGGTTGTCGATCCAGCAGCCCGGGCCGATCACCGTGTCGGGCCCAGAGCCGCGATCGATCGTGGTGTTGGCGCCGACCTCGACGCCATCGTGAATGATGACGCGGCCGAGCTGCGGCACGCGGATGTGGCCCTTGGGGTCGGGGACAAAGCCAAAACCATCCTGTCCGACGCGCACGCCGGCATAGAGGTTGACGTTGGCGCCGATGACCGCGTGGCTGATGCTCGCGCCGGCACCGACCCGGCATCCGTCACCCAGGACGACACCACGCCCGATGCTGGCGTTGGCGCCGAGGAAGCAGCCATTGCCGATCTCGGCATGGGCGCGAATCACGACCCCCGGCTCGATGGTGCAGCCGGCGCCGATGCGGGCGGAGGCATCGATATGCACGGTTGCCGCCACGCCTGCGTCCGGCCGCGGCTCGGGATACAGGAGCGCGGCAGCAAGGGCGAAGGTGCGATGCGGGTTGTTGGAAAGCAGCAGCACCGCGTCCTTGGGTGCCAGGTCACGATGCTTGGCGCGGATCGCGATCGCGCCGGCGCGGCTCGCGGTCACCTGCGCGCGGTAGCGCGGGTTGTCGAAGAACGCGAGGTCTGCAGGCCCGGCCGCGTCCAAAGCGGCGACGCCGGCAATGTGTCGCGTTCCTTCACCCGCGACGGTCGCCCCGCTTCGTTCCGCTAGTTCGGCCGCGCTGAACGGACCGCTGGCCCTGAAGAAGCGCGGATCGGGCATCTACCGTTCAGGCGGCAACGTTACCGCGACGGACGGCAGCCGCTGATCGACGCGCGTCTGCGTATCCGCAGTCAGGTCGAGCGCCGCCGTCGGCACCAGCACCGCATTGCGGTCGAGCACCAAGTTGAAGCCGCGCTCGCGCTGCAATTCGGTCAGCGCCGAGACGATCGCCGTCGTCACCTTACCCATCGCCTCGCTAAAAAGACGATCCAAGGTGCGATTGCGTTCCTCCACCAAGCGTTGTGCGCGATCGACGGCGGCCTCGAACTCACGGCGGCGCGCCGCGAAAGCGTCGGCGGCCAGGATCGCCTGCTGACGCTGCAGCTCTTGCTCCTGGGCGCGCAGCTGATCCTCGATCTTGCTGATCTCGGTCGAGTAGACCTCCTGGATGGCCGCCAGCTGGCGTTGGATGTCCTTGGCAGCCAACGAGTTGGCGCGCACTTGAGCGACGTCCACGACGCCGATGATCGCGGCCGGCAAGGGTCCCGCTGGTGTCTGCGTTGCTGCCTTGGGAACGACCTGCGGGGCCGTGGGCGTAGTGGTCTTCGGGACAACCGGCGCCGGCGTGGTCGTTTTGGGAGTCACCTGCGCCCACGCATTCGACGCCAAGAGGATCCCCGCCAGCAGGGCAAACACTCGAACCATCATGCGCAAACCTTTGCTTGAAACCTAGAAGCGCGAGCCAAAGCTGAACCGGAACCGCTCGGTGCGGTCGAACTCCTCGGTACGCAATGGCCAAGCGAATTCGAAGCGAATCTGTCCGATCGGTGACATCCACGAAAGGCCGGTGCCATAGGTGATGCGCGGCTCGGTGCTGTCGAATATTCCGCTCGGTCCCGGCTCGATGCCTGGGCCCCACAGCGCGCCCATGTCGGTGAACACGCTGCCACGCACGCCCAAGTCCCTCGGCAAGCCGATCGGGAAGCTCATCTCGGCCGTCGTCACATAGTAGGCCTTGCCACCCAGCGAATCGAGCGTGTCGGGGTCGCGCGGACCAATGCCCGAATTGCGGAATCCGCGGAACGTGTCGCCGCCCATGTAGAAACGGTCGGCGATGCTCAGGTCCTTGCCGAGGCCCGTGATGTGGCCGACGTCGGCGGCGAGAGTGCCGATCCAGTCCTCGGACCACAGTGGCGTGTGGAACTCGGCGCCGGCGACCGTACGCAGGTAGCGCGCCTCGCCGCCGAAGCCAGCAAGTTCCTGGTTGATGCGGAGCGCGTAGCCCTCGGTCGGGAACAGCACGTCGTTGCGGCGGTCGTACAGCAGCGAGTAACCGATCGCCGAGATGAGGCGCTTTCCCTCCTGCTCGCGGATGTAGCGCGATGCGTTGTCGCCCACGCTCTCGACGCCAACCTGACGCAACGTATAGCGGAAGCTCGAACTGAGATTCTCGGTGAGGGGCAAGCCGGCGCGCAGCGAGAACCCCTGGGTCGAGAGCATGTAAGACGAGGTCCGGCGCAGGTCGCTGGTACGGGTGAACAGATCGAAGCCGGCCGAGATGCCGCGCCCCATGAAGTACGGCTGGGTGAACGAAAGATCGAGATCTTGCCGCCGCGTCGCATAGGTGATGCCGAGGCGCAGGGCGAGGCCGCGGCCCAGCAGGTTGCGCTCCGACAGGCTGATGTCGGCGATGAACTGATCCGTCGTCGAATAGCCGAACCCGAACACGAGCTCGCCGGTCGAACGCTCGCGCACCGTCATGTTCAGGTCGACGCGATCGGCCGGCGCGACGCCCTGAAGCTCCGGCGGCAACGGCGACTCGGCCGGCCGCTGATTCATCTGCACATCGTCGAAGTAGCCGAGCGCCCGCACGCGCTGCAGCGAACGCTGTACCTTGGCGGTATTGAAGGCGTCGCCTTCCGAGATGCGGAATTCGCGGCGAATCACCGAGTCCAAGGTACGGACGTTGCCGGCGATATTGATTCGGTCGACGTAGACGCGCGGACCCTCGGCCACCTCGTAGACAACGGCGATGGTGCGCGCCTCGCCGTCGCGCGTGATACGCGGCCGAATGTCAACGAAGGCGTAGCCGAAGCGGCCCGCCTCGAACGTCATGTCGAGGATCGTGTCCTCGATGGCGGCGGAGCTGAACGTCTCGCCCTTCTTGGTCGAGACGAAACTGCGCAGGTCGTTGGCGTTGAGCTCTGGAATGCGCGAGACAACGTCGATATCTCCGAACGTGTAGCGCGCGCCCTCGTCCACGGTGAATGTCAGGAAGAAGTCGCGCCCATCCGGCGTCAGCTGTGCCACCGCCGAGGTCACGGCAAAGTCGGCGTAGCCGCGCGAGTTGTAGTAGCGGCGCAGCTGCTCCTGATCGAACGAGACACGGTCGGGATCGTAGGTGTCATCCGTGGTCAGGAAGCGCCACCACCGCGCTTCCTTGGTTTGAATGGCAGCGCGCAGCGCGTTGTCGCTGTAGGCCCGATTGCCGATGAAGCGGATGCGGCGGATGCCGGTCAGCGGCCCTTCGTTGACCTCGAACACGAGATCGACGCGGTTCTGTGGCAGTTGGATGACCTTGGGCTCGATGCTGGCCGCAAAGCGTCCATTGCGGTGATAGACCTGCAGGAGGCGCTGCACGTCCGCCTGCACGCGGCTGCGCGTGAAGACGACGCGCGGACGCAACTGGACCTCGGGCTCGAGCACCTCGTCGCGGACGGCGCGATTGCCCTCGAAAGCAATGCGATTGATGACGGGGTTCTCGACGACCCGCACCACCAGCGCGTTGCCGGCACGCGAAATGGTGACGTCGGCGAACAGGTTGGTGGCAAACAAGTTCTTGAGAGAATTGTCGACGCGGGTCGCGTCAGCCTGGTCGCCCGGACGGATGTCCAGGTACGAGAGGATCGTCTCGCGCTCGATGCGCTGATTGCCCTCGACGCGAATCTCAGCGATCGCCGGGGTCGGCGCCTGCACCTGCGCCACCGCGCCGCCGACGGCGAGCGTCAGCGCCAGGCAGACGCCAAAAATGCGCAGAAACTGCGTCACGACCCCCGTCCCCCCACTACCGCAAACTAGCTACGAAAATGCCCGATCATGTTCCCGGACGGCCGAGATCATTCCAGGTCGCAAAGAACATCAGCATCAGTACCAGCGCCAGCCCCAACCGGAATGCGTATTCCTGAGCACGCGGCGCCAGCGGCCGTCCCCGCACGGCCTCGAAGGCGTAGAACAACAAATGACCGCCGTCCAGCAGCGGCACCGGAAACAGGTTGATGAGCCCCAGGTTGACCGAGAGCAGCGCCATGAACTCGATCACAGCGCTGACGCCGATCTGGGCGGCCTCACCCGACATGCGCGCAATTCCCAGCGGCCCGGAAAGGTCGTCCGCCGGCATGGTGCCCGTGATCATCCGTCCGACAGACACCAACGTCTGGGTCGTGATGAACCACGTCTGCTTGCCGGCATACCACAGCGCCTCGGCTGGATTGCGGCGGACCTGCTCGAACCCGGCGCTGCGCACACCGAGATAGCCAACCACATGCTCGCGGCCGCTGCGATCGGTTAGGGTTCGCGTCCCCGGCGTGGCGCGCAGCGTCACGTTCTGTCCGTCGCGCAGCACGACGAAGTCCATCTGGCGGCCGGCACCAACCAGCACCAGCTGCATCAGGTCCTCGAACCTCTGCACAGCGAAGCCGTCGACCTCGACGATACGGTCGCCGCCACGGAAGCCGGCCTGGGCCGCAACCGTGTCGGGCTGCACCTCGGCGATCACCGGCGTCGTAAACGGCTGACCGACCGTGGCGAAGAGCCCGGCGAACAGCAGGATGGCGAAAATGAAATTGGCGGCCGGCCCGGCGACGACGACAGCGGCACGGCTGCCGAGCGGCTTGTGGTGGAACGAGAACTCGCGTTCGGCGGGCGAAATTTCCTGCGCCGGTCCCGCGGAGCTCACGCCCATGTCGCCGAAGAACTTTACGTAACCGCCGAGCGGGATCCAGCTGATCTTCCAGCGCGTGCCGGAGCGGTCGGTCCAGCCGAAAATCTCTTTACCGAAGCCGATCGAGAACGTCTCGACACGCACTCCACGCCAGCGCGCGACAAGGTAGTGCCCCATCTCGTGCACGAACACGAGAACGGTCAGCACGACCAAGAAGGCGACGACGGACGTGACGATGGTCATCTACGGTTCAGGTCAGGCCAGAGGGAGTCAGCGCCATCGAGGTCAGGAGGGTCGACACGGCTCACTGCCCCATGAGCGCGCGTGCGGCTCGCCGGGCCATGGCATCGACTTCCAGGACGTCGTCCAACGTTGTGAGTGGCGTGCGGTCGGTCGTGGCAAGCGTCTCCTCGACGGTACGAGCGATGTCGAGGAAGCCAATCTTGCCCGCCATGAACCCTTCAACCGCAACCTCGTTGGCGGCGTTAAGAATAGTAGGTGTGCCCCCCCCGCTTTGCAAGGCTTGGCGGGCCAATCGGAGCGCCGGAAAGCGCGTCTCATCCGGGGGGTAGAAGGTGAGTTGCCCAAGCGCGGCGAGGTCGAGCTGACGGGCGGGAAACGACAGTCGCCGGGGCCACGCGAGCGTGTACGCGATCGGCGTGCGCATGTCAGGCGCGCCCAGCTGCGCGAGCACCGAACCGTCGACGTACGCGACCAGGCTGTGGACGACCGACTGCGGATGCAGCACCACCTCGATCTTCGGCTCCGGCATCCGGAATAGATGATGCGCCTCGATCACCTCGAGGCCCTTGTTCATCATGGTCGCCGAGTCGATTGAGATCTTGCGGCCCATGACCCAGTTCGGATGTGCGACCGCCTGGGCCGGCGTGACGATGGCCATGCGTTCGATATCGAACTCGCGGAACGGACCACCCGAGGCGGTCAGGATGATGCGGTCAACGGCCTCGCGATTGTGAACCTCGAAGACCTGGAAGATGGCGTTGTGCTCGGAGTCGACGGGCAGCAGCGTCGCGCCGCTGGCAGCGACCTCGGCCATCACGACGGCGCCTGCGCACACCAGCACCTCTTTGTTGGCGAGCGCGACGATGGCGCCGCGCCGAATCGCGGCGAGGGTCGGCGCCAGACCGGCCGACCCAACAATCGCCGCCATCACCCAGTCGGCAGGACGGGCGGCCGCTTCGACAAGGGCACGAGCGCCGGCGCCAACCTCGATGCCCGTGCCGGCCAGCGCTTCCTTCAACTCGCCGAAGCAACGCTCCTCGGCGATGGCGACGAAGCGCGGGCGCAGGAGTCGAGCCTGTTCAGCCAAGAGAGCGACGTTTCTGTTCGCGGTCAGCGCCTCGATATGGTAGCCGCCGCGCGCCAGCAGGCTGACCGTGCTGGTGCCGACCGATCCGGTCGAGCCGAGCACGGAAACGCTCCGCGGGCGGGGCGACGGTTGCGGCGCGTCGCCCTCCCCTGGCCGCAGGGCTGCTACACCCACAGGATCAACGCAATGGCGAGGAGCGGCAGTGTCGCGAGGGTGCTGTCGAGGCGGTCGATGATGCCCCCGTGGCCCGGGATCAGCGAGCCTGAGTCCTTCACGCCGAAGTGGCGCTTGACCTTGGATTTGCCGAGGTCCCCGATCTGACCGACCAAGGAGAGCAGCGCACCGGCGAGAGCGATCACCCACAGCGGCTGGAGATCGGCGAGTTGGCCGACGAGTAGTGCGGCAACCGTCGCCGCCGCGACGCCGCCCACGAGGCCGGCCCACGTCTTGCCCGGGCTGATCGACGGCGCGAGCTTAGGCCCACCTATTGTCTTGCCGGCGAAGTACGCACCGGTGTCGGTGGACCAGATGACGGCGAACAAGCCGAGGATGGCGAGACGGCCCCATTCCTCGTCGCCGCGAATCCACACCGCGCAGATGCCGGGAATGGAGATGTAGAGCAATCCGCCCACGAGCCAACGCGGGTCGCGGCCGCGGCCGCGCGCCAAGATCATGGTGAGCACCGCACCCGCCAGCACCAACATCACCGCAGGCACCACACGATCGGTGTGGGTGGCGACGCACGCGCCGGCAATGGCGGCTGCGTGCATGGTGCCGAACGGACCGTACGCCGGACCGCCGCACAGGCGATCCCATTCGTAGGCCATGAGCATGCCGAGCGCCGCGATGAGGAGCGTAAATACCCAGCCCCCGATGACGGCGCCGGCGATGGCGATGACGGCGAGGACTACGCCCGAAACCAGCCGCGCCCCGAGCGTATCGGGGCGCGCTCCCAACACCTCCGGAGGCGCGCTAGCCATGGGTCGCCCCGAAGCGGCGATCGCGGCGGTGGAACTCCCGAATCGCCTGATCGAGGCTCTCGCGGCTGAAATCCGGCCAGCAGGTGTCCAGGAAGACGAGCTCGGAATAGGCCGCCTGCCAGAGCAGAAAATTCGACAGCCGCTGCTCGCCACTGGTGCGGATGAGCAGGTCGGGATTGGGGATGTCCGCCGTCGACAAGCGCGCGGCAAACATGGCTTCGTCGATGTCGGCAGGGCGCAGCGCGCCCTTCGCGACGTCCTCGGCGAGCAAACGCGCCGCCTGGACGATCTCTTCGTGGCTACCGTAGTTGAGGGCAACGACGAGGGTGAGGCCGCTGTTGGCGTGGGTGAGCGCCTCGGAGCGCTCGATCTCGGTGATGATGTCGGGCGCCAACCGCTCCCGCGAGCCGATGAAACGCAAGCGCACACCTTGCTCGGCGAGCGAACCGATCTCGCGCCGCAGGTAGAAGCGCAGCAGCGACATGAGGTCATCGACCTCGGCGACTGGGCGCTTCCAGTTTTCGGAAGAGAAAGCGTAGAGCGTTAGATACTTGACGCCGAGCTCGCCGCAGCTGCGTACCGCGATGCGCGCCGCCTCGGCGCCGCGCTGGTGTCCCGCGACGCGCGGCAATCCGCGGGCCTTCGCCCAGCGTCCGTTGCCATCCATGATGATGGCAATGTGCGCCGGCGCTTGCGGCGCGGCGGCACTGCTGGTGGCGGCCTGCGTCATCGCCGGCTCAGACCTGCATGATCTCGCGCTCCTTGATGGCGAGCGCTTCGTCGAGGCGGGAGATGGTGGTGTCGGTTTCCTTTTGCACCTGGTCCGAGAACTTGCGGTGCTCGTCCTGGGAAATCGTGTGCGCCTTCTCGAGGACCTTCAGCTTTTCCATGCCGTCGCGGCGCACGTTGCGCACAGCGATGCGGTGCTGCTCGGTGTACTTGTGCGCGGTCTTGGAGAGGTCGCGGCGGCGCTCTTCCGTAAGATCGGGAAGAGGAATGCGCAGGTTCTGGCCGTCCACCACCGGGTTGAGGCCGAGCTCCGCGCCGCGAATCGCCTTCTCGACGGCGCTGACGTTGGAGCGGTCCCACACCTGCACCGACAACATACGCGCATCGGTCACCGAGATATTGGCGACGCTCTTGAGTTGCACGGTGTTGCCGTAGGCCGTGACCATGATCGGGTCCAAGAGGCTCGCGGACGCACGTCCGGTGCGCAGGCCGCCGAAGTCCTTCTTCAGATCGTCTACCGCCGCATTCATGCGGCGCTTGATGTCCTCAAAGTCGAAACTGCCTGCCATGATCATGCCCCCCGCACGTTGCTGGCCTCGGTAATCGTCGTCGAGCGGCCTCGGCCCGCGACTACTTCGGCGAATGAGCCTGGTTCGTGAATCGAGAACACCAGGATCGGAATGCGATTCTCCCGCGCCAAGGACACGGCCGAAGCGTCCATGACCTTGAGGTCCTTGGACAAGACTTCCATGTAGTCGAGGGTATCATATCGGCGCGCCGCCTTGTCCTTGCGCGGATCGGCGGAGTAGACACCATCCACCTGCGTGCCCTTGAGCAGCGCGTCGCAGTTCATCTCCGTTGCACGCAGCGCGGCCGCGGAGTCGGTCGTAAAGAACGGACTGCCGGTGCCGCCGGCGAAGACCACGACGCAGCCCTTCTCGAGATGACGCAACGCCCGGCGCCGGATGTACGGCTCGCACACCGTCGCCATCGGAATTGCCGACAGCACGCGCGTCGGCACGCCCATCGTCTCGAGGGTGCTTTGCATGGCGAGGGCGTTGATCACCGTCGCCAGCATGCCCATGTAGTCGGCGCTGGCGCGTTCCATGCCGGCACCTTCGGCGGCCGCTGACCCGCGCACGATGTTGCCGCCACCCACGACGACACTGACGCGCACTCCGCCGCCATGCACGGTCTTGATGTCGTTGGCGATGCGCCGGACGATCGTGTAGTCGATGCCCTGCCCGTTCTGTCCGGCGAGTGCTTCGCCGGACAGCTTCAGGAGGACGCGCTTGTAGCGCGGCGCGGGCGCATTCGGATCAGCTTTCGCACCACTCGGCATGACGCGCTCGCGCCGGCGACTAGTGCTTGGTCGCCGCGGCGACCTCGGCGGCGAAGTCTTCCTGCTTCTTCTCGATGCCCTCGCCCAAGGCGTAACGCACGAAGCCGGTCACCTTGACAGGAGCACCGGCCGCCTTGGCGGCATCCTCGATTACCTTGCTGATCTTCGTCTCGTTGTCCATGACGGACAGCTGCTCGAGCAGCACGACCTCGCCATAGAACTTGCGGATGCGGCCCTCGACCATCTTGGCGACAATCTCGGGCGGCTTGCCGGAAGCCTTGGCCTGTTCCTCGAACACCGCCTTCTCGCGCTGCACGACGGCCTTGTCGAGCGTCTCCGGCGTCAATGCTTGCGGGTTGGCGGCGGCGATGTGCATGGCGATTTGCTTGCCGACGGCGGTGAGCTTGCTCGCGTCGGCGGTCGACTCGAGTCCCACTAGCACGGCGATCTTGCCGAGGTCCGGCGCGATCGCATTGTGGACGTAGGACACGACGACGCCTTGCTTGACGCTGAGGCCCGCGGAGCGGCGGAACTGGATGTTCTCGCCGATGGTGGCGACCGCCTCGACGACACGCTCTTTCACGGTCTGCGGCGAGCCCAGCGCCTTGGCCGACTCGGTCTTGGCGAAGTCGCCGTTGTTGGCGAGCGCTACGCCGGCAACCGCCTTCACCAGGTCCTGGAACTTGTCGTTGCGCGCCACGAAGTCGGTTTCCGAGTTCACCTCAACGACGGCGCCCTGGTTGCCCTTGGTGGCGACGGCGACGAGGCCGTCGGCGGCAATGCGGCCGGCCTTCTTGGCGGCAGCAGCAAGGCCCTTGCTACGCAGCCAGTCGGTCGCCTTCTCCATGTCGCCGTTGGCTTCGACGAGAGCGCGCTTGGCGTCCATCATGCCCGCGCCGGTGCGCTCGCGCAGTTCCTTGACCTTGGCGGCGGAAATGTCGCTCACGGTGTGTCCTTTCTCATCGCAGTTGGAGGCGCGGGGAGGTGCGCGGAAGCGGGTTAGGCCTCGGGCTTCGCCTCAGCGGCTACTGCAGGTTCTTGCTTGCGGCCGCGACGCTGCGGACGGCGACGGCTGTTGTCCTCGCGCTGCTCGCCACCTTCGGCGCCACCGGGAATCTCGGCAACTTCGCCAAGGTCGCCGGACGCGGCCATCTCGGTGCGAATGCCGTCGAGGACCGCCTGAGCGACCAGTTCGACGTACAGGTTGATGGCGCGCGAGGCGTCGTCGTTGCCCGGAATCGGGAACGCGATGCCGGAGGGATCTGAGTTCGAATCGAGGATGGCGACCACCGGGATGCCCAAGCGGCGCGCTTCCTCGATGGCGATCTCTTCCTTGTTCGTGTCGATCACGAACAGGATGTTGGGCAGGCCGCCCATGTCCTTGATGCCGCCGAGCGAGCGCTCCAGCTTATCGCGCTCGCGCTCGAGCTGCAGGCGTTCCTTCTTGGTGAGGCCGTCCTGGTCGCCCTGCTCCGCCTTGGCGTCGAGCGCCTTCAGGCGGGCGATCGAGACCGAGATGGTCTTCCAGTTGGTGAGCATGCCGCCCAGCCAACGGTGATGGACGAAATGCTGACCGGCGCGACGAGCGGCGTCGGCGATCGGCTCGGCGGCCTGGCGCTTGGTGCCGACGAACAGCACGCGGCCGCCAGCGGCAGCGGTGTCTCGGATCGCCTCGAGCGCGCGGTGCAACATCGGCACCGTCTGCTGCAGGTCGATGATGTGAATGCCGTTGCGGGCTCCGTACAGGAACGGCGCCATCTTCGGATTCCAGCGATAGGTGCGGTGGCCGAAATGAACGCCCGCTTCCAACAGCTGGCGCATCGTGAAATCTGGCAAAGCCATTGTGCTTGCTCCGGTTATGCCTCCGCAGGAGATGGTCCAGAGGCCGGCGGACGAACCCGGGGCCTCGGACACCGGAAACGGCGACCTCAGGGGTGCCGAAGCAACCTTGGGGCGACCGCGATCCTGCGTGCGGGTTATGAACGACGGTATGGCCGTCCGGGCGGGTTAATAGCCTTTGGGCGGCCTCGGAGGCAAGCGTGGCCTGGCTTTAACCCCCAGAAATCCTGCCAACCCTAGACCTCGCGCAGCTCCGCCACGCCGGGGGTGCGGGCGATCGCCTCGCGGACGGCCGGCGTCAGCGCGAACTTGCCCGGCAGGGCGATCTCGACCTCGCGCCCCCCCAGGGGGTGGCGCACGACGATTGCCACCTCCGCTCGCCCAAGGCCCATGGCGCCGTTGCCCTGGCCCAGGATGCGGCGGATGTCGGCCACGGGCTCGGGGCCCTCCAGCCACACCCGTAGGCCGGCGGCATGCTTGGCGGCGACCTCGTCGAGGGCTTGGATCGACTGGGCCGTCAGCCGGACCGTGTCGTTCACGGTGCTGGCCTCGGCCGACACGAGCACCGAGGTGCCTGGTTCGAGCAGCTGCTTGGCCGCGCCCAGCACCTCAGAGAAGAACGTCACCTCGAAGTCGCCGGTGGGGTCCGAGAACGACACGTGGGCAAAGCGGTTGCCGCGTGCCGACCGGCGTTCGGTCTTGCGCTCGACCGTGCCCGCCAGCAGCAGTCCCGTGGCGCCGTTGGCGAGCTTGGCCGGAATGTCGGCGCCCGCGGTGACGCGCTTCGCAGCCAGCACGCCGGAATACGCTTCGAGCGGATGCGACGACAGGTAGAGGCCGAGCGCCTCGCGCTCGCGCTTCAGGCGCTCCATCGAGCTCCACGTCTCCGCGGCCGGCAGCGCGAAGCGGCGATCGGTGCCTGCGAGACCGCCGGCAAATAGATTCGCCTGTCCCGCCTCGCGCTCCACCGACACCGTACTCGCCTGGCGCAGCATCATCTCGACACCGGCATGGACGCGTTCGCGTGCCGGCTCCAGCGCGTCGAAGGCTCCGGCCAGCGCCAGGTTCTCCACCTGGCGGCGATTCGCCGACTTCGGATCGAGGCGGTCGGAGAAGTCGGCGAGTGTCTTGAACGGGCCGCCGCGCGTGCGCTCCTCGACCACGATCTTCATGGCGTGGGCGCCGACGTTGCGCACGGCGGCGAGGGCGTAGCGGATGGCGGCACCCTTCTCCGTATCCTCGACCGCGAACTCGACCTCGGAGCGGTTGATGTCGGGTCCCAGCACCGCGATGCCCATGCGCTTCGCCTCTTGGCGGAACGCACCGAGCTTGTCGGTGTTGCTCTGGTCGATGGTCATCGACGCGGCGATGAACTCGACCGGGTGGTGTGCCTTGAGATACGCGGTCTGGTACGCGATCAGCGCGTACCCAGCCGAGTGCGCCTTGTTGAAGCCGTAGCCGGCGAATTTGTCGACTAGCTCGAAGACGTGCTTCGCCGTGTCGGGAGCAACGCCCTTGGCCATGGCGCCCTGGATGAAGCGATCCTTCATCGCGTCCATCTCGGCCTTGATCTTCTTGCCCATGGCGCGACGCAGGTTGTCGGCCTCCGCCATGCTGAAGCCGGCGAAGGCCTGGGCGATCTGCATCACCTGCTCCTGGTAGATGATGACGCCGTAGGTGTCGCGCACGACCGGCTCGATCAGCGCATGCAGCAGCTCCGGCTCCTCGCGCCCGTGCTTGCACGCGACATACTTCGGGATGTTCTCCATCGGGCCCGGCCGATAGAGCGCGACGATGGCGATGATGTCCTCGATGTTGGAGGGCCGCACCTCGCGCGAGAGGTTCTTCATGCCCTCGCTTTCGAGCTGGAACACTCCCATCGTCTCGCCGCGCGCCAGCATGGCGTAGGTTTTTTCGTCGTCGAGCGGCAGCCCCGCGATGTCGATCGGCTTGTTCCGGCGCGCCAAGAGCTTCACGGTCTTGTCGATGACGTCGAGAGTCTTGAGGCCGAGGAAGTCGAACTTCACCAGCCCGGCCGCCTCTACCCACTCCATCGAGAACTGGGTCGCCGGCATCGTCGAGCGCGGATCGCGGTAGAGCGGCACCAGCTCGATCAGCGGGCGGTCGCCGATGACGACGCCTGCGGCGTGGGTCGAAGCGTGGCGGTACAAGCCTTCGAGCTTCTGCGCAATGTCGAGCATCTTGGCGACGCGCTCGTCGGCGTCGCGCTCCGCCGCAAGACGCGGCTCCGACGCGATCGCCTCGGCCAGCGAGACCGGATTGGCCGGGTTGTTGGGCACCAACTTGGTGATGCGGTCGACCTGGCCGTAGGGAAGCTCGAGCACGCGACCGACATCGCGCAGCGCGGCGCGCGCCATCAGCGAGCCGAACGTGATGATCTGGGCGACGCGGTCGACTCCATACGTCTTCTGGACGTAGTGGATCACCTCATCGCGGCGTTCCTGGCAGAAGTCGATATCGAAATCCGGCATCGAGATACGATGCGGATTGAGGAAGCGCTCGAACAGCAGGCCGAACTGCAGCGGGTCGAGGTCGGTGATCTTGAGCGCCCACGCCACCACCGAGCCCGCGCCTGAGCCGCGTCCCGGTCCGACCGGGATGTCGTTCTCCTTGGAGAAGCGGATGAAGTCGGCGACCAGCAAGAAGTAGCCGGCGAAGCCCATCTTGATGATGACGCCGAGCTCGTACTCCAGCCGTTCGCGGTACGGCACCCTCTCCGCCTCCGGCTTGGCAGCAATCCGAACTTCTAGCCCCGCCCCTGATTGCGCGCGCAACAGGTCCGCTTCGGTCTGGCCCGCGGGCAGCGGGAAGCGCGGCAGGATAGGATCGCGCTTCGGCGGCATGTAGGCGCACCGCCGCGCGATGACGAGCGTGTTGTCGATCGCTTCCGGCAGATCCGCGAACGTCTCGCGCATTTCGGCGGCTGACTTGAAGCGGTGCTCAACCGTCATGCGGCGCCGATTGGGCTCGCTGATGTACGCGCCGTCGGCGATGCACAGCAGCGCGTCGTGGGCTTCCCACATCGCCGCATCGGCGAAGTACGGCTCGTTCGTCGCCACCAGCGGCAGCTTCTGCGCATAGGCGAGATCGAGCAGCGCCGGCTCGATGCGCTCCTCCGCTTCGATGCCATGACGCTGCAGCTCCACGTACAGGCGCTCGGGGAACATCGCTGCTAGGCGCGCAAGGGTTTCGGCGGCCTGCGCCTCGCGCCGCTCCGTCAGAAGACGACCGACCGGTCCCGCGACTCCGCCGGTCAGCGAGATGAGCCCCGCCGAAAGGCTCGCGAGCTTGTCCCACGACACCTGCGGCGTCTGCGGCGGCTCCGTTTCCAGGTACGCGGCGCTCGAGAGCGCCATCAGGTTGCGGTAGCCGACCTCGCTCTGCGCCAGCAGGACGATGCGGTCCGGCTCCGGTAGGCGCTGGCTCGGTTGGACGTCGCCCTCGCGCCCCAGCCCGAGCTCGCAGCCGATGATCGGTTGGACGCCGTTCTTGGCCGCTTCGAGCGCGAATTCGAGGGCGCCGAACAGGTTGCCGCGGTCGGTGATGGCCAGCGCCGGCATGCGGTGCTGCTTGGCCAGCTTGACCGCGTCCTCGACCTGGATGGCCCCTTCGGACAGCGAATAAGCGGTGTGGACGCGGAGATGGACGAAGTCGGCGTGGGCCATTGGATCGGGCGATGATTCCACGGCCTACGTAGGGCAGCGAGCGAACTTTTCCAGAACAGGCCCCACAAGTTGTGGGCTAGTCAGGGGATAGACACTGTATTTCGTATCGTGACGCCTACTGCTCGACCAAGGCCCCATCCTGGATGGTCAGGATCCGGTCCATACGGGAGGCGAGTTCGAGGTTGTGGGTGGCGATCAGCGCGGCGACCCGATCGGCCCGCACGAGGTTCAGCATCGCGGCAAAGACCTGCTCGGAGGTCCGATGATCGAGATTGCCGGTAGGCTCGTCGCCGAGCAGCAACGACGCGCCGTTGGCTACCGCGCGCGCGATGGCAACGCGCTGGCGCTCCCCGCCGGACAACTCGCCCGGACGATGCTGCAGGCGCGCCGCGAGGCCGAGCCGGCCCAGCAGCTCCGCGGCGTGCCCTTCCGAGACGTCCTTCGCCTTGCCGGCAATTCGCTGCGGCAACGCAACGTTCTCGATCGCTGAGAACTCGGGCAGCAGATAGTGGAACTGATAGATGAAGCCGACGTGATCGCGGCGTGTCCGCGTCCGTTCGGCATCGCCCATGTTGGTGCACTGCTTGCCGGCGATCCACACCGCGCCCGTGTCGGCGCGGTCGAGCAGACCCGCGATCTGCAGGAGCGTCGTCTTGCCGGAGCCGGATGGGCCGACCAGCGCGACAATCTCTCCCGGCTGCACGTTGAGCGAGACGTCCTTCAGGATTTCGAGGCGCGCGGAGCCTTCGCGATAGGATTTGTTGATTCGCTCGAGCGTGACCGCGGCGGATGCCGGGCCGGCCGCCGGACGCTCGCGCTGAGTTGCCGCCTCACTCACTGCGCAGCACTTCGACGGGGTCGGTGCGCGCTGCGCGCCAGGACGGATAGAGCGTTGCGAAGAACGAAAGCACCAGCGCCATCCCCGTCACCAGGAAGACCTCGGACGGGTCGACCTTGGCGGGCAGGGTCGAGAGGAAATAGATCTCGGCAGCGAACAGCTGCGCGCCCGTCAGGCCCTCGATCCATTGGCGCAGGGTTTCAATGTTGAGCGCGAAGGTCAGGCCCAGCACGAATCCCGCCAAGGTGCCGATCACACCGACCGACGCCCCCGCCAGGAAGAAGACGCGCATGATCATGCCACGCGAGGCACCCATGGTGCGCATGATGGCGATGGCGCCGCGCTTCTCCTTGACCAACATGATGAGGCCCGAGATCACGTTGAGGGCCGCAACCAGGATGATCATGGTGAGGATGAGGAACATCACGTTCCTCTCGACCTCGAGCGCGTTGAAGAACTGCGTGTTCGAGTCACGCCAGTCGAACACGCGCAGGCTGGGCGCCGCGCGCATGATGCTGAGCCGCACTGCGTCGGGCTGCTCGGGGTCGGTGACCATCGCCTCGATGGCGGTGACGCGCTCCGGCAATCGGAAGAATGTCTGTGCCGACTCCAGGGGCAGGAACGCCAACGCCGAGTCGTACTCGTACATGCCGATGTCGAACGTCGCGGCGATCTTGTAGCCCTTCATGCGGGGCACATTGCCCATCGGCGTCGGCGTCGTCTCCGGCGCCACGAACGTGATCGTGTCGCCCACTCGCACTCCAAGATTGCGCGCCAGGCGATCGCCCAGCACGACGGAGTCGCCCACGCCGAAGCCGTCGAGGGTCCCCGCGACGATGCCGGCCCCGACCAAGGGCATCTGGCGCAGGTCGTCGCCGCGCACGCCGCGCACCAGCGCACCGCCGGCGGTGCCGTTGGTCGACATCACCATCACCTGGCCCTCGACCACCGGCAACGCGTGCACGACACCCGGGATGGCCCGGATGCGCGCAATCTCTTCATCGAAATTGGGAATCGAACCTGTGGCGGCCCGTACGATGACGTGGCCGCCGATGCCGAGGATGCGCTCGACGAGTTCGGCACGGAACCCGTTCATCACGGACATGACGATGATGAGGGTAGCGACGCCGAGGGCGATGCCGATCAGCGATAGCCAGGCGATCACCGAGATGAAGCCTTCGCGCCGAGCCCGCAGGTAGCGGCCGGCTATGCCCCATTCCAGCGCGTTGAACATCCTTCGCCTCGCCTATATACCCACCCGACCGGCGGCCGGTGCCCAACGTATACGTGGCGGTGGCGAACCGCCATCAGGTCAGCCGACCCCGGTATCGACCAAGAGGTAAGAAGCCCATGCCCAACGCGCTTCCCATCACGCGACGCGAGAATTTCGCGGACTGGTACCAGGCCGTGGTGAAGCTCGCCGACCTCGCCGAGACCTCACCGGTGCGCGGCTGCATGGTCATCAAGCCGTGGGGCTGGGGCATCTGGGAGCGCATCCAGCAGCAGCTCGATGCCCGGTTCAAGGCGACCGGCCACGAAAACTGCTACTTCCCCCTGTTCATTCCGATGAGCTTCATCGCCAAGGAAGCGGAGCACGTCGAGGGATTCGCCAAGGAGATGGCGGTGGTCACACACCATCGCTTGAAGTACATCGACGGCAAGCTGCAGCCCGACCCCGACGCCAAGCTCGAGGAGCCGCTGATCGTCCGGCCGACGTCGGAGACCATCATCGGCGACGCGTTCAGCCGCTGGATTCAGAGCTATCGCGATCTGCCACTGTTGATCAACCAGTGGGCCAACGTAGTGCGATGGGAGATGCGGCCGCGCCTGTTCCTGCGCACGACCGAGTTCCTTTGGCAGGAGGGACATACCGCGCACGCCGACCACGACGACGCCATGCGCGAGACGCGCCAGATGCTCGAGGTCTACCGGACGTTCGCCGAGGATGTGCTGGCAATGCCGGTGGTTGCCGGCGAAAAGTCGGAGAACGAACGGTTCCCCGGCGCCGACAACACGTACTCCATCGAAGCGATGATGCAGGACGGCAAGGCGCTACAGGCCGGCACGTCCCACTACCTGGGCACGCACTTCGCCGAGGCACAGAACATCAAGTACCAGACGGCGACGGGCGAGACAGCGTTTTGCCACACTACCAGCTGGGGCGTCTCCACGCGCCTGATCGGCGGCGTGATCATGACCCATGGCGACGACGACGGCCTGCGCCTGCCGCCCGCCATCGCGCCCCATCAGATCGTCATCCTGCCGGTGCTGCGCGATCGGCCAGACGACGCCGATGCGATGAGCTTCTCGGAGGACCTCGCGCGGGCGCTCAGTATGCAAGGCGCGCTGGGTGCGCCGGTGCGCGCCTTGGTTGACAAGAAGGCCGGCCGCGCGGTCGACAAGCGCTGGAATTGGGTGCGGCGCGGTGCGCCGATCATCCTCGAAATCGGCAGCCGGGATGCGGCCGCCAACCGCGTGACGTACCTGCGCCGTGACCAGATGTACGACGGAACGCCAGCCAGCAAGGCGAAGATGCAATCCGAGGACGTCGAGCCGTTCGTCAAGGGCATCGGCGCACTCCTGGAGAGCATCCAGAAGTCGCTGTTCACGGAGGCCCAGACGCGCATGCGCGGCGCCATCCGCAACGACCTGAAGACGTGGAAGGACATCACCGCGTACTTCGGCAAGGACGACGACGGCGAGTTCAAGGGCTGGGTGCTGGCGCCGTGGTCGAAGCCGACCGGCGACGCGCTGGAGAAGGTCACCGCCCAGCTCAAGGAGCAGCAGCTCACCGTTCGCAACGCGCCGCTGCATCAAGCGGCGTCGCGCGGACCCTGCGTCTTCACCGGCGCGCCCGGTGTCGAGGAAGTGCTGATCTCGCGCGCCTACTAGCGCGGCGGAGGCGTATTCGCGAGCAGCTGCCGGCAGGCGGCGAGAAGGTCCGCGTCGGCGGTTGGCCCCAGTGGCTGACCGTTGAACGTGGTGTGGCCGTCGCTCAGGCGGATGCGTAGCTCGCCGACGTTGGCGCGCAGCTGCTCGAGCCCGCGCGGCGGTACGCGCCCCAAGAATGTGAACACGTCCGGCGTCACCGGCAGCACGAGTTCATCGGGCAAGGTGAGCCGCGGCGCTCCGCCAAGGTCGGCGGGAGCGACCGGATTGCCGCGCACATCGATGCCGGGGACATAGTCGGCGCCCGCCACAGTGCGTCCCGCCGGCGGCGCCGCGGCGCGGTCGGCGGTCGCAACGATGCTGCGGCACGTGGCAAAGGGATCGGCTTGAGCGACCGCCACCCCTGCCGGCATCAGGACGGCGAGGCCTGCGGCTGCGGCGTACCTACGAACGGAAGTCGATCCACGCATAGTGGAACGAGGCCCACAGCAAGGTCGTGACGATCAGGGCCAAGATAGTCGCGGCGCCGGCCTTGCGCCACATGTAGGCCAGCTGTGGGGCGCCGGCGTCGTGGCCGGGTTCCGGCTTCTCTTCCCGCTTGACTCCGAACGGCAGCGTCACGAACAGCACGATGAACCACACGACGAAGTAGATCGCGAGGTAGCTGAACCAGGGCATCAGTCCCCTCCTGCGCGCCGCGCGCCCGCGCGCGGCTCCGCCGCGACACGAGCGTCGCTCCCGACGCGGACGATCTCGACGTCGATCGCCGGGCGCTGGTTGGTAAACGCGCGCAACTCGCCACGCAATGCCTGGCGAACGGCGAGGTCGATTTCCGGATCGACACGGCGGCGGACGCGCGGCAGGTCGCGCACGCGCTCCTCGGCGACGCGGCGTATCTTGTCTTCGGCGCCGTCGGGCAAATCGATGCCGCGCAACAACAGGCGTGCCGGGGCAGCCGGCTCGCCATCGGCGTCCAGCACCAAAATCACAGTCGCCGCACCGTTGAACATCATGCGCCGGCGCGCCTGGATGGCGATGGCGTCAAGCGGGATCGGGCCGCTGCCGCTCACCGCCAGGCGTCCGGTGTCGATGCGCTCGACGACCTCGGCGCCGTTGGCCGTGAAGCGCAGCATGTCGCCGTCACTGATGACCAGGGCGTCGACGCCCTCGCTGCGGGCGAGCTCGGCGTGGCCCTCCAGCATCGGGTGCGCGCCGTGCACCGGCACCACGACCTTGGGCCGCAGCCACGCGATCATTTGCTTGAGCTCGTCGCGGTTGGGGTGACCCGACACGTGGACCTTGTGGTCGCGCTCTGTGACGACTTTGACGCCCGAGCGCACCAGCGCGTTGACGATGCGCGCGATGGGCCGTTCGTTGCCGGGAATGACCTTGGATGAGAAGATGACGGTGTCGCCGCGGCCGAAACGAATGTTGCGGTGCTCGCCGGTCGCGATGCGGCTGAGCGCGGCACGCGGTTCGCCCTGACAACCGGTGACGACATAGAGCAGATGCTCGCGCGGAATCCGCTCTGCTTCGTCCTCCTCGAGGATGGGAGGCAGGTTGCGCAGGTAGCCGCACTCGCGCGCCGCGGTGACCGTGCGCCAAAGCGATCGGCCAACCATGGCGACGACGCGATCGTTGGCGGCGGCCGCCTCGCAGATCGTCTCGATGCGCGCCGCGTTGGACGCGAACAGGCCGACGGCGACGGCGCCCTTGGCGTCGGCAATGAGCTGGCGCAGGGGTGCGCGCAGGGACCCTTCGGAGCCCGAATGGCCGTTGGACAGGGCGTTGGTCGAGTCGCCCATGAGAGCGAGCACGCCGGCGTCGCCCAGCGCGCGCAGCGCTGCTTCGTCGGTCAGCTTGCCGACGCCCGGCTCAGGATCGATCTTCCAGTCGCCCGAATGCACGACGGTGCCGGCCGGCGTGCGGATGGCGATGGAGTGCGCTTCTAGGATCGAGTGGGTGACGCCGATGTAGCTAACCGTGAAGTCACCGATCGTCGCGCTGCCGCCGACCGGGACGACGCGCAGCGGAACCTGGCCGAGCAGGCCACCCTCCTCCAGCTTGCTGCGCAGGATCGCCGCGGCAAAGGGCGTCGCGTAGACCGGACAACGCAGTTGCGGCCACAGGTATTGGACCGCGCCGAGGTGGTCCTCGTGGGCGTGCGTCAGGACAATCGCCAGCAGCTTGTCGCGCTGGGCGGTGATGAAGGCCGGGTCCGGCACCAGGATATCGACGCCCGGCTGAGTATCGTCGGCGAACGCCAGACCGCAGTCGAGCATGATCCACTTGTCGCCATAGCCGTATAGCGCAAGGTTGCCGCCGAACTCGCCGACTCCACCGAGCGGCACGAAACGCAGTTGGTTCTGAGTCATCAGGTCTTCGATGCCGCCCGTGCGTTGCGGCGAAAGATTTCTACGAGGCCACGCAGGGTCAGGTCGGGATCGACGTGGTCCACGACCTTCGTACCATGCGCGAACAGCGGCGCGAGGCCTCCCGTCGCCACTACCTTGATCTTGGAGGTGAGCCCAAGCTCGGCCTTGATCCGGGCGGTCAGCCCTTCGATCAGGCCGATGTAGCCCCAATAGATGCCGGAATTCATGGCCGAGACGGTGTCGAGGCCGATGGTGCGCTTGGGCTCCTCGATCGTGATACGCGGCAGCTTGGCAGCGGCCGCGTGCAGTGCCTCCAGGGTCAAGTTGACGCCGGGCGCGATGGCGCCGCCGCAGTAGTTGCCGTTCTCGTCGACGACGTTGAAGGTGGTCGCCGTGCCGAAATCAATGACGATCAAGGGCCCCTTGTAGGTGACGTGCGCCGCGATGGCATCGGCCAGCCGATCGGAGCCGATCTCGTCCTTGCGGTACTTCACCTCGATGCCGAGGGCGATACCCTCTTCGCCGACCACCATCGGCCTGCAGCGGAACACCTTCTCGGAAAGGAGGCGCAGGTCGCGCAGCAGGCGCGGCACCACCGACGCGATCACGACATTCTTGATCGACGAGGGCGTCAGCCCCTCCAGGGTCAGCCACTGGGTCAGCAGGGCGGCGTACTCGTCCGCCGTGCGATCCGTCCTAGTCGCGGCACGCCACTGGCAACGCTTGGTGTCACCCTCGAACAGGCCGAAGACGACGTTGGTGTTGCCGGCGTCAATGGTGAGCAGCATGGGCCCCCTCGCCGGTCAGCACGAACACGTCGCCGGCGGCAAAGCGGCGCGTGCCGCCCTCGGTCGCCAGCAGCAAGACGCCGTCGTCATCCAAACCGGTGAACCGGCCCGGGATCGTTTCACGCGGCAGGCGCACCTCGATGGGCTCGCCGAGACCGACGGCGCGGCCGAGCCACGCTTCGCGCACGGGCGCAAACCCATTCGCTTCCCAGCGGTTCACCCACGCGGCGAGATGGTCCAGGTAGCTCTCGAGGACTGCTTCGACGGTTGCCTCCGCCCCTTCGGCGGCGAGCGAGGTCGGACGCAGGGCGCGGGTCTCATCGGCCGGGTGAGTCGCTACGTTGACCCCGGTGCCGAGCACCACGTGATCGGCGCCACCTTCGAGGAGGATTCCGGAAACCTTGCCGCCGTGCAGCAGCACATCGTTTGGCCACTTGAGGCGCACGCTAGCCGGCGCGGCCCAAGGCTCGAGGGCCTCGGCCAATGCGACAGCGGCGACGTAAGAGATTTGCGCCGCGGGGGCGCGTGAGGGTCGGAGCACGATAGAGCAATATAGGTTGCCGGGCGGCGAAACCCAAAGGCGGCCGCGGCGGCCGCGCCCCACGGTCTGGCGGCCGGCCCATACCACGGTGCCGGCGGCCGCGCCTTCGGCTGCGCGGCGCAATGCCTCGGCGTTGGTCGAGCCGACCTCGTCCAGGCGGATCAGGGTGAAATTCGCCGGCAGTCGCACCGGCGCCGCTCTCACGGGAACAGCGCGAGCGAGGCGAGATGCGCCTCGGCCACGAAGGGCGCCGGAAACAGGAAGAACAACAGGGTGAAGATCGCGGTCACGGCGATGACCGCAATGGTCGCACCGGCCGGTTGCAGGAACGCTGGCGCCGGCTCATCGAAGTACATCACCTTGACGATGCGCAGGTAGTAGTACGACCCGACGACCGTCGCCAGCACGCCGATCACGGCGAGGAGATACAGACCCGCATCGACGGCGGCAAAGAACACGTAAAACTTGCCGAAGAATCCGGCGAGCGGCGGCACACCGGCCAGCGAGAACATGAAGATTGCCATGGCGGCGGCGAGGAACGGCCGCGTGCGCGCCATGCCGGCCAGGTCCTCGACGTTCTCGACCAGCTTTCCGTCGGTGCGCCGCATGCTGAGGATCACACCCCACGCCCCGAGGTTCATCGCTAGGTAAATGGTGAGATACACCAGCGTGCCGCGCACGCCACCCGGCGAGTGCGCCGCAAGGCCCATCAGCGCGTAGCCGACGTGGCCGATGGAGCTGTAGGCCATCAGGCGCTTGATGTTGGTCTGGCCGATGGCGGCGAACGCGCCGAGCACCATGGATGTCGCGGCGAGCAGCCCGATGATGCCGACCCAGTCGTCGGCAATACCGCCGAACGGACCCAGCATGACACGCATGAACAAGGCGAGCGCCGCGACCTTGGGCGCCAGCGAGAAGAATGCGGTCACGGGAGTCGGCGCGCCCTCATAGACGTCCGGCGTCCACATGTGGAACGGCACGGCAGCGACCTTGAAGGCGAGGCCGGCGGTGACGAACGCGAGGCCGAAGAGCACGCCGATCGAACGCTCTTCTTGCGCCGCCAACGCTCCGGCGATGCCGGTGAAGCTGGTGCTGCCGGTGAAGCCGTACACCAGCGTGGCCCCGTACAAGAGGATGCCGGACGCGAGCGCGCCGAGGACGAAGTACTTGAGGCCCGACTCCGTCGACTTCTCGGAGTCGCGGTTGAACGCCGCCAGCACGTACAAAGACAGGCTCTGCAGCTCGAGGCCGACGTACAACGACAGCAGGTCGTTGGCGGCGATCATGATCATCATGCCGAGCGTGGCGAGCACGACCAGCACGGGGAATTCCGGCCGCTCCAAGCGCTCGCGCTCGAGGAACTCGAGCGACAGCACCAGGGCAAGCGCCGAGCCGAGCAGCACCAGGACCTTGGCGAAGGCGGCGAAGCGATCGGCGACGAACAGGCCGGAGAACGTCACTACCGAGGTGTCGGCATCGGACCAAACGAGCCAGATGGCGACGGCAAGGACGCCGACGGAGAGCCACACGACCATGCGCGTTGCGCGGTCGCCGCGCACCACGCCGATCAGCAGCAGCGCCATGGCAGCAATCGCGAGCCAAAGCTCGGTGATCGCGGGGCTGATGTCCGGGAATTCGATCATGCCCCGCCCTACCGCGCCGCCGCGAAGTTCAGCGTGTTGCGCACGCCAGCGAGCGCCGCCTCGTGTTGCTCGATGAGGTTCTCGACCGGAGCATGGAACAGCTCCAGGAGCGGCACCGGCCACACTCCGAACAGGATGATCAGCGCCACGAGCGGCGCCAGGATGGCGACCTCGCGACGGTTGAGGTCGAGAATCTCCTTGAGATCGGCGCGTGTCAGCTCGCCGAACACGACGCGCCGATAGAGCCACAGCGCATAGGCGGCGCTGAGGATCACGCTGGTGGTGGCGAAGAATGCGACCCAGGTGTTGACCTGGAACGCACCCACCAGCACCAGGAACTCGCCGACGAATCCACTCGTGCCGGGCAGGCCGACGTTGGCCACGGTGAACACCAGGAAGCAGAACGCGTAGAGCGGCATCCGGTTGACCAGGCCGCCGTAGCGCGCGATCTCGCGCGTGTGCAGGCGGTCGTAGACGACGCCGACGCACAGAAAGAGCGCGGCTGAAACCAGGCCGTGGCTCAGCATGACCATGATCGCCCCTTCGACGCCGGCCGGCGTGAAGGTGAACAGGCCGATCGTCACGAAGCCCATGTGCGCGATCGACGAGTAGGCGATCAACTTCTTCATGTCCTCCTGCATCAGCGCCACCAGCGACGTGTAGATGATGGCGATGATGCTGAGGGCGTAGACGAGCGGCGTGAAGGTGACCGTGGCATCCGGCAGGATCGGGATCGAGATTCGCAGGAATCCGTAGCCGCCGATTTTCAGAAGCACCGCGGCCAGGATGACGGAGCCCGCCGTCGGCGCCTGGACGTGGGCGTCGGGCAGCCAGGTGTGCACCGGCCACATCGGGATCTTCACGGCGAAGGCGGCGAAGAACGCCAGCCACAACAGGCGTTGCCAGAACGGGTCGATGCCGGCGCGCATCAGCTCGGGGATGTCCGTGGTGCCGAACTGGAAGTACAGCCACAGGATGCCGAGCAGCATCAGCACCGAGCCGAGCAGTGTGTAGAGAAAGAACTTGAAGGTCGCGTAGACGCGGTTGTCCGATCCCCAGATGCCGATGAGCAGGAACATCGGGATGAGGCCGCCCTCGAAGAACAGATAGAAGAGGACGAAGTCGAGTGCCCCGAAGACGCCGATCATCAGCGTTTCCATGACCAGGAAGGCGATCATGTATTCGCGCACGCGGGTCTGGATGGACGTCCAGCTCGCCAGAATGCAGATCGGCATCAGGAACGTGGTGAGCAGGATGAACGGCAGCGACATGCCGTCGATGCCCATGTGGTAGTCGATGCCCTCGGCGATCCACCCCACCCGCTCCTCGAACTGGAAGCCGGCCTCCTCGACGTCGAAGTTGATCCACAGCAACAGCGACAGGAAGAACGTGATGACGGTCGTCCACAGCGCGATGTTGCGCGCGTTGCGCGCCACCACGTCCCCTTCGCCGCGCACGACGAGGATGAACAGCGCGCCCACCAGCGGCAGGAACGTCAGCGTCGAGAGGATCGGCCAGTCCATTGCCTACATCCCCACGATGAACAGGTACCAGGTCACGAACGCCACCACGCCGATCAGCATGACAAAGGCGTAGTGGTAGACGTAGCCGGTCTGCAGGCGCGCGGCGCGCCGGGCGATGTCGAGCACGCGGGAGGCGACGCCGTTGGGGCCGTAGCCGTCAATGGTCGCCTCGTCGCCCTTCTTCCAGAAGAACGTGCCGATGGCGCGGGCTGAGCGAACGAACAGGATGTCGTAGAGCTCGTCCCAGTACCACTTGTTGAGGAAGAAGCGGTACAACTCGCGATGCTGCTCGGCGAGGCGGGCCGGCAGCTCGGGCCGCGCGATGTACATCCAGTACGCGGTGCCGATGCCGGTGACGGCAACCACGAGCGGCAGCAGCTTCACCCACAGCGGCGCGTGATGGGCTTCCTCGAGCGCCGTGTGGCTCGCCAGCACGAAGATCGAGTCGCCCCAGAAGCCGTGGTTGTCGCCGACGAACAACGGCGCGAACAGCATGCCGGCGAACACCGCACCCGCCGCGAGGAATAGCAGCGGCACGATCATCACCGGCGGCGACTCGTGCACGTGGTGCAGGACTTCGTGGCTGGCGCGCGAGTGCCCGTGGAATGTCATGAACAGCAGGCGCCAGGAGTAGAACGCGGTCAGGCCGGCGGCCATGATGCCGAGAACGAATGCCAGCTGCCCGACGCCGCTGTGCGCCCCCCAGGCGGCTTCCAGCACGATGTCCTTGGAGTAGAAGCCGGCGAACAGCGGGATGCCGCCCAGCGCCAGGCTGCCGATCCACATCAACGCGTAGGTCATGGGGATCATGCGCCAGACGCCGCCCATGCGGCGCATGTCCTGCTCGCCCGAGAACGCGTGGATCACCGACCCCGCACCCAGGAACAAGAGCGCCTTGAAGAAGGCGTGCGTGAACAGGTGGAACACGCCGGCCTGATAGGCCGACACGCCACAGGCGAAGAACATGTAGCCGAGCTGGCTGCACGTCGAATACGCGATGACGCGCTTGATGTCGTTCTGCACTAGGCCAATGGTCGCCGCCATGATCGCGGTAAGCGCGCCGACGATGGTGACGAGCATCAGAGTGAACTCGGCGTACTCGAACATCGGCGACAGGCGCGCGACCATGAACACCCCGGCGGTGACCATGGTTGCGGCGTGGATCAACGCCGATACCGGCGTCGGGCCTTCCATGGCGTCGGGCAGCCAGGTGTGCAGGCCGATCTGGGCGGACTTGCCCATGGCGCCGATGAACAGAAGGATGGTGATGACCGTCAGAGTATCGAGGTGCGTGCCGAGGAACTCGATCTCGGTGTCGACGAAGCGCGGCACCGCCTCGAACACCGCATCGAACTCGACACTCTGGAAGACGAAGAATACCGCGCAGATACCCAGCGCGAAGCCGAAGTCACCGACGCGGTTGACGATGAACGCCTTGATGGCGGCCGCGTTGGCCGAGGGCTTGTGATACCAGAAGCCGATCAGCAGGTACGAGCACAGGCCAACGCCCTCCCAGCCGAAGAACATCTGGATGAAGTTGTCGGCGGTGACCAGCGCCAGCATGGCAAAGGTGAACAGCGACAAGTAGGCGAAGAACCGCGGCTGGTGCGGATCGTCGTGCATGTAGCCGATCGAGTACCAATGCACGACCGCCGACACACTGGTAACGACGACGAGCATCACCGCCGTGAGCTGGTCGACGCGCAGCGCCCAGCTGGCCTCCAGCTCGCCCGAGATAATCCACGGGAATAGCTCGACGATCTGGGTATTGCCCTGGATCGCGACGAACCAGAAAGCCGGCACCGACAACAGCGCCGACGCAGTGACGAGGCCGCACGTCACAATGTGCGAACCACGGTCGCCGAGCCAACGGCCAAACAGGCCGGCGAGGATGGCGCCGATCAGCGGCAGGAAAACGATCAGCCCGTACAGCATGGCGTCAGCCCTTCATCAGGCTGATGTCCTCGACCGCAACCGTACCGCGGTTGCGGAAGTACACCACCAGGATGGCGAGGCCGATGGCCGCCTCGGCCGCCGCGACGGTCAGCACGAACATGGCGAACACCTGCCCCACCATGTCGCCGAGGTGAGCGGAGAACGCGACGAGGTTCAGGTTCACGGCCAGCAGCATCAGTTCGACCGACATCAGAATGACGATGACGTTCTTGCGGTTGAGGAAGATGCCGAGCACGCCGAGCGTGAACAGGATCGCCGCCACCGACAGGAAGTGCCCGAGCGGGATGGTGAGCGGCGCCATCAGAGACTCCCGCTGATGCCGGCGCCCGACACCACTTTCTTGAGTTCGACGGCATCGGCGCGTGTCCGCGCCACCTGGGCCCTGATGCTCTGGCGGCGTACGCCGGTACGCACGCGGAAGGTCAGCACGATGGCGCCGATCATGGCGACCAGCAGGATCATGCCCGACGCCTGGAACAGGTACATGTAGCGCGTGTAGAGCAGCTGCCCGAGCGCATGCGTGTTGCTCTGTTGCTCGACGGGCGGCATCGGCGCGGCCAAGGTATCGACCTCCGGTGACACCACGAACGCGCCGACCACCAGCAACAGCTCCACCAGCAGGATCGCGCCCAGCATCGCACCGAGCGGCAGGTACTGCATGAAACCCTGGCGCAGACGCACGAAGTTGATGTCGAGCATCATGACGACGAACAGGAACAGCACCGCGACGGCGCCGACGTAGACGATCACCAGGGTCATCGCCAGGAACTCGGCGCCCGCCAGCACGAACAGGCCGGCGGCGTTGAAGAACGACAGGATGAGGAACAGAACCGAGTGCACGGGATTGCGCGCGGCAATCACCATGAACGCCGACCCGACCACGACCGCGGCGAACACGTAGAAGACGATGAACTGGATCAACATGCGATGATCGCCGGCGGCCTAGCGATACTTGGCGTCGGCGGCGAGGTTGGCAGCGATCTCGGCTTCCCACCGATCGCCGTTCGCCAGCAGCTTGTTCTTGTCGTAGTACAGCTCTTCCCGCGTCTCGGTGGCGAACTCGAAGTTCGGTCCTTCGACGATCGCATCGACCGGGCATGCCTCCTGGCACAGCCCGCAGTAGATGCACTTGGTCATGTCGATGTCGTAGCGCGTCGTGCGGCGGCTGCCGTCATCGCGCGGCTCGGACTCGATGGTGATGGCCAGCGCCGGACACACAGCCTCGCACAGCTTGCAGGCGATGCAGCGTTCCTCGCCATTCGGATAGCGGCGCAGGGCGTGCTCGCCGCGGAAGCGCGGACTGAGGGAGCCCTTCTCGTGCGGGTAGTTGAGCGTCTTGCGCTCCCGGAACATGTACCTGAACGTCAAAGCCATGCCGGAGAGCAGCTCCGTCAGGAACATCGAGCGGACGACGTTTACGAGTGCGCTCATTGCTCTACCCTTCCGCGCCCGGCGCCCAGCCGAACGCCACCAATACACCCGCCGTCAGCACCACCCAAAACAGCGACAGCGGCAGGAAGACTTTCCAACCCAGTCGCATCAGCTGGTCGTAGCGGTAACGCGGGAACGTCGCTCGCACCCACACGAACACGAACAGCAGCGCACTGATCTTGAGGACGAACCAGATCGGCCCGGGGATCCAGTTGAGCGGCGCGATGTCGATGGGAGGCAGCCAGCCGCCGAGGAACAGGATGGTCGTCATCCCGCTCATCAGGATCATGTTGGCGTACTCGCCGAGGAAGAAGAGCCCGAACGTCATGGCCGAGTACTCGACCAGGTGGCCGGCGACGAGCTCAGACTCCGCTTCGGGCAGGTCGAACGGATGGCGGTTGGTCTCGGCCAGCGTCGAGATGAAGAACACCACCGCCATCGGCAGCAGCGGGAAGACGAACCAGACGGTCTCTTGCGCGCGCACGATGTCGCTGAGGTTCAACGAACCGACGCACAGCAACACGCAGATGATGACGAAACCCATCGAGACTTCGTAGGACACCATCTGCGCCGCCGAACGCAGCGCGCCGAGGAATGCGTAGCGCGAGTTGGACGCCCACCCGGCGATGACGATGCCGTACACGCCGAGCGACGAGATCGCGAACAGGTAGAGGACGCCGACGTTGACGTTGGAGATCACCAAGCCGTCGCCGACCGGCATCACGGCCCAGGCAATCAGCGCCAGCATGAAGGTCAGCATCGGCGCCAGAAGGAAGAGGCCGGGGTTGGCCTTGGTCGGAATAATGGTTTCCTTCACCACCATCTTCAGCGCGTCGGCGAAAGGCTGCCACAGCCCCCACGGGCCAACCACGTTCGGGCCCATGCGCAGCTGCATCGCCGCCATGACCTTGCGCTCGAACCACGTGAGGTAGGCGACGGACAGCAGCAACGGAATCAGCAGCGCGCCGATCTTCGCGGCGATCCACAGCCCCGGCAGCGCGTAGCCGTCCCAGAACTCAGCCATGGGTGCCGGTCTTGCCCGCCGTGCTGCCGACGTACAGTGCACTGCAAGCCGCCATCGTCTCCGAGGCGCGGCAGATGGCGTTGGTCATATAGAAGTCATCGATCGGGCTGCGGAACGGCGCCTGGTCCATCCGGCCTTCGTGGCCGAAGCTGCTCCACGGTGCCCCGGGCGCAACACCGCGCTCCGCCAGATGCGGATGCGCGCGCTCGATGCGCTGGCGCAATTCCGCCAGGTTATCGTACGGCAAGCGCGCACCGATCGCCTCGGATAGCGCACGGACGATAGACCAGTCCTCGCGCGCCTCGCCGGGGGGGAACACGACCCGCTTGGTCTGCTGCACGCGGCCTTCCGTATTGACGTAGAGCGCCGACTTCTCGGTGTAGGCGGCACCCGGCAGGATGACGTCGGCGCGGTTGGCGCCCGCGTCGCCGTGGTGGCCCTGATAGATAACGAACGCGGACCCAAGCCGGCGCACGTCGATCTCATCGGCGCCGAGCAGATAGACCACTTGGGTCTTGCCGGACGACGCGCCGTCGAGCATGCCGCTGACGTCGAGGCCGCCCTTGCCGGGCACGAAGCCGATGTCGAGGCCACCGACACGTGCGGCCGCAATGTGCAGCACGTTGAATCCGTTCCATCCGTCGCGCACGAGGCGACACGTGACCGCGATGCGCCACGCCGCTGCGAGAATCGCCGATCCGTCCGCGCGCGCGAGCGCGCCCTGGCCCAGGATCATCATCGGCCGCTTGGCGGCGGAGAGGGTCTCGACAAACGGGTGACCGCCCGCAGCGATCGCCTCGAGCGTCTCCGGTCCGGCGCCCAGGGTCTCGACCGGGAAGGTCAGATCGAGGCGCGGCCCAATCGAGAAGACCCGGAAGCCGCCCCGCAGGTAGCGCTTGCGCAGGCGCGCGTTGACCAGGGCCGCTTCCCACCGCGGATTGGTGCCGATGAGAAGGCAAACGTCGGATTCTTCGATGCCGGCGATGGTCGTATTAAACAGGTAGCCGGCGCGCACGCTCGGGTCGAGCTGCGCACCGTCCTGGCGGCAGTCGCGGTGCGGCGAGCCGAGTTGATCGAACAGATCCTTGAGCGCCGTCATCGACTCGACGCAGGCCAAGTCTCCCGCGATCGCCGCGATCGAGCCGCCACCGGCGCCCGTGATCGCACCCGCGGTCGCGCTGAGTGCTTCTTTCCAGGTGGCTGGCGCGAGTTTGCCATTCTTGCGCACGTAGGGCTGATCGAGGCGCCCGCGGCGCAGGCCGTCGTAGGCAAAGCGGGTCTTGTCGGAGATCCACTCCTCGTTGATGTCCTCGTTCAGGCGCGGCAGCACGCGCATCACTTCGCGGCCGCGCGCGTTCACGTTGATGTTGGAGCCGAGCGCGTCGTGCACGTCGATGGTCTCGGTGCGCACCAGCTCCCAGGTGCGCGCGGTATACGCATACGGCTTGGAGTTCAGCGCACCGACCGGGCACAGGTCGATCATGTTGCCCGACAGCTCAGAGGTCAGCGCCTTCTCGACGTAGGTGCCGATCTCCATGTGCTCGCCGCGGCCCATGGTGCCGAGTTCTTCGACGCCGGCGATATCGGTGGCGAAGCGGATGCAGCGCGTGCAGTGGATGCAGCGCGTCATGTGCGTCTCGACCAGCGGGCCGAGGTCTTTGTCCGGAACTGCGCGCTTGTGCTCGGTGTAGCGGCTGCGGTCGAGGCCGTAGGCCATCGCCTGATCCTGCAAATCGCACTCGCCGCCCTGGTCGCAGATCGGGCAGTCGAGCGGATGGTTGATGAGCAGGAACTCCATCACGCCGTTGCGCGCCTTCTTCACCTTCGCCGTGTTGGTGCGGATGACCATGCCTTCGTTGACCGGCATGGCGCAGCTGGCGATCGGCTTCGGCGACTTCTCCATCTCGACCAGGCACATGCGGCAATTGCCGGCGATCTGGAGGCGGTCGTGGTAGCAGAAACGCGGAATCTCGATGCCGATCTGCTCGCACGCCTGCAGCACCGTCTTGCCCGCGTCGACGGTGACCTCCGTGCCGTTGATGGTCAGTTTTGGCATTGCGTCCTCCCCCGCTCCGCCCTACTCCGCTGCCGTCGGCAGCGGCTTGAGCCGCGCGGTTCGGATGCGATCTTCGATCACCGGCCGGAAATGGCGGATGAGCCCCTGCACCGGCCACGCCGCGCCGTCTCCGAGCGCGCAGATGGTGTGGCCGTCGATCTCGTTCGCTACGTCGAGCAGCATGTCGATCTCGTCGACCGTGGCGTTGCCCTTCGCCATGCGCTCGAGCATGCGCCACATCCAGCCGGTGCCCTCGCGGCACGGCGTGCACTGGCCGCAGCTCTCATGCATGTAGAACTTGGCAAGGCGCGAGATCGCCTTGATGAGGTCGGTGGACTTGTCCATCACGATGACTGCCGCGGTGCCGAGGCCCGACTTTGCTTCGCGCAGCGCGTCGAAGTCCATGAGGATGGTGTCGCACACCGCCTTTGGGATGAGCGGCGTCGAGGAGCCGCCCGGGATCACCGCCAGCAGGTTGTCCCAGCCGCCGCGCACGCCGCCGCAGTGTTTGTCGATGAGCTCGCGCAGCGGAATGCTCATCGACTCTTCGACGTTGCACGGCTCGTTCACGTGGCCGGAGATGCAATAGACCTTGGTGCCGGTGTTGTTCGGCCGGCCGAACGACGCAAACCATGAAGCACCACGGCGCAGGATGGTCGGTGCCACCGCGATCGTCTCGACGTTATTGACGGTCGTCGGGCAGCCCCACACGCCGGAGGCGGCCGGGAACGGCGGCTTCAGGCGCGGCTTGCCGGGCTTGCCCTCGAGGCTCTCGATGAGAGCCATCTCTTCGCCGCAGATATAGGCGCCGGCGCCGCGGTGGACGTAGACGTCGAAATCGTAGCCCGAGCCGCACGCGTTCTTGCCGATGAGGCCGGCGTCGTAGCACTCGTCGATCGCCGCCTGCAGCGTCTCGGCCTCACGGATGAGCTCGCCGCGAATGTAGATGTAGGCTGCGCGACAGCGCATGGCGTAGCCGCCCAGCAAGCAGCCCTCGATCAGCTTGTGCGGATCGTGGCGCAGCATGTCGCGATCCTTGCACGTGCCCGGCTCGCCCTCGTCGGCGTTGACCACCAGGAACGACGGACGCCCGTCGGACTTCTTGGGCATGAAGGACCACTTCATGCCCGTCGGAAATCCGGCGCCGCCGCGGCCGCGCAGGCCCGACGCCTTCATTTCGTCGATGATCCAATCCTGGCCCTTGGCCATGATCTCTTTGGTGCCCGACCAATCGCCCCGCTTGCGCGCGCCGGCGAGGCGCCAGTCCTCGCGGCCGTAGAGATTGGTGAAGATGCGGTCCTTGTCCGACAGCATCACGCGTCCTTCAAAGTCTTGGCGCCGGAAACCGGCGCGGACGTCTGACGCTTGACCTGCGGACCCGGCTTCGGCTGCTTGCCGGCGGCGAGGTCGTCGAGAATGCGTGTCATCGAGGCGCCGTCGATGTCCTCGTAGAAGTCGTCGCCGATCCAGGCCACCGGCGCGTTGACGCACGCGGCGAGGCACTCGACCTCCGACAGGGTGAACTTGCCGTCGGGCGTGGTCTCGCCGACGTCGACACCGAGGCGCTTCTTGCAGGCATCGAGAACTTGATCCGAGCCGCGCAGCCAGCACGGCGTCGTCGTGCAGACCTGCACGTGGTGACGGCCGATCGGGCGCAGGTTGTACATCGTGTAGAAGGTCGCCACCTCGTAGACGCGAATCGGCGCCAACCCAAGAAACGCCGCCACATGATCCATGGCGGCGCGCGGCAGCCAGCCGTCGTTCTGGCGCTGAGCGAGATCGAGAAGCGGCAGCAGCGCGCTCTGCTGCTTGCCCTGCGGGTACTTCGCGACAATTGCGTTGGCCTGCTCGACGTTGGCCGGGGTGAACGCGAACGGCGCGGCTGCGGGTGCGCTCATCGATCGATCTCGCCGAACACGATATCGAGGGTGCCGATGATGGCGACGGCGTCGGCCAGCATGTGGCCTTTGCTCATGAACTCGAGCGCTTGCAGGTGCGGGAAGCCCGGCGCGCGAATCTTGCACCGGTACGGCTTGTTCTCGCCCTCCGACACCAGGTAGACGCCGAACTCGCCTTTTGGCGCCTCGACCGCGGCGTAGACCTCGCCGGCCGGCACGCGGTGGCCCTCGGTGAACAGCTTGAAGTGGTGAATGAGCGACTCCATGGTCGCTTTCATCTCGCCGCGCTTGGGCGGCACCACCTTGTTGTCGTCGGCGATCACCGGTCCCGACGGCATCTCGTTCAGGCACTGACGGATGATGCGCATGCTCTGGCGCATCTCTTCGATGCGGCATACGTAGCGGTCGTAGCAGTCGCCGTGCTTGCCGATGGGAATGTCGAAGTCCATGCGGTCATAGACCTCGTACGGCTGCGACTTGCGCAGGTCCCACGCCACGCCCGAGCCGCGGATCATCACGCCGGTGAAACCCCAGTCGAGGGCGTCCTTGGCGCTGATGACGCCGATGTCGACGTTGCGCTGCTTGAAGATGCGATTCTCGGTGAGCAGCCCCTCGATCTCGTCGATGACCTTGGGGAACGCATCGATGAACTTGCCGATGTCCTCGGCGAGGCCATCGGGCATGTCCTGGTGCACGCCGCCGATGCGGAAGTAGTTTGCGTGCATTCGGGCGCCCGAGACGCGCTCGTAGAACTCCATGAGCTTCTCGCGCTCTTCGAAGCCCCACAGCGCCGGCGTGATGGCGCCGACGTCCATCGCCTGGGTCGTGACGTTGAGTAGGTGGTTCAGGATGCGCGTGATCTCGCTGAACAGGACCCGGATGTACTGGCCGCGCAGCGGCACCTGCAGCCCAAGGAGCTTCTCCGCCGCCATGACGAAGGCGTGCTCCTGGCACATCATCGACACGTAATCGAGGCGATCGAAGTAGGGGATCGCCTGCATGTACGTCTTGTGCTCGATCAGCTTTTCGGTGCCGCGGTGCAGCAATCCGATGTGCGGATCGGCGCGCTCGACGATCTCGCCGTCGAGCTCCATCACCAGGCGCAGCACGCCGTGCGCAGCCGGATGCTGCGGCCCGAAGTTGATCGTGTAGTTGGCGATCTGGACTTCACCCACGTCAGTTCGCCTTCGGCGGCTGATTGCGCGGCTTGGGCAGATCGGCGTGCGGCGGCGCCTTCTCGTCACCCGGCAGGATGTATTGCGCACCCTCCCACGGGCTCATGAACTCGAAGGTGCGGAACTCCTGGGTCAGCGACACGGGCTCGTAGACGACGCGTTTCTGCTCGGCGTCGTAGCGCACCTCGACGTAGCCCGTCAGCGGAAAGTCCTTCCGCATCGGGTGCCCCTCGAAGCCGTAGTCGGTGAGGATGCGGCGCAGGTCCGGGTGCCCCGAGAACAGGACACCGTAGAGATCCCATGCCTCGCGCTCGTACCAGCCGGCGGAGCGATAGACGTCCGTCACCGAGGGCACCGGCGTCGTCTCATCCGTCATGATTTTGACGCGGATGCGCCAGTTCTTGGTCAGCGACAGCAGGTTGTAGACCACGTCGAAGCGCTGCGGCCGGGCCGGCCAGTCCACGCCGGCGATGTCGACGAGTTGCTGGAACTGGGTGCCCTCATCGTCGCGCAGGAACGTCAGCACGCGGACGATGTCCGCGGCGACGCAGGACAGCGTCAACTGCCCGAATGCCAGATGCGCGCCCGCGACGACGTTCGGCAAATTTGCCGAAACGTGATCGGACAATTCGCGGAGGGCTGCGTCTCCACCCATCGCAGTCCAGTCCCAGCACCCGCCCCGTTAGCGGGCGATGGTGCCGGTCCTCCGGATCTTTTTCTGCAGCTGCAGGATGCCGTAGACGAGCGCCTCGGCGGTCGGCGGGCAGCCCGGCACGTAGATGTCGACCGGCACGATGCGGTCGCAGCCGCGCACCACCGAGTAGGAATAGTGATAGTAGCCGCCGCCGTTGGCGCAGCTGCCCATCGAGATGACCCAGCGCGGCTCGGCCATCTGATCGTAAACCTTGCGCAGCGCCGGCGCCATTTTGTTGGTCAGCGTCCCGGCGACGATCATCAAGTCCGACTGGCGCGGGCTGGCACGCGGGATGATGCCGAAGCGCTCGAGGTCGTAGCGCGGCATCGACGCGTGCATCATCTCGACCGCGCAGCAGGCGAGACCGAAGGTCATCCACCACAGCGAGCCCGTGCGCGCCCAATTGACGACGTCGTCGACCTTGGTGACCAGGAAGCCACGATCGTTCAGGTCGGCGGCCATCCCAGAGAACGCGTCGTCGCCCTGCGCCGTGCGCGGGGTGAGACCCTGGGGCTGGGCCACGGGGGCGATACTCACTCCCATTCGAGCGCGCCCTTCTTCCACTCGTAGACGAAGCCGACGGTCAGCACGCCGAGGAACGCCACCATCGACCAGAAGCCGAACATGCCGAGCTGGCCGAGAGTCACCGCCCAGGGGAACAAGAAGGCGACTTCGATGTCGAAAATGATGAAGAGGATCGCCACCAGGTAGAAGCGCACGTCGAACTCATGACGCGCGTCCGAGAAGGTGTCGAAGCCGCACTCATAGGGCGAAAGCTTCTCGGCGTCAGGCTTTTGACGGCCGGCGAACCACGAGGCGCCGATGAACGCCATGGCCAAACCTGCGGCGATGGCCATAAAGACCAAAATCGGCAGGTATTCCGCCAACAACGCCTGCATTTCCCGCGCCCGCCCGAGACAAAATTGCGCCGACGCCCCCGCCGGCGCAGCATCCTTCCCCAAATTCGTCAGGACGCACAACAAAGTATAGAGGCGTTTCGGGCTCCGGCAAGAGAATGCCAGCCCAACTGCGGCTGAGCGCCGCAGTTGTACTTCCGACCGACCGCGGCGACGCCGCGGTCGTACGTAGTGGAATGTGTTGGTGAGGATACTGGCGGGAGCGACGGGGCTCGAACCCGCGACCTCCGGCGTGACAGGCCGGCGCTCTGACCAACTGAGCTACGCCCCCGTTGCCAGTGCCCCGGGGTGTAAAGGACGCCTCCCCCAGGGTCAAGCGGTGCGGACCCCTACCCCGGCTTGCGTCGCACCATGCCGCACGCCGCGCTATAAGCCTGACCAATGACGGGATCCCTGTTTGCCGCGCTGGTGACGTTCCTGGTGGTCATCGACCCACCGGGCATGGCGCCGGTGTTCGCTGCGCTTACCCAGCACCACGACCCGGCCGAACGGCGCCGCATCGCCTTGCGCGGCACGGTCATCGCCGGCGGGGTGTTGCTCGGCTTCGGCCTGGCCGGCGAGCCTGTCCTGCGCGCGCTCGGCATCACCCTGCCCGCCTTCCGCATCGCCGGCGGCGTGCTCCTCCTGCTGCTCGCCATCGACATGGTGATGGCGCGCCAGTCCGGATTGCGCAGCACGACCGCTCCCGAAAACGCCGAGACCGGCATCCGCGAGGATGTCTCCGTGTTCCCCCTCGCCATTCCGCTGATCGCCGGACCCGGCGCGATGACCTCGATGGTGCTGCACGTCAGTGCTGCGAACGGCGACCTGCTGTTGCAGGCGGGGATTCTTGGCCTGATGGTGCTGGTGCTGGTGGCGACCTTCGCGTGCTTCCTGGTCGCGACCCGCATCATGAAGGTGCTCGGCGTGACCGGCGTCAACGTGGTGAGCCGCGTCATGGGCATCCTGCTCGCCGCCATGGCGATCCAGTTCCTCGTCGACGGCATCGTCGCAGCGTGGCCGGCGCTCGCCGGCTAGAGACCGAGGCGCTTCAGCGTTGCGTGCAGGCGTGCCGCGCGGGTGACCCGGCCGATCGCGTTGCGGGCGCCCGCGGGTAAGAACCAGTAGCGCGGCGCCAATCCGGCGCGGCGCGTCTTGGCCCGGGTTCGCGAGCGATCGTAGGCGACGCGCTGCACCGCCGGCGTCCGCCGTTCGGTGTCGAAGATCGCCGTCGCCCGCTGCTCGGCGTTGCGCGGCCCGCCCACGGTGCCAGGATTGCAAACGCGCGCGCCGGACGGGTGGGCCTGCAGCGCGGCGAACGACAACCGCCGACGCAAGCTAGGGGACGCACGCCTGAATGAAGCTAACCCCGAACTCGCTGAGAAGATCGCGGCGCGGCGAGTCTTCAAAGTCAGGCCATCCTCGACAGCGCGCGCCGAACTCTTGGCGACAATTTCGTGACTCAATAGTTTCGCCTTGTTGATCGCCGGTTTCCCGTTGGCCCCTCCCAAAGAACCCCGGCTAACCCGGTTGTTACCCCACGGGCTTACTGCAGAGCCCAGGCTAGTACGGTGAACGGCGCCACGCTCCAGGGAAGCTGGTGGGCGATGAGGGTTTCGAACCCCCGACCCTCTCGGTGTAAACGAGATGCTCTACCGCTGAGCTAATCGCCCGAGAAACCCTTAACACGGGCTGCAAGTCTGGGCACCCTGCCCGGTGGCCTATCCAGCCCGGACTGTCGCGCGTTCCGGACAGCCAAAAAGCAATCCGGCCGCCCGTTTGACCGGGCGGCCGGATGCTTAAAACTGATCCGCTGGGCGACGAAAGCGTTCGGTTAGTTAACCGCGTCCTTGAGGGCTTTGCCGGCCTTGAACTTCGGCTGCTTCGTCGCGGGAATGGAAATCTTCTCGCCGGTACGAGGATTGCGGCCCTCGGAGGCGGCGCGCTTCGCGACGGTGAACGTGCCGAACCCCACCAGCCGGACCTCGTTCCCCTTGGACAGCGACTTGGTGATGGAGTCGAAAACGCTTTCGACAGCCTTGGCGGCATCCGTTTTAGAAAGGTTCGTCGTACGCGCAACGTCTGCCACAAGATCGTTCTTGTTCACGATTGAGCCCCCTCTGCGCTGAGCAGGATAGATGTTGTCAAAATGATCCAGGATCGGACGGCGGCGCAAAGTCTAGTGCGGCTTATCCGCGGCCGTCAAAGGGAAAAGGGGCGGGTTTCTGCACAAAACCCGCCCCTTGTCTCGTTTCCGCACCCCTGTGGCGGGGCGGCATCAATGTGTGGCGCGACGGTGTCGCGCGCCCCTAATGAGTCGTGACGGCGTCGCGGTCCCCGTCCGCCTTGTCCGAACGGACCTTCTCATCGTGCTCTTCCTGCTCCCACTTGATGGGCACGAGCGGCTTCGAAAGCGCCCGCTTGAGGGCCTCATCGACGGTCGCGACCGGGACCAGTTCGAGGCCCTTCTTCACGTTGTCGGGGATGTCGGCGAGATCCTTCTCGTTGTCCTTGGGGAACAAGACGGTCTTGATGCCGCCGCGCAGGGCCGCCAGCAGCTTCTCCTTGAGGCCGCCGATCGGCAGGACGCGGCCGCGCAGCGTGATTTCGCCGGTCATGGCCACGTCCCTACGCACCGGATTGCCGGTGAGCACCGAAATGATCGACGTCGCCATGGCGACGCCGGCCGACGGGCCGTCCTTGGGCGTGGCGCCCTCGGGCACATGGACGTGGATGTCGCGTTTCTCGAACAGGGTCGGCTTGATGCCGAACTCGATCGAGCGGGCGCGCACGAACGAGGCCGCGGCCTGCACCGACTCCTGCATGACGTCACCGAGCTTGCCGGTGATCTGCATCTTGCCCTTGCCGGGCACCATCACCGACTCGATGGACAAGAGCTCGCCGCCGACCTCGGTCCAGGCTAGGCCGGTGACGACGCCGACCATGTCCTCGGCCTCGAGCTCGCCGTAGCGGAAGCGCTGCACGCCACCGTACTTCTCGAGGTTGCGGTCGCTGACCTTGACCTTGCCGCTGCCCTTCTTGACCAGCTCGCGGGTCGCCTTGCGCACCAGGCCCGCGATCTCGCGCTCGAGGTTACGGACGCCGGCCTCGCGCGTGTAAAAGCGGATCACGTCGCGCAACGCGTTGTCCGAGATGGACCATTCGTCCTTCTTCAACCCGTGCGATTCGATCTGCTTCGGGATGAGGTGGCGCTTGGCGATCTCGACCTTCTCGTCCTCGGTGTAGCCCGAGATGCGGATGACCTCCATGCGGTCCAGCAACGCCGGCGGAATCCGCAAGGTGTTGGCCGTCGTGATGAACATCACGTCCGAGAGGTCGTAGTCGAGCTCGAGGTAGTGGTCGTTGAACGCGCCGTTCTGCTCGGGGTCCAGGACCTCGAGGAGCGCCGACGACGGGTCACCGCGGAAGTCCGCGCCAAGCTTGTCGATCTCGTCGAGGACGATCAGCGGATTGGTCGTCTTCGCCTTCTTCATCGACTGGATGATCTTGCCCGGCAGCGAGCCGATGTAGGTGCGCCGGTGACCACGGATCTCCGCCTCGTCGCGCACGCCGCCGAGCGACATGCGCACGAAGTTGCGGCCCGTCGCGCGGGCGATCGACTTGCCGAGCGAGGTCTTGCCGACGCCGGGGGCGCCAACCAGGCACAGGATCGGACCCTTCAGGTGCTTGGTGCGCTGCTGCACCGCCAGGTACTCGAGGATGCGCTCCTTGACCTTCTCCAGCCCGAAATGATCCTCATCGAGGACCTTCTCGGCCTTGGTGATGTCGCGCGAGATGCGGCTCTTCTTGCCCCATGGGATCGACAGGATCCAATCGAGGTAATTGCGCACGACCGTGGCTTCGGCCGACATCGGGCTCATGTTGCGCAGCTTCTTCAGCTCCGCACCGGCCTTCTCGCGCGCTTCCTTGGAGAGCCGCGTCTTCTTGATGCGGTTCTCAAGCTCGCTGAGCTCGTCACGGCCGTCCTCGCCCTCGCCCAGCTCGCGCTGGATCGCCTTCATCTGTTCGTTCAGATAGTACTCGCGCTGCGTCTTCTCCATCTGCCGCTTGACGCGGTTGCGGATGCGCTTCTCCACCTGCATGACGCCGATTTCGCCCTCCATGAGGGCGTAGGCGCGCTCCAGGCGTTCCATGACGTTGGCGATCTCGAGCAGCTCCTGCTTCTCGGAAACCTTGGTCGTCAGGTGCGAGGCAACGGTGTCGGCGAGCTTGGAGGGATCGTCGATCTGGTTGAGTGAAACCAGGACTTCCGGCGGGATCTTCTTGTTGAGCTTCACGTACTGCTCGAACTGCGAGTAGAGCGAGCGCGCAAGAGCCTCGATCTCGCGCGGATCGCCCTTCAGCTCGTCGATGACCTCGGCCTCGGCGCGGAAGTACTCTTTGGCGTTCTCGTCGAACGAATGGATGCGCGCGCGCTGGCCGCCCTCGACCAACACCTTGACGGTGTTGTCGGGCAACTTGAGCAGTTGCAGCACAGAACCAATGGTGCCGACGCGATGGATGTCATCGGGGGTCGGATCGTCCTCGGCCGCGTTCTTCTGCGCGACGAGCAGGATCTGCTTGTCGTCCCGCATGACCTCTTCGAGCGCCTTGACCGATTTCTCACGGCCGACAAACAGGGGCACGATCATGTGGGGGAAGACCACGATGTCCCGGAGCGGCAGCACCGGATAGGACTGGGTCTTCGGGGTTTCGATCATGGCGCCTCTCACTAGCGCTCCACAGGCGTGGAGCTGGGGATGCAGGGACGCGACGGGCGGTTGCGCCACTCGAGACGCTTCCGCGGCACCTCGTCAGGGTGCCTGTTGCCACAACAAGTGGCAAGGGAACTCCTGGGAATCAAGGAGAGTTGTCACAATGGACAGGTACTCTGTGGGCGCCGCGTCACACTCCTCGGCGTGGCGCGGCTCGCCATGGTGAACGGACGCTTCGTCCCCACAAACGACAAAACCGAGGCGTTGCCTCGGCTTTGCGATTTGATCTCGATTTGGTGCCCGCAGGCTACGCTGTAGCGTTGTCCTCGCGCCGCTCGGAGTAGATGCGCAGCGGTTGCGCCCTGCCCTCCACGACCTCGGAATTGACGACCACTTCCTCGACGCCGTCGAGGCCCGGCAGCTCGAACATGGTGTCCAACAGGATCGCTTCCATGATCGAACGCAGGCCACGCGCGCCGGACTTGCGACCCATCGCCCTGCGGGCAATCGCGCTCAACGCGTCGTCCGAGAACGTCAGCTTCACCGATTCCATCTCGAACAGGCGCTGGTACTGCTTCACCAGGGCGTTCTTCGGACGGACGAGAATGTCGACCAGCGCCTTCTGATCCAGGTCGTCGAGAGTCGCGACGACCGGCAGACGGCCGATGAATTCTGGGATCAGGCCGAACTTGAGTAAATCCTCAGGCTCGAGCTGCTTCAGGATCTCGCCGGTCTTGCGATCGTCGGGCGAGCGCACGTCGGCGCCGAAGCCGATGGACGTACCCTGGCTGCGCGACGAAATGATCCTCTCGAGGCCGGCGAAAGCGCCGCCGCAGATGAACAGAATGTTCGTCGTGTCGACCTGCAGGAACTCCTGCTGCGGGTGCTTGCGGCCGCCCTGGGGAGGCACCGAGGCGATGGTGCCTTCCATGATCTTGAGCAGCGCCTGCTGCACACCCTCGCCCGATACGTCGCGGGTGATCGACGGGTTGTCGGACTTGCGGCTGATCTTGTCGACCTCGTCGATGTAGACGATGCCGCGCTGCGCGCGCTCGACGTTGTAGTCGGCCGCCTGCAGCAGCTTGAGGATGATGTTCTCGACGTCCTCGCCGACGTAGCCGGCTTCGGTGAGCGTCGTGGCATCCGCCATGGTGAACGGCACGTCGAGGATGCGCGCCAGTGTCTGCGCCAGCAGCGTCTTACCCGAGCCCGTCGGACCGACCAGCAGGATGTTCGACTTCGCCAGCTCGACGTCGTTGGACTTCGCGCTGTGCGACAGCCGCTTGTAGTGGTTGTGGACCGCCACCGAGAGCACGCGCTTGGCGTAATCCTGGCCGATCACATAGTCGTTCAGCACCCCGCAGATATCTTCGGGGGTCGGAACGCCATCGGAGGTCTTAACGAGGGCGGACTTGTGCTCTTCACGGATGATGTCCATGCAGAGCTCGACGCATTCGTCGCAGATGAACACCGTCGGGCCCGCAATGAGCTTGCGGACCTCGTGCTGGCTCTTTCCGCAGAATGAGCAGTAGAGCGTGTTCTTCGAGTCGCCGGACTTGGTCATGGGAGCCTGCACGGACCGGATATTTGTGTATCCGGCCTTCCCTACTCCTAGATGTTATCCGCGGAGCATCCTGACTACAAACCCCGTTGGCAATCCCCAACTGAGCCGATCAGGCAACACATCCGGCTTTATCAGGTGCCGAACGTACCGCGGGTATGGTGAAGAAAACGTTAATTGCGGTGTTCAGCCGTCGCTACACCCACGCTTATTCACCCTTGACCCGTATCTTCTCGACATTCTTGGTGTCGTCCTCGGGCCTCGGGCGGTGCGCCTGGATCTCGTCGATGATGCCGAACTCCTTGGCCGCTTCCGCCGTCATGAATGTGTCTCGGTCGAGGCTCTTTTCAATGCGTTCGAGCGTCTGACCGGTGTGCTTGGCATAGATGCGGTTGAGACGCTCGCGCAGAGACAGGATTTCGCGCGCCTGGATCTCGATGTCGGAGGCCTGGCCCGAATAGCCGCCGGAGGGCTGGTGCACCATGATGCGCGCGTTGGGCAGTGCAAAGCGTAGGCCCGCGGCGCCGGCCGCCAGTAGCAGCGAGCCCATCGAGGCCGCCTGGCCGAAGCACAGGGTGGAAATCTTCGGCCGGATGTATTGCATCGTGTCGTAGATCGCCAAGCCGGACGAGACGATGCCGCCCGGCGAGTTGATGTACATCGCGATGTCCTTTTGCGGGTTTTCCGCTTCCAGGAACAGGAGCTGGGCGTTCACCAGGCTCGACGTCACGTCGTCGATCGGGCCCGAGATGAAGATGATCCGCTCCTTGAGGAGCCGCGAATAGATGTCATACGCGCGCTCGCCACGGTTGGTCTGCTCGACCACCATGGGCACCAGGTTCTGCATGCGCGTCAGATGATCGGTCATGGGTTCGCCCGCTCCTGCCTTCGCTCGTCGCGCAACTATTCGTCCTTCTTCGCCTTGGCCTTCTTCTTGGCCTTGCCCTCGCCGCCCTTGTCGCCCTCGCCCTTTTCGGCGCTGGCGGGCTCCGCCTCGTCCTCGTTCTCGTCCATCAGCTGCTCGGGCGTCACGGTCTTCGTGGTGACCTTGGCCATCTCGACGATGAAGTCGATGACCTTGTCCTCGAGGATCGGACCGCGCAGCTGATCGACGGCCTGGGGATTGTTGCGGAAGTAGCCGTAGATGGACTTCTCCTGCCCCGGGAAGCGAGACGCCTGCTGGGTGATGGCGCGCTCGATCTCCTCGGACGACACAGCGATATTGTTGCGCCGGCCCACTTCGGCGAGCACCAGACCGAGACGCACGCGCCGCGTGGCGAGCGTGCGGTATTGCTCCTTGAGCTCGTCCTCGGACTTGCCCTCGTCGCCCGGCTCGTTCTCGCCGCGCTTCCGCGCCGCGTCGATCTCCGCCCAGATGACGTTGAACTCGGCCTCGACGAGGCCCGGTGGAACTTCGAAGCCATGCATGTTGGACATCTGGTCCAGCACGCGACGCTTCAGGCGCCGGCGCGAGACGACGCCCAGGTCCTTCTCGAGCTGGCCCTTAACCGCCGCTTTGACGCCATCGAGGTTCTCGAGCCCCAGCGCCTTGGCGAGATCGTCGTCGACCTTCGCCTCCTCGGGGTGCTTGATCTCCTTCACGGTCGTGTCGAACAGCCCCTCGCGGCCGGCGAGGAAGCGCACGCCGTAGTCCGACGGGAAGGTCGCTTTGATCTTCACGTTGCCGCCGACTGCGGCGCCGATCAGCTGGTCCTCGAAGCCCGGAATGAATTGTCCGGTGCCGAGCTCGACGCGCGCGCCCTCGGCCTTGCCGCCCTCGAACTCGACGCCGTCGACCGTGCCGACGAAATCGATGGTGAGCAGGTCGCCCTTCTCCGCCTTGTGACCCTCCGACGCCGGCCCGAACTTGCGCTGGGCCTGGGCGAGACGGCTGACCGCCTCGTCAACTTGGCTTTCGGACGGCTCGGCGACGAGCTTCTCGATCTCGAGCTTCTTGAAATCGCCCGGATCGAACTCCGGCATGATCTCGAACGCGAGCGTGTACTCGAGATCCTTGCCCTCGCTGAATTCCTTGATCTCGACGCGCGGCTGGGTGGCGAGGCGGAGCGAGCGCTCTGCGATCGCCGCCTGGCTCGACGTGGAGACCGTCTCCTCGAGCACTTCGCCGAGCAGCGCCTTGCCGAACCGCTGCTTGAGCAGGGTCTTCGGCACCTTGCCGGGGCGGAAGCCGGGCATCTGCGCCTGCTGGCTCATGCGATCGAGCCGCGCAGTCATGCGGTCGCTCAGGTCGCGCGCCTCGACGACGATCTTGAATTCGCGCCGAAGGCCTTCGGCGTTGGTCTCAGTTACCTGCATCCGGGGTGCTCGGGTTCAATTCGGTGGTTGGAGCCAAAGTTCGCTTCGCATCGCTTTGCTTGGTGCGGCTGGAGGGACTCGAACCCCCATGCCCGGAGGCACATGCTCCTAAGGCATGCGTGTCTGCCAATTCCACCACAGCCGCGTCCAGCTTGCACTCCGGCAGGCGTCGGCCGGAGTCGTGACGGCAGCCCAGCCCGGGAGAACGAAGGGCGCCTTATTACCACAGATGACGGGTTATCACAGGGCTTCTGCGCCCGGCCACTGGCCGTTCGGCCGGGGCTTACTTCCGCTGGTAGCAGACCTCGGTCTTCAGATCGGCGGGGTCATCGCTCCAATGGCCGTAGACCTCCCAGTTCAAGCCGGTGATGGCGTGACCCTGGCGCTTGCACCAGGCATGCAGCGCCGCGTGCGCGGCCGGCAGCCCGGCATACGCGCCCCAGTGGGAGGCGACGACGGCCGGCCCGGCCGGCGTCTCGACGCCGCGAATTGCCCCGCGGCCGGTGAAGGGCGCGGCGACCTCCACCCCTGCCTCCATCGAAAATTCAGGAACCGGACCCGATAGATACAAGATGACATTCACACCAAGGTTAGGCACGGATTCGCGCCGCACCACCTCGTAGACCTGATCGAACAGCGGCGGAATTTTCTTCGGCAGATCGGCCTTCGCCGCCCTGCCCGCCACCGCCATCAGGTGACGCGCCGCAAGGTCGCGCACCTCGATCCGCGGCGGCAGAGGCGCTACCGCCGGGGTCGCCTGGCGCGGAACGCTGGCCAGCACGCGCGGCACCACCCGGTGCAGATCGGACGCAATCAGCCCAGGCCCGACCCGTTGCGCCGCCTCGCCGTGCAGCCAGACGGCCGCGGCCGCCGCTTCGAACGCCCCCATGCCTTGGGCGCGCAGGCCGGCGATGAAGCCCGCGAGCACATCGCCCGATCCCGCCGTCGCCGAGGTCGGCGGCGCATTGGTGTTGATCACGGCACGGCCACTCGGGTGTGCCACGGCTGTGTCGGCACCCTTGAGCACCACGATCGCGTCCGACTCTGCCGCCGCAGCCCGGGCGCGCGCCAGCCGCGTGCCGAGCTTCGCCGCCTCCGGAAACAGACGCGCGAACTCGCCGTCGTGCGGCGTGATCACCGTGCCCGGGCGCAGGGCCTGCAGCAATTGGTCGCGCCGGTCGGCAAACGATGTCAGCGCATCGGCATCGAGCACGCACTTCGCGCCGGTCCGCAACGCGGCCAGCACGGCGTCGGCCGTGCGCGCGCCGACACCGTTGCCGGGGCCAATCAGCGCGACGTTGCGGCGCCGCTCCCCCAGCAGGCGCGCGACGTCGTCTGCGGAATCCAAACGCGCGAGCAGGATCTCGGTGACATGTGCCGCCAGCACGGGGAGCGAGTCGGGCGGCCCGCCGATGGTCACCAGCCCCGCCCCAACGCGCAGCGCGCCCTCGGCGGCAAGGCGGGCGGCACCCGTATCCAGAGGGCCACCGCTCACCACCAGGGCGTGACCACGCCCATACTTATGAGTCTCCGCTGCCGGCTCGGGCAGCGACCAAAGACCGGGCCCGTTCTCCCAGGTGTCGACGCCGAGCTGGCCCACGACCGAAGCCGGCGTGCCGATGTCGGCGACTACAACTTCACCGCAGAATTTTCTTCCTGGATAAATGAGATGGGCGGGTTTCTTGCGAAAGAAGGTTACCGTTAGATCGGCTCTCGCGCTGAGGCCAAGCGGCACGCCGGTATCGCCCGCGAGCCCACTCGGCACATCGACCGCAACACACGCCAGGTGCTGCTCGGCGATTGCCCTGACGGTGGCCTCGGCCGCTCCCTCGAGCGGTCGCGATAGCCCGGCCCCGAACAGCGCATCGACCGCCAGCTCGGCCCCCGCGAGACATTGCGGCGAAACCGTCTCGCTCGCGGCGCCCCACTTCGCCCGCATCTCCGCAGCAACGCCCGCAGATTCGCCGAGCTCCGCGACACGCACGGACCAGCCAGCCTCTCGCAACAATCGCGCCGCGACGAAGCCATCGCCGCCGTTGTTGCCCGGACCGCAGAGCACGATCACCGGCCGTGGCGTGTAGCGCTGGAGAATGGCGTCGGCGACCGCGCGCCCGGCCGCCTCCATCAGCGCCTCGATCGACACGCCCGCCGCAACGGCGAGGCGATCCGCCTCGCCATGCTGGGCGACGGTGAGGACTTCGGGACCGAGAGACAACGGCATCGCGGCCGCAGACTACCCTACGAGCGTTCCTCGTTGCTGCTGACCGCCGACGTGACATCGGAGCCCAGCCGGGCGATGGACGCTTTGTCCTGCTCCAGGAACGGCATCGGCCGGCACGCCGCCATCGTCACGATGCCGAGCCGCGCCATGCGCATGCCGCTCAGCACGCCTTCGCCTACCCGCGCCGACAGCAGCCCGGCCAGCCGCGCGCCGACATGGCTGAGCAGCGCGTCGGCAACGAAGTCGGCCGCGCCCTGGGTCGCTGCGGTGTACAGGATGCGCCGCACCAGGCCGGCGCGGGCGAAGAATCCCGGCCGGAAGCCGTACACGGCCGCCACCTCGCGCACCATGCGCAGGCCGCGCCAAATGATGATGCCGGCGTCGAGCACGCCGAACGGGCTCATGGTGACGCCGAGTCCCGCGTCGCGGGCGGCGCGCGAGACGCACTGGTACGCCTGCCGGTCGAGCGGCCGCACGATACCGTCGGCGAGCAGTTCCAGCACCTGGCGGTCGGAGTGGGCCGTCGTCGCCGCGCGCCGGAAGTGCTCGATCGCGTCGCCAAGGTCGCGCCGCTCCCGCAACGGCGCAATGATGCGCGCCGACAAGGCCAGGGCGCGCCCATGGCCGTTGGCAGCCAGCACCTCGGTAGCCTCGATCGACAGCGCCTCGACCTCGCGCAGCTTGCGCATCTCGCGGCTGAACCCGAACACCTCGCGCAGCAGCAGGAATCCGCCACTGGCTACCGCGATGCCGAGGGCGACCGCCAGCGTCGTCCCCACCGCGACGTTCTGCAGCAGCACGCCGGCGACGAAGTCCCACAGCTGGTAGCCGATGGCGCCGAGCGCGAACGCCACCGCGCTCGTTCCGAACACCTTGGCGAGCACGCGCCGCGGTCGCAACGCGGGCATCGGCAGCGCGACAACAGCCGGCGCAGGGCGCGTCTCCGTCGCGACGAGCTCTACCGGCGCGGCGCGCGGAGCTCCTCCGTCGATGCCGGCACGCCGCACGGCGTCCGGCGACACTTCGAAAGGCGAACGCGTCTCGCTCATCGCAGGTGATTACCAACCAGCCCCTGCATCGCCTCGTCGAGGCCGATGTGGGGGATGCCGCGCGCCCCGCTGACGTGCACGGGCAGGAAATCCAGGAAGCGGAAGCGCCCTTCCCTCCAGTCCTGCGGCCCAGGGAAGTGCGCGGGAATCTCGCCGGGAAACAGCGCCGTCTCGGCGTCGCGTCCGGCCGGCATGCCGCGCACCAGGCTAAGGGTCTGGCCCTGCACTTCGCCGACCACGTCCTCTGTGCACCGCACCGACGAGATCGCCAGCGCCTCGGTTCCGACGCCACGGAACCGGATGCGGTTCGCCTCGCGCGCCACGACTTCCTCGAGCAGGCGTCGCAGGTTCGGGTGCTGGTTGCTCGACACGTGGTCGGCCTTGGTCGCCGCGAACAGCACGCGCTCGGTCAGCGCGCCTTCGAGCCAGGCGCGGAAGCCGGAGCGGCTGTAGTCGAAGCTCTGCAGAATCGCCGCGATGGCCGCGCGCATGTCGTCGAACGCCGCCTGCCCGGCCTTCAGCGCGCCGAGCACGTCGACGAGGACGATCTGCGCATCGAAGTAGCGGAAATGGTCGCGATAGAACGGCGCCACGATGCGCTCCCGGTAGGCGTCGTAGCGCGCCGCCATCGCCGCGAAATTCGAGCCGGCCGGCGGCGGCGCGCCGTCGCGCGGCGGCGGCAGCGGCGACAGCTCGAGCAATGGACTGTCCGGGCTGAACTCGCCCGGCCGGAGAAGGCGCGCCGGCTGGTGCAGAGTCAGCCCCACTTCGGGAGCGGCGCACCGGCGCAACGCCTCGGCATACAGGGTCGCGGCACGCTTGAGCGCGACGGGATCGGCGCTCGCCTGCGCATCGATGGCGTCGACCGCGGCCTGCCACTCGCGAACGTGGCGTGCGCGTGGCTCGCGCGCCGCCAGCGCCATCGTTTCGGCCGACCACGTTGCAAAATCCTTGGCCAGCAATGGCAGATCCAGCAGCCATTCGCCCGGATAGTCGACGAGGTCGATGTTGAGGGTGCGCACCCGCCGTCCGCGCAGCACGTTCAGCGTGCGCCGCGAGCGGTAGCGCACTGCGATGCGCAATCCGCACAAGCGATCGGTCGCTGCAGGCCAGCCGTGCGCACCGTGCGCCGTACCGCCGCCGACGATGGCGGCAAGGGAGTGCTCGAACGGGAACATCGGCACGCCCGGCAGCGGGAACACCTCTGCCGCGATGAGGTCTCCCCGCGCCGCCACCTTGAGGAACGGCAGCAGGTCTGGCCACTGCCCCGCGCTCATCAGGTTGTGCACGAACGACGTCGTGAACACGGTCTTGCCGCAGCGGCGCAGTCCCGTGACGGCGACGCGCACGGTATTGCGCTCGGCGAGGCGGCGCAGGATGGCCTGCGGGGTAGGACGCGGCATGAAATCTCCGAAGGGCGCCCAGGGGGCGTGGCGCCATTGGGACCCCAAGGCGCGCCGCTCATGTAAGGACACACCTGACCAAATACTACGGCTGGTCGCGGCACTTGGCTCAATGCCCAAAAAACAGGCAGCCGTTACACAGTTGCCTAACCTCTAGACGCTCGCGGACCGCCATGGTTAAGTTGATGCACGTGCGGGAGCCTCAGGGGGGCAGTTTCCGTGCGTCTTGGCGACTTGCGTTGGCGCGCGTGCCCCTCTGGCCGAAACCGGCCGTGGGGAGATCGCATGTTGAGCAACCGCCTACGTTTCACGCACATGACCCGAATGATCGCTGCAGCAGCCGCGACGCTGCTGTTGCCGGCGACCGCGCACGCCCAGGAGATCGATTCGGGCGATACCGCCTGGATGCTGACGTCCACGGCGCTCGTCCTGTTCATGACGCTGCCCGGGCTCGCGCTCTTCTACGCCGGCCTGGTGCGCTCGCGGAACTCGATGTCGGTGCTGATGCACGTGGTTGCCGTGGCGTGCCTCGCGTCGGTGCTGTGGTTCGTCGTCGGCTACGCGCTGGCATTCGGCGAGGGCAACGCCTGGATCGGCGGTCTCGACAAAGCGTTCCTGCGGGGCGTCACCAATGAATCCGTCTCGGGCACCATCCCGGAGACGGTGTTCTTCATGTACCAGATGACGTTCGCCATCATTACACCGGCGCTGATCGTCGGCGCATACGTCGAGCGCATCCGCTTCTCCGCGGTGCTGCTCTTCAACGGATTGTGGCTGCTCGTCGTCTACTTCCCGGTTGCGCATTGGGTGTGGGCGCCCGGCGGCTGGCTGTTCGAGATGGGCATTCGCGACTTTGCCGGCGGCCTCGTCGTGCACACCACGGCTGGCGTCTCGGCGATCGTGTTCGCCCTCATGCTGCGCAACCGCCTCGGCTTCCCGCACGAGCTCAAGCCGCCGCACATGCCCGGCCTCGCCGTCATGGGCGCCGCCATGCTGTGGGTCGGCTGGTTCGGCTTCAACGCCGGCAGCGCGCTGGCCGCCGGCCAGGGCGCCGGTATGGCAATGACCGTGACGCACCTCGCCGCCGCCACCGCGTCGCTCGTGTGGATGGGCATCGAGTGGCTCCGCCACGGCAAGGCGAGCGTCATCGGTATCGTCACTGGCACGATTGCGGGCCTCGCCACCGTGACGCCGGCATCGGGCTTCATCGGTCCGATGGGCGGCTTCCTCATCGGCATCGCCGCCGGCATCGTCTGCTACTACGTCACCCAGCTGGTGAAGCAGCGCCTGAAAATCGATGATTCCCTCGACGTGTTCGCCGTGCACGGGGTCGGCGGCATGCTGGGCGTGCTCTTGACCGCCTTCCTCGCCTCGACCACGTTCCAAGGGCTCGGCTTCGCCGAAGACATGACGGCGACCAGCCACTTCACCGTGCAGGCGACCGGCATCCTTGCCGTCGGCGCCTGGTCGGCCGCCGCCACGTGGGTGTTGGCTAAGATCACGCAGGCGGTCGTTGGGCTCCGCGTCTCCAAGGAAGAGGAGTTCGAAGGCCTCGACATCACCGCTCACGGCGAGCGCGCGTATGATCTGTGAGGTAAGCTCGACCTAGGCCGGCACGCTCTTATTCGCCAGGAGGCGTCATGAAGCTCATCACCGCGATCGTAAAGCCGCACAAGCTCGACGAGGTGCGCGAGGCACTCACGTCGGCCGGCGTGCAGGGCATGACCGTGACCGAGGTGAAGGGCTTTGGCCGCCAAAAGGGCCACACCGAGATCTATCGCGGCGCGGAGTACATCGTCGACTTCCGCCCCAAGGTGAAGATCGAGGTCGTGGTCGACGACTCGGTCGCGGATCGCACCATCCAGGCGATCCGCGACTCCGCGCACACGGGCCAGATCGGCGACGGCAAGATCTTCGTCATGGATGTTGCCAACGCCATCCGCATCCGGACCGGCGAAGCGGGGCCAGAGGCGCTTTAGCCGCCGTCTGCCCCTTGAAGGGGCAACCGGCCGCACTACATTACGAAGCACCCCCCCCTTGGGCAACCGCCGCGTCGGTTCCTCTCGCTACTCGCACTAGGTCTAGGACCCGCGCAATCCCGCGTAATCCCGCGTAATCCCGCGTATTTTACGCGTCTCAGCGGCCGCGCGGCGCCATCCGACTAGATACAATTCGTGTTGACTTTCGGGGCCCGATGTAATACATTACGTGTCGTTCCCTCCCTGAAGGACGACATACCCCCATGACCACCTACTCCATCGACCAGAACCTTACGACGACGAGCGCGCCCACGTTCAACGGCCTCGAGCTGGGCAACACGCTCGTCATGGACGGCGCCGCGATCAACGAAGCCGAGGAGATCGAGGTCAACGCCACTGCCGAAACGACGATCGGCAACGTCGACTCCAACAACGTCCGCATCGCCGGTTCCGAGACCATCACCGCGTTCGACGCCGCCGACGCAGGCATCGTGCGCCGCGTCCGCTTCACCGGTGTCTGCACCCTCACCCACAACCCGACGTCCCTGGTGCTGCCGGGCGGCGCCAACATCACCACCGCCGTCGGCGACTGCATGATCGCCGAGAGCTACGGCCTCGGTAACTGGAAGGTCCTCTTCTACCAAAAAGCCTCCGGCCTCGTGCCCGGCCTCGGCACCATGGCTACCCAGAACGCCAACAACGTCGCCATCACCGGCGGCAGCATCACCGGCATCACCGATCTGACGGTCGCGGATGGCGGCACCGGCGCGAGCACCGCCGCCGGCGCGCGAACGAACTTGGGCGTCGGCACTGGTGACAGCCCGGAATTCACCGCCGTGAATATTGGCCATGCGAGCGACACTACCGTCGCGCGCGCCTCGGCGGGCGACATCAGCGTCGAAGGCAACATCGTCTACCGCGCCGGCGGCACCGACGTCCCCGTCGCCGACGGCGGCACCGGCGCGAGTACTGCGGCAGGCGCTCGTTCCAACTTGGGCTTGGCGATCGGCACCGACGTGCAGCCGTACGACGCGGATCTCGCGGCCCTGGCGGCATTGACGCCTACCGATAACAACATCATCGTCGGCAACGGCTCCGCGTGGGTTGCGGAGAGCGGTGACACGGCACGCACGAGCGTCGGCGTCGGATCGGCCGACAACGTACAGCACGCGACGCTGGCACTCGGCGGCGCCCGCACCGAGGGCGTGGTGCAGATCAACCCTGGTGCGGCTGGCTCCGTCACCGCCCCGATCAATGGCGACGAGCTCGTCGTCGAAGGGTCCGGTACGACCGGCATATCGATTCTGATGCCGGACGCGAACTCCGGATTTGTCTTCTTCGGGTCGCCATCGGACAACGACTACGCCTATGTCGCCGCCGGGTACGACGCGGGCACACCTCACCTCGGACTGAGCACCAACCGCGCCGGGGGCAAGCTGACGTTCGAGGTCGAGGTCGGCAGCGGCCGCGGAGAGTGGAGCGATGCGGGCCTCGCCATGTACGCCTCCGGCGTCACGCCGCAGCACGACGGCACGCTGCACGTGATGGAGGGTAACGCCGGAACCGTCACCGTGAACAGCCAGGTGAACACCATCGTTGCGGAAAGCAACGGCAACGGGGGCATCACCATCGTCACGCCTGACGCCAACGGCGGGTACCTCGACTTCACGTCGCCCTCTACCACAGCCACGCAGGGCGGCCGGGTCGAATGGAACTACAACAACGGTGCGCTTGGTCTCTCCACCAACAAGTCGGGCGGAAAGCTACAGTTCCTCGTCGATAGCCAGAGCCTGCGCGGCGAGTGGAACACCACGGGCCTGACGGTTCTTGCATCTGGCGCCACTACGCAGCATGACGCTCCCCTTCACGTCCTGGCCGGCAGCGCCGGCTCGGTATCTGCGGTCGGCAGCGGCGCAGCGGTCTTCGAGAGCAACAGCAATTGCCACATTCACTTGCTGTCCCCCGACGCCAACAGCAGCACGATCTATTTCGGGTCTCCCTCCGACAACGACTACGGCTCCATCACCGGCAGCTACAATTCGGGGACGGAGCAGATCCAAATCTCTTCGGCGAACCTCGGATCGTTGATCGTGCGAGGCGGCAATGGAGATGACGGCGTTCTCATCATCAATGGCGCGGCAAGCACACCTAGAGGTGCGGAAATTTCTTTCACAAATGCTTCGCCGAACAACACAACGCAGTTCTTCCTGCGTTGCGTCGATAGCGGCCCAAGCAACCGTTGCTACATCATGTCCAACGGCAACCTGCAAAACGCCAACAACAGCTATGGGGCTATCTCGGACGAACGTTTGAAGCGTGATGTTCGCGTCGCGAGCTCGCAGTGGGGCGACGTGAAGGCACTCGCGGGACTGGTAAAGAAGTTCCGCTTTAGTGCCGATGTGGCCACCAACGGCAACGCTCCACTGTTGCTTGGCTGGATCGCCCAGGACGTCCAAAAGGTAAGCCCCGGTCTCGTTGCCGAAGGCCCGGATGGCATGTTCGGCGTCCAATACAGCATCGCCTACATGAAGGCCTTCAAGGCCCTCGGCGAGGCGATGGAGCGCATCGAGCGGCTCGAAGCCAAATTCGCCGCGTAAACTGACGGCGATCGGCCGCGTCCGGAACCAACCGGGCGCGGCCACCGTCGTTTTGGTAGGTTGGCCCCATGCACGTCCTCGTCCTCGGCGCCGGAGTCGTCGGCATCACCACCGCGTACGCGCTGGCGGAAGCCGGTGCGCGCGTCACGGTCATCGACCGGCGCTCAGGTCCGGCGCAGGAGACGAGTGCCGCCAACGGCGGACATCTTTCGGCGAGCCAGGCGCGGCCGTGGGCCACCCCCGCGGTACCGCGCCAGCTCGTAAAGTGGCTCGGTCGCCCCGACGCGCCGTTGCGGCTGCCGTTGGCGCGCTGGGATCCGGAACTGTGGCGATGGGGCATGCGCTATTTGCGCAACTGCACGCCGGCGCGATACCGCGCCAATGCCCAATCCTTGCTTAGTCTCGCGCAGCTCAGCAGCGACGCGCTGGAGGACATTGTCGCGTCATCCGGCGTCGAGTTCGATCACCACACCGGTGGGCTGCTCCATCTGAATCGATCCGCGAAGTCTCTCGATCGCGCCCAGCGCGACACCGAGCGTTTGCTTGTCGGTGCCGACCTGCTCACCGCCGAGGAATGCGCCCGCATCGAGCCGGCGCTGGCCAGCGCGGGCGCGCGCGGTCTCATCGCCGGCGGGCTGCTGTATCGCGACGCCTCCACAGGCGATGCCGCCAAGTTCACCGCCGCGCTCGCGGCCGCCAGCGCGCACCGACAGGTCGCGTTCCGCTACGACACGGAGGTCGATCGCATCGAGGTCGCCAGCCGCACCGCCACGGGCGTACACACTGCGGCCGGACTGGAGGCGGCCGACGCGATCGTCGTCGCGCTCGGCATGGGCAGCCGCGCCCTGCTCGCGCCCCTCGGCATCGACCTGCCGCTCTATCCGGTGAAAGGCTACTCGATCACCCTGCCCGCCTCGCCTGCTGAGCCGCGCCTGCCACGCATCGGCATCATCGACGATGATCGCAAGGTCGTGTTCGCGCGCTTCGGCACGACGCTGCGCGGCGCGGGGACTGCCGAGTTCGCCGGCTTCGACACGCGCATCGACGATCGCCGCGTGCGCCCCATTCTCGCTGCGGCCCAGGAGCTGTTTCCGGGTCCGTTCGATGGAGCCACCGCGGCGGATGCCAACGCGTGGACGGGCCTGCGTCCCATGACTCCCGACGGTCCGCCCATTCTTGGCGCGGCGCCAGGCGTCGCCGGCCTCTTCCTCAACACCGGGCACGGCCCCCTCGGATGGACTCTGGCCGCAGGCTCCGCGCGCATTCTGGCCGATCTCGTCCACGAGCGGACGCCGCCGCTCGATCCCGCGCCCTATTCCGTCGCCCGTTTCCATGCACAATGACGGCATGCGAGTCGCCGTTCCGGCCCTGCTGGCAGCAGTCGTGTTGTTCCTGAGTGCGTGCGATGCGCCGGGCCTCCGGTTGCGCGATCGCTACCAAGGTCAATCCCTGGTCGAGCCGAACCTCGCCCTGGCGCCGGTCGAATACGACGGCCTCGGCAACCCGATCGTGCGGCCCCGCCTGCCGTCGCTCGAATGGCCGACCTATCGCCCGCCGCTACCGCCCAACTAGCCGTCGCAACCGCGCCGTCGCATCGGCGCCGACGAAACTCAGCCATAGGCGCAGCATCTGCACCCAGGGCGCCGGACGTCCCTGCCGGTGCTCCCCGCGCTCGTACACCGCGCGCGTATCGGCGCGGCGGATCTTGCCGCTCGACGTCTTCAGCACGACGTGTGGCGGGGTCAGAACGATTTCGTCGGGCGCCTCGCCGGTTGCCTGCTGCACGGCGCGGCGTACTTCATCCGCGAGGCGCGAGAGCGTTGCCGCATCCGTGACGCGGGTCTCCGCCAGCACGATCAACCGCTCGGTGCCCGACAGGCCCTGCAAGCCGAATGCCGCCACGCACCCCTTGCGCACGCCGCGCACCTCGGCCGCGGCGGCCTCGATCTCGGGCGCGTGCAGGTTGCGGCCGGCGCGGACGATGATGTCCTTGTCGCGGCCCGCAATGAAGATCTCCGCATCGGCGAGGTAGCCGCGGTCGCCTGTGCGCAACCAGGTGCCGTCGAACAAGGCGGCCGTCGCCGCCGGGTTGCGGTAGTAGCCCTGGGTTGCCGAGGGCCCGCGGAACTGGATGGAGCCGGCCTGGCGCTCCGGCACCGGCTTGCCGGCGGCATCGACCACGCGCAGCTCGTGCGCCGGCAAGGCGATGCCGCACGCGACGAACTCCAGCGCGGTAGTGTCATCGGCCGGAGCCGGTTCTGCTACTCCCGTCTCGGTGAACCGGACGCGGCGAATACGATCGATGCGTGGCACACGCGCGACGGCGGGGAATGCAAGACCAACGGAGTTCTCGGCGAGGCCGTACACCGGCCGCTGGGCGGTTGGGGCGAGTCCGTAGCGGCCGAAGCGCTCCTGGAAACCGCGCAGGGTGCTCGGCAGCACCGCCTCCGCGCCGTTGGCGAGCACACGCACGGAAGAAAGGTCGAGGCCTTCGAGATCGGCGTCCTTGATGCGCGTCCGGCACAGCTCATAGGCGAAGTTGGGCGCCGCCGAGATCGTGCCGCGATGTTCGTGCAACGCCCACAGCCAGCGTTCGGGTCGCGTCAGGAAGCGCAGCGGCGACAGCTTGACCAGCTTGACGCCGTGATAGAGCGAGCCGAGCCACGCGCCGATCAGTCCCATGTCGTGATAGAGCGGCAACCAGCTGACGAACGTGTCCGTCTCTCCGGACAATCCGCACGGCAGCGCGAGCGCGCGCACATTGGCGAGGAGGTTGGCGTGAGTCAGCATCACGCCCTTCGGGTTGCCCGTGCTGCCCGACGTGTACTGCAAGAACGCGAGGCTCGCGCCGTTCACCGCAACCGGCGTGAAGCGGGCACCGTCACGCAGCGCCGCGACGGACAGCACGTCGCGCAGCGCGCGTGCCTTGGCGCGCAGGAAGCGCGCCGGGCCCTGCGCCTCCGGCACCGTGACGAGCAGCACCGCCTCGGCGTTGTCGAGGATCACGGCCTGGCGCCGCAGGAACTGCTCGAGTTGCTGGCGGCGCACCGGCGGATAGATCGGCACCGGCACGCAGCCGGCCAAAAGGATGCCGAAAAACGCAAAGAAGAAGTCGAGCGAAGTCGGCAGCATGATCACCACCTTCTGTCCGGGCTGCGCGCCGCGCGCTTGCAACCCGGCTGCGACCTCCTCCGCCGCGCGCAGAAGGCCGGCATAGGTCAGCGGTTGGACGTCGTCGTCGCCGGCGAGAAGGCGCAGATGCTCCCGCTCGCCGTGGGCCTCGGCATGCCAGCGCAGAACATCGACGAGCGTCTCGGCCGACGGCGGCACCAGGCCACCGTTCGGCGTGGGCACGCGCGAGCCGGGCGCGCCGCCCGGCCGGCTACTCATGGACAATGCAGGGGGAGCCGGCGAGCTAGTTCGCCGGCGCGTTCTCGCGAGCCATACGCTCGATGGCGCCCGTCTCATCGTAGAGATCCGGCTCGCCCGTATGGCGCAGCATCTCGGCGCGCACGGCGCCACGCAACGCCAAGGTCGCATCCCATCCGGTCCCCTCGGCCCGCAGGGCGGGGCCGACGACTACGGTAATCCGCGTTCGCCGCGGAAACCAAGAGCCGTCGCGCAAGGTTGTGCGCGCGCCGCGGATCGCCACGGTCGAAACCAGGCTCTGGGTCGTGGTCGCCACGGAGAACGTCCCGGTCCGGAATGGCACCAGACCCGCCATACGGCCCAGGGTTCCCTCGGGGAAGAACAGGATCGCGCCCCCACTGCGCACCCGCTCGGCGATGGCGCCGAGGTCCTCGACGCCCTGCTTGGGGTCGCCGCGCTCGACGAACAGCGTGCCGAGGTGGCGCAAGAACGGGCCAGTCCAGATCGAGCGGGCCAGGGAGTTCTTGGCGACGAAGCAGAAGTCGCGCGGCAAGGTCGCCATGAGGACGATGCTGTCGAGGTAGCTGGTGTGGTTGGACACGATCACCAGCGGCCCATCCTTGGGCATGCGCTGCGGGATTGAGCACCGTCGGCCCTGCCCCCGTCACCAGCAGGAACAGCCGCGCGCCGCCGCGCAGAATTCGGCGAGCGAACTTGGGTGCCGGGATCAGCATCACGAGCGGCCAGACGACGGCGGCGACGAACGCGAACGCCAGCCACCACCACACGGCATAGAGGGCGTCGCCGGTGCGCCGCACGAGGTCGCGCGCTTCCGGCGCGACCGACGCAAGCACGAGCCGCATCATTTGGACCCAGACGGCCCGGCGTCCGCTCTCATGATCTCCCGACTCGTACACCTGCCGCGTCGCGCTGCGGCGGATCTTGCCACTCGACGTCTTCAGCACGGTGTGGGGACGCACCAGCGCAATGTCGTTGGGCGGCTCGCCGATCGTTGCGACGATGGCGTGGCCGATGCTCTCGCGCAACCGTTCGAGCGCCGCCGGCTCCGTCTCGCGGGTCTCCGCCATCACAACGAGGCTGTCCGTCCCATGTAGCCGCGGTCGCCTGTGCGCAGCCAATCGCCAGCGAACAGTGCCCGCGTCGCTTTTGGATTGCGGAAGTAGCCCTGTGTGGTCGAAGGGCCCTTGCACTGGATGTTGCCCTCTTCGCGATCCGGCGCCTCGCGTCCGCCTCCGTCCACCACGCGAATCTCGTGGCCCGGAATGGGCTGGCCGCGACCAACGAACTCGATGGCGCTGGTATCGTCAGCTTCCGCCGGAACGGCGACACCGCTGCGCGTCAGCTCGTCGCGCTTGACGCGATCGACGAGCGGCGGCCGCGGCACAGCCGGGAACGCGAGTCCAGCCGAGCTCTCCGCCAGGCCGTAGACCGGGCGTTGGGTGGTCGCCGCCGGGCCGTAGCGGCCGAAGCGCTCCTCGAAGGCGCGCAAGGTCGAGGGCAGCACCGCCTCGGCGCCGCTGGCGGCAACGCGCCAGCTCGATAGGTCGAGGCCGGCGATGTTTTCGTCCTTGATGCGCGTCAGGCACATCTCGTAGCCGAAGTTCGGCGCCGCCGAAAGCGTGCCGCGATACTTCTGGATGGCCCACAACCAGCGCTCGGGCCGCGCCAGGAAGTGCAGTGGCGACATGACGACGAGCTTCATGCCGAAGTAGAGGCTGCCGAGCCACGCGCCGATCAGGCCCATGTCGTGATAGAGCGGCAGCCAGCTGACGAACACGTTGCGCTCGGGATCGATGTCGAACGGCTGGCCCATGGCGCGAATGTTGGCGAGCAGGTTGGCGTGGGTCAGCATCACGCCTTTCGGATTTCCGGTGCTGCCGGAGGTGTACTGCAGCAATGCGAGTTCCTTGCCGCTCGGGTTCGGCCAATGCTTGCCGGCAGGATCCCCGCGTACCTCGAGCAACCGTGCCAATGCAGGTGCTTCGCGGGGCGCTACCGGCTCGCTCGTGCCACTCACACGCCTGCTCGCCCCGGCAGGCTCTCGCCTAAGCGTACTACACGCGGCCTTGGCCAAAGCCGCGCAAAACTGGGGCGAGTGACGGGATTCGAACCCGCGACACCCGGATCCACAATCCGGTGCTCTAGACCAGCTGAGCTACACTCGCCGTAAGGTCGGGGTCATGTATCCCCCGCCCGTGGGGCGGTCAAGGCCGAGCGCTTGCGGGCGCCTGCCGCCGCCGCCACGATTGGGCGGTGATGATGAACCAGATCACCGAAGTGCTGCCCGTGGCGACCGCCGCCCAGATTAGAGGAATGGTGGCGAAGGTCGCGGCCACGACGCCGGCCAGGACCGCGGTGACGAGCGCCGTGCTGACCTCCGGCTTCTCCTTGCCGAACACCGTCGGCAGGAGGGCCAAGGCGAAGCCCCATTGGCAGATCGCAATCACCCAGTCTTGCCACATCCCTCAATCTTCCTAAAACCACCGCCGCACGCGCGCCGCGTACGCCGAGTACTCCCCCGGAAAACGCGCGGCAAGATACGCTTCTTCGCGCGCAACGATGGTGCGCTGTAGCACCGCCCACGCGAGCAACGCGCTGGCCGCCACCCACATTGAGTTGGACCACAACCCGGCGCCCAGCAGCACCGTCAGCATGCCGAGGTAGATGGGATTGCGACTCAGGCGGTAGATGCCGCCGTCAGCCAGTGCGTGGACGCTCCGGCGCGGGTCGGGGCTCGTGCCCACGCGGTGCAACGCGACGACGGCGAGTCCGATCAGCGCGAGGCCAGCTGCGATCAGCGCCGCGCCGAGCCAAGTCGCGGCCACGCCGACCGCGAACGAGGTCGGGCGGAAATACTCCACGGCCGCCGCCGCAGCGCCGATCAGCGCGACCGTGACCGGGGGCGGCAGGCGCATACCCACCGCCTCGCCTGGCCGATCGCCTGGGTGGGACTCGCGCTGGCTCATTCGTAGCCTCGCTAGTTGCACACTTCTTATGCGGGTCCCTGCCTTCTAGTTGAGCAGGCATCTGCACCGATTCCATGCGATAGGTCTGAAATACTAACGATTTCCGTGACTTGCGTCTGCGTCCGAGAATGGCACGGCCTCTGCTATGGGTTGTTGCCGGTTGGCCGCCGATATGGCACGAACACGGCGCTCGCAGGCGGAACCCGCCCTGGGTTTTCGCTGCGGAGTGGCTTGTCGTGCCTTGTGGGCGCTTTGGTACGCGGGCCGCGGCGTGGGGGCAGTTGCATGAAAAAGATCGAAGCCATCATCAAGCCGTTCAAGCTTGATGAGGTGAAAGAGGCCCTGAATGAAGTGGGCCTCAAAGGTATTACCGTTTTGGAGGCCAAGGGCTTCGGTCGCCAGAAGGGACACACCGAGTTGTACCGCGGCGCCGAGTACGTCGTGGACTTCCTACCCAAAGTGAAGATCGAGGTCGTCCTCGAAGACTCCCAGGTCGAGCGCGCTGTCGAAGCGATTCAGCACGCGGCGCACACGGGCAAGATCGGCGACGGCAAGATCTTCATCACCACCGTCGAGGACGCGATCCGCATTCGCACCGGCGAGCGCGGACGGGACGCTATCTAGCGGGCGGGTCTTCGCGGCGCTGGCCAAGATTTCGAGGCGAAATTCTGAGGAGGAGAGAGCTAAGTCCATGGCTACCGGGAAAGACGTTCTGAAGACGATCGCGGACAACAAGGTCGAGTACGTCGACCTCCGCTTCACCGACACCAAGGGCAAGGAACAGCATGTCTCGGTGCCGTCCTTCGCGTTCGACGACAGCAAGTTCACGTCTGGCCACGCCTTCGACGGCTCGTCGGTTGCCGGCTGGAAGGGCATCGAGGCCTCCGACATGCTGCTCATGCCGGACCCGAGCACCGCGGTCATGGACCCGTTCCGCGCCGTCCCGACCCTGAACATCACATGCGACGTGCTGGAGCCGTCTACCGGCCAAGCCTATGAGCGCGATCCGCGCTCGCTCGCCAAGCGCTGCGAGGCCTACGTGAAGTCGTCCGGTCTTGGCGACGCCATCTACTTTGGCCCCGAGCCCGAGTTCTTCATTTTCGATAGCGTCACCTGGTCTGTCGACATGTCCGGCTCCTCGGTGAAGATCAACTCCGAGGAAGCGGCGTGGTCGACCAACCTCGACTACCCGAAGGGCAACCTCGCCCACCGTCCCGCGGTGAAGGGCGGCTATTTCCCGGTGCCGCCGGTCGACAGCCTGCAGGACATCCGCTCCGAGATGTGCACGGTCCTCACCCAGATGGGCGTGCCGGTCGAGGTGCATCACCACGAGGTGGCGGGCGCCGGCCAGTGCGAGATCGGCACCAAGTTCGGCCCGCTCACCCAGCGCGCCGACTGGACCCAGATCCTCAAGTACGTCGTCACCAGCGTGGCCGCGAAGCACGGCAAGACGGCGACCTTCATGCCGAAGCCGATCGTCGGTGACAACGGCTCGGGCATGCATTGCCACCAGTCGATCTGGAAGGGCGGCAAGAACCTGTTCGCCGGCGAAGGCTACGCCGGCATGTCGGAGTTCGCGCTGTTCTACATCGGCGGCATCATCAAGCACGCCAAGGCGCTCAACGCGATCACCAACCCGGGCACCAACAGCTACAAGCGCCTGGTGCCGGGCTTCGAAGCGCCGGTCAAGCTTGCCTACTCGGCGCGCAACCGCTCCGCTTCGATCCGCATTCCGTACGTCGATAACCCGAAGGGCCGCCGCATCGAGGTCCGTTTCCCCGACCCGACCGCCAACGTCTATCTCGCGTTCGCGGCGATGGCGATGGCCGGCATCGACGGCGTCCTGAACAAGATCCATCCGGGCGCCCCGGCCGACAAGAACCTGTACGACCTGCCGCCCGAGGAAGACGCGAAGATTCCGACCGTCTGCTCGTCGCTCGACCAGGCACTGTCCGAGTTGGACAAGGACCGTGGCTTCTTGACGAAGGGCGGCGTGTTCTCAAACGACCTCATCGACGCCTATATCGAACTCAAGGAGCAGGAGGTCACGCGCTTCCGCATGACCACGCACCCGGTCGAGTTCGACATGTACTACTCGATGTAGTTCGCGACACTTCTGCGAACCGAAACGGGGGCCTCACGGCCCCCGTTTTTGTTAGTGGGTGTCCGGCGGCGCTGGGCGCGAAGGCGCGCCGACGACTGGTCTCAGCTCTTTGAGTACAACCGTCGAAGCGATCAGGTCGTGCATACCCTGGCGCCGCTGGGTGAATGCGATCATCAGGTAGCCGACGAACAGCACCAAGGCCGACAGGATCTTCGAGAAGTAGCGCGCTGTGGCGCGCAGGAAGGTCAGCCGTCTCCCCTCCATATCGACAACGATCAGTCCGCACGCGCGCTTGCCCAGGGTGCCGCGCATCGACGAAGACTCCAGGCCGGCGAAGTAGAGCCATTGCGGCGCCAGCCCCACCAGTCCCTGGCCGCGGTAGTCCATGAACAACGGATTGAGCCCGTTGCCGATGACGATGCCCAGGATCGAACCGCAGATCGCCAGGACGATCGCGTCGATCACAAACGCCAAGAACCGCCACCCGGGGCCGGCGTACTCCAGATCGGGCAGATTTGCGCCTGCGTCGATGTTCATGCCTTCCCTCCTACGGTCGCGAGGGCGACGGTGTGCCGAGCTTGGTCGCCTGCGTCACCCGCCCGCGCAGGACAAGCGTCCGCGCTAGGATGTCATGCAGGCCTTGCTTGCGGCTGTGAGACGCGATCATCGCAAAGCCCAAGAAGAGCAGAACCGCGGAGAGCCCTTTCCCCGCGTAGCGCGCGCACGCGCGCATCACGGAAATGCGGCGGCCGTCCAAGCCGGTGACGCGCATCCCGAGTAGCCACTTTCCCGGAGTCGCCTGCATCGCAGAGGACTCGAACACACTGAAATAGGCCGAGTCGAACAGGAGGCTCACGCCGGTGGCGACGACGCCGGCAAAGTCTGAGCCGCCAGGCTCCAGCGCCCTGCCGATGCCCATGCCAACCGGCAGCATCACCGTCACCTCGATGACTACATCCACCAAATAGGCGGCTATGCGCCAGGTCAATCCGCCGAGCCCAGCAACCGGCGGCAGGGTGCTCATGGATTGCGAAAGGAGATGCGCGGCAACGTCAGGCGATCGACGGCGAGGTTCTCGCTCCGTAAGAAGGCAACAATCAGCTCACCGATGCGCGGCGACGACAAAAGGAGATCGTCATCATGGGCGGCGCCTTCGATCACGAGGTGCGTGGCGTTGAGGAATCCCGCCATCACCTCCTCGGCATTTTCGAGAGGCGTGCGCACATCGAGGGTCCCACTGATGAACAGCGTGAAGACATCCGATTCGACCGGCTCGCGGAAATCCGGCCCGAGCACCGGCGCCGACCAGGCAGAGCACGCCGCGCGCAACGGCGCATTGGCGAAGTCCCGCAGGAGCGCCGTCTCGGCCTCACGCTCGATCTGATCGAGGCGGGCCGGCTCGACACCGGCCGTGCAGTCCATCGCGACGCTCATGAGCGAGGCCGAGTTGTTCTGGCGGCCGCTGAGCGCCAGCCGGGCCAGCTCGCGAAAGTCTCCCTGCTGCATCAACCCGACCCAACGCGGCAGCGAAGCTATGCGATCACGCTCCCCCATGAGCGAATAGAGCCAGCTCTCAACGTCGAGGCGGCCCAGAACGATCTCGACCGGCTCCGGCGTGTTCAACAATACGCTGACCGGACCCGCTTCGACCTCCGCGAGCAGCGCCGTGACGTCGCCGCGGAAGTCCGTCGTACCGCCGCCCGCGTTGATCGCCGCCGCGATGCGATCGAAGGCGACGTCGATGCGCGACGGCAGCTTGTAGACCTGATGGGGTGCCTCGGTGCCGGCCAGCACCGCGCTCGCCACCCGGTCCGGGAACAGCCGCATGTATTCGAGAGCCAGCTGCGTGCCGTAGCTGATCGCGACGAGGTTCACGCGATCGACGCCGAGGGCGATGCGCAGGTCGTCGATGTCGAGCGCGCTCTCCCGGGTGTTGAACGCGCCAAAATCGGCCTCGCCGGCAAACTCGCGCATGCAATCGCGGATGTGTGCGGCAATGACGGGAGTACGCGCGGCGAGCGTTGCTTCCCGGTCCGCCGGGAACGAGTAGCGGCCTGAGCACTCCAGGGTCGGGGGTGAGAAACGCGTGCCGCGCTGGTCAAGGACGACGACGTCGCCGGCCTGACGCAGCCGCATGAGAAAATCGTAGAGGTCGCCCGCCGCCGAAAGAGTCGCGGCAGCACCGGGGCCGCCGGCCAGGTAGATCGTGGTGGTGCCGGGGTCGTTGGTCGATGCGGCGAAGCGCAGGAAGTGCAGATCGACTGTCGGGCCACTGCTGCGCTCGCGGTTCTGCGGCACCACGAGGCGGCCCTCTTCGGCGCGCGTCGTCGCCGGAAACAGGTAGTAGTCGCCGGTGGCGAAGAGCACGGGGGTCAGGCTGAGGTCGCCGGCCGTCACCGTCGGACCCAAATGACGCGCAATGGGGCTGGCGAGTTGGCGCTGCGCACCGACCCACCCTACGGCCGCGGCGATCGCCACCACGGCACCCGCTGTCACCCACACTCCGCTGCGCACGTTCGGCGGGCTCCCTCTACTCTCGGGCGATATGGTCGGCGGCGACGTTCCGACTACTATATATGGTTGGTAGCCTAGGTGACCCCCCCTATACTGCGCGCCCGATGAGTGACCTGTTTTCTTCGCCCAAGGGCGGCAAGGGCGCCGTCGACAAGTACACCGCACGCGACATCGAGGTCCTGGAGGGTCTCGAGCCTGTGCGGCGCCGCCCCGGCATGTACATCGGCGGCATCGACGAGAACGGCCTGCACCACCTCGCCGCCGAGATCCTCGACAACTCCATGGACGAGGCGGTCGCCGGATTTGCGAGCCGTATCGAGATGAGCCTGGGCGCCGACGGCTCGCTCACCATTGACGACAATGGCCGCGGCATCCCCGTCGACAAGCATCCGAAGTTCAAGACGCGTTCGGCGCTGGAGGTGATTCTCACCACCCTGCACTCGGGCGCCAAGTTCAGCGACAAGGTCTATCACACCGCCGGCGGCCTGCACGGCGTCGGCGCGTCGGTGGTGAACGCCCTTTCTTCGCAGCTCGACATAGAGGTGGCGCGCGATGGCCGCCTGTGGACACAGACGTTCGAGCGCGGTGTACCGAAGGGCAAGCTCAAGGATGCGGGCACGGTCCGCAACCGGCGCGGCACCAAGATCACGTTCTGGCCGGACGCCAAGATTTTCGGCGAGGACGCGCACTTCCGCCCTGCCCGACTCTACAAGATGGCGCGCTCCAAGGCGTACCTGTACCGCGGCGTCGAGATTCGCTGGAGCTGCGATCCCAAGTTGCTCGGCAAAGATGCTGCCGTGCCCGAATCGGAGACCCTGCACTTCCCCGGCGGCCTCGCTGACTTCCTGGCGGCCGAGCTCGACCAGCAAGCCACTGCGACCCCGGCGCCGTTCGCCGCGCGCGTGGCGATGCCGAGCGGCAAGGGCGAGATCGAGTGGGCCGTGGCATGGCCGACCGAAGGCGAAGCAGGACTGATGTCCTCCTATTGCAACACCGTGCCGACGCCGGGCGGCGGCACCCACGTGCAGGGCCTGCGCGCGGCCCTGGCGAAGGGGTTGCGGGCCTACGGCGATCTAGTCGGCAATCGCCGCGTTGCCCAGGTGACGCCGGAAGACGTTGTCGACTCGTCGTCCGCCGTGCTGTCGGTCTTCATTCCGGAGCCGCTTTTCCACGGCCAGACCAAGGACAAGCTCGGCAACCCCGAGGCCGCCAAGCTAGTCGAGCAGGTCGTACGCGATCACTTCGACCACTGGCTGTCGGGGGCACCCGACATGGCCAACGGCCTGCTCGAGTTCGTGATCCAGCGCGCCGAGGAGCGCCTGGCGCGCCGCGCTGACAAGGACGTCGCGCGCAAGACCGCGACCCGCAAGCTGCGCTTGCCCGGCAAGCTCGCCGACTGCTCGCGCACCGGCGCCAACGGCACCGAGCTCCTTCTGGTCGAGGGCGACTCGGCCGGTGGCACCGCCAAGCAGGCGCGCAGCCGCGAGACCCAGGCCGTCCTGCCTCTGCGCGGCAAGATCCTCAACGTCGCCTCCGCCGCCACCGGCAAGATGCAAGCAAACCAAGAGATCTCGGACCTGCTGCTGGCGCTCGGCTGCCAGACCGGCGAGCGCTTCCGCGAGGCCGAGTTGCGCTACGAGAAGGTCATCATCATGACCGACGCCGACGTGGACGGCGCCCACATCGCCTCGCTGCTCATGACGTTCTTCTATCGCCAGCTGCCCGGCCTGATCAGCAGCGGCCACCTGTACCTAGCGTTGCCGCCGCTCTACCGCCTGACGCACGGCGCCACCACGATCTACGCCCGCGACGACGCCCACAAGGAGCAGCTCCTCAAGACGACCTTCGCCGGCAAGGGCAAGGTGGACATCAGCCGATTCAAGGGATTGGGCGAAATGCCCGCCTCCCAGCTAAAGTCCACGACGATGGACCCGGCGCAACGGACCTTGCTGCGCGTCGTCGTCGCCGACGACCGCGCCCGCGAGACCGACGACCTCGTCGAGCGCCTGATGGGAAGGAAACCCGAGTTGCGCCTCGAGTTCATCCAGCAGCACGCGCCTGAGGTGGAGGAGCTGGATGTTTAACGCTGCAGCCGACGAGCAGACCTCGGTTGCCGATCACCTGCAGGACTTGCTCTCCGACCACAGCCACGACATCCGCACGGGCGCCAAGGCGTTGCTCGGGCTCGCTGCCCAGGTCAACACCACGGACGACGCGGCGCGCTTCGCCTCGGTCGTCTCCCATGTAGTCGGCGAGGAGTCCGGCAACTGGGACTTGGCCCGCAACCTCATCAACTCGCTCGAGGCGCGCTTCCGTCAAAGCGTCGGCGTCCAGGGCAACCTCGCGGTTGCGTGCTACCTGTCGAGCCATTGGGTCGCCGGACTCGAGGCGGAAAGCCGTGCCATGGCAGCGGCGCGGGAAAGCGCCCTGTCGGTATGCGTGTGGGTCCGCCTCTCGGCGGCGCATGCGTTCCAGGGTCAGCAGGATTGGCAGTCGTGTTTTGCTTTGCTCGGCCCGGTGCTTGACCTTGCCCAGGGTGTACAGGCCGGCTCGCGCCACGACAGCGCCATCGCCTCGATTGCCAACAACCTCGCCACCGATCTCCTCGATTTCGAGCAGCGCACCGCCCCGCACGACGACGCGCTCGAGCGCGCCACGCTCCTCAGTCACCGTTTCTGGGAGAGCGCCGGCAGCTGGATCCACCACGAGCGCGCCGAGTACCTGCTGGCGCTCACCTACAACGCCCTGCACCGCTTCGACGAGGCGCGCCGGGCCGCAACGCGCGCCCTGGCGATCATCGACTCCCATGGCGACGAGCCGGTCGACCGCGCCTTCATCAACATCGAACTGGCGCTCGCCTGCCGCGAACTCAAGCGCACGGAAGACTTCGAGCGCGCCCGCAAGAACGCGTCCGACATCGCCGGGACCTTCGAGGACCCAGGCCTGCAGCAGTGGTTCCAGTCCAAGTACGCCCGCGTCGCCTAAGCGGCGCTAGGCCAACCACTCCTGCATGGCGGCGGTCACCGCCTTCGGATTCTCCAGCGGGGCGAAGTGCCCGGCGTCGGGAATGACGACCAGCTTGGCGTCCGGAATCGCCTCAGCCATCTCCTCGGCGCGATCCTTCGGCGTGATCTGATCGTCGCTCCCTACGATCACCGTGGTCGGAATGCCGATGGTGGCGAGGTCGGCGCGGCTATCCGGCCGGGCGAGGATCGCCAGCTGCTGGCGCACGAAACCGTCGACCCCGACCGCATTGGCCATTTCGGCAACGATCCCCGCCAGATGCGGGTCGTCCTTGTTGCGTGGCGCCAGGAACCCGGGCCGCAGCAGCGGGAGGACCGCCGCGACGCCTTCCCGAGTCGCCAGCTCGATCAGCATATGCCGCCGCGCGGACTGATCGGCCGTGTCCGGCCGTGCGGTCGTATCTAGCAGGCAGAGGCGGTCCACCCGTAGGGGCGCCCGGCGCAGGATCTCGAAGGCTACGTAGCCGCCCATGGACAGCCCGGCGAGGGCAAAGCGTTCTGGCGCGCTACGCAGGACCCTTTCCGCCAGCCCACCCAGGGTGTCAGCGTTGGCGCTATCAGCGACCGCAACGGGCCGCCCGCGCCCTAGGACTGCGGCCTGGTCGGCCCACAATCGGGCGGTATTGAGCAGGCCCGGTATCAGAATCAGTGGCAAACCGGCATTCACGCCTTATATTGTGCCCGAATTCGTGCGGCTCTTGTCCGCACATGCGAGCCGCAAGCGCGAGTGCGCGCGAGCGTAGGTGCTACCCCGCTCGGGACAGGTCCGAACGTGAGTGCCCGCTGGCGTGCTTCGGCGCAGTAATTAGGTGTAATGAATTTTTCCGACTTGGGCTTAAGCCCTGAGGTCCTGCGAGCCGTAGAGGAAGCAGGCTACTCCCAGCCAACGCCAATCCAAGAGCGGGCGATCCCGATCGTCCTGCAAGGCCGCGACGTGATGGGCTGCGCCCAGACCGGCACTGGCAAGACGGCAAGCTTCGCCTTGCCCATCCTCGACATCCTCTCCACCGGCCGGGCGCGCGCGCGCATGCCGCGCGCGCTCATCCTCGAGCCGACGCGCGAGCTCGCCGCCCAGGTTGCCGAAAGCTTCGCCGAGTACGGCAAGTACTCGAAGTTCGAGACGGCCCTCCTGATCGGCGGCACGTCGATGGATGACCAGAACCGCCAGCTCGAGGCGGCTCCCGACATCATCATCGCTACCCCCGGACGCCTGCTCGATCATGCCGAGCGCGGCCAGGTCATGCTGCGCGGCGTAAAGATTCTGGTCATCGACGAGACCGACCGCATGCTGGACATGGGGTTCATTCCCGACGTCCAGCGCATCGTCAAGTTGTTGCCGCCCCTGCGCCAGACGCTGTTCTTCTCCGCGACCCTGTCGCCGGAGATTCGCGCCCTCGGCGCCGAGTTCGTGCACAACCCGAAGGAAATCACGGTTGCGCCGCCGTCCTCGACCGCAACCTCCGTGCGTCAGGCAGTGGTGCTGGTCGAGCAGGAGATGAAGCGCGAAGCGTTGCGCCGCCTGATCTCGTCGGAGAAGATCGAGCAGTGCATCATCTTCCTGAACCGCAAGCGTGACGTCGACATCCTGCTCAAGTCGATGAAGAAGCACGGATTCTCCGCCGCCGGCATTCACGGCGACCTCGCCCAGTCGGTGCGCACCGAGACGCTCGAGAAGTTCAAGGCCGGCCAGATCGCGTTCCTGATCGCCAGCGACGTCGCGGCGCGCGGCCTCGACGTCGAGTCGTTGCCGTGGGTCATCAACTTCGACGTACCCATCAACGCCGAGGACTACGTCCACCGCATCGGCCGCACAGCGCGCGCCGGACGCAGCGGCACCGCCTTCACCTTGGCGACGCCCGACGATGCTCGCTTCCTGGCGCAGATTCACCAGCTCATCGGCCAAGAGATTCCGTCGATCACCATCGAGGGCATCGAGACGCCGCAACCGCTCAGCGAAGACGAAGCACGCGCCCGCCGCGGCCGCGGCGGTCGTGGACGCGGTGGCGAGCGTGGTGGTCGCCGCGGCGCTGCTGGCGGCAGCAGCACCGGCGGTGCCGGACGTAGCGGTCGCGAACGCGGCGGACGGAGCGGTGCTCCGGCCAGACCGTCCGAAGCCCCTGCCCCGCAACACGCAGCACCCGAGTCTGCTCCGGCCGCTGCCGTCGCGACAGTCCCGGCTCCGGTCGTGCATCCCAACCCGCCGCCGCAGCAGGTGCAGCCGCAACAGCAACCGCAAGGTCGCGGGCGCGACGGTCACGGCCGCGGGCGGGATCGGGATCGTGGACGCGAAGGGCACGGACGCCAGGAGCGGCAGCCCGAACGTCAACAGCCGCGCCCGGCGCCGCAAGCGCGGCCCGATCCATCGGCGCCCGACTCGGTGCGTGCCGCCGCCGTCATGGGCGGCCACGTACCTGCCTTCCTGCTGCGCGGTCCGAAGCGCTAACGCCGCCGCGCCGCGCCGACGGCGCGGCGCATGACGTGGCGGCGTGATCCCGCCCGTCCCAGTTCCGTGAATTTCGCTTTGGCGAACAAGGGCACGAAGCCCATGAAGCGATAGCTCGGTGAATCAGGATCGACCGGGTACGCCTCGACGACCTTGGCGCCGTGCTTGCGCGCCGTCTTGATGGCGGCCTCGACGAGCTGCGGCCCGATGCCCTGCCCGCGCAGGTCGCGCTTCACGAAGAGGCAGACGATCGACCAGACCTTCGGGTCATCAGCTTCCCCCGGCCCGCCCAGGTCGCTATAGCTCGCCCGCGGTGCGATCGAGCACCACGCGCTAGGCTCCTCTTCCTGGTACGCGAGGATGCCAATCGGCGTGCCGGCGTCGACCCGACGCTTGATCGCGCGCTTGCGGCTGCCGCGCGCCTCGTCCGCAGTCGCGCGCCACACCATGCACCAGCAGTACTTGGGCGCGCCGCGGCTCTCGAACAGGCGCTCGAAGGCGCCCCAGGTGCGCCCGTCGACTTCGCGGAAGGTGACGCGATCAGCGCGCGGCCGTGAAGCCGGGAGGGAACTTTGCGCCTTCGATCTTGGCGCCATCGAAGCGCGCCTCCAACAGTTTGGAGCCGGTCAGCAGTGCACCACGCAGGTCCGACCCCGTAAAGTCCGCGCGCTGCATATCCGCGTTCTCCATCTCGACGCCACGCAGGTCTGCGCCGGTCAAATTGGCGCCCGTGAGCAGCGCGCCGTACAGGACGGCCTTCTCTGCCGTGGAGTTGGATAGGTCGGCGCGCTCGACGCGCGCCTCGTACAGCCCCCGGCGTACGCGATGCGGGTGGTGGAGTTATATGCGGTCGGTTGCCAGCGCACGCCGCCCAATGCGGTAGGGCAGAACAACACGCGCGGCTTGCCGCGCTCGATGCGCGTCGCCGGAATGTAGGTCTGCACGGCCTTGGAGGGGTCGTACTCCATCGGCTTGCCCGTCTTCGGGTCGAGGCCCGCCGTTCAGGTCAAGTCGTAGGTGTACTGGGTACCGTTGAGGAACGTGCCGTTGGTGCGGTCGAGTTGGTAGAAGAAGCCGTTGCGCGCGAAATGGCCGACGACCTTCTGCATGCGGCCGTTGACCTCGGCGTCATACAAGAGGTGTACGCCGTTCTCGTCGTAGTCCCAGCCTTCGTTCGGGACGTATTGGAAACCCCACTTGATCTTGCCGGAGTCGATGTCGAACACCAGCACGCTGTCCGTCCACAGGTTGTCGCCCGGGCGGAACGCGACGTCGTACATCGGCACAGGATTGGCGGTGCCCCAGATGGTGACGCGCTGCTGCACGTCGTAAGAGCCGGTCGTCCATAGCGAGCCGCCGCCCGTGCGCCAGGCGTTGTGGTCGTCCTTCCACGTCTAGTGGCCGGGCTCGCCCGGCGCCGGGATCGTGTAGGTGCGCCACAGCTCGTCGCCGGTGTTGGCGTCAATGGCCGCAAGCCAGCCGCGCGTGCCCCAGTCGCCGGCCGACTGGCCGACCAGGATCTTGCCTTCCACGGCGATGGGCGCCGCGGTGAATTTCTCACCGATGACGAAGTGCTCCTCGTCCGGGCCGCCCGGCAAGTTGGTGTAGCCGAGCTTAGTGCGGGCGATCTGCTTGTCGAACACTACCTCGCCGGAGGCGCGGCTGAACGCCACGACGCGGCCGTCGATCAGGTTCGAGTAGACCTTGTCGCCCCACAACGCCTCGCCGCGCACGTAGTTGGCGCTTTCGGCCTCTTTGTTGACCTGGGCGTCCGTGCGCCACAGGACGACGCCGCGATTGCCGCGATTGACGTCGATCTTGTAGGCGAGGCCCCACGCCGACTGCAGGAACATCATGCCGTCGTCGACGAGCGGCGTGACCTCGAAGTTGCCGGTGTTGGCGGCGATGCCGTCGATCGCGTTGGTGAGCGGAATCGAGAACGCCACCTTCAGATTGGCTACGTTCGACGGATTGATTTGCGCCAGCCGCGAGAAGCGGTGGCTCGAGTAGTTCTGGCCCCACGTGATCCAGTTGTTCGGATCGCCGTCGGCGTTCTCCAGACGCTGCTTAGTGACGTCGGCCGCCATCGCGGTCGACGTCAGGAATGCCACCACAGCGGTGGCAGACACGGTCGCCAAAAGAGAATTGAGCGCACGTCGCATGATCGTCCCTCCCGAGGAATCAGACGAAACTTGCGAAAAGTCGGTGGCGCGTGGTGTGCGTCCGACTACAGCAAGTATAGCGTGGAACGCGAGTGCGCCAACGGGCGCGCGCAACCATCGATGGTTATCGAAAATCAGCCAGCATCGCGGCTGACGCTCAGACTGCGGCCGTCAGCCGAGCTTCCAGGACGGTCAGATCGGGCACGAACCAGATCGAGGTGCCGCGGTTGCACTCGCGGACGAAGTCGCCCAGCGACGTGCTGGCGGCTACGTCGTGCAAGATGTCGCCGACAAACACGATGCGATGCCCGTAGTTGACGAGCTTCTGCACGAACAGTCCCGCGACCCGCGTACGCAGGTCGAGGAAGTCGGTACGCAGTCGGCCGATCGGAATGAAAACGAGTTCCGCTTCGGCGTCGTACGCTGCGCTGATGAGCTCGAGCGCGTCCGCCTCACTGCCGATCGGAGCGCCGTGCGCGTCGACGACAAGAGCCCGCGCTCCGGCGATGGTGCGGGCAGCGTCGGACAAGCGGCCCTACTCTCTCTCCTCCAGCCACGCCATCTGGATAGCCTCGAGAATCTTCTCGTTGGACTTGTTGGGGTCGTCCTTGAAGTCCGGCAGCTCGCGCACCCAGCGGTGCAGGTCGGTGAAGCGCAGGTTCACTACGTCAGCTTCCGGGTGCGCGTCCTCCAGCTCTATGGCGATGTCGAGGACATCGGTCCACTTGAGCGCCACGTCACGCGCCTTCGAGCAGCATGTTGCGTGTGGCCGCCGGCAGCGCCACGACGAGCCCGTCGAGCTGCTGGGTGATGATGATCTGACAACCCAGGCGCGACGTGTGGGTCAGGCCAAAGGCGAGGTCGAGCATGTCCTCCTCGTCCTC
>CAMDPO010000002.1 GCA_945904955.1 Rhizobium sp. Q54
GAAGCCGATCTCCTCACGAAGCACGCTGGTGACCTTCGGCGTCTCGACCGACTCGATCGGCGTCGGCAGGTGATAGTGCAGGCCGGGGGTCGTGGTCTCGACGAACCGGCCGAAACGCAGGACGACACCCTGCTCGTCCGGCTCGACGCGGTAGAAGCCGGAAGCGCCCCACACCGCGACGATGACCAGAAGAATAAGAAGGATGCCGCGCCCACCCCCGGCGCTGGTCGGGATCAGGCGGCGGAAGCGATCCTGGCCCTGGCGCAAGAGGTCCTCAAGGTTCGGCGCCTGCGGTCCGCGCCCGCCCGGTGAACCCCACGGTCCACCTCCGTTACCCCCCGACGAGGGGCCACCGCGATTGCTCCATGGCATGGGCGAAACGCTCCCGAATAGGCGACCTCAGGCCGGACAGGCCCGGGTCGCGACGCTCAATGTGACGATGTCAGGCCGCGCGCTGTCCGTCGCTGCGCCGACAATGCGGCCGGCCGAGTCGGCCGTGGAGGCCAAAGGGTGAGAGGTGAGGGCGGCAGACGCTGCATTTTCGCGGCTTTCAAGCTTATATGACAGCGGGGTGCCCCGCGCAACGGAAGCACCCGAGGCATCTTGCCGATCCCCAGAAACCTTAGCCCGAGAATTTATGGCCTCCGCACCAATCACCGCTGAACGAGTCCTCGATGCTTTGCGTTCCGTGATCGATCCGGCAAAGGGGGCCAACGTCGTGGCGCTTGGGCTGGTGTCGGGCTTGTCCATCCGCGATGGCGTGGTTTCGTTCGCAGTAGAAGTGGCCCCGCAGGAGGCGCGCGACAAGGAGCCCCTGCGTGTTGCCTGTGCCGCGGCGGTCGGCAAGCTGGCCGGGGTGACCAAGGTCAACGCCGTGCTGACCGCGGCAACCGCGGGACGGCAAGCCCCCGCGCCGCGCCCCCACGCCGAACCGGTTGCCAAAGCCGACATCGCCGGCGTTCGCACCATCCTGGCGGTGGCGAGCGGCAAGGGCGGCGTCGGCAAATCGACGACGGCGGTGAACATCGCCCTCGGCCTCGCTGCCGAAGGCAAGAAGGTCGGGCTGCTCGACGCCGACGTGTACGGGCCGAGCATCCCGCGCATGCTCGGACTCGAAGGCCGGCGCGCCGACGCGGAAGACAAGGTGCTGCTGCCCCACGAAGCGTTCGGCATCCGCGCCATGTCGATGGGCTTCCTGGTGCCGGGCGACACGCCGATGGTGTGGCGCGGCCCGATGGTGACGAGCGCGCTGCAGCAGATGTTGCGCCAGGTGCGCTGGGGCGAACTCGACGTCCTGGTGATCGATTTCCCGCCGGGCACCGGCGACGCGCACCTGACGCTGGCGCAGACCGTGCCCATCACCGGGGCGGTGATCGTCTCGACGCCCCAGGACATCGCCCTCATCGACGCCCGCAAGGGCGTGAAGATGTTCGAGAAGGTGGCGGTGCCCGTCCTCGGCATCGTCGAGAACATGAGCTATTTCCTGTGCCCGCACTGCGGCGAGCGCAGCGAAATCTTCGGCCACGGCGGCGCCAAGCGGGAAGCGGAGGCGACGGGAGCGCCGTTCCTCGGCGAGATCCCGCTCGACGTACGTATAAGAGAGACGTCGGACGCCGGGACGCCGATCGTCCATTCCGAGCCGGAAGGGCCACAGGCCCAGGTGTACCGCCAGCTGGCGCGCACGGTGTGGGCCGGACTGGAGCGCGCACTGGCAAGCTCGGGGGGGCCGACGATCTCCATTGAGTAAATTCCGCCACGGCGTGTAGCGGGCCACTCGCCCTCGGGTGCTCGGGCTTCGCGTAAAATACGCGGGATTACGCGGGCGACCGATCTGCTTATGCCTTGGTGGGGCACTTGATACGTAATGTATCAAATTATACCGATCGTGTCAAGGAGGGGGAACTGGCGGCACCCCCGTGCTTCGCACTAGCGGAGGCTGGAATCGCATTGGCGCCGGCCGAGCGGCGCCGGGAAGAACGCGTGGACCGCACGGTCGCCTTCCTGCCCGGCGAACGCAGGGCGTGGTTCCCGGAGAAGGGTGCTGCACCTGATCGAATCGCGCTGCTCGTTCCGGCCGCCGCGCATCGTGTTCGAGTCGCCAAACGGCTGGGACGTGCGCGTATGGTGCCGGATGTCAGCGAGCCGTGGGCGCTGTTTGGGCGCGCGCGCAGCAACGCCGGCCTCGCGCAACGTCTTCGGCGCCGCACTCGGCAAAGGTGTTGGCCGAGCGGCATGGACGCATCGTCGCGGCCGATTTGGCGGGATGGTTACCGGAACGGCCTCTGTGGCCCAGCCGCGCGCCTGGATCGACGAGCGGCGGCCGGGAGTGGTCGACAGATCGGTGCGCGACGCGGCCGCGCGCGTTCTCGACGCGTGCGAGGACGTGAACGTCGCGGGGGAGGATCGGGTGCTGACGCACGGCGATCTCGGCCTGCACAACATCACGGTCGATGCCGCGACCGACGATCTGATCGGCGTGTTCGACTACGACAGCGCGAGCTGGGCGGACCGCCACCACGACTTCCGTCACCTGCTGTTCGACGACACGAACGAGGTCATGCTCGAGGCGGCGCTGCGGGAATACGAGCCGGCGGCAGGGCGCACGCTCAACCGCCCGCGCATCCGCCTCTACAACAGCGCGGTGAGCTTCCTTGCCTACCGGCATGGCGTCGCGGCGACCGAACAAGCACGCCGGACGCACCTTGGCCGAGGATTTGCGCTGGTTCGAATTGGCGCTAGGCCGGCTTGCTCCCTGACGGACGCAGGCGGAAGTAGAGCCAGGGGACCAGGGCGCTCACCGCCATCCAGCCGATCGCCAACGTCGGCAGCGCCTCGCCGGGCACCGCAACGACCTTGATCGAGCCCTGCACGGCGAAGTGCACGACCGCCGGCGCGAGGATCGAGCCGCGGCTGACTTCGAACAGCCACGACAGCGGGAACAGCAAGATCAGCGACCACAGCACCGACGCCAGGGCGACCGAGAAGTCCTGGGTCGCGAATAAGAGTAGGTGCACGGCGACGAACGGGATCGCCGACAGGGTGGCGGCGCGCCAGAAGGGCCAGGCGCCGCGCAAGTGGTGAAACAGGAAGCCGCGGAACACGACTTCCTCGGCGATGCCGGCTTGCAGGAACAGACCGGGCAGCAGCGCCAACCAGTCGTCGCGGAGCGCGACGGGCGTACCGGTAACCAGGCTGTACGCCGGGTAATAGAGAAGCATCGCGGCGCTGCCGGCGGCGGCCCACGCAACGATGTTCCTGCGACCCGGTCGCAATCCGATGCCGACTGCGGCGCCGCGCAGCGTGCGGCCGAAGACGAACACTTCGATCGCCACGCCGGTGACGATCACCAGGGCGCACACGATCCAGCCGCCCTCGCCCATCGTGCTGCCGAGCTCGGTCGCGGAGCGGTCGAGCACCACCCAGAGAAGAAAGAAGCCGAGCAGGACGGGAACGCCGTGGCGGGTCATCGGCGGGCGCCGGATTCTTCCTGAAGGTCGGAATTGCGCAGTTTTTTTGCCCCTCACCCTGCCCTCACCCCGTGCGGGGAGTGGGTTCCACTACTCGCCCCGACCCAATGCGGCCATGAGTTCGGCCCATTCGCGCTTGGACAGGCCGGACGAGGCCTGGTCGAGCGCCTCGCCGGCGAGCATGCGGCGGAGGACGGCGAGCGCCGACTTGGACAGCGTCACGGCGCCGAGACGGAACTCCTGGAAGGCGTTGAATGCGGCGGGCACCCACGCCTTGACCGTGTCGAGCATGACGTCGGCGTAGACGCGGATCTCGTACTGGGCGTGCGGATCGGCGCGCAGGCAGAGGAAGTGCAGCAGGTTGTGGAGGTCCACTTTCCAGTACCACTGCGTATAGAAGTTCAGGGACAGGTTCATGCGCGCCAACTCGCGCGCCAACCCGACCTGGTCGTCGTCCATCGGTTTGCCGTCGTCGGTGACGTTGAGGAGCTCCTGGTAGTGCTTGTAGGAGCGTTCGGCGTCGTCCTTGAGCAATCCCAGCACGCGCGACGCGTCTTTGGGTGACAGCACATCGCCGCGTCCTTGGCGGTTCGACTCCGACTGCGCGGCGAGATGCTCCGCCGCCGGCAGATAGAACTCGTTGTCGAGAATCGAGTAGCGCGCCGAGTACTCGTTGACGTTGGCGGTGCGGTGCCGGATCCACTGCCGCGCGACAAAGATCGGCAGCTTCACGTGGTACTTGATCTCGCACATCTCGAACGGCGTCGAGTGCCGGTGGCGCATCAGGTAGTTGATAAGCCCCTGATCTTCCCTGACTTTTTTGGTGCCGCGGCCGTACGAGACGCGCGCTGCCTGCACGATGGCGCCGTCGTCGCCCATGTAATCGATGACGCGCACGAAGCCGTGGTCGAGCACCGGCAGCGCGCGAAACAGAATCTCTTCCAGTCCCGGCGAGACAACGCGACGTGTCGGACGTGACTCGTTGCGCTCGGCTTCGATCTCGCGTGCTTGTTCCGGCGTGAGTGCCATGACGACTCCAGTTTCGATGTCGTCGCGACTTTAGCGTTGGCGTCGTTGCGGAGTCACGACGACGACTCGCAGTGAAAAAGTCACGACCGAACGGTCGAATATGTTGCGGAAGTACAAAAAAAGGAGGAATTTGTTGGTGCAGGCCCATCGTACGAGGAAAACTTAATGGCAGCCACCAAGCGTGCCGGTGCACCGGCAAAGCGCAAGAAGCCGACGAAACGGAAGTCGACTGCTGCGCGCAAGACCACACGTCGGAAGACGACTGCGCGCAAGACGACCGCGAAGCGCAAGCCCGCGAAGCGCACGACCGCGCGTCGCAAGACGACTCGCAAGACGACACGTCGCAAGACTACGACGAAGCGCGTTGGCGCACGTCGCGCGACTGCTCGTCGCGGCGCGAAGCGCACGACCACCCGCAAGAAGAAGGTGGGCGGACGTCGCAAGAAGGTAGCGGCGGCGGTGTAACACTGCCCCTGGAGGGCGCCCCTCAGCAGGCTTAGTCCTGGTCCCTACGTTCGACCTACGGTCGACATATGTTCTTGGGCTTTGGAAAGCGGCGAGGAAGCACTTATATTCAGGGGGCCGGGAAACCGGCTATGGCGATAAAAACCTTGTGGAATAGCCGTTGCGGACCCGGGGGCAGTACCCGGCGCCTCCACCAGTTTCTGCGGATCACCGCAGGTTATGGGGGCGAAATAGGATCGACGCGCGGGGTAAAGACAAGGCGTTTGCTCGGCATGATTCCGCCGTTATCGGGTCATTCTAAAACTGCCAACGACAATAGCCGTCTGGCAATCGCAGCCTAATTGGTATGCGCGGTTCGGGGGGCACCGGGCAACAGAAGCCCCCCACTCTACGAAGGCCCGGCGCAAGCCGGGCCTTTTCGTTTCGGAGCGCACCGCCCGCCTCTTTCTTGATGGCGCGGGCGCGCATCTCCCACGACCGGCGACGGCTGCGAGCGTGCGGACTAGTATGCGCGACGTGACCGACACGAAGGACACCCCCACCAAGCAGGATCTGATCGGCTTCGCGCCGCTGGTCGAGCAGGCGCTGCGCGGCGTCGTGCGCGAGGCGCTGCGCAAGGTGGCGCGCGACGGCCTGCCCGGCGACCACCACTTCTACATCACGTGCCGCACCGGCGAAGGCCGCCTCGAGTTGCCGCCGTACCTGCGCGCGCGGTTCCCCGAGGAGATCACGCTGGTCCTGCAGCACCAGTACTGGGACCTCGCGGTCGATGACGACACGTTCTCGGTATCGTTGAGCTTCTCCGGCAAGACCGAACGCCTGCTCATTCCGTTCACGGCGGTGTCCGGGTTCGTCGATCCCAGCATCGATTTCGGCCTGCAGTTCAAGCCGGCAGCAGTGGAGCCGGCGCCGCCGCCCGCCGAGGAACCGAAACCCGCCGACGACAACCCCGACGAGCCCAAAGTGGTGAAGCTGGACAGCTTCCGCCGCGGCTAATACTCGTCTCCTTCGTGGCGTCTGAACCCTCCCCCAACGTTGCGCGGCCAGGCACGCGCCTGGAGACCGACTCGTTCGGCCCGATCGCGGTGCCGACCGAGCGCCTGTGGGGCGCGCAGACTCAACGCTCGCTCGAATACTTCCGCATTGGCGGCGAGCGTATGCCGCTGCCCGTCGTGCGCGCCCTGGCGCTCCTTAAGAAGGCCGCGGCGACCGTGAACCAGGTGCTGGGCGGCCTGGACGCGAAGCTCGCCACCGCCATCACTGCTGCCGCCGACGAAGTGCTGGCCGGCAAGCACGACCAGGAGTTTCCGCTGGTGGTGTGGCAGACCGGCTCGGGCACCCAGAGCAACATGAACGTCAACGAGGTGCTGGCGAATCGCGCCAACGAGATGCTGGGGGGGGCGCGCGGCGCCAAGAAGCCAGTCCACCCCAACGACCACGTCAACCTCGGCCAATCGTCCAACGACACCTTCCCCAGCGCCATGCATGTGGCGGGCGTGCTGGCGCTGGAAAACGAGCTGGTGCCGGCGCTGCGGCACCTGCAGCGCGCGCTGGCGGCGAAGGCCGGCGCGTGGAGCGACGTGCTGAAGATCGGCCGGACGCACCTGCAGGATGCGACGCCGATGACGCTCGGGCAGGAATTTTCCGCCTTCGCGCGCCAGGTCGAGCTCGGCATCGACCGCCTGCGCGCCACCCTGCCCCGCCTCTATGCCCTGCCCCAAGGCGGCACGGCGGTGGGTACCGGCCTCAACGCGCCGGCCGGGTTCGACCAGCTCATGGCGACCGAGATCGCCCTGCTGACGGAGCTGCCGTTCTATCCGGCGGCGAACAAGTTCGAGGGCCTGGGTGCCCATGACGCGATGGTCGAGCTGTCGGGCGCGCTCAACACGGTGGCGGTGAGCCTCTTCAAGATCGCCAGCGACGTGCGCCTGCTGGGCTCCGGCCCGCGCGCGGGATTGGGCGAGCTCAACCTGCCGGAGAACGAGCCGGGCTCGTCCATCATGCCGGGCAAGGTCAACCCGACCCAGGCCGAGGCGCTGACGCAGGTAGCGGTGCAGGTGATGGGCAACCACACGGCGGTGACGTTCGCCGGCGCCAATGGGCACCTGCAGCTCAACGTGTTCAAGCCGGTGATCATCCACAACGTGCTCGGCTCGATGCGGCTGCTGACCGACGCGGCGCGCAGCTTTGCCGATCATTGCGTGGTGGGCATCGAGCCGAACGGGCCCCGCATCCGCGAGCTGATGGAACGGTCGCTGATGCTGGTGACGGCGCTGGCACCGCACATCGGCTACGACAAGGCGGCGGCCATCGCCAAGAAGGCGCACGCGGAGGGCACGACCCTGCGCGCCGCCGCGCTCGCGTCAGGACACGTCAGCGCCGAGGAGTTCGACCGATGGGTGCGGCCCGCGGACATGATCCAGCCGCCAAAGGACCTGGGCGGCTGAAGACGCCCAGCGCCTCCCCTGGCGACTCTGCGGCGCGCGTCACCAAGCGCTCGGTGGTGTTAGCGGGGCACCGCACCAGCGTGTCCCTGGAGGACGCGTTCTGGACGGCGCTGGCGGCAATCGCGGCGCGCGAGGCCAAGTCGATCAACGCGCTGATCGGCGAGATCGACGGCGGGCGCGCGGGGAATCTCTCCAGCGCGATCCGCGTCTACGTGCTGGCGCGCGCTACGGAGTAGGCCGTCCCAGACCCTCGAGGATGCCGCGCATGCGTTCCTCGAACGGAACCTCGGCGGGCATGGGCGCGGGTTGCACCGCAGCGGGCGCCGGAGCGGGCGCTGGCGGCGCAACAGGCTCCACGACCGGTGGCGCGATGGTCGGCGCGGGAGCCGGAGCCGGTGCGGGGGGCGCCGCCGTCGGGTTCGGCATGACCGGCTCGGCCGCGGCGAGGCGGCGCGACACGAAACCCTGCAGCTCGCGGCTGCGCGCCAGGCGGCGCGGGGCGTCCCACGGACCGGACAGATCGAGGGCGAACGGCGGCGCGTCGGCGTGGGCCGTGAGGGCTACCGACAATTCGATCGCGGTGCGGCGGCGCGGCAGGTCGATGGTGCCGCCGCCAGCGATGGCGGCGCCTTCGAGCCGAGCGGTCAGAGAGTCCACCGCGATGACACCGTCGGTGCCGCGCACCACCGCGTCGATCGCGCGGAAGCCGGTCTCGCCTTGGCTGGTCAGGCGCTGCAGCATCTCGGGCAGCTCGGCGACGTCCTTGAGGCGGTCGAGCTCCTGGCCGGAACGGCTGAAGTCGAGGCCGCGCAGCACGCCGTCGCTCGCGTGGAACGTGCCGCTGCCGCGCAAGGTCGATACCAGCTCGTACTCGGTGGCGCCGATGGCGGCGACGTCGATGGTGGCGGTCAGGCGGCCGGCGGCCGGCACCACGGCCCAGGGCAGCTTCGGCGCCTGGGCGAGATCGAGGTCCTTGAGAGACAGGTCGACCTCGAGGGCGGCCATGTCGGTGGCAGTGACGGTGGCGCTGAGGTCGACCTCGCCGCCGAAGACGCGGGCGCGGGCCGGTGACAGCACCAGGCGCGCATCGGCGGCACGCGCCACGACGAGGGCATCGCGGAAACGAGCGTCGCGCCAGGCGAGGTCGGCGACCGCGAGCTCGAATTCGAAGTCGGCGGCGCGCAGGAAGGCGAGCGGCAGCGGTTTGCTGGACCAATCGCGGCGCGGGGCGCTGGCGGCGCCGGCCGGCAGGAAGCGATCGAGGGGCAGCACGTCCGCCTTGAGGTTGGCGAGGTAGCGCGGCCGCGGTCCGCTGCGGTCGGCGGAGAACGTGCCGCTCAGTTGCACTTCGCCCACCGCAGCCTGCTGCAACGCGACGGCGAGGGTGTGGCGGGTGCCTTCGATGCCGGCGCGCAGCGAGGCGGGCCCAAGCGCGCCCGACGGGCGGTAGCGCAAGCCCAGGCTGGCGAAGTAGGCCGAGGCGTCGGGGTGGCTGGCGGTCACCTGCAGGCGGTAGGCGAGCGCGTCGGCGAGCGCGAGGGTGCCGGCGGCGCGCACCTCGCCGGCGGCGATGGTGCCGGAGCCGAGCACAGTGAGGTTGGCGAGAGCCCCGCTGACGGTAGTGCCGATGTGAACCGGCGTCGGTGGCGCCGCGGCGGCCGCGCCGCCCCCGATGCCGAGGGTCTGCAGCAGCGCCGCGAGGCTCGGATTCCGCGCCTCGATGGCGAGGTCGACGATCGGGTCCTGGCCGAGCGAGCGCCCAAGGGACCGAATATTGCCCTGCAGGCGGATGTCGGTGCCGGCGACGAGGGCGCCGGCGTCCACCGTGAGCTTGTCGCGGTCGCCGTCCAGGCTGGCGTTGAAGGTGAACGCGCCTAGGCGCTCGGGCGCGGCAATGAAATCGAGGTCGAACATGCGTGCCAGCCCGGCGGCGGACTCGGCAGCGATGTTGACGGTACCGGTGGCGACGGGCCGGTCGGAGAAGCCCTGGGCGATGCCGGCGAGGGTGCCGCGCGCCCCGGCCGCGTCGACGACGCTCAGCTCGCGCATGGTGAGCACCCCGGCGACTAGCCCCGCATCGACGACGATGCCGCGGATGGGTTGCTCGCGCGCGGTGACCTCGCCGATGCGCAGGCGTACGTCGGTGTCGAAGCGGTCCAGGGTGGACCAGGACCACGGGTGGTCGCGCAGGACGGTGCGCAGGTACGCGTCGGCGTCGAAGCGATCTACGTCGAGGTCGAGGCTGAACGCCGGGCGGGCGCGGAAGGCGTAGGCGGCGGCGCCCTTGGCGTTGGTGGCGTCGAGGCGGGCGTCGAAGCCATAGGCCTGCACGACGTCGGGACGCAGGCGCACGCGGCCCTGGAGGGCGAGCGTGCGCAGCCGATCGGCCGGCACGGCGCCGACATCCACGCGCAGCCAGGTGAGCAGATCACGCAGGTTGTCACTGCGCAGAGTCGTCTCACCATCGAACTGGGGCAGGCCGTTGGCGGCGATGACCTGTCCCTTGGCATCGACCTCGGTGACGCCGGGCAGCTGCGCCTTGGCGCGGGACACGGTGAGGATGCCGTCGTTCAGCGACGCCGCCAGGTCCAGGTTGCGCACCAGGCGCTGGCGATAGGTCGTCGCCTCGACGGTCAGGCTGAACGTGCCGTGCATGCCGGGCATGCGGAACGTCGCAGGCCCAGTCGGGGCGACGGCCGGACGTGCGCGTGCCAGGAGCGCGTCGAGATCGAGCTGGCCCATCGCCATGGTGGCGTCGAGGCGCGGCCTCGCGGTGAGGGCAATGTTGACGGCGCCTTTGGCCGCGAGGTCGCCGATGCGCGCGTCGATGTCGTTGAAGGCGAGCTCGGTCAGCTTGAGCGTGGTCTGGGCGCTGATGCGGGCGGCAGCCGGGATGGCGGCGAGCGCGGGAGGGGCGCTCTCGAAGGCGCGCGCGACCCGCTCGACCAACGTCGCAAAATTCTTGCCCTCGAAGGTGAGCGTGCCGGTGAGGGCGCCGTCGGCAGTCGTCTCACTGAGGGCACCCCGGAACTCGAGCTTGTCGCCGTCGGGCACCAGGGTGAAGTCGGCGCGCAGGCCAATGGGCCGGCCGAGCGTCACCGCCGCGCTGTTGAAGCCGAAGCGGACCGGCAGGCCGCGATAGGTGAAGCCACCTTCGGCCAGGTACGGCCCCGCCTGGGTGCGCGCCGAGATGTCGGCGTCGACGCCCTGCAGGCGCTCGACGATGCCGCGGCGCGCATCGCGGAAGGTGATGGTGCCGTTGTGAATCTGCAGATTGTCGATCTGCACGCCGCGTCGCGCGGTGAGCGCGCCCCCGCGCGCTTGCGCGCCTTCGGCGCTCGGCAGCCCAGCACCGACGCCAACGTCGGCGCGCGTCGTGCCGGCGCGCATCGACCAGTTGGGGGTGCCGTCGGCGAGAATCTCGAGCTCGAACGCCGGTTCCTGCAGGACGACGGTGCGCACCTCGACGCTGCCGCGCAGCAGCGGCGCGAAGGCAACGCGGATGTCGAGGGAGCCGAGCGAGACCAGGCTCGCCGTGGCGGCGCTCGCGCTGTTGGCGATGTGCACGTCGCGCACCGAGAACGCCGGCGAGGGCAGCAAGGTGAAGTCGATGTCGCCGCCGATGATCACCTGCCGGCCGACGGCCGCCTCGACGCGCGCGGCGATGTCGTCCCGGTAGCGATTCCAATCGACGAAGCTGGGGGCGGCCAGCGCCCCGCCGACGAGGACGACGAGCGCGATGGCAATCCCGATCAGGACTCGGGTCACTCAGGGTCCTTGGGGTGGATTCGGCGTCGGTGTCGACCGTGGCTGGAGAATGGGGCCATATGACGGCGGCGCGTCACGAAATGGGGCGCCGAAGTGATGAAATAGCACACTTCGGCCGGCCCCACGCCGGATCACCTCGGAGCGACGAGAGCTTCGTCGCGGACCGGAGGTTCGCGACGGGCCTCGAGCCAGCGCCTCGTCGCACGGGCGGGGCCGCCGGCGACCGCCGGCGGCCCCAATATCGACTGCTTTAGAGCCGCGCGGGAGGTGCGGGGCTATTCGTGGTCACCGGTCCGACGCGGGTAACCCCGACGGTGACTTCGCCTTCGGCGCGGTCGAAGTCTCGAACAGCAAGCTGATAGTCGCCCGGCTGAAGGTCGACCTCAATCCGCGCGTTCAAGCCGGCGCCACCATCATCATCGTCGGCGACAACGGTGCCGTCCTTGCGCAAAACCGCCACCGGGTCGATTTCCCCGGTGCCATTTGCGTAAACCCAATATCGGCCAGCTTGGGCGATGCGGACTACGAACGTTGTGTCCTGCGCCGACAACAAGACACGACGTGATTCGTTCTCTGCAAGGACCAGCGCGGCCCCAGACTGCACGCGCTGCGGCGGGGTTGCCGCTGCGAATTGCTGCACCAACTGAGTGCGCGTACCGCCCTCGATTTGCGGGCCGCATGGGATGGTCGGCTGCGACACCGTCATTTGCCCGCTCTTTCGGGCCTCGCGCCAAATGGCGAGATGCGTTCGAATGCACGAACTTTCCTGCACGGCGGCGTCAGCAGCGAAAACCTGCTCAACCAAGAGCAAGGCGGTCCGCGTCAGCACAGTCATGGTCTCGTCGTCCGGCCGGGTCCAAAGTGCAACAGTCTGGATTGCGCCGCTTGTCGCTCCCGGCGGCGTGGCCTCGGCGCGCGCCCCCCCCAGCTACGGGGGCTGTCGCGGGTGTTGCCACGACTTGCGTCATCGCCGCACCGGCCGTGGCATTGGCTTGACCGGCCTGCTCCTGCGCACCGTTGACAGTAGTGGAAGTTGCGCCGCCGCCCACCGTACCTGCGATACGTGGCGGGCGTGTAGCGTCCACGAGCATCTCCATCGTGGCCAGCGCCAAGATGACGTTCTGGTACCGCTGAATCTGCGCCGCGTATTCTTCGATCGTAAGCGCACTCCCCGCGTGCGCCTCGCACGCTCTGTACAGGCCGTCGCGCATCATCTGTATGGTCGCGGTGCGCCGGCTAATCGCCTCTGACGTTTGGGTCGCCAGAGAATTGGCCAGTTGGCCAGCCACCTGGTTGTTTGGATCCTGCACGATCAACTTCAGCGCGGCGCTAATCGACGTACTCAATGCGCCCATCGCGTCTGGACTGGGTTCAGCGCAGAAAGCGACTCGGTTATCGATCGTACGGAATGCGATGACGGCCCTTTGGTTCGCGTCGAACGCGATGCTTTGGCCGTTGTTGGTGTCGAAGGTCCGAAAGATGGACCCATAGTTTGCTGAACACGCACTCAGCGCGAACGTCGTGACCGCCAGTGCGGCGATCCTTGCTTTCTTCCCCCACATCGCACCCCTCCCCAAGGCGGCGGCGCTTTCAGCCGCACGCGCGATGATAAAAATGAGGCGCTACGCCGCAACGAGAGACGGGCGGACTTGTGGCTTACCGAGGGCTGTGTGGCAATGATGAGACAAGGGAAGAGACGCGCTCGGGCCGCCCGTTGCGGGCACGTCTGGGACGCAACCTGAGCAGGCCGAAGGCTCAGAACCGGCCGGACTGGAAGTCCTCGATGGCCTCGTAAATCTGCTCGCGGGTGTTCATGACGAACGGGCCGTACTTGACCACCGGCTCGTTGAGCGGACTCCCGGCGATGAGTAGGAAGCGGGCATCGGCGCCGGCGTCGGCGGATACGCGGACCGTGTCGCCGGGCCCCAGCACGGCCAGGCTGCCGCGCGGAACCAGGCGCGCGGTCGGTCCAGCGCCGACGTTGGCCTTGCCTTCGAACATGTACAGAAAGCCTTGCTGCGGCGCCGGCAACGGGTGCTCGAAGGTGACGGCCTTGGGCAGCGCGACGTCGAAGTAGGTCGGATCGGTGGCGATGCCGGAGATCGGACCGGCGGTGCCGTCGAGGCTGCCGGCGATGATCTTGGCGCGCAGGCCATCCGCGCGCGACACCTCGGGGATGTCCGTCGCCTTGATCTCCTGGTAGCGCGGCTTGGTCATCTTGTCCTTGGCGGGCAAGTTGACCCAGAGCTGGAAGCCCCACATGAGGCCTTTTTCCTGTTCGGGCATTTCCGAGTGGATGATGCCGCGGCCGGCGGTCATCCATTGCACGTCACCCGGACGCAGGCGACCTTCGTTGCCCTGGTTGTCGTGGTGGCGCATGGCGCCGGCGAGCATGTAGGTCACCGTCTCCATGCCGCGATGCGGATGGTCGGGGAAGCCGGCCATGTAGCGCTTGGGATCGTCGTTCTTGAACTCGTCGAGCATCAGGAACGGATCGATGTCCGGCAGCAGCGGCGTGCCGAGGGCGCGATGCACCGTGACGCCCGCCCCTTCTTGGGTGGCCATGGCGGTGACGATTTGGGTGGGCTGACGGACTTGCATGTGGCTCGTGGACCTCTCTCCACTCGCGGCCAGAACCAGCCCGCGCCCCGGACCGCCTCTGGCGAATCGAATAGCGCCTATATAGGGCCGGGGGTCGGCTTTGGGGAGGGGTGGCGCACCCGGCGTGCAGGCGCGTGCGCCCATCGCGTGATCGGCGCCGGCGCGTCGCCCCCGCAGCGCGTCGCTGCAGTTCGACGGGCGTCGAAGGCGAGTCCGGGCGGCCGATCACCCCACGTCCCCGGAAAGTTGAAGCCGACGCAAACTCCCCGCGCGTTGCCGCACCGGGAGTCTCGGCGTCGAGACGGCTCGTGGGCGCCGGGCTGCGAGACCTTGAGGGAGGGCGGCGGCACTAGTCCAGCGTCCGCCGGTACCGCGCCATCGCCACCATCATGGCGACGCCCATGAAGGCGAGCAGCGGCCAGACTTCGGGTTGGACCTCGGCCCAGGTCGAGCCCTTGAGCATCACGCCGCGGACGATCCGGAGGAAGTGCGTGAGCGGGAAGATCTCGCCGATGGCTTGGGCCCAGCCGGGCATGCCGCGGAACGGGAACATGAATCCCGACAAGAGGATCGACGGCAGGAAGAAGAAGAACGTCATCTGCATCGCCTGCAGCTGGTTCTTGGCGATGGTCGAGAACGTGAAGCCAATGGTGAGGTTGGCGGCGATGAAGATCACCAGGATGCCGGACAGCATCGTCAGGCTGCCGACCAGAGGCACGCCGAACAGGTAGCGGCCGACCACCAGGATCACGGCGACCTGCACCAGACCGACGAAGATGTACGGCACGATCTTGCCGAACATCACTTCCATGGGGCGCACCGGCATGGCGAGCAGGTTCTCGAAGGTGCCGCGCTCGCGTTCGCGCGTCATGGCCAGCGACGTCATCATCACCATGGTCATGGTGAGGATGAGGCCGATGAGGCCGGGCACGATGTTGTACTGGGTGACGCCTTCCGGGTTGTAGAGGCGGTGGACGCGCACTTCGAAGGGGTCCTGCCCTGGTGCCAGGCGCGCGAGCGGGCCGGTGAGGTCGTGGGCGAGCGCAGTGTTGGCCGCCTGCACCACGGCGGCGAGGGCGCCGCCGGTGGCGCCGGGGTCGGTGGCGTCGGCCTCCACCAGCAGCGCAGGGCGCTCGCCGCGTTCCAGCGTGCGGGTGAAATCGGACGGGATGGTGACGATGAACATCAGTTCGCCGCGGGCGAGTTTCTCGCGCGCTTGGCTCGCCGTGTAGGCGGTGGGGTCGATGCGGAAGTAGCCGGAGTGCTCGAGGGACGCGACCAGCGAGCGGCTGAAGGGCGTCGCCTCGGCGGCGACGACGGCCGTGGGCAGCGCGCGCGGGTCGGAGTTGATGGCGTAGCCGAACAGGATGAGTTGCATGATCGGCACGCCGATCATCATGGCGAACGTCAGGCGGTCGCGGCGCATCTGGACGAATTCCTTCGCCAGGATCGCGGTGAAGCGTTTCAGGAAGGTGGACCTATTCACCGACGACTCCCTTCCCCACCACGTCATTGCGAGGAGCGGAGCGACGAAGCAATCCAGAGTGGCGCGGCACCCCTGGATTGCTTCGCTGCGCTCGCAATGACGGAACAAACATCATGCAGCGACCGATCCGGTGGCGCGGTTGCGCTCCATCAGGGAGATAAAGGCGTCTTCGAGGCTCGGGTTGGACTCGGTCCAGCGCAGCGACGAGTCGCGGCGGTAGGGCGCGAGGGCGGCGTTGAGAGCGGCAGCGTCGGGGCCGCTGACGTGCAGGGTGTTGCCGAAGGCGGCGACCATGGCGATGCCGGGTTGGCGGCGCAGCTCGGTGGCGAGGGCGATGGGGTCGGGCGCGTCGACGTGCCAAGTGGTGAGGCCCGACGTGTGGATGATGTCGGCGACCGAGCCGAACGCCAGCAGGCGGCCGGTGTCGAGGTAGGCGATGGTGTTGCAGCGCTCGGCTTCGTCCATGTAGTGGGTGCTGACGAGGACGGTGAGCCCCTCGCCGGCCAGCAAATGAATCTGGTCCCAGAACTCGCGGCGCGCTTTCGGGTCGACGCCGGCGGTGGGCTCGTCGAGCAGCAACAGTTGCGGCTGGTGCAGGATGCAGGCGGCGAGCGCCATGCGCTGCTTCCAGCCGCCGGACAGAGTTCCGGCGAGCTGCTTCTGGCGCTTGGTGAGGCCGAGGCGCTCGAGCGCTTCATTCACCACGCGATTGGGGCGCGGCACGCCGTACATGCGCGCCACAAAGCGCAGGTTCTCGCGGATGCTGAGGTCTTCGTAGAAGCTGAAGCGCTGGGTCATGTAGCCGACCTCGCGTTTGATGGCGGCCGACTGGCGCAGGATGTCGAAGCCGAGACAGTGGCCGTCGCCGGAGTCGGGCGTGAGCAGGCCGCACAACAGGCGGATGGTGGTGGTCTTGCCGCTGCCGTTCGGGCCGAGGAAGCCGCAGATCTGACCGCGGCGCACTTCGATGGAGACGTCGCGCACGGCGTGCAGCGCGCCGATGCTCTTGTTGAGGCCGCGCACGGCGATGGCGGCATCGGCGCTCATGGCAGCTCTACTTCGATGGGCAAGCCCGGATGCAGGCCGCCCACACCCATTGAAGACGTTTGCTCCGGCGTGGCCTCGACCAGGAACACCAGCTTGGCGCGGTTGTCGCGGCTGAAGAGGACGGGCGGCGTGAATTCGGCCTGGGTGGCGATGAACGAGATGCGCGCGGTGAGGCCGGCGGCGCAGCCGTCGCAGGCGACCGCGACGGACTGGCCGATGCGCAGGCTGCTCATGGCCGGCTCGGGCACGAAGAAGCGCAGCTTCACCTTGCCCGCCGGCAGTAGCGTGACGATAGGTGCGGCGGCGGGGACGAATTCGCCGAGAGCGTAGAGCGTGTCGATGACGCGCGCGTCGGTGGGCGCGGTCAGGGTGCGTTGGGCGAGGCGGTACTCGGCCTGCTCCTGGGATGCACGCAGCGCGTTGACGAGCGCCTGGGCGGCGCGCACGAGGTCGTCGCGGCCGCCGAGCTGGGCGCCTTCGATCTGCGCGTCGAGCTCGGCAATGCGGGCGCGGTCGCGGTCGTAGGCGGCGCGGGTCTCATCGAGGCGGCCGATGGCGACGATGCCGCCGGCGGCCAGTTGCGACTGGCGGCGGAACTCGGCCTCGCTGAGCTTGAAGGCCGCTTCGGCCTGATTGCGTTGCGCTTGCAGCGCCTCGATCTCGGGCGTGCGGCGGCCCTTGCCGAGGTCGGCGAGCTGGGCCTGGGCCTGGGCGAGACGGGCACGCGCCTCGGCGACCACGGCGAGCTCCTGGGTTGCATCGAGTTGGGCGAGCAGCGCACCGGCGGGGACGACGTCGCCGCGCGCGACGGCGAGTGCGGCGATGGTGCCGGCAGCGGGCGCGGCGATGCGGGTGTATTCGGCCTCGACGTAGCCGGCGAAGGCGGTGTGCGAAGGCTCGTCCGCCGCGAACAAGGCGAGCGCCGCGACGGCGGCGGCGCGCACCCAAGCCCAGCTCTGCGAAATCCAGTCCATCTGCGTTCCTCCACTAGGGGAGCGGAACCACTCGGAACTACGCCTACTTGTGCGTGTCGCCTTTTGGGCGCTTGGCCTTGATCTTGGTCTGGGGCGGCGGATTCGCCGCGTTGCCATGGAGAAAACGGCGAACGTGTTCGACCGGATCGATCTCGACAGCGGCGATTTCGGGCGCGACCTGCCGCGCGATGGCGAGCAAGAGGAGCGGCGCGAGCAGCGGCGCGGCGATCGCAAGGGGATGCGCGCGCTGCAACGTGCCGGCTTGCTGATGCTGGACGATGACCGCAGCCGCGGCAGCGAGGAACTTGCGTGGCACGTCGGCGGCAGACTTGAGCTCGGGGAAGCGCGGCACGTCGCTCAGCACGGTGGCAATGAAGCGCGCGCTGGTGCGGGCGAATTCCTGATAGCCGCGCACCAGGCGCACGAGGTCTTCCTCGAGGTCGCCGGTGAATCGGATCGCATCCGGCATGAACTTGCCGACCGAGCTCGCCATCGCCTCGACGAGCAGGTCGGCCTTGGAGCCGAAGTGCCGGAACAGCGTGACCTCGTTGACGCCCGCGCGCTCGGCAATGGCGCGGGTGGTGGTCGCGGCGTAGCCGGCGTCGGCGAACACGTCGACCGCGGCCTGCAAGACGCGGGCACGCGTCGCGGCGGCGTCGCGCGGCGTTTTCTTAGGGGCGGCTGCCAGACTGGTCATGATAATGCAAGTACATACTTGCATTATGGAAGTCAAGGCGGCTCCCCCCTACGGAACTTGTGTCTCGAACTCTTCCAAGGCACGACGGCCGGGGCGCGACAGGCCGGCGGCGTACGAGCCGGCGACCATGGCGAGCACGAACACCAGAGACTGCGGCAGGAGATAGGCGAGCGAGGCGATGGCCGGGCCGGGGCAGAAGCCGACGAGGCCCCAGCCGATGCCGAACACGGCGGCGCCACCGAACAGGCGGCCGTCCCACAGTTCGCCGCGCGCCGGCAAATGGAACTGCGTGTCGAACAGCGGGACCTTGCGCGCCAGCGCGATGCGCCAGGCGAGGAAGTAGACGACCACCGCGACGCCCATGACGAACAGGAGGCTCGGGTCCCAGGTGCCGAACAGGTCGAGGAAGTTGAGCACCTTAGTCGGGTTGACCATCTGCGAGATGCCGAGGCCGACGCCGAAGAGGATGCCGCTGAGGGCGGCTACGAGGTTGCGCACGTCAGCCTCCCACTAGGTGGCGGGTGACGTAGACGGTGATCATTCCGGTGACCATGAAGGTCAGCGTCGCGACGAGGGAGCGCGGCGACAGCCGGCCGATGCCGCAGACGCCGTGGCCGGAGGTGCAGCCGTTGCCGATGCGCGTGCCGGCGCCGACGAGCAGACCACCGAGGATGAGGATCGGCCAGGTCGCTTCGAAGACGATGTCGGCCGCGGTCTGCCCGGAGGCCAGGCGCCAGAAGACCGCGCCGACGATAAGGCCGCCGAGGAAGTACAGGCGCCAGGCGGCGTCGCCGGATTGCGGCGGCAACAGGCGCGAAAGGATGCCGGCGACGCCGGCGATGCGGCCGTTGAGCAGGAGCAGCATCGCGCCGGCGAGACCGATGAGGGCGCCGCCGATTGCGGCGGGCACCGGCGTGAAGTTCACGATTTCCATGTGGCGTGCCTACCCGGACCTCATGCTGAGCTTGTCGAAACAGGAGAGGGATACGTCGCGGCCGCCTCCTCCCCCGACAAGCTCAGGATGACGTGCGCGGTTTTGGTGACCTGAAGATCGCCGACGTGAATGCTATATAGGGCAAAGATGGTTCCTGCCCCACCGTCTGATCCGTTCGAGCTTGCGGAAGCCGAGCCCGAGGGTACCGCCCTTCGGCCCGACGTTCCGTCCTCGCCCCCACCCTACCTGGGAAAGCTGAACGCTGCCCAGCGCGAGGCGGTGGAGACGACGGAAGGCCCTGTGCTGGTGCTGGCGGGCGCCGGCACCGGCAAGACGCGTGTGCTTACCACGCGCCTCGCCCACCTGTTGTTCCAAGGGCGGGCGCAGCCGGGCGAGATCCTGGCGGTGACCTTCACCAACAAAGCGGCGCGCGAGATGAAGCACCGCGTCGAGGAGCTGATCCAGCGGCCCGTCGAGGGCATGTGGATCGGCACGTTCCATTCGATTGGCGCGCGCATGCTGCGCCAGCACGCCGAGCTGGTCGGGCTGAAGCAGAACTTCACCATCCTCGACCAGGACGACCAGGTGCGACTGCTGAAGCAGTTGATCCAGGCGGCGGGCATCGACGAGAAGCGCTGGCCGGCGCGCATGCTGGCCGGCGTCATCAACGACTGGAAGGACCGCGGACTGACCCCCGACAAGGTCGGCGACCAGCATGGCGACTACGCCCAGGGCAAGGGCCAGGGGCTGTACCGGCTATACCAGGAGCGCCTGAAGCAACTGAACGCCGCCGATTTCGGCGACCTGCTGCTGCACATCCTGATCCTGCTGCAGACCAACAAGGACGTGGCGGCGCGCTGGCAGCAGCGCTTCCGCTACATCCTGGTCGACGAGTACCAGGACACCAACGTCGGGCAGTACTTGTGGCTGCGGCTGCTGGCGCAGGTGCACAAGAACCTGTGCTGCGTCGGCGACGACGACCAGTCGATCTACTCGTGGCGCGGCGCCGAGGTCGGCAACATCCTGCGCTTCGAGAAAGACTTCCCCGGCGCGCGCATCGTGCGCCTGGAGCAGAACTATCGCTCGACGCCGAGCATCCTGGCGGCCGCTTCGGGACTGATCGCCAAGAACCAGGGGCGCCTCGGCAAGACTCTGTGGACCGACAAGCCGGCCGGCGAGAAGGTGCTGGTGCGCGGCGCGTGGGACGCCGAGGAAGAAGCGCGCCTCGTCTGCGAGGAGATCGAGTCGACCCATCGCGGCGGCGAGAAGCTGGGGGCGTACGCGATCCTGGTGCGCGCGAGCTTCCAGACGCGCGAGTTCGAGGAGCGGCTGCTGACGCTGGGTCTGCCGTATCGCGTGATCGGCGGCCTGCGGTTCTACGAGCATCGGGAAGTGCGCGACACGATCGCCTACCTGCGGGTCATCGCGCAGCCGGACGACGACCTGGCGTTCGAGCGCATCCTCAACGTGCCGCGGCGCGGCATCGGCGAGGCAACGGAGCAGGCGCTGCACCGGGTCGGGCGGGCGAAGTCGATCTCGCTGACGGCAGCGGCGGCGGAGCTGGTCACCACCGATGAGATCAAGCCGCAGGCGCGGCGGGCGCTGAAGGACCTGCTCGATTCGATCGAGCGGTGGCGCCGGCAACTGACGGAACTGCCGCATGCCGATGTGGTCGGCATCGTTCTGGACGAGTCCGGCTACACGGACATGTTGCAGAAGGACAAATCGCCGGACGCGCCGGGGCGGCTCGAGAACCTCAAGGAGCTCGTGGGCGCGGTCGAGAATTTCGAGAACCTCGGGCAGTTCCTCGAGCACGTCTCCCTGGTGATGGAGAACGAGGAGATCACCAACGAGGAGAAGGTTAGCCTCATGACGCTGCACGGCGCCAAGGGGCTGGAGTTCGACATCGTCTACCTGCCCGGCTGGGAGGAAGAGCTGCTGCCGCACCCGCGCGCCCTCGAGCAGAGCGGCGAGAACGGGCTCGAAGAAGAGCGGCGGCTCGCCCATGTGGCGATCACGCGCGCCCGGAAGCGGCTTTCGATCACGTTCGCGGCGAGTCGGCGCGTCTACAACCAGTGGCGCTCGACCCTGCCGTCGCGCTTCATCGACGAGCTGCCCAAGGAGCACATCGAGATCCAGTCGGCGCCGGGCCTCTACCGCGGCCGCGGCACGGCTGGCGCGGACGAGGACTCACCGGCGTTTGACGTACCGGCAAACCGGCCGCCGGCGGGAAGCTGGCGGCAGGCGCGTACAGGCAGCGTGCGCACGCCGGGCTCGTACAGCCCACGCTCCGGTGTGACGTCAGGCGGGCTGGTGATCGACGGGCGCGTGGTGCCGGTGCAGCAGGTCGCGCCGGCGCGGCGCGAGAACAGCGCCGAGTTCCGCATCGGCGAGCGGGTGTTCCACCAGAAGTTCGGCTACGGCCGCGTGCGCCTGGTGGACGGCAACCGATTGGAGATCGCCTTCGACAAGGCGGGGACCAAGAAGGTCATCGACTCGTTCGTCGCGAAAGCGTGAGTCCCCCCTCCCCCTTTCAGGGGGAGGGCTCTCATTCTCAATCCGGCGCGTCGTAGCCGAGGTCGGCAAACTCAATCAGGCAGAAGCCGTTGCCGAAGGGGTCGCGCATCAGGGCGAGCTTGCCCCAGGCGTGGTCGGTGATGTGGCCTTCGCGGCGGGCGCCCGCCGCCTCGGCCGTGCGCGCTGCCGACTTGATGTCGGGGACCGAGAAGTCGAGGTGTACCGGAGTCCAGTGCGGGCCGAACGTGCGCACGGAGGGGGCGTGGGCAAAGGGCTCGCTGCCCTCCTCGCGCTGCAACAAGAAGATCGGCACGTCGGCGCCGAGCATCTCCAGCGCGTCGTCGCCGATGCGGCGGCCGGGACGTAGCCCGAGCGCGGCCGAATAGAAACGCTCGGCGGCGGCGAGGTCGGGGACGTCGATGTTGATGAGCAGACTCATTCGGTCACCCAATACAAACCGACGATGCCGATGAGGATCAGGCCGACAAAGGCGAGGCGAGCGGGGGACGTCGACTCGCCGTAGAGCAGGATGCCCAGCGCCACCGTGCCCAGCGTGCCGATGCCGCCCCAGATGGTGTACGCGGTGCCGAGCGGGATGGTCTTCACCGCCAACCACAGGAACACCAGGCTGGCGATCGCGCCGGCGGAGATGGCGCCGGCGATGAAAGGCCGCGTCATGGCGTCGGGATGCTTGAGACCGACCGCCCAGGCGATCTCCAAGACGCCCGCAATTCCTAGCCAAACCCACGACATAGCTGCCTCCGCCTAGTTGTTCCGCGCCGCCTCTGAGCGCATATACTCGCGGCATGGATACCGTTCGCAAGGGCTCAATGGCCGACCCCGCGGTGCGCGCGGCGCTCGACGGCATCGCCGCCGCGCCCGATCCGGGCGTCGGGCCCGATTTCACCGAAGAAGCGATCCGCATCGCCGTGGGCGAGCGCGACGCGAAGTCGCTCGCCGACCTGAAGGCGTACGTCGAGGAGGCGCGGGTGCGCTTTCGCACCGAGCTTGCCGATCGCAGCAAAGTGCCCCTGCGCCTGGCCGCATTGCGGCGCGAGCTGGAACGACGCGGACTGGCCGGCATGCTGGTCGCGCATTCGGACGAGTACCTCGGCGAGTACGTGGCGCTGGGCTCGCAGCGGCTGACGTGGCTGACCGGGTTCGCTGGCTCGGCGGGCCTTGCCGTTGTGACCCAGGGTGCGGCGACCATCCTGGTGGATGGGCGCTACACCCTGCAGGTGCGCGAACAGGTGGACGGCGCGCTGTTCGCCTATCGCCATGTCACCGAGGAGCCGGCGAGCGACTGGATCGCGGTGAACCTGCCGAAGGGCGGCAAGCTCGGCTACGACCCCATGCATTTCCCCGCACGCCGCCTGGAGCCGTACCGCGACGCGGCGACGAAAGCCGGTGGGGAGTTGGTGTCGATGCAAAGCAATCCCATCGACGCGGTGTGGACGGGGCAGCCCCCTGCCCCGCTGGCGCCGATCGTGCCGCATCCAATCGCCTTCGCCGGCGAGAGCCATGCGGACAAGCGGGCGCGCATCGCGGCCGTGCTGACCAAAGACGGCGTCGATGCGGCGGTGCTGACGCAGACGGACTCGATCGCGTGGATCCTGAACGTGCGCGGCAAGGACGTGCCCAATACGCCGCTACCGTTGTCGTTCGCCATCCTGCATGCGGACGCGACGGTCGATTGGTTCGTGGATGGGCGCAAGCTCGCACCCGCGACGCGCGAGCACCTTGGCAACGGGGTGCGTGTGAGCGATATCGCTGAATTCGCCGATGGTCTTGCCGATCTAGACGGCAAACGCGTGCAGGCAGACCCCGGCGCCACCAACGCCTGGGTGTTCGAGCGCCTGAACGACGCGAACGCGACCATCGTGCGGGCGCGCGACCCGGTACAAATGCCGAAGGCGAAGAAGAACAAGGTCGAGCTCGACGGCACGCGTGCGGCGCACGTGCGCGACGGGGCGGCGCTGGCGAAGTTCTTTGCCTGGCTCGCGGTCGAGGCGCCGAAGGGCGGCATCGATGAAATCGCAGCGTCGGACAAGCTGGCGAGCTTTCGCGCCCAGGGGCAGAACTTCCGTGGCTTGAGCTTCGATACGATCTCGGGCGCGGGGCCGAACGGCGCCGTCGTGCACTACCGCGCCATGCCGGAGACCAAGCGCACGCTCGAGCGCAACTCGATGTACCTGGTCGATTCGGGCGGGCAGTATCTGGATGGCACGACGGATGTGACGCGGGCGGTGGCGATCGGCACGCCGACCGCAGAGATGCGCGACCGCTTCACGCGCGTGCTCAAGGGCCACATCCAGCTCGCCATGGTGCGCTTCCCCGAAGGGACGTCCGGGCCGCAACTCGACGTGCTGGCGCGCGCTGCCCTTTGGCAAGCGGGTGTGGACTATGACCACGGCACGGGCCACGGCGTCGGCAGCTATCTCGGCGTGCACGAGGGGCCGCAGGGCATCTCGGCGCGCGCGGAGACGGTGGCGCTGGCGCCGGGCATGATCGTTTCGAACGAGCCTGGCTACTACAAGACCGGCGCCTACGGCATCCGCATCGAGAACCTGGTGGTCGTCACCGACGCGGCGGTGCCGGCGGGTGGCGAGAAGAAGATCCTCGGCTTCGAGACGCTGACGCTGGCGCCCATCGACCGCGCGCTGATCGAACCTGCGCTTCTCACCGCCGACGAGCGCACATGGCTCAACGACTATCATGCGCGGGTGCGCACCACGATCACGCCGCTGGTTGACCAGAAGACCGCGGCGTGGCTCAAGGCCGCCACCGCAACCATCTGAATTCGCCCTCGGAGAAGACGAAACGCATGGAACAGCGCATCTCCATCATCACCCTCGGCGTCGCGGACCTGAAGAAGGCGCGCAAGTTCTACGTCGACGGCCTCGGCTTCAAGCCGTCATCGGCAAGCCAGGAAGGCATCGTCTTCATCCAGATGGGCGGCATCGGGCTGGCGCTGTTCAACCACGACGCGCTGGCCGAGGACGCCACCGTGCCGCCAAGCGGCGGCGGCTTCCGCGGCGTGACCATCGCCTACAACACGCGCACCAAGGAAGAAGTCGACGAGGTGATGAAGCTCGCCGTGAAAGCCGGCGGCCGCGCCATGCGCCCCGCCGCCAACGCGAACTGGGGCGGATATTGCGGCTACTTCGCCGACCCGGACGGCCACCTGTGGGAAGTCGCGTGGAACCCGAGCTTTGGGCTTAGCGCGAACGGGGATTTGCAGCTGCCGACGTGACCCGCGACTAGTCGGTCATTGCGAGCCTGCGGGCGAAGCAATCCAAACAAACAACGACCGGCTACTCGGCCGCGTTCGCCCGCACCGGAATCTTGGTGAGCTCACGGCCGGTTGTTTTCTCGGCCAAATCCAGTTCGTAGGCCTGCTGCAGGTTGAGCCACAGCGTTGGCCCCGTTCCGAAGTACCGGCCGAGACGAAGAGCCGTGTCGGCACTGATCGCGCGCTTGCCCGCAAGGATTTGCGACACGCGATTCGGCGGGACGCGAATGACGCGCGCAAGTTCGGAAGCGCTCATCTTCAGTTCCTCCAGCTCGTCGCCTAGGAACTCGCCGGGATGAATCGCCTCGCGTTGCGGGCGTTCAGTGATAGTCGACGATTTCGACGTTGTGCGCGCCATCTTCGTGCCACTCAAAGCAAAATACGCCATTGGTCGTTGATGCGGATGCTGTGCTGGCCGCGCCGGTCGCCGCGCAACGTCTCCAGCCGATTGCTTGGCAGACCGCGCAGCGCCATCAAGCTATCCGCGGCGTCGAGCAAGCGCAGGTGCTTGATAGCCTGCCGCTCAAAGCCGCCGAACTCCCGGACGCGCGCGCCAGCGAAGAGACGCTCGGCGCGCCGGTCGCGAAAGCTCCGAATCACGGTCCGAAGATAGACCTTGTACGCTGTACGTCAAGCATACCGCCGGGGCGTCACTTCCCCGCCAGCTTCAGCCACTCGTCTTCGTCGATGGTCTTGATGCCGAGGCGTTCGGCGTCCTTGGCTTTGGAGCCGGCGCCGGGGCCCAAGACCACCAGGTCCGTCTTCTTCGACACGGAACCGGCGACTTTGGCGCCGAGTTGTTGGGCCCGCGCTTTCGCTTCGTCGCGGGTCATCTTTTCGAGGGTGCCGGTGAAGACGATGGTCTTGCCGGAGATTTCCGACGTCGAGACGGGTTTGGCGAAGTCTTCGACCGTGACGACCTGGACGAGGTCGTCGATGACCTTGCGGTTGGCGGGCTCCTGGAAAAAGTCGATGAGGGCTTGGGCGAGGACCGGGCCGACCTGATCGATGGCGTCGAGAGCGGCGCGGGCGTCGCTGTCCTCGTCGCGAGCGGCGTCGAGGGTGGAGCGCAGGGCTTCCAACGAACCGAAGTGCATCGCCAACAGGCGCGCAGTGGATTCGCCGACGTGGCGGATGCCGAGCGAGTACAGGAGGCGGTCGAGGGCGATGGTGCGGCGCGCGTTGATGGCGCTGAACAGGTTGCGCATCTTGGTCTCGCCCCAGCCGGGGCGTTCGCTCAAGGGTGGCGTGAGCTGCTCGGCGCGTTTGGGGAGCGTGAAGATGTCGGCGGGCTCCTGGATGTCGCCGTTCTCCCAGAACTGGGCGATCTGGATGTCGCCGAGGCCGCGAATGTCAAAAGCCAAGCGGCTGGAGAAGTGGATGAGGCGCTCGACGGCCTGAGCGGAGCAGATGAGGCCGCCGGTGCAGCGGCGCACGGCTTCGTCTTCCTCGCGCACGGCGGCTGATCCGCAGATCGGGCACCGCTCGGGCACGTGCCACTTGCGGGCGCCGCGCTTGCGCTTGTCCAGCACAACCGACACGAGCTGCGGGATGACGTCGCCGGCGCGCTGGATGATGACGGTGTCGCCCTCGCGCACGTCCTTTTCGGCGACGACGTCCTCGTTGTGCAGGCCAATATTCGCGATCGTGACACCGCCGACCTGGACGGGCTCGACCTGGGCGAGCGGCGTGAGGGCGCCGGTGCGGCCGACGTAGACAACGATCTTGCGGACGATGGTCTCGGCCTGCTCGGCGGCGAACTTGTGGGCGAGCGCCCAGCGCGGGGCGCGGCTGACCATGCCGAGACGCTGCTGCCAGTCGAGGCGGTCGACCTTGTAGACGACGCCATCGATGTCGTAGCCGAGGCCCTTGCGGCCCGCACCGATGTCGCGGTGCAGGGCGAGTGCTTCCTCGACGGTCGCGCAACGCTTGGCGAGCGGGTTGGTGGGGAAGCCCCACTTCTGCAGCTTCTGCAGGAACTCCCACTGCGAGTCCCAGGACACGGCGCTCACCTCGCCGGGCGAATAGGCGAAGAACTTCAGCTGGCGCTTGCCGGTGACGGCGGGGTCGATCTGGCGCAAGGAACCGGCGGCGGCGTTGCGGCGATTCGCATACTGCTGCTTGCCGGCCTTCTCCTGGGCGGCGTTGAGGCGGACCAGCTCCTCGCCACCCATGTAGACCTCGCCGCGCACCTCGAGCACGGCAGGTGCGCCTCTGATGGTCTTAGGCACGCCGGCGATGGTGGCGATGTTGGCGGTGACGTCCTCACCGGTGATGCCGTCGCCGCGCGTGGCGCCCCGGACGTATTTGCCGTTCTCGTAGCGCAGGGACGCGGACAGTCCGTCGATCTTGGGCTCGGCGACGAGGGCGACCGGCTCGCCTTCGGGAAGCGACAGGAAGCGGCGGATGCGATCGGTGAAGTCGCGCACCTCCTCCTCGCTGAAGGCGTTCTGCAAGGAGAGCATGGGGGCGCTGTGCACAACCTTCTTGAAGCCCGAGGCAACCGGGGCACCGACGCGCTTGGACGGCGAGTCCGCGCGCACCAGGGCGGGGAAGCACGCCTCGATCGCCTCGTTGCGGCGGCGCAGGGCGTCGTACTGCTCATCGGAGATGGTCGGCGCGTCTTGCTGGTAGTAGCGGCGGTCGTGCTCGGTGAGTTCGCGGGCGAGCGCCGCGAGCTCCTTCTTGGCCTGCGGCTCGGTGAGTGCGTCGATGGCGATCGAACGCACGTCGGCGGGAGGCGCCTTGGCCACTACTGGGCCGCCTCGGCGGTGGCGGCGAGCAGTTGGTCGGCGGCGGCGCGCGCCTCGTCGGTGACGGAGGCGCCGGACAACATGCGCGCGACTTCCTCGCGGCGGCCTTGATCGTCGAGGGCGGTGACCTTGACCAGGGTCGTGCCGGCGCGCTCGGACTTTTCGATGCGCCAGTGGGCGCCGGCGCGCGCGGCGACCTGGGGCGAATGGGTGATGACGAGCACCTGTCCCTTGGCGCCAAGGCGCGCCAGGCGCTCGCCGACCGCGTCGGCGGTGGCGCCGCCGATGCCGCGGTCGACCTCATCGAAAATCAGTACCGGCGCGTCCTTGCCCTTGCTCAGCACGACGCGGATGGCGAGCAGGAAGCGGCCGAGCTCGCCGCCCGAGGCGATCTTGTGCAACGCGCCGAACGGGTGGCCGGGGTTGGTGCAGACCTCGAACCAAACACGGTCCAGTCCGCTGCGGCCGCCGTCGGGGAGCGGCGACAGGGCGGTCTGGAACACGGCTTTGCCGAGGCGCAGGGGCCCGAGCTCGGCGTTCACGGCCTTGTCGAACTGCTTGGCGGCCTTGGCGCGCGCGGCAGAAAGCGCCGAGGCGGCGCGCTGGTACTCGGATGCAGCGGCGTCCGCGGCCGTGCGGAGGGCAGCCAGCTGCGCGTCGCCACCATCGATGGCGGCGAGCTTGGCAGCGAGGTCGGCGCGGACGCGAGCAAGCTCGTCGGCGGGCACGCGGTGCTTGCGCGCGGCGGCGCGGAGGGCGAACAGGCGTTCCTCGACGCGCTCCAGGCGCAGGGGGTCTGCGGCAAGAGCGCGGGTGGCGCTGGCGACGGCAGTCTCGGCCTCGGCGGCCTCGGTGGCGGCGCGTTCCAGCGCGGCGAGGGCGGCATCGAGCTTGCCGGCAGCGTCGCCGGCGACGCGGGTCAGGGTCCGTTCGGCGCCGGCGAGACGCGCGGCCGGCGCGTCACTCCCCGACAACATGTCGAGCGCGGACTGCAGGGCGCTGCCGAGCTTTTCGGAGGCGCGCAGAACGGCACGCTCGTCGGACAGGGCCCCCTCCTCGCTCGCCTCGGGCGCGAGGGCGTCGAGCTCGGCCAGGGCGTGGCGCAGCAGGTCTTCGTCGGCCCGCGCCGCGGTCGCGGTGCGCTCGGCCTCGTCGAAAGCGGCGCGCTTCTCTTGGGCCGCCTGCCATGCGGCGGCGAGGGCTGCTGCATCGGCAGAGAGACCGGCGAAGCCATCGAGGAATTCGAGGTGGGTGGCGGGATCGAGGAGGCCGCGGTGGTCGGATTGGCCCTGAATCTCGACGAGGGTGTCGCCGAGCTCGCGCAGGAAGCCGGCCGAGACCGGTTGCTCGTTGACCAGCGCGCGGCTGCGCCCGTCGCGGCCGATGATGCGGCGCAGGATGACGGTGCCGTCGGCGTCGATGCCCTGCTCCGCCAGCATGGCGCGCGCGGGGTGGCGCTTGGGTACGTCGAACTCGGCGGTGGCTTGGGCACGCTCGGCGCCGGGGCGCACGGCGGCGGCCTCGGCGCGGGCGCCCAGACACAGTCCCAATGCGTCGAGCAGGATGGACTTGCCGGCGCCGGTCTCGCCGGTGAGCGCGCACAGACCGGTGCGCAGCTCGAGATCGAGGCGGTCGATGAGCAGGAGGTCGCGGACGCTGAGGGAGATCAGCATCTAGGGCGGAGAAGTTTTTAGGTTGGTCGCGCTTTCCACGGCGAACCGCTCCACACGTCGCGCCGGAGGCGCGCCCACGCGCCAGCGTGCTATCCGCACGACGCCTGAAAGCGCTCCTAGCCGCGCGTCATCGCGGACATCATGCGCCGCCACCACGAGCGCACTTCCGCCGCCGGGTTGTCGTCCTCGAGAGCCGGCGCAACACCCGCCTGGGCGAGCAGTCGGTAGGAGTCGAGGTACCAGTCGCTGCCTGGGAAGTTGTAGCCGAGCACGGCCGCGGCGGCCTGGGCCTCCGTCACGACGCCCAGCGCCAGGTAGCACTCGGTCAGGCGGTGCAGCGCCTCCGGCACGTGCGATGTCGTCTGGTGGTCGGCAATGACCATGCGGAAGCGGCTGATGGCGGACACGTACTCGCCGCGCGCCAGATAGAAGCGGCCGATCGTCATTTCCTTGCCGGCCAGATGCTCCCGCACCAGCTCGATCTTGAGCTCCGCGTCGCGGGCGTATTCGGTGTTCGGGTAGCGCGTGGCGACCAGCTGCAGCGCCGCCAGCGCCGCCTGGGTGGACGCCTGGTCGCGGCGCACGTCGACGATCTGCTCGTAGTGGCTGATGGCGACGAGGTAGTTGGCGTAGGGCGCATCCTCGTTGCCGGGATGCAGCTGGATGTAGCGCTGGGCCGCCAGGATCGACGCGTCGAAGTCGCCGACGCGATAGTAGGCGTAGGCGCCCTGCAGCTCGGCGCGGGTCGCCCATTGCGAATAGGGATGCTGGCGCTCGACCTCGTCGAAGGCGGCGGCGGCATCGGCCCAGCGGCCGGCTTGTAGGTGGTCCATCGCCTCGTTGTAGAGTTCCTCGACCGAACGCTCGACGTACTCGGGCTCGCGGCTGGCGCAGGCGGCGAGCAGGCAGAGGCCGGCGACGGCCAGCAGGCGACGGAGATTCATGCGCGGATCAAGTCTATACGATTCATGGCAAAGAGCAGTGCCCCAGGCACCGCTCTATAGCATGGCCCCAAGGACCAAATCTGGCCGGAAAACTAGGCCGTGGCGACCGCGGCCGCGGCGAGCGGCGTAGTTTCGCGGGCGATGTCGGACACCACCGGCTCGAAGCGCCAGGCCGACTTGTCGGCGAACAGGGCGCGCAGCAGCATGTGGGTCACGGCGTGGCCGGAGCGCAGGCCGATGACGTGGGCAACGATAGGCGCGCCGGCGAGGTAGAGGTCGCCGATGCAGTCCAGGATCTTGTGGCGGACGAACTCGTCGTCGTAGCGCAGGCCACCGGCGTTCAGCACCTTGTCGCCGTCGACGACGACGGCGTTGTCGAGGGAGCCGCCGCGGGCAAAGCCCTTGGCGCGCATGGCCTCGACCTCGTGGGCGAAGCCGAACGTGCGGGCGCGGCCGATCTCTTCCTTGAAGGCCGACGCGCTGCCGCGGAAGGCGCGGCGCTGGTGCACGCCGCCAGAGGACGTTCCTTGGCCCTTGGAGGGGCCGTCGAAGTCGATCTCGAAGTCGATACGGAATTCGTGAGCCGGGCGCAGCGCGGCGCGGCGATCACCGTCCACCACCTCGACCGGACGCAGCACGCGCAGCACGCGGCGCGGCGATTCCTGGGCGATGGTGCCGGCGCATTCCATGAGCAGCACGAACGGATGGGCGCTGCCGTCCATGGCGGGAACTTCGGGGCCGTTCAGCTCGACGATGGCGTTGTCGATGCCGCAGCCGGCGAACGCGGCCATCAAATGCTCGATGGTCATCACCGAGGTGCCGAACTCGTTGCCGATGCTGGTGCACAGCACGCTGGCGCGCACGCGATCCCACCGCGCCTGCACGCGGGCGATGCCGGGGGCGACGTCGGAACGCAAGAACGCGATGCCGGTATCGGCCGCTGCCGGATGCAGCGTCAGGCTTACCTGCACGCCGGTATGCAAACCGACGCCGGTGCAGCTGATTCTGTTCTTGAGAGTCCGTTGCAGCATGTTCCCCCGCTACTCTATCGCGGCCTAGGGCGCCGCTAACCAAGGCGAAAGTGAGATATCTCTTGAAGTGAATTCTTAACTGGAGCCCCCAAGTCGCTCAATTCACGGTTTCCTACGAATTGTTACGACTTGCCTGAGTGCGGCCGCAATGAAGAGGTCTCCCGAAGGTCACCCACCAAAATGGAGAGCGGCGAGCCGGTGATCCGGCCCGCCGCTCCAGGTTCGTACTCTTTAGTTGGTCTGCCGGCGCAGGAAGGCCGGAATCTCCAACAAGTCGTCCTCACGCTGGGTCGCCGCCGGACGGACCGGCGAATCGACCTTAAGTTGCGGTGCCGCCTCGATTTTTGGCGCGGGCGCCGGAGCCAAGAGGGGCTCAGGAGCCGCCATGACCGGAGCGGCCGCGGGTGCGGCCGGCGCCGGCAGGGGTGCGCGGGCGATCGGGGCTGCCGGCTGGGTCAGCCGAGCGGCCGCGGGAGCCGGACGCGCCGGCCCCTTGATGGCTTCCTCGACCTTAGCCGTCGGCTCCTTACCCTTGCGGGCAAGGCCGGTCATCCGCTCGAGCAGGCTGCGCTGCTCGGTGCGGCGCGGACCGGCACCGTTGGTGACCGCCGCCTCGGCGAACGGATCGGGCGAACGGCGAGCCGCGATCGCCGGCTTCGCTTCGACCGCCGCGGGCGGGATGTAGTGGTCCATTGCCGGCTGCGCCGAGGCGACCGTACGCAGCATGGGAGCGCTGGTCGGCTGGATCGGACGGCTGGCCGTCGGGGTGAGGCGCGGGGCCTCGGTGGTCCGCATCTCCGGCTGACGCATCTCGGGCGCGCGCACTTCAGGCTGACGGCTCAGTTGCTGACGCAGCTCGGCCGGGTCGGGAATCCGCGTGGATTCGAGTTCGGCCATGATGCGCTGGGCCATCGCCAGGGACTCTGCCGGACGGCGCATTTCCGGCTCGGGCTGGCGGAGTGCCGTTGCCGCACCGGAGTCGTACGCGCGCGGCTGCATGCGATCGATCGAGTCGAGCGAGCGCAACGACGCCGCCGGAATACGCGCCGGAGCGGAGAACGTCGGCTCCGGAGCGCTGTCGCGCGATTCGGACGACGCATAGGGACCACGGCTGCCGCCGCTGGCGACGGCCGAGACGACTTGCAGCTGCGGCCTGCGCTCGCGCGCGTCGACAGCGACGTCGATGCCGGTAGCGACGATGGAGATGCGGATACGGCCCTCCATGCGGTCGTCGAAGGTGGAGCCGAAGATGATGTTGGCGTGGTCGGCCACCTCATCCTTGATGCGCTTCACCGCCTCGTCGACCTCGAACAGGGTCATGTCGGGGCCGCCGGTGATGTTGATGAGCACGCCGCGCGCACCGCGCACGCAGGTGTCCTCGAGCAGCGGGTTGGAGATGGCAGCCTCGGCGGCTTCGAGAGCGCGCTTGTCGCCCTCGGCCTCGCCGGTGCCCATCATCGCCTTGCCCATCTCCTCCATCACCGCTTTGACGTCGGCGAAGTCGAGGTTGATGAGGCCGGGCATGACCATCAGGTCGGTGACGCCACGCACGCCGGCGTGCAGCACGTCGTCGGCCATCTTGAATGCGTCGGCGAAGGTCGTGCGCTCGTTGGCCACCCGGAACAAATTCTGGTTCGGGATGATGAGTAGCGTGTCGACGTAGTTCTGCAGCTCGGCGATGCCGGCTTCGGCGATCGCCATGCGGTGCAAGCCTTCGAACTCGAAGGGCTTGGTGATGACGCCGACGGTGAGGATGCCGGCGTCCCGCGCGAGCTGAGCGATGACCGGCGCCGCACCGGTGCCGGTGCCGCCGCCCATGCCGGCGGTGACGAACGCCATGTGGCTGCCGGCGAGGTGGTCGAGGATTTCGTCCTTGGCCTCCGACGCGGCGGCGCGGCCGATTTCCGGCTTGGAGCCGGAACCCAGGCCCTGAGTCAGGTTGATGCCGAGCTGGACCTTGCGCGTCGCCTTCGAGAAGCCGAGCACCTGGGCGTCGGTGTTGCATGCGACGAACTCAACACCCTCCAGGTTCGAGTTGATCATGTTGTTGACGGCGTTGCCGCCAGCGCCGCCCACACCGATCACGGTGATCCTGGGCTTGAGCTCCGTCGGCCGGGCAGTACCGAGATTGATCGTCATAGCCTCCACTCCTCAAAACAGCATTTTTGATTCGCCGGCTCTCCGCCGGACCGAGGTATCGCGTGGTCTTGCGCCACGTTGTCGTGCCCTCCCGATCAATTCCCCCGCCAGATGCCCGTCCGGCGGTTTTCTCGTTACAAGTTGGCGCGCAGCCATCGCCCGACGCGGGCGAAGGAACTGCCTCCCTTTTCAGCGGGGCCGAGGGACCCCACGTCGGCGTCGGCGAGACCGCTCGCCGCGTACAGCAGCATCCCGGCTGCCGTCGCGAAGGCGGGGCCCGCAGTCGATTCCGCCAAGCCTTCCACGCCCAGTGGACGGCCCGGCCGGATCTGCTTTTCCAAGATGCGCGCGGCGACTTCGCCGACTCCGTCGAGCTGACTGGCGCCGCCGGTCAACACGACGCGGCGGCCGGCGACTTCATCACAGCCGGACGCCGAAAGACGTTCGCGCACGTGCTCGAACAATTCCTCGATGCGCGGCCGCACGATGCGCACGAGCTCGCTGCGCGGCACGGGATTTCCACCGATGCGTGGCGCTTCGCCGATGAGCGGCACGTCGACCAGCTCGCGGTCGTCGCCGGGATTCTCGACGGCGCTGGCGTAAAGAGTCTTCAGGCGTTCGGCGTGCTGCATGCTGGTGCCGAGTCCGCGCGCGATGTCGTTGGTGACGTGCTGGCCGCCGAGGCCGACCGAGTCGACGAGGACCGGGCCGCCTTCGGAGAACACGGCAATGGTGGTGAGGCCGCCGCCCATGTCGACGACCGTGGCGCCGAGGTCGCGCTCGTCGTCGACGAGAGTGGCCAAGCCGGCGGCATAGGCGGACGAGACCGGGCCCTGGACCTCGAGGTCGCCGCGGCCGACACAGATTGCCAGGTTGCGTGCCTGGCTCGCGTCGGCAGTGACGACGTGGAGGTGAACGCCGAGGCGCGCGCCGAACATGCCGCGCGGCTCGCGGATGCCGGTGGCACCGTCGATCGAATATTGCAGCGGGATGGCGTGGATGACCTCGCGGCCGGCGACGTCGGCGCGGATCATCGCCTGCTCGATGGCGCGATGAACGTCGGCGTCGGTGACCTTGGTGCCGGTGACCGCGACCTCGACGCCGATGGTCTGCGAGTGCTGATGGCCGGCCGACAGGTTCACGTAGGCCTGCCCAAGGCTGTCGCCCGCCATTTTCTCGGCGCCGTGGACGGCGGCGCGGATCGAATCCTCGATTGCGTCCATGTCGACCACTGCGCCAGCCTTGATGCCGCGGGCGAGGTGATGGCCGACGCCGGTCACCTTGACCGAGCCCGCCGCGCCGACCTTGGCGATCAGGCAGCAGACCTTGGTGGTGCCGACGTCGAGGGCGGCGATGGTGCCGTTCGGCGTGTTGGAGCGCGGACGTTGGGCGCGCGTGAACATCAACATGTCAGACCGGCCTCGCGGGTGCTTTGGGTTTGACGCCGGGCGGCCGCGGCGGCGCGGGTGGTTCGAGGCGCAGGACGAGGCGATCGCCGAGGCGCAGGTCGATGATCTGCACGGCCCGGTCGAGGATGCGGTACTGCGCGTCGAGCTCGGCGAGGCGCGACCAGGCGCCCGCGGCGCCCTCTTCGGGCAGCTTGGCGACGACGCCGTTGTCGAAATGGACGTCCCAGCGGCGGCCGCCGACGCGCACCGCGGCGCGCACGCGGACGTGCAGGCTCGGCACGACGGCAATCATGTCCATCAGGGCGCCAGCATGGGCGGCGGCGGCGGCGCCGACGATCATCGGCAGGTTCGAGAACTGGCCGAGGCCGTGGTCGGTGATGACGGCGCCTTCGCGATCGATGAGCAGCAGGCGGCGGTCGCTCTGCCACAGGGCGAACGGGATGCGTTCGGTGACCTCGACGTGGATGCGATCCGGCAGGCGGCGCGACACCATGGCCGATTGGATCCAGCCGAGGCGTTCGATGCGCGCGCGCGCCGCGTCGGCGTCGAAGCTGAGCAGAAGGTCGCCGCGTCCGACGCCCAAGGCACCGAGCAGATCGGCACCGGCGGTCTCGATACGGCCTTCGACCGTGACTTCGTTGACGACGAGGCCGGCGGTGACTTGGGTCGCGACGAGGGCGTCGCTGGCGAGCTGCGCGGCGAGCGCCTGCGCGTCTCCGATCTTGCCAGCCTGCCACGCCCACGCACTGCCGCCCGTGGCGGCAACCAGCAGCACGCCCACGGCGATGGCGCGCTTGTGGCGACCGACGACGCGCAGCCAGCGTTGTGCCGCGAAGCGCGGCGTGCGCTTCGCAGAGTTGACGAGGCGCCCTTGGGCGACGTCGCGAGACCTCAGCGACGGCATCCGGCGTCCTCCACCATCCACTCGACTAGGTCGCCGAAATCGATGCCGTTGTAGTTGGCGATCTCCGGCACCAGGGACGTCGGCGTCATGCCCGGCTGGGTGTTGATCTCGAGCACGTTGAGGCCGTCGATCTCGCCGGCCGCCTCGTCGTAGCGCAGGTCGACGCGCGTGACGCCGCGGCAGCGGAGAACGCGGTGTGCCTCCTCGGAAATGCGCAGGCAGGCGTCGGTGGCGGCACGCGAGAGCTTGGCCGGCATCTCGTGCACCGAGCCGCCCGGCCGGTACTTCGCGTCGTAGTCGTAGAAGCCGTTGCCGGTGACCTTGATCTCGACGACGCCAAGCGCCTTGCCGTTCATGACGGCGACGGCGAGCTCACGGCCGCGCACGTAGCGCTCCACGAGCACGTGGCTGTCGCGGTACTCCCAGGAACCGTCGGCAAACGGGTTCTCGTCCTGGTCCATGACGATGACGACGCCGACGCTGGAGCCCTCGTTGGTCGGCTTCACGACGTAGGGCGGGCTCATCACCGTGCCGGCGATGACCTCGTCGCGATGAGCGATGCGGCCCTCGGGGCAGCGGATGCCAGCGTCGCGGAACATGGCGAGCGCCGCCGGCTTGTCCATCGCCAAGGCCGACGCGAGCACGCCGGAGTGGGTGTAGGGCAGGCCCATCATCTCGAGCACGCCCTGAATGCAGCCGTCCTCACCGAAGCGCCCGTGCAGGGCGTTGAACACGACCTCGGGCTGCAGCTCGGCGAGCTTGATGCCGACGTGCGGGCCGACGTCGACGGGAGTCACGTCGTAGCTGCGTTCGCGCAGAGCCTTCAGGACGGCGTTGCCGGAGACGAGCGAGACTTCGCGCTCGGCCGACCAGCCGCCCATCAGCACGGCGACGCGCCTACCGTTGCCTGCCATCAGGAGACAGCTCCTGCGCAGTCAGGACCACGGCCTGGGAGCGCGCCGACGCGCTTGATCTCCCATTGCAGCGTGATGCCGGTGGCACCGCGCACGCGCTCGACCAGGTCGTCGCCGAGACCCTCGATGTCGGATGCAGTGGCAGTGCCCTCGTTAATGAGGAAGTTGCAGTGCTGTTCCGAGACGCGCGCACCGCCACGAGCCAAGCCGCGGCCGCCGACGCCGTCGATGAGCTTCCAGGCGCTGTTGCCCGGAGGATTCTTGAAGGTGCTGCCACCGGTGCGGGCGCGCACGGGTTGGGTGGACTCGCGCTGCTCGCGGATGTCGCGCATGCGCGCGGCGATGACGTCCGCCTCGGCCGGCGCGGCACGCAGCACGGCGCTGGTGAAGATCCAGTCCTCGGGCGCGGCGCAATGACGGTAGGTGAGGTCGAGATCCTTTGCGGAGACCGACTGCACGGTGCCCTTGCTATCCACCGCTTCGGCGCGGATCAGCACGTCGGCGAACTCGGCGCCGTAGGCGCCGGCATTCATGCGCAGGCCACCGCCCACCGTACCGGGGATGCCGCTCAGGAACTCCAATCCGCCGAGGCCGAGTTGCAGCGCCGTGAGCGCGACGTTGGCGTCGAGGGCGCCAGCGCCGACATGCAGGCCGTCGTCCTGCAACGCAATCTCCGACAGGCCGCGGCCGAGGCGCACGACCACGCCGGCGACGCCGCCGTCGCGCACCAGAAGGTTCGAGCCGACGCCGATGGCGATGACGGGCACATCGGTGGGCTTGTGACGCAGGAAGTGGGCGAGGTCGTCGCGGTCGGCCGGACGGAACACGACTTCGGCCGGGCCGCCGACGCGGAACCAAACGAGCTCGGAGACCGCCACGCACGACCGATAGCGGCCGCGCACGATCGGAAGCCGATCGACCAGGGAATCATTGCGGGCAATGGCAGCGGCCATCATGCGCGTGCCTCGCGGGCGCCGCCGCGTGCTTCGGCGAGTTGCAGGGGCAAGAGCTGGGCCCAGTTGGTGATGCTGCCGGCGCCCAGGCAGACGACGAGGTCGCCAGGGCGGCCGATGTCGAGCACGACCGTGGAGAGATGATCGGGCGATTCCAGAGTGACGACGTGGCGATGACCGCGGCTGCGCAGCGCGGTCGCCAGGGCGTCCTTGTGGATGCCGGCGATGGGCTGCTCGCCGGCCGGGTAGACGTCGGCGACGACGACCGTGTCGGCGTCGTTGAAGCAGGAGCAAAACTCCTCGAACAGGTCGCGCAGGCGCGTGAAGCGGTGCGGCTGCACGACGGCGATGACCCGGCCGCTGTAGGCAGAGCGCGCTGCGGCGAGTACGGCGGCAATCTCGACCGGATGGTGGCCGTAGTCGTCGATGACGGTGATGCCGGCGCCCTCGCCCACGCGGGTAAAGCGGCGGCGGACGCCCTTGAACTCCGCCAGGGCACGGCGGAGAACCTTCACGTCGATGCCCATCTCGCGCGCGGCGGCGACGGCGACGAGTGAGTTCTGCACGTTGTGCTGGCCAAGCATCGGCAGCTTGAGCTTCTCGATCGTCTCGCTTGCCCCGGTGATGCGGTCGCTGATGACGACGTCGTACTCGGAGCCGGACGGCGACAGCTTGATGTTGATGGCGCGCACGTCGGCCTGGGCGCTGACGCCGTAGGTGACGATGCGGCGATCGGAGATGCGTCCGACCAGGGCCTGCACCTCGGGATGGTCGATGCACAGGATGGCGGAGCCGTAGAACGGGATGTTCTCGACGAACGCCTGGAACGCGCGGCGCGCGTTGTCAAAGGTGCCGTAGAAGTCGAGATGCTCGGGATCCATGTTGGTGACGACGGCGATGGTCGCCGGCAGGCGCACGAAGGTGCCGTCGCTCTCGTCCGCCTCGACCACCATCCACTCGCCCGCGCCGAGGCGCGCGTTGGTGCCCCAGGCATTGAGGATGCCGCCGTTGATGACGGTCGGGTCGTACTGGGCGGTGTCGAGGAGCGCCGCGAGCATCGAGGTCGTCGTGGTCTTGCCATGGGTGCCACCGACGGCGATGCACCACTTGAGGCGCATCAGCTCGGCGAGCATCTCGGCGCGGCGCACCACGGGGATGAAGCGCTCGCGCGCGGCCACGATCTCAGGATTGTCGGACTTGATGGCCGACGACATGACGACCACCGCCGCGTCGCCAAGGTTCGGCGCCGCGTGACCGACCGCGACGACGATACCGAGGTCGCGCAGGCGCTTGACGTTGGCGCTCTCGGACTGGTCCGAGCCGCGCACGACATACCCGAGGTTGTGCATGACCTCGGCGATGCCGCTCATGCCGATGCCACCGATGCCGACGAAATGGATGGTGCCGATGTCGAGGGGCATCTGCCTCATGCGGCATCTCCGCCGTTGGCGCGGCCGCCGCCACCGGTCTGGACGAGCTGCACCGGCGCTGTGCGCGCGATGATCTCCTCCACCAGGGTGGCGAGGCTGCGCGCCGCATCCGGGCGGCCGAGGGAGCGAGCCGCAGCGGCCGCAGCAACGAGCTCGGCGGGAGCGGCCATCAGGCGCGCCACTTGGGCGCGCAGCAGGTCGGGCGACAGGGCGCGCTGCGGATACGTCCAACCGGCGCCGTTATCGACGAGGGCACGGGCGTTGGCTGTCTGGTGATCGTCGGAAGCGTGCGGGAACGGCACCAGGATGGCGGGGCGGCCGGCGACCGAGACCTCGCCGACGGTGGAGGCTCCGGCGCGGCAGATCATCAGGTGCGCGGCGGCCATGCGGCGCGGCACGTCGGTGAAGAACACGGCGAGCTCGGCGGCGACGCCGGCGCTCTTGTAGCGCTGCTCGACGAGGCCGAGGTCTTCGGGGCGGCACTGCTGCACGACGCGAATGCGGGCGCGGGCCTCGGCGGGCAGGCCGGCGAGGGCCGCGGGAATCAGCGTGGAGAAAATTGATGCGCCCTGGCTGCCGCCCACGACGAGAATCTGGAACGGGCCGTCGGCCGCCGGCGGCACGTAGTCCACGGCGCGCAGGGCGCGGATATCGACGCGCACGGGGTTGCCGACGATCTCGACCTTGGTGTGGTCGTTGGGGCGCACGCGTTGGGTGGCGGCGAACGTCAGCGCCAGCGCGGTGACGCGTGGCGCCAGCAGGCGGTTGGCGCGGCCGAGCACCGCGTTCTGCTCGTGCAGCAACGTCGCGATGTTCTTGGTGGTGGCGGCCAGCATGGTCGGCAGCGACGCATACCCGCCGAAGCCGACGACGATCGACGGCTGCAACCAGTCGAGCATGCGGCGCGCCTGCAGGGTGCCATTGATGGTGGCAAGGATGCCGCGCGCGCGGGTCAGCAGGCCGCCCTGCGACGGAGTGCCCGCCGCGACCTTGTAGGTCGGCAGGCGGCCAAGGGCGCCGCCGAAGGTGGCACCGCGTACGTCGGTGACAAGCACGAGGTTGCGGCCGCGACCCAACAGCTCGGATGCCAGCGCCTCGGCCGGGAAAACATGGCCGCCGGTGCCGCCGGTGGCGAGGACGATCGGCCGGCGCTTCATGCCGAGCCCTTCCCGATCAACCAGCGCGCTTCGAGGTCGCTGACGCGACGGCGGGTCAATGCGAGCAGGAGCCCCATGCCGAGGGCCAAGGCGAGCAGCGACGAGCCACCATAGGAGATGAATGGCAGGGTCATGCCCTTGGCGGGCAAGAGGCGCAGGTTGACGCCCATGTTCACCGCGGCCTGGAGGCCGAATTGGACGAGCAAGCCGGAACCGGCGAGCAGGACGAAATAGTCGGGCTCGCGCAGCAGGCGCAGCAAGCCGCGCAGCACCACGAACGCGAACGTCGCGGCGATGAGGATGCAGGCGACCATGCCGAACTCCTCGCCGACGACGGCGAAGATGAAGTCGGTGTGGGCATCGGGGAGCACGCTCTTCACCACGCCTTCGCCGGGGCCGCGGCCGAACGGGCCACCGGTGGCGAAGGCATTGAGCGCGGTCTCGACCTGAAAGTTCTCGCCCGAGGCCGGATAGAGGAAGCGGTCGATGCGCTCGGTGACGTGCGGCACGAAGGTGTACGCAGCGGACAGCGCCGCGGCGCCGGCGACCACGGCGATGCCGACCCACAGCAGCGGCAGACCGGCGAGGAATGCCTGTCCGAACCAGACCGCGGCGACGACGGCGGCCATGCCGAAGTCCGGCTGCAGCGCGAGCAGTGCAAGGACCGAACAGAGCAAGGCGCCGGCGAGCGCACCGAAGCGCCAGTCGGCATTGCGCTGCTGCAGGGTGAACAACCAGGCGGTGACGATGGCGAAGGCCGGCTTGGCGAGCTCGGACGGCTGGAACTGGACGCCCTCGATGACGAGCCAGCGGTGCGCGCCGTTGAGCAGCGGCCCCCACAGCAGCGTGGCGATCATCGCCACTGCGGCGGCCACGAATCCGGCAACGCCGATGCGGCGCACGCCGATGGGTGACAGCAACGACGCCGCCAATAGGACGAATACGGCCGGCGCCAGGAACAGGGCTTGGCGCTCGACGAAATGGAACGACTCGATGCCGATGCGCTCGGCGACCGCGGGACTCGCCGCGGCAACCAGGATCATGCCGACGGCCATCAGCACGCCGATGGCGCCGAGCGTGAGGCGATCGACGGTCCACCACCAGCGGCCGATGATCGAATTGTCGGTGCGGGCTGGGCCCATCATGAGCGGGCCCCGCTGCGCAGGCCGGCGACGAGGTCGCGGAACGCGTCGCCGCGCTCCTCGAAGTTCTTGAACTGGTCGAACGACGCGCAGGCCGGCGAGAGCAGCACGACCGGGTCGTCGGTGTCATCGCGGGCGGCGGCGGCGAAGGCGTCGCGTACGGCGCGCGCCAGGGTGCCGGAGCGGGTGACGTCGATGTCCTCCCCGATGGTGCGGGCGAACGCCTCCGTGGCTTCGCCGATCAGGAAGGCGTTGCGGACGCGCGGGAAGAACGAGCGCAGGGATTCGATACCGCCTTCCTTGGGGCGGCCACCGGCGATCCAATAGACGTTCGAGAAGCACGCCAGAGCGCGCGCCGCAGCGTCGGCATTGGTCGCCTTGGAATCGTTGACGAAGCGCACGCCGTCGATGGTGCCGACGTCCTCGATACGATGGGCGAGGCCCGGAAAGGCGAGCAGCGCGGCAGCGACCGCCTGCGGCTCACAGCCGAGGCTGACGGCAGCCGCGTAGGCGACGGCCATGTTCTGCCAGTTGTGAACACCAACGAGGCGGGCGGTGCGCAGATCAACGATGCGCTGCGCTGCGCCACGACGGGCGTCGTGCAGCATGCCGTCGCCGACGAACACGCCGCCGGGCAATTCCCTGCCCACACTGACCGGAAGGACGTTCTTACGACGCGCGGCGTTGGTGCGCTCGAACATCGCCGCGGAGTGGTCGTCGTCGATGCCGAGCACGGCGACCTGATCATCGCGTTGCTGCTGGAACAGGCGTTCCTTGGCAGCGATGTAGCCGGCCATGCTGCCGTGGCGATCGATGTGGTCCGGTGTGAGGTTGAGAAGCACCGCGACATCGGCGGCGAAGGTGCGCGTGAGGTCGATCTGGTAGCTGGACAACTCCAGGACATAGGTGCCGCCGGCGCCGAGCTTGGGCAAGTCGAGCACCGGAGTGCCGAGATTGCCGCCCTCGACGGCGTCGCGCCCGCAGGCGCGCAGCACGTAGGCGAGCAGCGCCGTGGTGGTGGACTTGCCGTTGGTGCCCGTTATGGCGGCGATGCGGGCGCCGGTGCGCTCGCGGGCGAACAGCTCCATGTCGCCGATGACTTCGCAGCCGGCGGCGCGAGCGAGCAACACCGCCTCGTGGGGCATCGGCGCGTGCAACGGCACACCCGGGCTTGGCACGAGCGCGGCGACCCCGCGCCAGTCCATGGAATGGAAGTCGGCGACGGCGGTGCCGTCCGCCTCGGCGGAAGTGCGCCGAATGGGCGCGTCGTCCCATGCGATCACCTTGGCGCCACCGGCGCGCAGCGCACGTGCGGACGCCGTGCCGCTCTTGGCCAGCCCGAGGACGGCGACCGTGCGGCCTGCGAACGTGGTGATCGGGATCATCTCCATCACCGGAGCTTCAGCGTTGAGAGGCCGACGAGGGCGAGCACGACGGCGATGATCCAGAAGCGGATGACGATGGTCGCTTCCGCCCAGCCCTTCTCCTCGTAGTGGTGATGCAGCGGCGCCATGCGGAAGACGCGCTTACCCGTAAGCTTGAACGAAACGACCTGGACGAACACGGACACCGTCTCGAGCACGAACAGGCCGCCGATGATGGCGAGCACCAGCTCATGCTTGGTGATGACGCTGACCGCGCCGAGCGCGCCACCCATCGACAGCGATCCAGTGTCGCCCATGAACAGCATGGCGGGCGGCGCGTTGAACCACAGGAAGCCGAGACCCGCGCCGACCAGGGCGCCACAGAACACGGCAAGCTCGCCGGCGCCTGGAACCAGGTTGATCTGCAGGTAGTTGGCAAACAGCACGTTGCCGGCGAGGTAGGCGATGAGGGCGAAGCTCGCCGCGGCGATCATCACCGGGACGATGGCGAGGCCATCGAGGCCGTCGGTGAGGTTCACGGCATTGGAGGCGCCCACCATGATCAAGGCGGCGATCGGAATGAAGAAGATGCCGAGCGGCACCAGCACGTTCTTGAAGAACGGCACCGCGAGGCCGCTATCGAGATTGTCGGGCGCGACGGAGACGATCCACGCCGTCGCCACCGCGGCGATGGCGATCTCGAACACGAGCTTGGTGCGCCCGGAGACGCCGCGGTGATTGGCGCGCGTCACCTTGAGATAGTCGTCGGCGAACCCGACCGCGCCGAAGCCGAGGGTCACCAGCAGCGCCGCCCACACGTAGCCGTTGCGCAGGTCGGCCCACAGCAGCGTGGCGATGCCGAACGCGAGCAGGATGAGCACACCGCCCATGGTCGGCGTACCGGCCTTGGACACGATGTGGGTCTGCGGACCGTCGGGCCGGATGGGCTGGCCGTTGCGCTGCTTCGACTTGAGCCAACGGATGATCGGCGGCCCGAGGAAGAAGCTCAGCACGAGCGCGGTCAGCACGGCGCCGCCGGTGCGGAACGTGAGGTAGCGCAGCACGTTGAGCGCGGGGAGTTGGTCGGCGAACGGAAACAGCAGGTGGTAGAGCACTAGAGACCTCCCCTGCCCGTGCGGCCATTGCCGATCGACAAGCCCGACAGCGCGCGCGTCACTGCGGCCATGCCGGTGGCCTGAGATCCTTTGACCAGGATGACGTCGCCAGGACGCACGACCTCGGCGAGCAAGGCGGCCGCTTCAGAAGGCTGAGCGGCGTGACCGCCGCGCCGCGACGGCGACAAGGCGTGGTCGAGCTCCTCGATTTCCTCACCAACGGTGTAGACGAGATCGACGCCGCTCTCCTCGGCGATGCGCGCGAGGTCAGCGTGCAGGCGGCCGGAACGCGTGCCGAGCTCGCGCATGTCACCGAGCACGGCGATGCGGCGGCCGCGGCCCTTCACTTGGGCGCGCCCCAACACCTCGAGCGCGGCGCGCATCGAGGCAGGATTGGCGTTGTAGCTTTCGTCGATGACCTCGAACGGCCCGCCCGCGAGGGTGACGCGCAGGCGGCGGCCGCGGCCGGGACCTGGATCGGCGCGCGCCATGGCGAGTGCGGCGAGGCCGAGGTCGGCGCCGAGGGTATGGACCGCAGCAAGCACCGCAAGGCTGTTCATGACCCAGTGGTGGCCGGGCGCACCAACCTTGTACGTCGCAGGTTCGCCGCAAATGGTGGCGGCAACCGTCGAGCAGTCGTCGAGCAAAGCGTGCTTGTGCACGCGCGCGTCGGCGTCCACGTGCTCGCCGAAGCTGACGACGACGAGCCCGCGACCGCGGGCCTTGGCCGCCAGGCGGCTGAAGTGGGCGTTGTCGCGGTTGAGGATGGCGACGGCGCCCGGCGCCATGCCGTCGAAAATCTCGGCCTTGGCGTCGGCGATCGCCTCGACGGACGCGAAGAACTCGAGGTGCGCGACTTCAACGGTCGTGATGATGGCGATATGCGGGCGCGCCAGCGAAGAAAGGGTGTGGATTTCGCCGGCGTGATTCATGCCGATTTCGAACACCCCGTACTCGGTGTCCGCAGGCATGCGCGCCAGCGACAGTGGCACGCCCCAGTGGTTGTTGAAGCTGGCGGCCGAAGCGTGCGTGGCACCGGACTCGGCGAGAGCGAGCTTGAGTGCTTCCTTGGTACCGGTCTTGCCGGCACTGCCGGTGACGCCAATGATGCGCGCATCCGAGCGGGCGCGTGCAGCCGTGCCCAGCGCGGTCAGCGCCGCCATCGTGTCGTCGACGACGAGAAGCGGAGTCGAATCGCCGGCATTGGCCGGACGCCGCGAGACCATCGCAGCGGCGGCACCACCGCGCACGGCAGCTTCGGCAAAGTCGTGACCGTCGAAGCGCGGGCCGGAAAGCGCAACGAACAGGTCTCCGGCGCCGACCGAGCGGCTGTCGATCGAAATCCCGGACGCCGCGAAGGCGTGCGTGGCGTGGCCATTGGTGGCGGCGGCGGCGGCGGCGGCGGTCCACAGGGTCACGGGCTGACTCCCGTCGCCTCGCGCACGGCGGCGCGCGCCTGCTCGGCGTCGTCGAAGGGCAGCACCTGGGCGCCGACGATCTGGCCACTCTCGTGGCCTTTGCCGGCGATGACGAGGACGTCGCCTTCGTCGAGTCCGGCGATGGCAGTGCGAATGGCTTCGGCACGGTCGCCGATCTCGGTGGCGCGCTCGCAGCCGGCGAGGACCTGGGCGCGAATCGTGGCGGCGTCCTCGGTGCGCGGATTGTCGTCGGTGACGATGACGCGATCGGCCAGCTGGCAGGCAATGCTGCCCATCACCGGACGCTTGCCGGGATCGCGATCGCCGCCGCAGCCGAACACGATGGCGAGGCGGTGGCGGGCATGCGGACGCAATGCGCGCAGAACCTTTTCGATGGCGTCGGGTGTGTGGGCGTAGTCGACGAACACGCGCGCGTCGTTGATCTCGGCGACCTCTTGCATGCGCCCGGGCACGCCCTTGAGCGCCGTGAGGGCGCGCACGGCAGCGTCCATCGATCCGCCGGAACCGACCACAAGGCCGAGAGCGCACAGCGCGTTCCACAGCTGGAAGTCGCCGACGAGCGGCACGCGAATGGTTTCGACGCGGCCATCGAACGCCAGATCAACGTAGGTGCCGCTGCCGTTCGGGCGGAAGTTGGCAACGCGCAGCTCATGGCCGGCGCGGCCGTACGAGATCACTTGCTGGCCACGGGTGCGGCATGCGGCGACGAGCGCCGGATACTCGGGGGCGTCGGCGTTGAGCACCGCGACGCCGCCGCGCGGCAGCACGGTCGTGAAGAGACTCTGCTTGGCGGCGAAGTACGCCTCGGTCGAGGCGTGATAGTCCATGTGGTCGCGGCTGAGGTTGGTGAACGCCGCAGCGTCCAGGCTCACACCGGCCAGGCGTTGCTGGTCGAGGCCGTGGCTGGACGCTTCCAGCGCGACATGACTGACACCGGTGGCCGAGAGCTCCGCGAGCAGGCGGTGCAGCTCGATCGGATCCGGCGTGGTGTGCTTGAGCGGCGTGTGACGCGAACCGGCGAGTACGCCGAGCGTGCCGAGGCTGGCGGCCTGCAGGCCGGCGGCCTCCCACATCTGGCGCACAAAGTTCACCACCGAGGTCTTGCCGTTGGTGCCGGTGACCGCGACGACGACCTCGGGCTCCTGACCAAAGAAGCGCGCAGCGGCGCGCGCCAAGGTACGGCGCGCATCGTCGACACCAACGACGCGCGCGGCACCGGCATCGACGCGCACGCCGCGGTCGATGAGCACGGCGACGGCGCCGCGCTTCACCGCGTCGGCGACGTACTGGCCGCCGTCGTTCTTGCTGCCCTTGAGGGCGGCGAACAGGTAGCCGGGCTTGACGTCGGTGGAATGGGCCGCAATGCCCGCAATGTCGATATCGCCCGCGGCGCCCTTTCTGGCGCCGGTCCACTCCCCGCTAACCAGGTCAGAAAGCAGCACTCGGCGACCTCCGCCCATCGAGCGCGACGAACAGCGCGCGGCGTACTTCGGTGGACTTGTCGTCCACCGGGACCACGCCGAGCATCGGCCCGGCGCGCCCGACGATGCGCGAAACGATCGGTGCGGCGGTCCAGCCGCCCGTGGCAAATCCTTGCGTCGACGCGGTACCCGTCGGCTCGTCAAGCATGACGAAAACGACGTACCGGGGATCGTTCATCGGGAAGGCTGCGGCAAAGGACGACACCAGCGCGTTCTTCTTGTATCCGCCCGCAACCGTCTTCTCGGCAGTGCCCGTCTTGCCGCCGACCAGGTAGCCCAAACTATCGGCCTGTTTGCCTGTGCCTTCTTCGACGTTGAGGCGCAGCAGCCGGCGCATGATGTCGGAAGTGTCCTGAGACACGACGCGCTCCTTCGCACCGGGCCGCCCACCCGCGAGCAGCGTGGGCGCAACCTTGAAGCCGCCGTTCACGACCGCTGCAAAGCCGGCGGCATACTGCAAGGGACTCATGGCGATTCCATGGCCGAAAGCGATGGTCATGGTGTTGATGTCTCGCCATACCTCCGGCACCAGGGGCGCGCCCGCTTCGGGCAACTCGATGGGCGGCCGCTCGAGCATCCCGAGCTTGGCGAGGAAGCCGCGCTGACGCTCGCCGCCGACCTCCATCGCCATGCGCGCCGCGCCGATGTTAGAGGAATAGACGAACACCTCCGGCACCGTCAGCCAGCGGTTCTTGGCGTGGTCGTCGTGGATGGTGAAGCGCGAGATGCGCAAAGGCTTGGTCGCGTCGAAGCGCTCGTCGAGGCGCGCCGTGCCGTAGTCGAGCGCCATCGCCACGGTCATGACCTTCATGGTCGAGCCGGGCTCGAACACTCCGAGGGTGGCGCGGTTGAAGCGCGCGTCGGCGGGTGCCTCGCCGACGCGGTTGGGATCGAAGTCGGGCACCGAGACCAGGGCGATCAGCTCGCCGGTGTGGGCATCCATGACGAGGCCCGCTGCGCCCTTGGCGTTGAAGTCCACCATGGCGCGCAGCAATTCCTCGCGCACCGTGTACTGCACGCGGGTGTCGAGGCTGAGCTTGAGTGGAGCGCCGAGGCCGCTTTGCGGGAACGCGCGCAGGGCGTTGTCGAAGAACTGCTCGACGCCGGCGATGCCCTTGTTGTCGACGTCGGAGAAACCGACGACGTGGGCGGTGAGCGCGCCGACCGGATACATCCGGCGCTGCTCCTGCTGGAAGCCGATGCCGGGCAGGCCGAGGCGGTTGACCTCGGCTTGCTCCTTGGGCGTCAAGTGGCGCTTGAGCCAGACGAATGTACGGCCGGATTCGAGCTTGCTGCGCAACTCGGCCACCGGCAGGTTCGGCAACGCCGCGGCGAGCGCCGCGGCGGAGCGCGCCGGGTCCTGCACCAGGCGCGGCTCAGCGAAGAGCGAGGCAACGGAAAGGTCCGTGGCGAGGACGACGCCATTGCGATCGGTGATGTCGGCGCGCGCGCGCACGACCGCCGGCCAGTAGTCGGCGGTGCGCGTGCTGGCCTCGGGCTTCGATGCGGCGAGATCGACGAGGCGGCCACCGATGACCGAGAAGCAGAGCGCGAAGAGCGCTGCTACGGCGATGACGCGGCGGTGCGCCATCGCCAGCGCATCGTTGCCGGAACGGAGTTCGGATTTCGAAGAGGCGCTGACGCGGACCCGCCCGTCGGGAGGAGATCGGGTCGGATCCGCGTCATGCCTAGCCATGAACGTGGGCGCGTTCATGGTGCCTCCCTCTTGCCGGCCGGGGTCGCTTGGGCGGGCGAAACGGCCGGTGTAAGCCGGAGGGGAGGTTCCCGGCTTTGGGTAGCAGCGAGTGCAGCTTGGCTACGTGCGTTGCTGCGCAGAGGAATAGCTTCGAGTGCGCCGAGCTGGCGCACGGCGACGGGCTTGAGATCGAGGTGACGGGCCGACAACTCGGAGAGCCGGTCCGGCCGGTTGAGGAAGCTCCATTCGGCCTCCAGCACCTGCAGCATCTCTTCCTGGCGCGCGAGCGTGCGCGTCAGCGCGGTCACCTGCGCGTCGAGGCGCTCGACCTCGTACTTCATCGCGTAGACGCCCAAGGAGAGCAGCGAGCTTGCCAGCACGCCGCCACCGAAGATGATGCCGGCGCGGGTCATGCCGCCCTCGCCCAGGTCGGCGCGTCGGTACGAATCGCCGCGCGCAGCCGCGCAGAACGCGAGCGCGGGTTGTCGATCGTCTCGGCTGCGGTCGGCTTCTCGACGCCGCGATGCTGGAGGCGGAACGTCGGAGCACGCTGCGCGACGGCAGGCGGCGCGTGACGGCTCGGATTGGGGACGTTGCCGGTGCGCTCGGTGAGGAACTGCTTCACCGTGCGATCCTCGAGGGAATGGAACGCGACGACGGCGAGGCGGCCTTCGGGCGCGAGCAAGTCCTCGGCCGCGTCGAGACCGCGCTCCAGCTCGCCGAGCTCGTCGTTGACCAGCATGCGCAGCGCCTGAAAGGTGCGCGTCGCCGGATGAATGGTGTGGCCTTCGCGGCGGCGCTCCGCCGGCGCAGCGTCCGCGACGATCTCCGCAAGATCGCGCGTACGGTCTATGCGCCGGCGGCCCCGCATCTCGACGACGGCACGCGCAATACGCCGCGCGTGACGCTCCTCGCCCAGCCGGAAGAGCGTGTCGGCGAGATCAACCTCCGCCATGGTGTTGACGAGATCGGCAGCGCTCGGGCCATCGACGCCCATGCGCATGTCGAGCGGACCGTCTTTCGAAAAGGAAAACCCGCGCTCGGCCTGATCGAGCTGCTGGGAGGAGACGCCGAGGTCCATGACGACGCCGGCAACGTGGGTGACGCCTTCGCTGCGCAAGACCTTGGCGGCCTCGCTGAAGCGGGCCAGCACGACGCGCAGGCGGCCGCGGTAATGCGTCACGAGAGTTTGCGCGCGAGCGATGGCGTCGGGATCGCGATCGATGGCCCACACGTGGACCGCCGCCGACTCGAGCAGCGCGCGCGTATAGCCGCCGTCGCCGTACGTCATGTCGACGTGCACGCCGCCGTCTTTCGGCGCGAGGGCGCCGATCGCCTCGCGCAGCATGACGGGGATGTGACCCGAGCTATGCACCCGTGCCTCCCCCTTGGCCCCCGCCACCGGTCGGCAGCTTGAGATCCTGGCGCCCTTGGGCGGCGCGCTGACGCGCCTTCTCTTGCAGCGCCTCGAAGGTCGCCGGCTCCCAGATCTGGAAGCTCTTGCCGCGGCCGACGAACGCCGCGGTCTCGGTGATCTTGGCGTGCGCGAGCAGCTTGTCGGGAATGACGATGCGGCCCTCGGGGTCGCAGGGCAGCTGCACCGAGTCCGACAGGAAGGAGAACGCGAAGTTGTCACGCTCGTCGCTGAACGGGTTGTATTGCTGCTCGATGCCGCTGGTCAGCTTATCCATCTGCTCCAAACCCCAGCCTTCGATGGCCGGGTGATGGATGGAGCGGAACAGGACGACGCCGTTGAAGCCCTGCTCGTTGAGGGCAGCGCGAAACGATGCGGGGACGGAAACCCGCCCTTTCTTGTCGACCTTATTTACGGTCGTTGAGAGAAACAGTGCCGCCATCCGCGCCCATCCCTCGGACACCTGGCGGCCGCGCCGGCCGCCCCCGTCCGCGCGCCCCGTGAAGCCAAGGCGCCGCTGGGGCTACCTGGGCTTCTATGGGACTATCTGGGCTATCATGGGATTGCATGGGACGTCAATCGAAGCGGGACCTGAGGCGCGTCGATTTGGAGAATTCGTCTAGTCGTTGTGAAGACCAAACAATTCTGGACTTCGCGCACACCAGTCGACCCTCCGGCCGTGACTTTGTTCCCTCTATGTTCTTCTTCGGTCCACAGCCAGGAAGGGGTGCGTCATGGGACCGCATGGGATCGGAGCGGGCCGACGACGTTGACGGGGCCCTCGCCCACCCCTAGCTATGCGCCTGCGCCAGAGGGCCAGATGGCTGCTCTGCCCAGGTTTCCTGCGGCAGGGAGGAAAGTCCGGGCTCCACGGAGACACGGTGCCGGGTAACGCCCGGCGGGGGCGACCCCAGGGAAAGTGCCACAGAAAACAGACCGCCCATCTTCGGATGGGTAAGGGTGAAACGGGGCGGTAAGAGCGCACCGCGCGACTGGCAACAGGAGCGGCACGGCAAACCCCACCGGGAGCAAGACCGAATAGGAGTGCCACGTCCGGGCGCAAGTCCGGACAAGCCCGTCTCAGGGCTGAGCATTCGGGTTGGTCGCGCGAGGCGTCCAGCAATGGACGTCCCAGATGAATGGCCATCCCCTCGCAAGAGGGACAGAACCCGGCTTATCGGCCCTCTGGCGCAGTTCTGATTAGGTCGCGGGCACAGCGACGGAGCGATCGAGACCGCGCTCCTTGGAGATGCGGTCGTAGGCGGCGTTGATGGCGGCGACTTTGACGGTCGCCAACTCGACGAACTCCTGCGGCACGCCGCGCGCCATCATGGCGTCGGGATGGTGCTCGCGCACAAGGGCGCGCCAGCGCTTCTTGATCTGGTCGGCGCTGGCGTCGCGGGCGACGCCGAGAATCGTATACGGATCGGACTGGTCGGGTCCGATGTGCGCCTCGCGGATGCGGGCGAACTCGGCCTCCGAGAAGCCGAACATCAGCGCGACCTTGCGCAGATATTCTTCTTCGTCGGGCACGAAGCGGCCGTCGGCGCGGGCGATGTGGAACAGCCCGTCGAGCAGGTTCTCGAGCACCTTCGGCTGGGTGCGGAACATGCTGCCGATCTGGCTGGCGTAGGCTTCGAAGCCAGCGACGTCCTTGCGCGCCTGGTTGAAGACGCGCGCGACGTTCTTCACCTCGGACTCCGGCACCTGGAACACCTGGCGGAACGCGGCGACCTCATCGGCCGTCACGACGCCGTCGGCTTTGGCCATCTTGGCGCCGAGGGCGATGACCGCGATGGTGAAGGCGATGGAGTGGACGTCGCCCGTCGTCGTCTCGTCGCGGGCGCGATCGACCGCGTGGCCGGCAATGCCGCCCAGCAACGCGCCCAATGGGCCGCCGACCGCAAAGCCGGCGGCTCCGCCGACGATTTTTCCCCAAATGCTCATGGCTCGGCGCGAAAGCCTCAGCGCTTGTAGAGCGACAGGTGCTCGTCGAGGTAGTCCATCATGCGGACCACCCGGCTTGAGTTGGAGCCGAAGTCGCCGACCGGGTAGACCGAGCGGCTGAACACCGCGACCGAGGCGCGCGTCTCGCCGTTCGGGAAGATCTGCACCGTCAGCAGGTCGGGCATCTGGAAGAGGCGCCTGCGCTCCAGATACGTGTACTGATGCGTGGCATCGTCGGCCTGCACGAGCTCGAGCTGCGGGAACAACTCTCCCAGCATGCGGTCCCAGGTGCGCTTGATGCTGTTGACGTCGTTGTCATAGATCGGCGTGCGATCGTCGAGCTCGACGCACATGTCGTAGCCGGGGCATGCCAGCCACTGCGCCGGGCCGCGCAGGGACGCCATTTTGGTGAAGTCGATCTTCTCGATCGGGCCGACGGCGAACATCGCCTGGAAGGGAGCGCGGCCCATGGGCGTGACGCCGAGGATCACGAATACAACCGCGCCCAAAACCGCGAGCCCGATCAGCCAGGAGAGAATACGCATCGCCTGATTTTCCTTGGATGAAGAGCCTACGCGCCGGGCGCGAGCTTGTTGATCTTGGCGGCCAGGATGAAGTCGTTCTGATGCAGGCCGTGGATCTTGTGGGTGTACAGCACGACCTTGGCGTAGCCCCAACCGAACGTGATGTCGGGATGATGGCCCTCGTCCTCGGCGAGGTCGCCGACCTTGGTGACGAACGCCATCGAGGCCTTGAAGTCGGGGAACTTGAACGTGCGCTCGATCCAGACGTCGTCCGCGGACATCGTCCAGCCGGGCGTCTCCTGGAGCAGGGGGGTCGCCTCGAAGCGGGACAGCGGCGGAATGCCGCCGCGGCAGGGAACGCAGGACTGCTGGTCGAGACCCATGGGGACAATGTAGTCGGGTTAGCTATCGGCGGAAACACTGCCCACGCCTAGGGGATAGCCTGGGCTTTGCCGCAGCGGGCGCAGCCGCTAGCGTGCCTCCATGAACGCAGCCCTGATCACCGGCGCCAACCGCGGCATCGGCCTCGCCTTCGCACAGTCCTATGCCAAGGACGGCTGGCGGGTGTTTGCCACCTGCCGCATTCCGGCGAAGGCCAAGGAGCTCGACAAGCTCGCGGCAGGGTCCGGCGGGCGCGTCACCGTGCATGCGCTCGACGTGGCCGACGGCAAGGCGATCAACGCGCTCGGCCAAGCGTTGAGAGCCGAGTCGATCGACGTGCTCCTCAACAACGCCGGTGTCTACGACCCCTCCCCTTCGTTCGGGCGCACCGACTATGACGCCTGGGAGCATGTGTTCCGCGTCAACACCATGGCAGCGTTGCGCATGGCCGAAGCCTTCGTCGAGCAGGTGGCGCGCAGCGACAAGAAGCTGATGGCCGGCATCTCGAGCGGCATGGGCTCGATCGCCGACAACGGCTCGGGCGGCTACTACGCCTACCGCACATCGAAGTCGGCCCTGCAGATGGTGATGCGCTCGCTCGCCATGGACCTTGCGCCGCGCGGCATCGTCGCCGTGGCGATGAATCCCGGCTGGGTGAAGACCGACATGGGCGGGCCGGGCGGCACCCTTTCGCCGGAGGAAAGCGCGCGGCGCATGCGTGCCGTGTTCGACAAGCTGACGCCGAATGATTCGGGGAAGTTCTGGCACCACACCGGCAAGGAATTCCCATGGTAAGGGCCCTCACGCTGCTCTTCGTGCTGTGGTCGAGCGTCGCCATCGCGCAGCCGCGCGCCATCGACGGTGCGTGGGAGACGAAGGCGCCGATGCCAACGGCGCGCTCGGAGATCGCTGCCGCCACGATCGACACGCGCGTCTACGTTGTCGGCGGCCTTATCCAAACCGGCGGCATCGCCACCTTCGAGATGTACGACACGGTCGCCAACCGCTGGCAGGCGCTCGCGCCGATTCCGGAAGCGCGCCACCACACTGCCAGCGCCGCGCACGACGGCCGCGTGTACGTGAGCGGCGGCTACCGCGCCTCGTTCAACGAGCCGCTGCGCACGCTGTGGATGTTCGACCCCGCCGCCAACACGTGGACGCGCCGCGCCGACATGCCGGGCGAGCGCGCGGCGCACGCCATGGTCGCGGTGGCCGGCAAGCTGTACGTGGTCGGCGGCGTCGGCGACTTCCCGCAACGCATGTGGGCGTACGACCCGGCCACCGACCGGTGGGCAACCAACGTCGCCGCGCTGCCGACGGTGCGCGAGCACACGTCGGCGGCGGCGCTCGACGGCAAGCTGTACGTGATGGGCGGGCGCTGGAGCGGGCGCAACCAAACCACCGCCGAGGTCTACGACCCGGCCACCGACCTCTGGAGCAAGCTCGCCGACATGCCGACCGCGCGCGGCGGACTCACGGCTTCTGCAGTGAATGGGCGCATTCATGTCGCCGGCGGCGAAGAGCTTGGCGGCGACAAGACGTTCAACCACAACGAAGCGTACGACCCGGCCACGAACACGTGGGCCGCGGCGACGCTCATGCCGACGTCGCGCCACGGACTGACGAGCGCGGGCGTGGATGGAGTCTTCTATGTGATCGGCGGCGCGACGCGCGCTGGCGGCGGGACGTACACGTCGCTGTCGAATCTCGTCGAGGCGTTTCGCGCGCGCTAAGCACGGCCGTTGGCACCGTTGGATACGGTCCAATACGGGCGTTATCTGGAAATGTCTCAGGCGGGGCCGCGCCGGCGCACTACTCCGCGTAAACAACGCGGGATTACGCGGCGCCCGCGCGGAAAGCGACCGCAGGGCCGACACGGATCGTACTTGCGCGCGCTCGGAGGTCTGTGACTGGTCCATCTTGCATCCGGTTTTGGCGCCCGCGCACTATATACATGTAGTATCGCTCTGTCAACACCTTCCGTGTTTCCGGTTCACGGGACCGCCTCTTTGCGAACGGCGTCTAGCGCTTCTTGGCGGGGGTGGCGTTGCCGGCGGTGGCTGCCTTGATCAACGCTTGGAAGGCGTTCGCGTCGATGGCCTCGCCTTCGCGGATGTCGATGGCGCGGCGGGTGGCGCCCTCCAGGCTGGAGTTGAAGAGGTGCTGCGGGTCCTTGAGCTTGGCGCCGATCATGAAGGTGAGCTTCACGACCTGGGTGTAGACCTCACCGGTGCAGAGGATGCCGTTGCGCGACCACACCGGCACGCCCCACTTCCACTCCTCGGTGATGGCGGAGTCGGCCGCCAGGATCAGCGCGCGCAGGTGCGACAGAGTCTCGCCGCGCCAGCCGCCGGCGTCGGCGATGCGCTGGTCGATGAGCTGGGACGCGGTCTTGCCGGCGGGAATCTTCTCGCCCTTTTTTGTCTTCACATGGGGCGCGCGGGCGGGCGCGGAGGCCTCCTTCGGCGTGGCCTTCGCTTTGGTCGCCTTCGCCGGCTTGGCGATGGCGGACTTCTTGGCCCGAGCGCCCTTTGCCGCGGCCTTTTTTTCCTTAGCTTTCCTGATCGCGGGACGCCCTTTGGGCTTCGCCTTCGCTTTCATTGGTCCATCCTTTTGAGAAGGTCTTCGAGGTCATCGAACCGGCTTTGCCAGTAGCCGGTCATCTGGCTGGTCCAGTCGATGAGCGGCGCGAGCGCGCCGAGCTGCGCGCTGTAGTGGGTGTGGCGGCCCTCGTGGCGGTCGCGCACGAGTCCGGCCTGCTTCAGCTGCGCCAGGTGCTTGGAGACGACGGGTTGGGAGACGCCGGCGCGCGCGGTAAGGGCAGCGACCGTCTTCTCCCCTTCGGCGCACAGGCGCTCGAAGAGAGCGCGCCGGGTGGGATCGGCGAGGGCGCGGAAGAGCGCGTCGTGGGCCGGCCGCATCGGGACTAACTCATACCTGGCTGGCTATTGATTGACGTATAGCCGCACAGGTATGGGTTAGTCAAGAACGGATGACGACGCTGCCGTAGACGTAGGCGACCATTTGCAGGCCCGCGATGGCGCGATCGCTAGTCAGCGCGCCGCCTTTACTCTCGTCGCGACCTGCACAAGGAAGTCTTCGAGGCTCTTGCCCGGGTCGTCACTTTCGCCGGAGACCACCTCAATGCCACGCGAACCAAGAACTGCTTGTTGGACGACATTTGCGGCGTTGAAGAATGCGTATGATGGCGGCCGCTTTCCCGTCGTTTCTCGTTCCCAGAGTTTGCTGAGCCTATAGATCAAAATCCTGATGTTCGTGTCATTCAGTCCGTAGCCAATGAATAGGATCGAGTACCGAAGCGCATCGGCCTGAAACTTGAGATCGAGCGCCGACCGAAACTCCATTCGCTCGAAGTAGTCCGATTCCGAAAGGACTAACGATCCGTCGTCGTCGAAGTCTCCGTGAAACTTGACCACATGTGTCGCGCCTTCTTGAGCGTTCGAGATGTCGGCCAAATTCGCGATACGGGTGTAAGGCTTTCCATGCGTGGCCAACGCCCGTTCAATCCAGCGGTCGTAGTTGGTCGTGTAGATTAGCGGGAACTCAAGCTCGGCGATGAGGCGGTGCACGTTGGACGCGGCAATGTCGATGCTCGCGGCATGCCATTCCGTGTCCATAAAACTTCTTAGCGGCCCCACGGCGCCTTTCTGTATCTTGTAGTATTCGGCCAACGATTCGTTGTTCCCGAGTCGCCGAAATACGTCAGGGTCAAACCCGAGTTCACTCGCGACTTTCTTGATCAGGCCATTCCACGTTGGAAGACCCAATCCATCGGAAACGCCCGCGCCAACGAACAGCATTAGTCGGCGCTGGGCGATCAGGTCAGAAACCTTCTCGACCTGATTCATCGTCATCTATCCTTGCGCAGCGCGACGTGCGCTTTGGCGAACTTTTCGAGGGCAACTTTCCGCATCGAGATAGAGTTTTTCTTGTCGCCCATCTCCGCGAACGTCTGCTCGCTGCCCTCTGGCACAAAGACGCAATCCCATTGAAAATCGCGCGATCCGCGCGGCGATGAGGCAATGGTGCCACGAATTGCGCCATCAAACGTTGCGATCGTCCTTCCGTCACAGAACGCCACAACCGTCTCAGCGACGACTCCCGTCGCCTCCCCGACACCAAAAAGCTTGGAGAAGGTGTCTGCCTCCAGCGTGTCCCAGAACACCTGAGTCAGGCCGCCGGGCAGCCCCTTTAGACCGTCCAGCCGCAAACCGGTGTGTTCGACCAAGACCGGTCGGCCAGCGATGTCGTAGGCGCGAAGACACTTGTCCCGGGCAATGACCTGCATGTCGACCGTTTGGATTTCAGACACCTTGGCTCGCAGAGGCTCGACATCGATTCCGAAGCTACCCAGAATCGTTCGCACTTCAGCAATCTTGTGATCATTGTTGCTCAGGAACCTGATCATGGCGGCGGAAGCCGTGACTGAGCTGCCTTTGCGGCCGCCGGATCGAATGCGCCCAACCAGCCATTTCCCACGCACTCAGCGACAAATTCCTCGGTCATGCCAGCCGCCCGAAGGTTGGCGAACTCATCCTCCATCGTCGTGGCCATGAATGCTGGATCGTCCGTATTCACACTGACTTTTACCCCGGCTGCGAGCATTTGAAAGACCGGATGCACGTTGAAACTCGCGACCAATCCGAGTCTTACGTTGCTGGTTGGGCAAACCTCCACAACGATCTTTCGCGACGCGATCTCCCTTAGCAATCCATCGTCACCTACGCTGCGGATTGCGTGGCCTAGTCGATCGACTTGGAGAACGTCCAGCGCTTCACGAATGTGAGCGGCATCACACAGCTCGCCGACGTGGCAGGTCGTCTTCAACCCGCCCTGTCGTGCTAGAGAGAACGCAGATCGAAATGCGGAAGGCGTGTTCACTCGTTCGTTTCCGCACATCCCGAACCCGACCACCAACGTAGAGGCGGTCGCCACGACCAGTCGCGCAAGAGCCTCGGCGGCCTCCGGACCCCGGTGCCGAACCGCAGTCACGATAAGTCGGCACGCAATGCCGTACTTCGCCTCGCAGTCGCGGATGGCCGGCTCGAGAGCGCGCAGCAACTCGGCGTACGTCACACCGGCGTCGAGGGCATGATCGGGCGAAACCATCAGTTCGACGTAGCGTGTGTTGGACCTTGCCACGCGAGCGAGATACGAGTGGCAGACTAGTGCGTAATCTTGAGCACCGCGGACCAACTCGCCCACCAGATGATACTTGTGGAGAAAGTCGTCAAAGCCGCCGAACGTAAATTCCTTGTTCGTCGCGATGTCACTGCTCGTTACCCCGTACCGTTGTGCGAGAGACATTGCGACGGCATGAGAAATCGTGCCTCGAAGATGCACATGCAGTTCGGCGAAGGGTCTGGTTGGCGGAATAGACGACATCGACGCTCCCCGATACACGCGCGCTCTTAAGGCTATCGCTGAAATGCCCTCCGCGCAGGTGGCCGCATTGACGACTTCCCATTGTTCCCTTTATGTTCTTGGCCACGAGGCTGGGCATGCAATCCGTCGCCGCCATCCTCCATGCGGACTTGGACGCCTTCTACGCGTCGGTCGAGCAGCTCTTGGATCCCGCGTTGCGCGGGCGGCCGATCGCGGTGGGCGGCGGCGTGGTGCTGGCGGCGTCATACGAAGCCAAGGCGTTCGGCGTGCGGAGCGCGATGCCGGGATGGCAGGCGCGCAAGCTCTGTCCCGAGCTAATCTTCGTCCCTGGGCACTTCAGCGAATACCAGCGGCTGGGGGACGCGGCCATCGACGTGCTGCGGGACTACACGCCGGAGGTCGAGCGCATTTCGATCGACGAGGCGTTCGCGGACGTCGCGGGATCGACGCGCCTGTTCGGCGAGCCCGCCGCGATCGCGCGATTGGTGCGCGCCCGCGTGCGCGACGAGCTTGGGCTGGCGATTTCCATCGGTGTCGCGCGCACCAAGCACTTGGCGAAGATCGCCTCGCAGGTCGCCAAGCCCGACGGTCTGGTGGTCGTCGATCCGGACACCGAGCTCGGCTTCCTGCACGGGCTGCCCGTCGAGCTGATGTGGGGCGTGGGTCCCGTTACCAAGGCCCGGCTCGCCGACACGGGTGTTACGACGATCGGTCAGTTGGCCCAGCGCTCGCCGGAGGCGGTGGAGCGGCTGCTGGGGCGAGCGTCGGGGCGAAAGCTCCTGGACCTTGCCTGGAATCGCGACGCCCGCGAAATCCAAACTCATCGCCGCGCGCACTCGGTTGGGGCGCAGTCGGCGCTGGGCAGGCGGCCGGCGGCGGAACACGTGTACCGGCCGGCGCTGCAGCATCTTGCGGAGCGCATCGCCGGCCGGCTGCGCGCCAAGGACCGTCCGTGCCGCACCGTGACCGTGCGCGTGCGCTTCGCGGACCTGCGGTCGGTCACCCGCGCGGTGACGCTGCGGGCGCCGATCTCGGCGACGGCGACGCTGACGGAGATCGCCGTCGACCTGGTCAGCGGGTTGCTGCGGGATCACCCGGAAGAGAAGAGCATCTCGCTGGTGGCGATCTCGGCGTCCGACTTGGGCGGCGCGACCCTGCAACTGGAGCTGCCGTTCCGGCTCCGCGACGATGGCAGCCGGCCTGGTACGCGCAAGGGGATGGCGCGCGAGCGCGCCGACCGCGCCGTCGATGCGATCCGGGCGCGCTTTGGCTGGGAGGCGGTGGCTTACGCGTCGTCGCAGAACGCAGGGGGCGCGCGCGCGGTTCCGGACGCCTTCCGGAGTCTCGCGGAGAAGGAGCTCTAGCGCACGACATGCGGCGCGCTGCGCGCGAGTCTGTTGACCCTCACCCCGACCCTCCCCCTTTGCAGGGGGAGGGTGTGCAGGAGTGCGCGGCGCTAGACGGAGAAGTACTTCGCCTGCGGGTGCAGGATCACTAGTGCGCTGGTGGACTGCTCCGGGTGAAGCTGGTCGCCCTCGCCGAGGGTCACGCCGATGCGTTCGGCGCCCAAGAGCTCCAAGAGCTTGCGCTGGTCGGAGAGGTTGGGGCACGCCGGGTAACCGAACGAGTAGCGGCTGCCGCGGTAGTTCTGCTTGAGCAAGTCGTGCATGTTCGGCGCGTCCTCGGCGCCGAAGCCGAGTTCATGGCGGATGCGCTTGTGGACGTACTCGGCGAGGGCCTCGGTGATCTCGACGCCGAAGCCGTGCAGGTACAGGTAGTCCTGGTAGCGGTCCTTGGCGAACCAGTCGCGCGCCACTTCGGACGCATGCTGGCCGACCGTCGCCAACTGCAGGCCGACGACGTCGCGCTCGCCGGACTTCACGTCGCGGACGAAGTCGGCGATGCATAGGCCGTTCGGCACGTTCTGGCGCGGCAGCGTGAAGCGGCCGACCTCGGCCTTGTTCTCGCCGTAGAGGATGAGGTCGTTGCCCTCGGCGGCGGCGTGCCAGTAGCCGTAGATCGCCTGCGGCTTGAGGATCTCCTCGCGCAAGCACTGCTCGGCGATGCGGGCAATGATCGGCTTGAGTTCCTTCTGCGCCCAGGCGTCGAACTCTTCCTTCTTCTTGCCCTGCTTGCGATAGCCCCAGTGGAACTGGAACAGCATCGTCTCGTTCAGGTAGGGCATCAGCGCCTTGAGGTTGACGCTCTCGATCATGCGCGGTCCGAAGAACGGCGGCGTGGGAACCGGCAGGTCGCGATTCAGTTCATCGCGCCGGACCTTGGTCTCGGCGATGTCGACCGGGCGCAGGTCGGCGGTCGCCGCCTGGCCGAGCTTCTTGGTGCTCCTCGGCTTGGCGGCGCGCTTGGCGCGCTGCTCCTGGAGCACCTCGTCGAACTTGCCCTCCATCACGTTGGCCATCAGACCGAGGCCGTCGAATGCGTCCTGGGCGTAGGCGACGCGGCCGGGGCCGTAGGCGTTGGTGCAGTCGTCCTCGACGTAGGAGCGCGTCAGCGCAGCGCCGCCCAAGAGGACCGGCATGCCGAAGCCCTGGCGCGTCATCTCTTCGAGGTTCTCGCGCATGATGACGGTGGACTTCACCAACAGGCCCGACATGCCGACGGCGTCGGCGGCGTGGGTCTTGGCCGCGTCCATGATGGTCTGGATCGGCTGCTTGATGCCGAGGTTGACGACCTTGTAGCCGTTGTTGGTCAGGATGATATCGACCAGGTTCTTGCCGATGTCGTGCACGTCGCCGCGCACGGTGGCGAGCACGATGGTGCCGCGCGCCGGGCCGGCGGCCTTCTCCATGAACGGCTGCAAGAATGCGACGGCCGCCTTCATGGTTTCGGCGGAGGCGAGCACGAAGGGGAGCTGCATCTTGCCGGCGCCGAACAGCTCGCCCACCACCTTCATGCCGTCGAGCAGGAACGTGTTGATGATGTCGAGGGGCTTGTGCTTGGTCAGCGCCTCGGTGAGGTCGACGTCGAGGCCCTGGCGGTTGCCGTCGATGATGCGCTCCTTCAAGCGCTCCTCGACGTGCTCGGAGCGGACCTTCTTGGTCGTCTCGACCTTGCGGTCGCCGAACAGGGCGATGAACGCCTGCAGCGGGTCGTAGCCTTCGCGGCGGCGGTCGTAGATCAGGTCCTCGGCGGCGATGCGCTCGTCTTCCGGAATCTTGTGCAGCGGCATGATGCGCGCGACGTGGACGATGGCGCCGGTCAAGCCGCGCTTGAGCGCGTGGTCGAGGTAGACCGAGTTCAGCACGTGGCGGGCGGCCGGGTTGAGGCCGAACGAGATGTTGGAAAGTCCCAGAATGATCTGGCACTCGGGCAGCTCTTTGGCGATGCGCTCGATGCCTTCGAGCGTCCACAGGCCGAGCTTGCGGTCGTCCTCGTTGCCCGTGCAGATGGTGAAGGTGAGCGGATCGAACAGCAGATCCGACGCGGGCAGGCCGTGCTGGTTCACGGCGAAGTCGTAGAGACGCTTCGCCACCGCGACCTTCTGGTCGACGGTCTTGGCCATGCCGTCTTCGTCGATGGTGAGAGCAATCACGGCGGCGCCGAACTTCTTGGCCAGCACCAGGCGCTTGTGCGCCGGCTCCTCGCCGTCCTCGAAGTTGATCGAGTTGATGATCGCCTTGCCGCCGTAGAGGGCGAGCGAGGATTCGAGCACGGGCAGCTCGGTCGAGTCGATGACGAGGGGTGCGCGGACGGCACCGCGCATGCGCGTGATGACTTCGCCCATCTCTTTGACTTCGTCGTGGCCGACGTAGGCGCAGCAGAGATCGAGGGCGTGGGAGCCCTCCTTCTCCTGGTCCTTGCCCATGTCGACGCAGCCGTCCCAGTTCTCGGCGTCCTGCAGTTCGCGGAATTTCTTCGAGCCGTTGGCGTTGCAGCGTTCGCCGATGGAGAGATACGCGTTCTCCTGGCGCAGCTCGACCTGGCCGTAGAGCGAGGCGATCGACGGGACGTAGTGGACGGTGCGCTTCACCGGCGTGGGGCGCGCGGCCGACGAACTTCGTTCACTTTGGCCGCGGGTCTTGGAGCCGACGCGCTTCAGCATGTTGTCGATGGCGGCGATGTGCGGGCCGACAGTGCCGCAGCAGCCGCCGACGATGGAGACACCCTCCTCCACGACGAAGCGTTCCTGCCAGCGCGCGATCTCGTCGGGGCCGAGCGGATAGTGGGTCTTGCCTTCGATCAGCTCGGGCAGGCCGGCGTTCGGCTGCACCGAGATGTGGCGGCGCCAGTTGCGCGACAGCCAGCGCACGTGGTCGGCCATCTCTTGCGGACCGGTGGCGCAGTTGAGGCCCATGGAATCCGCGCCGAGCGCGTCGACGATGGTGGCAGCGGCGGCGATATCGGCACCGACCAGCAAGGTGCCGGTGGTCTCCACCGTCACCTGGACGAGGATGGGCACGTCTTTCTTGGCGTCGGCGCGGGCGCGCTTGGCGCCGTTGATGGCGGCCTTGATCTGCAGCGGGTCCTGGCACGTCTCGACGAGGATCGCGGAAACCCCGCCGGCGACGAGGCCGGCGCACTGGATGGTGAGCGCGTCTTCCAGCTCCTGGTACGGGATGTGGCCGAGCGTGGGCAGACGCGTGCCGGGGCCGACAGAGCCGAGCACGAAGCGCGTGCGGCCGTCGCCCTTGAACTGGTCGATCGCTTCCCAGGCGAGCTCGGCGGCGCGCCGGTTGATGGCGTGGGCCTCGTCGCGCAGGCCGAACTCACCCAAGGTGATGGGTGAGCCGCCGAACGAGTTGGTCTGCACCATGTCGGAGCCGGCGGCGAGGTACGTCGCGTGGATCTCGCGGACGAGGTCCGGCCGGCTCTTGTTCAGGATCTCGGTGCAGTTCTCCTGGCCGAGATAGTCGCGGTTCAAGTCGAGGTTGCGCGACTGCACCTGGGTACCCATGGCGCCGTCGCACAGCAGAACTCGTTGCGAGAGGTGGTCGAGAAAATTGCTCATGCGTACCCGTTACGCTTCCGATCGCACTGATATGGGAGGGAGAGGAGACTTAGCCAGCCGACGCGGCCATCGCCGGTGCGACCGCCTTAAACGGCCGCAGGCCGAGAATATGGCAGATCGAGTAGGTCAGGTCGGCGCGGTTCAGCGTGTAGAAGTGGAAGTCGCTCACGCCTTCATCGCGCAGGTCCTGGCACTGGCGGATGGCGACGGCGGCGGCGACCTGCTTGCGCGTCTCGGGGTCGTCGTCGAGGCCGTCGAACGCATCGGCGAGTGAACGCGGGACGTGGGCGCCGCATTTCTTGGCGAACTGCACGATCTTGGCGAAGTTGGTCACCGGCGTGATGCCGGGGACGATCGGCACCGTAATGCCGGCCTTGCGAGCGCGGTCGAGGAACGCGAGGTAGCGCTGATTGTCGAAAAAGAGCTGGGTGATGGCGCGGGTGGCGCCGGCGTCGATCTTGCGCTTCAGGTTGTCGAGGTCGGCCTGCGCGCTGGGTGCCTCGGGATGCACCTCCGGATACGCGGCAACCGACAGCTCGAAGTCGGCAACCTTGCGCAGGCCCGCCACCAGGTCGGCGGCGAACGCGTAACCGCCCGGATGCGGCGCGTATTTGGTCTGGCCTTCGGGCGGATCGCCGCGCAGGGCGACGATGTGGCGGATGCCGGACGACCAGTACTCGCGCGCGACCGTGTCCACCTCGGCGCGGGTGGCGCCGACGCAGGTGAGGTGCGCGGCCGAACGCAGGCCGGCTTCGGCTTGGATGCGGCGCACCACCGAGTGCGTGCGCTCGCGCGTGCTGCCGCCCGCGCCGTAGGTGACGGAGACGAACTTCGGGCCGAGCGGTGCAAGACGTTGCACCGCCTGCCATAGCTGCTCGTTCATCTGCTCGGTCTTCGGCGGGAAGAACTCGAACGAAACGGAAAGTTTGTTGTCGGGCATCATGCCGCGTTTCTTTCGGAAGCCGGCTGCGCGGGAGCGTCGGCGGCCCAGATGGTGACAGTGAGGGGATCGCCGGCGAGCTCGGTCGGCTTGGTCGGCACCAGGCCGGCCGACACGAACCACGCCGCGACTTCGTCGTGGGTGAAGCCTAGACGGCGATGGGCATGCTCGTCGCGCAGCGTCTCGAGCTGGTGCGGTGCGAAGTCGACGACGGCGAGACGTCCGCCGGGCGCCAGCACCCGTGCCGCCTCGCGGATCGCCGCTGCCGGCTCGTCGGCGTAGTGGAGAACCTGATGGATGCTGATGGCGTCCACCGAGCGCGCCGCGAACGGCAGATGATACATATCACCGTGACGCACCTGGAACTGGCTGCAGCCGGCGTCTTCGAGGCGCGCGCGCGCCACGGCCAGCATTTCGCGCGACAGGTCGATCCCCATACCGCGCTCGGCGCGCCCCTTGAACAGCTCGAGGATGCGGCCGGTACCGGTGCCGACGTCGAGGAACTGACGGATGGGCCGTCCGGCGAACGCGGTGAGCAGCGCGCCTTCCACTTCCGCTTCGGGCACGTGCAGCGATCGGATCTCATTCCAGTGCGCGGCGTTGGCGCGGAAGTACGCTTCGGCGCGCGCCTGGCGCGCCCGCTTGACCTCAGCGAGACGGGCGAGGTCTTGGGAGAGGTTCGGATCGTCGCCACGATCCTGCGGCGCCATCAACCGCGCCAGCGCACGGCTGAGCTCAAGCCCGGGTCCGCGTTCCGCCAAGCGGTAGAAGGCCCACGTACCTTCGGGGAAACGATCGAGGAGGCCCGCATCGCAGAGCAGCTTGAGATGGCGCGAGATGCGCGGCTGGCTTTGGCCCAGAATCTGGGTCAGCTCGCTGACCGTCAGCTCCCCCTGGGCAACCAGGGCCAAGAGCCGCAGCCGGGTCGGTTCCCCGGCGGCGCGCAAACCGGCCAGCAGTTCGTCGGTGTGCATGTTCGTCCTCTCGGTCGCCTCGGGCGACCTCGTCCTCTGGTCGCCTCTGGCGACGCGCGAGACATAAACATATCTTTATGTTTGTGTCGAGGCCGATGCGAAGCCCCTTTTCGCTAGCTTTGGCTTCGCGGCACCACTGTGGCCCTTGGACAACTCCGGTGCTTCTTTCGCGCAGCCAAGTGACGCCACATACTGACGAACCCCCGGACCCTATGGTACCCAGCACACTTGTTTATGCGACTTGTCTGCCACGGGGGCGGCGGGGTTCCGGCGAGTAACCGGAGGCCGCCGACGGCACGGTCGCCTGGGGCGGGACACCTCCCGCAAGTAGTGGGGCGATGATTGTAAGGCTGTTCTTCCTTGGCGCCGCAGCGTTCCTGACGGCTTGCGCCAGCGTCCCGACCGACCCTGTGGCGCGGGCGGCCTATGACGAGGCCAATGACCCGTTGGAGCCGCTCAACCGCGCGGTTTTCGCCTTCAATATGGAGGTCGATCGCTACGTCCTGGAGCCGGTCGCGCGCGGCTATCGCAACACGGTGCCGACGGGCGGACGCGTCGCGATCCGCAACTTCCTGCACAACCTGCGCGCGCCGGTGACCTTCGCCAATGACCTGCTGCAGGGCGAGGTGCGCCGCGCTGCCGAGACGTCCTGGGATTTCGTCTTCAACTCGACGATCGGCATCCTCGGCTTCTTCGACGTCACCGGCGACGATTGGGAGCCGCACGAAGAGGACCTTGGCCAGACTCTCGGTGCCTGGGGGGTCAAGGAAGGCCCCTACCTGGTGCTGCCGTTCCATGGCCCCACCAACGTGCGCGACACCGCCGGCATGTTCGGCGACCGCACCCTCGATCCGTTCGAGCACGGAATCGACAATCCGGAAGACACCTGGTTCTTCACCGGGCGCACGGTGGGTGGCGCGGTGGAGGCCCGTGAGCGCACCCTGGACGAGTTCAATGACCTTCGGCGTACCTCCTTGGACTTCTACGTCACGGCACGAAGCCTCTACCGGCAGGCGCGGGATAACCAGATAAGGAACGGCGCGCCGGCACCGTTCGGCGATTTCAACTTCGAATAGGCGGGGTCTGCCTATGCGCACATCCTTGTTCCAACCCGCACGTCTGCTCGCCGCCGCCCTGGTGGCGTCCCTTGGTCTGACCAGCGTTGCCGCCCTTGCGGCACCGAAGGACGCCGAGAACTTCGTCCGCGAGCGGGGCGCCGAAGCCATCGCCGTCCTGAGCAAGCCGGGCCTCACCGACCAGGAATACGCGCGCGAGTTCGTCGCCTTCGTTGATCGCTCGTTCGACGCACCGGCGATGGCGCAGTTCGCCCTCGGCGTCTATTGGCGCCAGGCCACCGAGCCGCAACGCGCCGAGTTCGTGAAGCTCTACCGGGACTACTTCATCAACACGTACTCCCAGCGCTTCCGCCAGTTCTCCGGCGAACGCTTCGACGTGCACGGCGTGCGCGCCGTGAACGCCACCGAGAACCTGGTGCAGTCGCGCATCGTGCGCCCCGCCCCGGCCCAGCCCATCAACATCGAGTGGCACGTGCGCGAGGCCGCCGGCCAGCAGCGCGTGGTGGACCTCATCATCGAGGGCCTGCGCCTCGGCATCACGCTCCGCGACGAGTTCAGCGCCATTGTCCAGCAGGGTGGCCTCGATGCGCTGTTCAAGGCGCTGCGCGACAAGAACCTGACGTTCAATCGCGGCGCGTAGCGCACCACGATAGGCGAACGAAAAACGGCCGGGCATTGCCCGGCCGTCTTATTTCTAGCGCGCCGCTCTAGCGCGTGAGCGGCTTGAACTTGATGCGGTGCGGCTGGTCGGCGTCGTGGCCGAGGCGGCGTTTGCGGTCGGCCTCGTAGGCCTGGAAGTTGCCCTCGAACCACTCGATGTGGGAGTCGCCCTCGAACGCCAGGATGTGCGTGGCGATACGGTCGAGGAACCAGCGATCGTGGGACGTGACCATGACGCAGCCGGCGAACTCGGCGAGCGCATCTTCCAAGGCGCGCAGGGTGTCGACGTCGAGGTCGTTCGAAGGCTCGTCGAGCAGCAGGAAGTTGGCGCCGGCGCGCAGCATCTTGGCGAGGTGAACGCGGTTGCGTTCGCCGCCGGAGAGTTGGCCGACCTTCTTCTGCTGGTCGGGGCCCTTGAAGGCGAACTGACCGCAGAAGGCGCGGCTCGGCATCTTGATCTTGCCGAGCTCGATCTCGTCGACGCCGCCGGTGATCTCCTGCCAGACCGTCTTGGCCGGATCGAGCGAATCGCGGGACTGGTCGACGTAGCCCAGCACCACCGATTCGCCGAGGATCAGCTTGCCGCCGTCGGGCTTCTCTTGGCCGGTGATCATGCGGAACAGCGTCGTCTTGCCGGCGCCGTTCGGGCCGATCACGCCGACGATGGCGCCGCGCGGCAGCTTGAAGGTGAACTCGTCGATCAGCAGGCGGTTGCCGTAGCCCTTGCGCACGTCATGGGCTTCCAGCACCAGATCGCCGAGGCGCGGCCCGGTCGGGATGACGATCTGCGCGCTGGCTGCCTGCTTGTCGTGCTCGTCCGACAGCAACGCCTCGTAGGCGGAAACGCGCGCCTTGCTCTTTGCCTGACGCGCCTTGGGCGAGGCGCTGATCCATTCGAGCTCGCGAGCGAGCGTGCGCTGGCGCGCCTCGTCCTTGCTGGCCTCCTGCTCGAGGCGCTTGGCCTTCTGCTTGAGCCAGCCGGAGTAGTTGCCCTCGAACGGGATGCCCTGGCCGCGATCAAGCTCGAGGATCCAGCCGGCGACGTTGTCGAGGAAGTAGCGGTCGTGGGTGATCGCCACGACGGTGCCGGTGTACTCGTGCAGAAAGCGTTCGAGCCAGGCGACGGACTCGGCGTCCAAATGGTTGGTGGGCTCGTCGAGCAGCAGCAGGTCGGGCTTCTGCAACAACAGCCGGCACAGCGCGACGCGGCGGCGCTCGCCGCCGGACAGCTTGGTGACGTCGGCGTCACCGGGCGGGCAGCGCAGCGCGTCCATGGCGATCTCGATGGTGCGCTCGAGCTCCCAGCCGTTGGACGCGTCGAGCTTCTCCTGCAGCTCGGCCTGCTCGGCGATGACGGCATTCATCTCGTCGTCGTCCATCGGCTCAGCGAACTTGGCGCTCACTTCCTCGAAGCGGTCGAGCAGCGCCTTGGTCTCGGCCATGCCCTCCATGACGTTGCCCATCACGTCCTTGTCGGGATCGAGGTGCGGCTCCTGGGCCAGGTAGCCGACCCGCGCCGACTTCTCGGCCCAGGCCTCGCCTTGGAACTCGGTCTCGACGCCAGCCATCACTTTGAGCAGCGTCGACTTGCCGGCGCCGTTGGCGCCGAGCACGCCGATCTTGGCGCCGGGCAGAAAGCTCAGCCAAATGTCCTTGAGGACCTGCTTGCCGCCCGGGTAGGTCTTCGACAGACCCTTCATGACGTAGATGTACTGGTAGGCGGGCACGGCGAATCCTCGGCTAGGGGAAGGCGCTCTTGCTAACGGAAGGCGGCAGCGTTTGCAAACTGGGCGAAGCAAATTTGCAGTCCGCCCCGCCGTACAGGTAGGGTCCGGCCATGGGTGAGGCCAAGCGCAAGCAGCAGAACGCGCCCTACGGACCGGCGCTCGCCACGGGCGTACGCGCGGCCGTCGCCAAGGCGATGCCGGCGCTGGATTCGCCGCGCTTCGATGCCCTCATGGGTCAGCTGTTCGGTGTCGCCGACTCGGCTCTGGCGGCGCTGGTCGCCAAGGACCCGCCGCGCCGCACCATCGCCTGCAAGGCCGGATGTGCCTATTGCTGTCACCTGTACGTGCAGGTGACCCCGCTGGAGGCGATCGGCGTGATGCGCGCCATCCAGGCGCAAGGGCCCGAGGCATTGGCGGCGGTCAGAGCGCGGGTCGCGGACACCTTCGTGAAGGCCGAGGGCAAGGATGCGGCCTATCGCAACCTCCTCGCCCTGCCCTGCCCGCTGCTCGTGGACGGGCAGTGCTCGGTCTACGCGGCGCGGCCGTTCGTGTGCCGCGGCGCCAACTCTGCCGACGTCGACGCCTGCCGGCGCGGCATGGGCTCAGCCTCCGGCGTGCCGCTACCGACGTTCGTGCATCAGCGCACGGTGTACGCCGCCGTCGGTCAGGGCGCGGCACAGGGACTGCGCGAGCGCGGCGTCGATCCGGATCTGCTCGAGCTGGTCGCGGCGCTCAAGATCGCGCTCGACCACGACGATCCTCTCACCGCCTGGCGCAACGGCACCCTCAACTTCACGCCGGCGCGCTGCATTGAGGTGGCGAAGCAGCGGAGCGCTTAGGCGCGCTGCCGGCCGCGCCGGCTCCAGACCAAGGTGCCGATCCAAATCGCGACGATGGCGCCGCCCAGCACGACGCTGAGCGCATTCCAGGGGATCACGTTGGCGGGGCCGCCGATCAGCAGCGTGCGGAGCGCCACGGTCGTCTCGTAGAACGGCGCGCGATCGAGCCAGGTGAGCCACGCGGGCGCGGCAGAGGGCGGCGCCAGCAATCCGGCCAACATCGATTGATAGAAGACGAGGGGCACGGCGACCAAGAAGGCGAAGAAGCCGAGCAGGCTGAACAGCGCCGTGATCGTCATCATGCTGGCGGCCATCTCGAGCCAGCGAAACGCCCACAGCTCCCAGAAGTGCTCCCACGCTCCACCGAGCCAGCCGACCAACAGCACGCCCATCAGAGCCGCGAGCACCGTGGCGAACACCGGAATGACGGTGCGCACCAGCGCCACTGATCCCGTTGCGCCGCCGCGCAGCAACGGCCGCGTGCCGAAGAACAAGAGGATGCCGCCGATCAGAGAGCCCATCCACGAGGCGAAGCTCATCACGAACGGTACCTGCAGCAGGACCGGGTTGGCGGCAGCGTGGAGCGCAGTCATGGCGACGATCAGCGGCGGACCGGCAGCGGCCGGCAGCGGCGGCACGTTCGTTGTGGTAGCTGGCGTTGTGGTAGCTGGCGTTGCGGTAGCGGGTGTTGCGGTAGCGGGTGTTGCGGGAGCGGGCGCCACCGGCGCGGGCGGCGCTTCCAGAGGCGTTACGGTGACCGGCGGTACCGGCACGGCTGGCACGAGGCCCGGCGTCGCGGGAGCGGCCGGGGCCGCCACCGCATTGCCCAGGCGCGTGGCGAACTGCGTGCGCGCGCTCAGGACGGCCACCGTCAATGCGGCTTGCAGCTGGCCGGCGACGGTGCGGCCGACCTGGGTCTCCAGCACGCTCAGGTGATCGGTGTTGATGACGCGCGCCTGCGCGGTCGCACCGGACGCGATGGTGCGGCTGAAGTCGGGGGGCAGGATGAGGGCCGCGACGATGACGCCGCGATCAAGGGCAGTCATCGCGCTGGGCTCGTCGGGGAACTTGATCGTCGACAGCGGCAGCTGCCGCTCGAGCGCGGCGACTGCCTGGTCGGCGACATGAACCGGGCCGGCGCCCGCCAGCGTCACGCCCTCATCGAGGTTGACGATGCCAACCGTCAGACGCTGGACGACGGCGTTCTGATCGACGGTCGCGGTCAGGTTGAAGAAGACGAAGACCAGGACGACGAGCGACGGGGCGATCAGAGCACCGCGCAGGATGGGCTGAACGCGCATCATCTCGGAGAGCTTCATGGCTCCTCTCTTGTTCGCGGGGGTCGAGGTGGCGGGCGCGGCGCGATGGCGCGCCGCCGACCCAGCAGGTAGCATTCTAGCTCGATTGACGTTGAACCTCAGGCGCATGGGGACCACGGGCGCATGGACTTCACTGCAGCGGGAATGCGACGGGCCGCGCTTCTGGGCGCCATCGGCCTAGCCGCGGCCGTGGGTCTGACGGCGGCGACCCAGGCGGCCGTGACCATCCCGGTGCCGTGCGCGGGGCCCGCGGTGACTTACCCGCCCGTGGACGAGGCGCCGGCAATCAACGTGCACTATTACGACGCCCTCGGGCCGCAATGGGCGCCCGCGGCGTGCGCCGGCTGGCGCACCGCCAAGGTCGCGTTCCTGATCACCACCGCCGGTAAGTTCCATCACGCCGGCGGCGTCGAGGAGATCGCCGCGCGTCTCGGCGCGATATCGAGCTACCACGACATCCTCTATTGGTCGCACCGGCGGCAAGAGTGGCGGCCGCTGATGCCCGAAGCGTTCGCCCTCGCCGGACCCGATCCGGAGAAGAAGCGCGACGACTTCACCGCGGCGGAGATGCTCGGCGGCGATCCGCATTACTTCTGGCAGAGCGCCTCGGGCAAGTTCGCCTATCGCGTCCAGGTGCGCGAGGGCGACGCCAACCGCCTCGTCATCGAGATGGAGAACATCACCGGCTTCCAGATGCTGTTCCTGCCGGTGTTCCGGCCGGGCGACGCGCGCATGCTCTACTTCATCGAGAAGGAAGCAGGCGACGTGTGGCGGTACTACGCGATGATCGCCGTTTCGGGGCCGTTCAGCGGCATCCTGCGCAGCGGCCACGAGTCGTTCATCAACCGCGCCGGCGCCATCTACCGCTACTTCACCGGCATTCCGATGACGCAGGAGCCGCCGCCCATCAAAGGCGGCTGAAAGCGGAAGGGGCGGGCCCCGCGCGCGCCGCGCGCGAGGCGCATCACCCAAGTAGTTCCCGCCCGTTCGCAAAACGCGGAACGGGCGGGAATGACCCCGCCCGTTCTGCTCGTACTGGTGACGAACGGCAGGCTACATCGCCCGCCACCAGCCGATCACTGCACCCGCGATGACGAAGGTGACGAGACTGTTGCCGCCGTACACCCAGTACAGGGAGTTGGAACGACCCTCGAAGAGGACGTTCATGGCGACGGTAGCGAAGACGAGTAGCCAGACCAGCAGGCCGGCGATGATGCCGTCCTGGATGCCGGCGACGCCCGCCCAGCCGAGCACGGCGGCGAGCACCGTCATCTGCACGAGCGCGACGACGACGGCGGCGATATAGATGGATGGCTTGCCCGCGGCGCGCATCTCGGCTTCGGTCTTGCCGATGGCGGCCAGCCACGCCTTGCCGGCGACGGCCGGTAGGTACCAGACGAAGCCGATGATCATGGCGGCGATCGTAGCGACGAGGATGGCGACGTAGTTGACGTCCCAGTCAGGCATGGCCTGCACTCCCCCAAGCGGCCCTTGCGGGCCAATCCGCGACCATATCTTGCGCGCAATTGGGCGCGGAACACAAGTGCTAGGAGAGAATTGGCGCTTGCGAGTGATGGGCTACCAGGTGTGGGCTTCAAGCGCTTCGTGGAAGAGCCTCAAGGGCGGCGCCCGTTTGGCCGCCTTCGCTGCGCTACGGCCGGCAGCCTTCGCGCTGGGCTTGCGTCTGGCCTGCCGAGCCGAAGCGCGTCAGCGCGAAGGCTGGTGGGCCCGGGAGGATTCGAACCTCCAACCAAGCGGTTATGAGCCGCCGGCTCTGACCAGTTGAGCTACAGGCCCGCCGGCGCGGACCCTATCACAAGGACACAGGCGCGGAACGACGGGGCGCGCATGCGCGCCGTCGTCGCCCTGCGTCGCAGTTCACTCGAACTTGGCGCCGCCCTCCGCTGTGTTGTCGCCCTTGGCGATGCCGTCGAGGGTGCGGCCGTCTTCGCCAACACCGACCATGGCGCCGAGCACGAGTCCAAGAGCAAGTCCCGAGGTACGACGCATGGGCGCCTCCTTGTTGTGAGACGAATCTGCACAACAGGTGGGCGCGGAGCGCTGAAACCGTAGCGAGCAGATGGCGTAGCAGCCCTCCCGATTGGGGGAAGGCAAGCTCGGCCGCCCGGACGGGACGGCCGAGCTTGGGACTCAGCGGGGTATCAGCACTTGGTCTCGGGGCCGACATCGACCGGATTGCCGTCCGTGTCGGTGGCGCAGTCCATGCCGGCTGTGCCCGGGTTGAGGTTCAACTGGCGCGGCACCGAATTGGCCGTCGGCGACGTGGCGAACATAGCGTTGGTGCAGCCCGCCAGAGTGGTAGCGGCGACGAGCAGTGTGGCGAGAAACAAGCGTTGCATGAACTGACGCTCCTTGGTTGGCGTTGTGGTGCGCTCTCTGCCAGCGCACGTCGTCACCCGAAGCGTCCGTCATCGGGAACCGGCAATGTAACGCCCATGACCCGCGGAGCCGTCGGTCACTTCGACTCACGATGCCGCGAGGCGACACACGCCGTTACGAATGTGGGTGTCCTCTGCAATCATCGCGACGGTTCACAATGTTAAGTTTTGTGAGTGGCCCGTGCGGGCCATCTCGTGATGACCAAACGCGGAGGACCATTGATGAACCACGCTTGGACTCGCCGCGCCTTCGCCGCGGGAGTGGTCGGTGGCGGCGCGATCGTGCTGACGATGCCGTTGCTGGCGCGCGCCCAGCAGGCGGGTGCGGCGCTCACCTATCCGTTCCCGGCGGTGCCGCGGAACCTCGGTCTCACGTTGGCACCGACGCCGTCGTGCAGCACGGCGACCGAGGCGCAGACCGAGGGGCCGTTCTACTCACCGCGCACGCCCGAGCGCATCAGCCTGATCGAGGGCGCCTCTCGCGCGCGCACGCTCGTGCTCGAAGGCCTTGTGATGACGCCCGACTGCAAGCCGGTCGCCAACGCGGCCATCGACTTCTGGCACTGCGACGACGAAGGCGTCTACGACACGCGCGGCATGCGCTATCGCGGCCACCAGTTCACCGACGCCAACGGCGTCTACCGGCTGGAGACCATCCGGCCGCCGCAGTACCCGGGACGCACGCCGCACATCCACGCCAAGCTGCAGGGCGAGCGCACGCGCATCCTGACCACCCAGATCTACTTCCCAGACGAGCCGGTCGCCAACGCGCGCGACGGCATCTTCCGCCCGAGCCTCCTGATCGCCCAGCAGACGGCGCCGGATGGCTCGGTCCTAGGGCGTTTCGACTTCGTTCTTACATCCGTATAGGCAGTGACTTAAGGCGTTGACGGTGCTACCGATTTGGGCGTGACCGGTCAGCATATCCTCGTGGCCGAAGACGAGGGCCTCATCGCCATGGACATCGCGTTCATGCTGGAGCGGCTTGGCTTCCATGTCATCGGGCCGGTGGCCGAGGTGGACGAAGTCCTTCAGGCCGCGAAGCAACTCGGCCAAATCGACTGCGCGCTGCTCGACGTCAACTTGCGCGGCCGCAAGGTGTTCACCGCCCTGCCCGCTCTGCTCGATCGCGGCATACCGGTGTTCCTGGCCTCCGGCTACGACGGCGACTCGTTCTTCCCGGAGGCCTACCGCACGCTGCCGCGCATCTCCAAGCCGTTCAACGAGGAGATGCTGCGCCGCATCGTGCTCGGCGGCCGGCAACAAAAGCTGGCGTCCGCCTAACCGGCTTCCACCGTTGCCAGCAAGTTGCGCCGTTCCGAGATCGGAAAGCGCAGCGTGCACGTGAGCCCTTCCGGCTTGAAGTCGAGGTGCGCGTTGCCGTCGAGGTCGTAGGCGCCGAGGCGGCTGATCAGCTTGGTGCCGAAGCCGGTCGCCGGGCGCGCCGCGACCGGCGGTCCGCCGAGCTCCGTCCAGGTGATGGCGACGCACGGCAGGCCGGCGTCCTCCGTCAGCACCCAGTTCACCTCGAGCCGCCCGGTCTTGGCGGAGAGCGCACCGTATTTGACCGCATTGGTCGTGAGCTCGTGCAGCGTCATCGCCAGCGGCACGACGATTTGGGTCGGCAGCAGCACCTCCGGTCCGGCCGTGGTGACACGGTCGGCACCAAGCCCGCGATAGGGCGCGAGGCTTTCCGCCACGAGGTGGCTGAGCCGCGTGTCGGCCCAGCGCTGCATGGTGAGGATGTCGTGGGCAAGCGCCAGCGCGCGCAGGCGGCCGTCGAACGCGCCCTTGAACGCGGTGAGCGACGCCGAGTTGGTGATGGTCTGCGAAGCCACCGAGCGCACGATCGCCAGGATGTTCTTGACGCGATGGTTGAGCTCGGCGACGAGCATCGCCTGATGTTCCTCGCCACGCTTGCGCTCGGTGATGTCGGTGAGCGTGACCGTGCAACCCATCGGGTTGCCGCCGGAGTCGGTGAGCGGGCCGGCACTCAGCAAGAAGTGGCGGTCCTTGAGGGCACGGTGGCCGATCGTCACCTCGATCCCCTGCAAGCACGCCGGCTTGTTGCCCGCCGGCGCAATGCCGGTGACGACCTCCAGCAGCGCTTCGTGATCGGACGGCAGCAGGTCGAGCGGGAAGACATCGTGGAATGGCCGCCCCGCCGCGGCGGAGCCGGACAGGCGCTCGGCCGCGCGGCTGAGGTGGGTGATGCGACCGGTGGTGTCGCACACGACGACCGCCTCGGTGGCTTGCTCGAGCAGCGAACGCGCAAAGCGCTCAGCGGAAGCCAACTCCTCGGTGTGCAGGCGCGCGGTGAGGTCGGTGACGGTGACCAAGAGCGTCGGCTCGTCGCCTGTGTCGAGCGGTCCCGCCCACACCAGCGCCGGAAGGAGCGAGCGGCCGGAGCGCACGAACGTCATCTCGCGGTGCAAGGGTTGATGCACTGCCTCCTGTAAGAGCTGCTCGACGCTGTCGTGGCGGCCCGCCGGCACCCACGAGAGGAGCGAGCGCCCGACCACCTGCTCAAGGGGAGTCTCGGTGAGCTCGGCGAAGCGTCGGTTGCAGTAGAGCACCGTGCCGTCGGCCGCGACCGTGAGCGCGCCGTCGTTCATGCGCTCGACCAGCATGCGGTAAGGGTCCTGAGCTCCCTGCAGAGTGAAGACCTGCGGGCCGCTGGGGCCTGCGACAACCAGGGCATCGACGTCGCCCCGGCGAATCGCTTCTAGCGTGCCCTCCACCTCGGCGAGGCGTTGGCGCAGGGCCTCGACTTCGCCTTCGGCCGCGGTGGTCATTCTGCGGGCGACTCGTTGAGGCCAAGGCCGGCAAGCACGCGCACCGTGTCCGACATGTCACCGACGAGGCGGCGCATGGGCAGCGGCAAGAGCTTGACCAGGGTTGGCGCCGCGACGAGCTGCTGCTCGGCGGCGAGCTCGGGCTGCTGATAGACGTCGATGACCTCCAGGTTGTAGTGGCCGGGGAGGTGCTGGTCGCAAAGCTTGGTGACGTTCTGGACCGCGCGCACGGACTTGGGCGTGTGCCCCGTCACGTACAGGCGCAGGACGAAGTCGCCGTCGGGGGCAGCCTTGTCGATCATCGGCGTGGGCTCCGCGGCTTCATCGGGCTTAGCCATTAGCGCCGTCGGCGTCGAGCAGCAGGTCGAGGCCGAGCAGCACGCGATCGGTGTTCGACAGGTCGCCAATGATGCGCTTGATCGGGGGCGGCAGACTGCGCACGAGGGTCGGCACTGCGACGATCTCGTCGCGTTGGGCGAGCGCCGGGTTCACGGAGAGGTCAACGATCTGCACCTCGTAGGGCTGCGGCAGCTGCTCACAAAGCTTCTTCAGGTTGCGGATCGCGGCCACCGATTTGGGCGACTGGCCGGCGACGTAGAGACGCAGCGTGTACGCGGCGACTTCGCTGGTGATTGGACTGCTCATGACCTGTCCTAAATGCGCATCGGTCTAGGCGGGGGCGCGCTTGCGCTCCGTGCCCCGTTGCTTCCCCATCTTCGTGCGGTTGTCGACGATGCGAGTCTCGCGCGTAGTGCCCTCCGACTTGAGCAACCGCAGCTCCGCTTCCCTCTCGGCCAGCTGCGCGGCGAGCTCGTCGATCTGGCCCGTGATCTGGCGGCGTACCCGTTCGAACTCACGCGTCTTGTGCTCCAGCTCCTGGCCGCGCGACGTGCGCTCGGCCTCATCGCGCGCTTCCTGCTGCAGGCGCGCCGTACCGGTGAGCACGCCTTCCGGTCCCACATACATGTCGCGCAGGCGCACGCCATCGTTGGTGATGTGGAACTCGCGCACTTGGTTGGAGTGCGCCATGCCGCGCGACTTGATCAGATAGAGCTGGCGGTTGTGCTCGCCGTTGGCCTCGCGGTTGTAGAGCAGGAGCCACGTGTCGATCAGCGACGAGACCTGGATGTCGGTTAGCGCGTTTTCGACGTTGCCGTGGGTGAGATTGGACATGACCGCGGTGACGCCGCGCGCCTTGAGGAAGTCGATGAGACGCAGCACCATGGCGTGGACGTCGCCGGTGGTGCCGGCGGCGAGCAGGCTCGACAGCGGATCGACAACCACGGCCGCCGGCTCGATCTCCTCGACCTCGCGATGCATGCGGGCGAGGTGCGTCTCGAGGCCGTATAGGCTCGGCCGGTTGGCGAGGAAGCGGAGCGTGCCCTTGTCCACCGCGGGCTGAAGGTCGAGCCCGATCGAGCGCATGTTGCGGATGATCTGCTGGGGCGACTCCTCGAGGGCGAAGAAGATGACGCGCTCGCCGCGCTGGGCAGCCGCCAAAGCGAAATGCGCGCCGGCGCTGGTCTTGCCCGCGCCCGCCATGCCCGAGACGAGCACGGTCGAGCCGCGGAAGTAGCCGCCACCGAGCATCTGATCGAGGTCCGGGATCCCCGACGAGATGCGCTCGTCGCTGACGTCGTGGTTGAGGCCGGTGGAGGTGACGGGCAGGACGGAAATGCCCTGGTCGTCGATGAGGAACGGGTACTCGTTGCTGCCATGCGACGAGCCGCGGTACTTGACGACGCGCAACCGCCGCGTGACGAGCTGATCGGTGACGCGGTTGTCGAGCAGGATGACGCAGTCCGAGACGTACTCTTCGAGACCCTGGCGCGTCAGCGCACCGTCGCCGCGCTCGCCGGTGATGACGGCGGTGACGCCCTTGTCCTTCAGCCATTCGAACAGGCGGCGCAGCTCGGAGCGCAGGATCGCGGTGTTGCTGAGGCCGCTGAACAGCGACTCGATGGTATCGAGCACGACGCGCTTGGCGCCGATCGAATCGATGGCGTGGCCGAGGCGGATGAACAGGCCCTCGAGATCGTACTCGCCGGTCTCCTCGATCTCACCGCGATCGATGCGCACGTGGTCGATCTTGAGCTTGCCGCTATCGATGAGGTCGCCGAGGTCGTAGCCGAGCGAGGCGACGTTGTTGACCAAGTCGCCGGCGCGCTCCTCAAATGACATGAAGACGCCGGGCTCGCCGTACTTCACCGCGCCGTTGCGCAGGAAGGTGACGGCGAACAGCGTCTTGCCGCAGCCGGCGGCCCCGCAGATGAGCGTCGGGCGGCCTGCGGGCAGGCCGCCGTTGGTCAGCTCATCGAGGCCTTTGATGCCGGTCGGCGCCTTGGCAATGCCCTGCGCCGCTACGGCTCTGCTTCCTTGTGGCTTCATGATCCTTCTGTCGCGGAATCCACGCGCCGGCGGCGCGCCGTCAGTCAGCTCCGCAGCGAACTTATCGGGCGGACCCTTTGCACGTCCCGTCCCGACAGCGGAGCGCAGCATCGGTTCCATTCCCGATTGACAAGGACGCCGCGCCCCCAATCCGCGGCCCGGTGCCTGTGATTGGTCGGCGGACCGTTGCTAGCGTCGGCCGCTTTTCTGACTCGCGGCGCGCACTGCTCGGCTAGGCTTCGCGACATGGCGGAGAAATCACAGCGCTTTCGGGACCGCGCGTCGCAGCTGCGCTACACCGCCGGGAACGACAAGGATCCGGTCCAGAAGGCGAAGCTCACTGAGCTCGCCGTCCAGTGGAGACGCTGGCAAACGAGGCCGAGGAGCTGGAAAGCCAGCAGCGCGTGACGCTCAAGCCGTTGGCACCGCTGACGCCGAAGCGCACGACCGAGCCGACCAAGCGGCAGCGCAAGTCCCAGAGGACGGCGCCCGCTACGACGTCCGCCATTGTTTGGGCCGGCTCCGCGCTGCCCGCCCCTCTCGGTCCGCGGCCATCAAATCCCACGACTTGGCGATGTCGAGCAGGGCCTGCTTCGCACCTTTGCATTTTCGGCGCGGCGCGCCGGGGGTTTCAATGCGCCGCGGAAGACGTGGAACTTCTGGCGCTCCGGTCGGAGTCGACTGGCTCGACAGGTTCAGCCTGAGGAGTCTCGGGGGTTGAAACGAAATCGCCGCGAGGGGGGAGGACCCTCGCGGCGATCTTGCTAGCGAACCCGCTTCAATACGGGACGCTATTGGAGAGGGAGCTCAGGTCGCCATGGCACCGAAGGGGCGCCGCGCGCCCCACGCGCGTGTCCCGCGCGACGCACCTGCGAGCACGAGAATCAGGAGAGCGGTTGCCACCGTATGCGGTCCTGCGCCGACCAAGGTCGCCGCTCGGGCGAACGACGATGGGTGGGGTCGGGCGGGGTCCGAGTGCGGAAGGACGCGGGACGAGAGGGAGACCACGTTCTGCACAACTCCGATTTGGCGGGGGAGTAGACCCCACACACGACCGCGGGCGGCAACCGCCCTCGCATTCCCTATCGCAAGGCGCGTGCCGAACGAGCGGGATGCAAGGGCACCATAGAGAGCGGCTGTTTCCGCCACGTTACGGATGGGTGCGACGCGCCGCCGCAGATGCGAGGGCGCGCGCAATCGCACACGCGAGCAGCAGACAATGCTGCGAAACGCAGCAGCGTGTGACGCGGTGACAATTCGGTGACGCCCACGGCGACGTGGATGCGCGGGGTGTGGTGCGGGGAGCACGCCTTTCGGCGTGACCCCGCGCATGACGAACAGAGAGAGAAAGCCTCAGCGAGTCGGATCGCCGAGGACGACGTCGGCGTTGGCGAGGCGGAGGTAGAGATCGCGGCGGCGTTTGATCGGCTGCCAGTCGTAGAGAAGGGTTTCGATCGCCTTCCAGCACGCCACCCAGCCCAGGATGATGAGGCTCTCCACAACCAGGGTGACCGGACCTTGCGGAGGCAGGACGTTGCGCGCGACCTGGCTCAGCGCAAGGCAGAGGCTGAGCACCGGCAACGCCACCCAGGCGTAGCGGACGCCCTGGCGCAGCTCTTCGCGCAGCTCGCGCCCGGCCATGGCGGCGCTCTCCGAGAAATAGTGGGTGATGGCGCGGGCGAGCTCGGGCTGCTTGGCCGCCTGCGCGGCGCCCTCGGGGAGGTGCAGGACGATGCGGATGGGGCCGCGCTCGGACAACTCGCGTGCCCAGCTGACGATGAACACCTCGGCGCGCGGATCGAGGTCGCGCTCGTGGAACGGCGAGGGATCGAACGAGTTGAAGAGCTGCGCGAGGTCGCCGAGCTTGACGTCGATGACGCCGGGAGATGGGCTCATAGGAGGTGCTCCAGCCTGGGGTGGTGGTGCAGGTCCGCGACCGAATCGAAAACGTGCGCGTCCCAACCGGCCGCACACGCGACCGCGACGATTTCCTCGGTATCGTCGAAGAACAACGGTCGCTCGCCGGGAGCGATGCCGAGTGCTTCATTGACCGTGGCAAAGAACTCCGGCGCGTACTTCAGATGGCCGACACGGGCGCTGTACCAGATGTCGCGGAAGTGGTTGCGCAGGCCGACGTCGTTCCACAGGAAGGCGGCGCGGTGGTGCTCCTGGATGGTGGCGATGTGCAGCTCGACGCCGGCATGGCGGCCGAGGCGGCGCACCACGTCGAGGACCGGATCGTTGAGGACCGCGTCGTGCTCGAACCAGTAGCGCAGGTAGGCATCGACCGAGCCGGTGTACCCGGCGCTCGGCAGGATCTCTGCGAGTGCCTCCTTGAGGTCGCGCCTGCCGATCGCACACGCGTGGTACGCGGGTGGGGCGGACGTGCGGGTCTCGAACAGGAGCTGGCGGACGATCGCGCCGTCAATGCCGAGGTCTTTGGCGATGGTGGCATCCCACGGGCGGCGGCGCTCGGGCTTGGCGTGCCAGCCGTTGATCAAGACGCCGTCGATGTCGAAGAAGACTTTCACGGCGGAGCCGCGCGCGCGCCTAGCGCTTGGCCTTCACGGTGGCGATGTGGGTCTCTTCGAGGGCGCAGGCTTCGTCGATGATGGCGCGCCAAAGACGCCTCGCGATCGCCGGGTCCAGGCCGGCCGCCTTGGCGTGACCTTCGACACGGACGAGCACCGCTTCGATGCGGGCCGGCACGACGACGGGGTCGCCGCGCGCGGCCTTGATCTCGCCGATCTGCTCGACCAGGGCGAAGCGGCGCGCGAGGACGCGCACGAGCTCTTCGTCCGCGGCGTCGATCTGGCGGCGCAGCGCGGCGAGGCGGTCGTCTGTGGGGGCCTTCGGGGTCGTCATCTCAGCGAGCGATGCCACGGCCGCCAGCCCACGTCAATTCGCGAGGGTCGCCCCCTCCCCCTGCATAGGGGAGGGCTGGGGTGAGGGTCAAGAAAAGGGCGCGCGAAGCGCGCAAGTCGTTTGCCCCTCACCCTGCCCTCTCCCCGTGCGGGGAGAGGGTGGGAAACGGCTAGGTATCGAGGAAGCTGCGCAGCTTGCGCGAGCGGCTGGGGTGCTTGAGCTTGCGCAGGGCCTTGGCTTCGATCTGGCGGATGCGCTCGCGGGTGACCGAGAACTGCTGGCCGACCTCTTCCAAGGTGTGGTCGGTGTTCATGCCGATGCCAAAGCGCATGCGCAGCACGCGCTCTTCGCGCGGGGTGAGCGACGCCAGGACCCGAGTCGTCGTCTCGCGCAGGTTGGACTGGATGGCGGCGTCGACGGGGAGGACGGCGTTCTTGTCCTCGATGAAGTCGCCCAGGTGCGAGTCTTCCTCGTCGCCGATCGGAGTTTCCAAGGAGATCGGCTCCTTGGCGATCTTGAGGACCTTGCGCACCTTCTCGAGCGGCATCGACAGCTTCTCGGCAAGCTCTTCCGGCGTCGGCTCGCGGCCGATCTCGTGGAGCATCTGGCGGGAGGTGCGGACGAGCTTGTTGATGGTCTCGATCATGTGCACCGGGATGCGGATGGTGCGGGCCTGGTCGGCGATCGAGCGGGTGATGGCCTGGCGAATCCACCATGTGGCGTAGGTCGAGAACTTGTAGCCGCGGCGGTACTCGAATTTGTCGACCGCCTTCATCAGGCCGATGTTGCCTTCCTGGATGAGGTCGAGGAACTGCAGGCCGCGGTTCGTGTACTTCTTGGCGATGGAGATGACGAGGCGGAGGTTCGCCTCGACCATTTCCTTCTTGGCGCGGCTGGCTTCGCGCTCGCCGCGCTGCACCGTGGCGACGATGCGGCGGAACTCCTGGATGTCGAGGCCGATCTCTTTGGCGACGTCGGCGATCTCGCCGCGGATAGTCTTGACCTCTTTGCCCTCGTCGGCGCCGAAGGCGGCCCAGCCGCGGTCCTTGAGGCGCTTGACGCGGCTCAACCACTTCTGGTCGAGCTCGTTGCCGACGTAGTGCTTCACGAAGCTGTCGCGGGTGACCCGGTGCTTCTCGGCCAGGCGCAACAGGCGGCCCTCGAAGTCCATGATGCGGCGGTTGAGCGCGTAGAGCTGATCGACCAGTTCCTCGATGCGGTGGTTGTTGAGCCGCACCTTGCGCATGTGCTCGACCAGCTCCTGGCGGAGCTTGAGGTAGCGCTTGTCCTGGGCGGGCGGGATCTCTTCGGAAGTGAGCACCATCTCGAGGCGCGCTTCCTGGAGCTTGTGCAGCTTCTTGTAGGTGGCGGCGATGGCGTCGAAGGTCTCCAGCACGCCGGGCAGCAGCGAGGATTCCATCGCGGCGAGGGAGAGCGTGTTGGCTTCGTCGTCTTCCTCGTCCTCCTCGGCAATCTGCTGGACGGTCGGCACCGGCGCTTCCTCGACGACCGGCGGCGGAGCGCCCGGTTGTCCCTCGTGGGCGAGCACGCTCTTGTCGGTCACGGGGCCGGCGAAAGACGCCTCGAGGTCGATGATCTCGCGCAGCAACACGCCGTTCTTCTGCAGCTGCTCGCGCCACAGCACGATGGCGCGCATGGTGAGCGGGCTTTCGCAGATGCCACCGATCATGGTGTCGCGGCCGGCCTCGATGCGCTTGGCGATGCGGATTTCGCCTTCGCGGGAGAGCAGCTCGATCGATCCCATCTCACGCAAGTACATGCGGACGGGATCGTCGGTGCGCTCGACCTCGGTGGTGGCGGTGGTCGTCTCGGCGAAGCCGGCCGGCTCTTCGACTTCCTTCTCTTTTTCCTTCTCTTCTTCTTCTTCGTTGGCGCCTTCCGGCTCCTCGTCGGCCTCGACGACGTTGATGCCCATCTCGGACAGCATCGCCATCGTGTCTTCGATCTGCTCGGAGGAGACCTGATCCTGGGGCAGCACGGCGTTCAGCTCGTCATAGGTGACGTAGCCGCGCTCCTTGCCGCGGGCGAGCATCTTCTTGACGGCCTGGCCGGCAAGGTCGATCAGCGGGGTGTCGCTCGCCGGCTCTTCGCGAGGAGTCTCTGCTGCAGTCTCGGCCGCCGCGGTCGTCTTAGTCGCCATATCCGAATCCGTCCCGGTTCAAGGATCTAGTACTCAGCCGCAACAACGCCGCGCGGGTACGCCCGCGCCGGGCGATTTCTCAAAACCAGCGATGCTCGATTTCCGACGCTGCACGCATGTGCTGCTCCCATACGTCACGCCAGCAGGCCTCGACTTCCGCTAGGTCGATGCCGGCCTGCACGAACTTATCCGCCATACTTGTCGATTCCGCCGACAGCCGCTCGGCCACCTGTTTGGCGGTGCCGGTGAGTTGGGCGCGAAGGCCCGCAGAGTCAAGGCTTTCAACCAACGGCGCGATGTCTAAGAGGCTCTGGCGGAGGGTGTCAAGCTCGGCGTCCGCGAAGCTGGTTTGGACCAGCTGTTCCTCGACCAGGGACACCAGGGCGGGATGGTTAACGAGGGCCGCCAGCAGCACCCGCTCGCGCGGCCGCGACGAACCGGAGTCGCTGGTGCCGAGGCCACGCCGGGAGGCGAGCTTGGGCATCACGCGGGGGCCCCACGGGGTCTTGGCGCCGGGCTTGGCGCGGAAGTCGGGCCGTTGCGCATAGCCGCCCTGAGGGCGGCCGGGGGCCGGAAAGGCGGCCTGCAGCTGGGTACCGAAGTAGCGCTTGTAGTACTCGCGCACCACCGGGTGGGTGATCTCGCGGACCAAGTCCTTGAGCTCGGCGTTGAGGCCGGCGCGGCGCTCCGGCGTGCTGCGGTCGCCGGCGCTGGCGGTGCGCCACAGAACATCGGAAAGCGGGATGGCGGCGTCGATGGCGGCCTTGACCTCGGCGGCGCGGCCCTGGCGCACCAGGCTGTCGGGGTCCTCACCGGCCGGGAGCGCGGCGAAGCGCAGGGAATGGCCGGGCTGCAGCAGCGGCAGGGCGTGGCGGGCGAGGCGGACGGCCGCGTTCCAGCCGGCGGCGTCGCCGTCGAGGCAGACGATCGGCTCGGGCGCCATGCGCCACAGTTCCTTGAGCTGGTTGTCGGTGACGGCGGTGCCGAGCGGCGCGACCGCGGCGGCATACCCCGCCAATGTGAGCGCGATGACGTCGGTGTAGCCCTCGCTGAGGATGACCGCGGCCGAGTCGCGCGACGCCACCCGTGCGTTGGCCAAGTTGTAGAGCAGCGTGCCCTTGTGGAAGAGCACGGTCTCGGGCGAATTCAGGTACTTCGGCTTGGCGTCGCCCAGCGTGCGGCCACCGAAGGCGACGACGCGGCCGCGCGCATCGGTGATCGGGAACATGACGCGATTGCGGAAGCGGTCGTAGGTCTCGCGGCCGTCGTCGGGCTTGATGATGAGGCCGGTGTCGAGGAGGACCTTCTCGGAAATGCCGCGGCCGAGGAAGGTGTCCTTCAGGGCCGTGCGGCCCTCGGGCGCGAAGCCAATGCGGAACTTCTGCAATGCCTCGGGCGGCAGCTGGCGGGACTCGAGGTAGTCGCGGGCCTCTGCTCCGGCGCGCTGGCGCAGCTGATCCATGAACCACGCGGCGGCGGCTTCGCAGGCCTCGGTGAGGACGGCGCGCTCGTCGCGGGTCTCGGCGTCGCGGGGCGAGCGGGCAGGCATGGCGAGGCCAGCCTCGCCGGCGAGGCGTTCCACCGCTTCGGGAAACTCGATCCCTTCGGTCTTCATGACGAAGTCGAACAGGCTGCCGTGCGCCTGGCAGCCGAAGCAGTGATAGAAGCCCTTGTCCTCGTTCACGGTGAACGAGGGCGACTTCTCGTGGTGGAAGGGGCACAGCCCGGTGTGCTCGCGGCCGCGCTTGGTGAGCTTGGTCTTCTTGCCCACCACCTGCGCGAGCGAGACGCGCGAGCGGATGTCGTCGAGAAACTGCTCGGTGAACGCCAAGTCCTAGCCCAGCAGGCCCTTGACGACGTTGCTGGCCTTGCCGAAGTCCATCTGGCCCGCGTACTTGGCGCGCAGGGCGGTCATCACCTTGCCCATGTCCTTCATGCCGGCGGCGCCGACGGCGGCGATCTCCTGCTTGGCGAGATCGGTGATCTCGGCATCGCCGAACTGCTGGGGCAGGAAGGTCTTGATGACGGCGATCTCAGCGTTTTCCTTGTCCACCAGGTCCTGGCGGTTGCCCTGCTGGAACATGGTGATCGAGTCCATGCGCTGCTTGATGGCGGACTGCAGGAAATTGAGGATCTCGGCGTCGCCGATGCCGTCCTTGTTGCCGCTGGGGCGCGCGGCGATGTCCCGGTCCTTGATGCCCGCAAGCATCAATCGCACCGTGGCAACCCGCGTCTCGTCCTTGGCTCTCATGGAGTCCTTGAGCGCCTCGCTCAAGCGAGTTCGCAGATTCGACACGTTCCAAAACTTTCGCTTACGGGAAGGGACCATCGTACTCGAAACGATGTGTCCCGGCAAATCGTCACGGCGTCGCAACGCCGCGCGTAAGTGATTGAAAGTACGAAGTGAACGGTGCCCGTTGCGAGGTGCGTTTTCCTTGACGGCGCGTTCGTCACTCCCTAGGTTGCGCGAAATAATCCTCCTCGTCGTGGCACGGGCAGCAGGCGTGCGCCTGCATACCTCCGCGCGGCCCAAGATACGGCCGCCACCCACCGGCGCAGGCAGTAGGAGCCAGTAGTACATGGGCGAAGCGCAACTGGGACGCGCTCGGGCTGAAGAGCACCGGGCCGCGGAGATTCCGGCTGCGCGTGCTGCCGCTCCGTACACGGCTGCGCTCGTGCTTTCCGACGGCACCGTGATTCGCGGCCAAGGGTTTGGCGCAGCCAGCGCCGTGGTCGGCGAGGTGTGCTTCAACACCGGCATGGCGGGCTATCAGGAGACGCTGTCCGATCCGTCCTATGCCGGGCAGATCATCACCTTCACCTTCCCGCACATCGGCAACGTTGGTGCCAACCTCGAGGACGTCGAGTCGAAGAGCCCGGCCGTGCGCGGCATGGTGGTGCGCGAGGCGGTCACCGATCCGTCCAACTTCCGTTCCGAGTTCACCCTCGACGTGTGGATGCGCACGCACGGCATCCCGGGCATCGCCGGCGTCGACACGCGCCGCCTGACGCGCCACGTGCGCGCCGGTGGCGCGCCGACGGGCGCGCTCGCCCACGACCCCAACGGCAAGCTCGACATTGACGCGCTCAAGAAGATGGCGCGCGAGTGGCCCGGCCTAGAAGGCATGGACCTCGCCAAGGACGTGTCGACACGCGAGAGCTACGAATGGAACACGGCGCGCTGGAAGCTCGGCGCTGGGTACAAGCAGGCCGATGCGGCCAAGTTCCGCGTCGTCGCGGTAGATTACGGCGCCAAGACCAACATCCTGTGCTGTCTCGCCTCCGCCGGCTGCGCGGTGACAGTGGTGCCGGCGACGGCGACTGCCGACGACATCCTGCGCCACAGCCCGGACGGCGTGTTTCTCTCCAACGGACCGGGCGATCCGGCAGCGACCGGCACGTACGCGCTAAAGCCGATCCGCGCGGTACTCGACAAAGGCATACCGCTGTTCGGCATCTGCCTCGGGCATCAGCTGCTCGGCCTCGCGGTCGGCGGCAAGACCGGCAAAATGCACCAGGGCCACCGCGGCGCGAACCATCCGGTCAAGGACGTGACGACCGGAAAGGTCGAGATCACGTCCCACAATCACGGCTTCTGCGTCGACCCCGACACGCTCCCCATTGGCATCAGCGCGACACACCTGTCGCTCTTCGACGGCACGCTGGAAGGCCTCAAGATCGACAACGCGCTGGCGTTCTCCGTGCAGTACCACCCGGAAGCATCGCCGGGACCGCAGGACAGCCACTACCTGTTCGATCGCTTCGTGCAGATGATGGAGCGGCGTTGATCGTGACGTTCTCGTCCCCGCGCCGCGCGCCGCCCTCCAACCCATCACGCGGCGCGCGTGCTCCGCACGCGGAGCGTGCCTCCGGCACGACGGCGCGGGGCCCCGGTGCTCTCCATGCCTAAGCGTACCGACATCAAATCCATCCTGCTCATCGGGGCGGGGCCGATCGTCATCGGCCAGGCGTGCGAGTTCGACTACTCGGGCACGCAGGCGTGCCGCGCGCTCAAGGCCGAGGGCTACCGGGTCATCCTGGTGAACTCGAATCCGGCGACGATCATGACCGATCCGGATTTCGCCGACGCAACCTACGTCGAGCCCGTCACGGCCGACTTCGTCGCCAAGATCATCGAGAAGGAGCGGCCTGACGCGCTGCTGCCCACCATGGGCGGACAGACCGCGCTCAACGTCGCCATGCAGCTCGCCGACTCCGGCATCCTGGAGAAGTTCGGCGTCGAGATGATCGGCGCCAAGCGCGACGCCATCCGCATGGCCGAGGACCGCGACCTGTTCCGTAAGGCGATGGACCGCATCGGGCTGGAAAGCCCGAAGAGCTTCACGGTGCACTCGCTGGAGGAAGCGCGTCTCGCACTGAAGACGATCGGCTTGCCGGCGATCATCCGGGCGAGCTTCACGATGGGCGGCACCGGCTCCGGGATCGCGCGCGATCCGCAAGGGTTCGACGAGATCGTCAACGCGGGCTTAGAGGCCTCCATGATCCACGAAGTCCTCGTCGAGGAATCCGTCCTCGGCTGGAAGGAATTCGAGATGGAGGTGGTGCGCGACAGACACGACAACTGCATCATCATCTGCTCGATCGAGAACATCGATCCGATGGGCGTACACACCGGCGACTCGATCACGGTGGCGCCGGCGATGACGCTCACCGACAAAGAGCTGCAGATCATGCGCGATGCGTCGATCGCGGTGCTGCGTGAGATCGGCGTCGAGACCGGTGGATCGAACGTGCAGTTCGCCATCGATCCGAAGACCGGGCGCATGGTCGTCATCGAGATGAACCCGCGCGTGTCGCGCTCGTCTGCGTTGGCGTCGAAGGCGACAGGGTTCCCGATCGCCAAGGTCGCGGCGCGGCTGGCCGTCGGCTACACCCTGGACGAGCTGATGAACGACATCACCGGCACGACGCCGGCGGCGTTCGAGCCAACCATCGACTACGTCGTCACCAAGATCCCGCGCTTCACCTTCGAGAAGTTTCCGGGCACGCCCAACGAGCTCAACACGTCGATGAAGTCGGTCGGCGAGGCGATGGCCATCGGCCGCAGCTTCCCCGAATCGCTGCAGAAGGCGCTGCGCTCGATGGAGACGGGCCTCACCGGCCTCAACGAGATCGAGGACGGCGGCAACCGCACGCGTGAGGAACTGCTGGCGGCGTGCGCCAAGCCGACGCCGGAGCGGCCGCTGCACGTCGCCGACGCCTTCCGCGCCGGCCTCACCGTCGAGGCGATCCACGAGGCGAGCAAGATCGATCCGTGGTTCCTGCGCCACTTCCGCGACATCGTCGCCGCCGAGTCCGGCATCCGCTCGCGCGGCTTGCCGCAGAGCGCGGCGGGCATGCGGGCGCTGAAGCAAGCCGGATTCTCCGACGCGCGCCTGGCGGAACTGTCGCGCACGACCGGCGACACCGTGATGAAGCACCGCCGCCGCCTCGGCGTCGTGCCGGTGTTCAAGCGCGTCGATACCTGCGCCGCCGAGTTCGACTCGCGCACGCCGTACATGTACTCGACCTACGAGGCCGACGGCTGGGACAGCGACACCAAGAATGGGGTCGGCGCCGACGAGTCGCAGCCGTCAGACCGGCGCAAGGTGATCGTGCTGGGCGGCGGGCCGAACCGCATCGGCCAGGGCATCGAGTTCGACTATTGCTGCGTGCACGCGGCGTTCGCCCTACGCGAGGCCGGCATCGAAGCGATCATGATCAACTGCAATCCGGAAACGGTGTCGACCGACTACGACACCTCGGATCGACTGTACTTCGAGCCGCTCACCATCGAGGACGTGCTCGAGGTGGTGCGCGTCGAGCAGACCAAGGGCACCCTGCTCGGCCTGATCGTGCAGTTCGGCGGCCAGACGCCGCTCAAGCTCGCCAAGGGCCTGGAGGCAGCGGGTGTGCCGATCCTGGGCACGTCGCCGGATGCCATCGACCTCGCCGAGGACCGCAAACGCTTCCAGGGACTCTTGGAACGGCTGGGACTATTGCAGCCGAAGAATGCCACCGCGACCTCGGTGCCGGAGGCGGTGCGCGCCGCCGCGACGATCGGATATCCGGTCGTGATCCGGCCGAGCTACGTGCTGGGCGGCCGCGCCATGGAGATCGTCCACGACGAGGCCAACCTGCTTCGCTACATGAAGACCGCGGTGCGCGTGTCGGGCACGTCGCCGGTGCTGATCGACAGCTACCTGTCGAACGCCGCCGAGATCGACGTCGATGCGCTCGCCGACGGCACCGACGTGTTCGTCGCCGGCATCATGGAGCACATCGAGGAAGCCGGAATTCATTCCGGCGACTCGGCCTGCAGCTTGCCGCCCTACTCCCTGAAGCCGGCCATCGTCGCCGAGATCGAGCGCCAGACCCAGGTAATGGCCAAGGCGCTCAACGTCGTCGGCCTGATGAACGTGCAGTTCGCGGTCAAGGACGAGCAGGTCTACGTGCTCGAAGTCAACCCGCGCGCCAGCCGCACCGTGCCGTTCGTCGCCAAGGCGACGGGACGGCCGATCGCCAAGTTCGCGGCGCGGCTAATGGCCGGCGAGAAGCTCAAGGCGTTCAAGCTGCCGGCCCACGACAAGCAATTCTCGACGTCGAAGCCGAAGCATGTTGCGGTGAAAGAGGCCGTATTCCCCTTTGATCGCTTCCCGGGCGTCGACGTTCTGCTCGGGCCGGAAATGAAGTCGACGGGCGAAGTCATGGGCATCGACCGTGACTTCAATCGCGCCTTCGCCAAGTCGCAGATCGCGGCCGGCGTGAAGCTGCCCAACGAAGGAACCGTATTCGTCTCGGTGCGCGACCAGGACAAGCGCGTCATCGTGCCGATTGCGCGCGATCTCGTCGCGCTCGGCTTCAAGGTCATTGCGACGCGCGGCACCGCCAAGATCCTCAATGAGCAGGGTGTGACGGCCATCACGGTCAACAAAGTGACGGAGGGCTCGCCCCACATCGTCGACGTGATGAAGAGCGGCGGCGTCCACCTGGTGATCAACACCGTGGGCATCGGCCAGGCCATCGCCGACAGCTTCACGATCCGCCGTACGGCGCTGATCCAGAAGATTCCGCACTACACGACCACCGCCGGGGCGCGGGCGATGACGCTGGCGATCGGCGCGCTGCGGGCCGGAGCCCTTGAAGTCGCTCCGCTCCAGTCTTACTCTACCTTTACGTTCTAGGCCGTAGTTCCCACCATGGCGCCGGAGGCCAGGCAGGCCCCGCGCCATAATTGATTTTTGGGTGGCAGGTCTCCCCCGCGAGGTTTTGAGAAGAGTGGCAGTCGAAAAGATCCCCATGACCCAGCGCGGGTATGAGCGCCTCGTGGAGGAGCTCAAGCGCCTCAAGCAGGAAGAGCGCCCGGCGGTCATTCGTGCGATCGAAGAGGCGCGCGCCTACGGCGACATCTCGGAGAACGCCGAGTACCACGCCGCCAAGGAGCGCCAGAGCTTCATCGAGACGCGCGTCGCCGAGCTTGAAGACCGCACGCGCCGCGCGGAGGTCATCGACGTCGCGCGCCTGACCGGCAACCAGATCAAGTTCGGCGCCACGGTAACGCTGGCCGACGAAGACACCGACGAGAAGACGACGTACCAGATCGTCGGCGCCGACGAGTCCGACATCCGTGCCGGCCTGCTCTCGATCCAGTCGCCGCTGGCGCGCGCGCTCATCGGGAAGGCGAAGGGCGAGTCGGTCGAAGTGGTGACGCCGGGCGGCGCCCGCGCCTACGAGATTCTTTCTGTCGCTTTCCGCTGAGTCGTGCGCGCGCCGCGCGCCCTACTCGGTCGCATGCTCCAGCGGAACTCCGGGCAAGTGCTTGGACTCGCGGATCGCCAGCGTGCTGCGCACGGTGTCGACGTTGGCCGCCGCGACCAGCTCGCGCGTCAGCCAGTTTTGGTAGGCGTCCCAATCCTTGGCCACGACCTTCAGGATGAAGTCGGTCTCGCCCGCCATCATCGAGCACTCGCGCACCATCGGCCACAGGCGCACCTTTTCCTCGAACGCGGCGAGGTCGGCCTCGGCCTGGCTGTGCAGGCCGACGTGGGCGAACACGGTGACGCCGAAGCCGAGTTGGGCCGAGTCGAGCTCGGCGTGGTAGCCTTTGATGTAGCCGGCCTTCTCGAGGGCCCGCACCCGGCGCAGGCACGGCGGCGGCGAAATGCCGACGTTGCGCGCCAGGCGCACGTTGGTCATGCGGCCGTTCTCCTGGAGTTGCGCCAGGATGCGGCGATCGATGTCGTCGAGCTTCACGCGTGCCATCGGGGCCCCCTGGTGCCGCCAGGACTGGGCCTAGCCGCAGCGGCCATAGCAACACCAGTTGAAAGATTATTTCAAGGGTGGCCCGCAAGCGGGCCGCAGAGCCAGTTCTCGTGACCGAAGACCTAGGCGAAACATGGGTCGTCAGCGACGGCAAGGCCGGCATGGAGAACCAGTGCCTGGGCCTCGCCGAGGCTGTTGGCCTGCCCGTCGTGGTGAAGCGCATCCAGGTGCGCGCGCCGTGGCGGTGGTGGTCGCCGCAGCTCGCGCCGGCGCCGCTGAGCGCCCTCAGCAGGCGAGGCGACCGGCTCGAGCCGCCATGGCCGCGACTGCTGATCGCGACGGGGCGCGCCAGCGTGGGTGCGGCCATCGGCGTCAAGCGCGCCAGCCCCGAGACGTTCACCGTGCAGATCCAGAACCCCGGCGTCGAGCTCAACAACTTCGACTTGGTGGTGGCGCCGGAGCACGATCGGCTGCTCGGCCACAACGTCATGCTGACCGCGGGCGCGCTGCATCGGGTCACGCGCACGCGTCTGGACGCGGAAGCGCGCAAGCTCGGCGCCGCCCTCTCGCACCTGCCCAAGCCGCGCGTCGCCGTGCTGGTAGGCGGCAACAACAAGAGTTATCGCCTCGACCTGTCGGTCGCCCGGCGTCTCGCCGACGGACTGGCAGTGCTGTGCGATGCCGGCGCCGGCCTCGCCATCACCCTGTCGCGCCGCACCGGCAGCGGCGTCGCCGACGTCCTGCGCGACCGGCTGCGCGGCAAGGCCGCCGTCCTGTGGGACGGCACGGGTGACAACCCCTACTTCGCGTATCTGGCGCTGGCCGACGCCATCGTCGTGACGTGCGATTCGGTGTCGATGGCGTCCGAAGCGGTGAGCACCGGCAAGCCGGTCTACGTATTCGACCTGCCCGGCGGCAGCGCCAAGTTCGAGGCGTTCCACGAGTCGTTGCGCCGCGAGCGCATGACGCGGCCGTTCGCCAACAAGATCGAGTACTGGAGCTATGAGCCGCCCAACGACACCGCGCGGGTTGCCGCCGAGGTGCGGCGACGACTAAAGTTGACGCCGGACTTCGCTCCCGCCCGCACATCGCAACCCGGCCGCGCATGAACGTTCTCGACCTCGCCGCGTTCCGTGCCACGCCGCTGGCGCGCGAACCCTACGAGCACATGATCGTGCCCGGACTGGTGCCGGTGGCTGCCACCAACGCCGTGGCGCGCGACTTTCCGCGCATCCCCAAGGCGGGGCTGTATCCATTGTCCGCGCTCGACGTGCGCGGCTCGTTCGCCGAACTGATCGCCGCGCTCGACGGCGCGGAATTCGAGGCCGCGGTCGCGCAGAAGTTCGGTGTGGCGCTGGCCGGCAAGCCCAAGCTGTTCACCATCCGCGGCCGCTGCCACGCGCGCGACGGCGGCATCCACACCGATTCACTCACCAAGATCGTCACCGTGCTGCTGTATCTCAACCCGGCGTGGGAAGCGGACGGCGGACGGTTGCGCGTGCTGCGCAGTGCCACCGACATCAAGGATTTCCATGCCGAGGTGCCGCCGCTCGCCGGCACCATGCTGGCGTTCCGCCGCTCGGAGCGCTCCTACCACGGCCACGAGCCGTTCGTCGGCGAGCGCCGCGCTATCCAGGTCAACTGGATCACCGACGTGGCGACGCGCGACCGCGAAGAGACGCGCCACCGCTGGTCGGCCCGCTTCAAAGCGCTCAATCCGTTCGCCTGATGGCGCAACCCAAGAAGGTACCCAAGCCCCAGGGACCAAGGCTCGGACCAAGCCTTGGCCTGGCCATCGAGACGTTCCGCCACGACGGTGCACGTCACTTCGGCACCACGCCGTTCAAGGCGCTCGGTCACCCGCTCGCCGCACCCAAGGGGCGCGCGCTCGCCAAGACGCTGCGCAAGCGCGCGCCGATTGCGGTGTTCGATCCCGACGGGCTGCTTGCGTCGTTCGCGGCGTTCTACGGACTTGAGTCCGAAAGCGTCGGCGGCGTCTACGTACGGCGCAGCGAGGATGCCGGCAAGAAGGTCCTCGGGCGCACGACGCAAAGCGTCCACACGCTCGCGTGGTCGAAAGCCCGCACGGTGTTCGTCGCGGCATTCGATGCCAAGCGCACCATCGAGCAGTTGCGCACCGTGCTGCCCAAGGCGACGTATTTCAGCTTCGACGAGCTGCGCATTCCGGCCGATTGGCTGAGCAACAAGCGCCAGTATCTGGACGCACGCAACTTCGCCACCAATTTTGCGTTCTTGCGCGACGAGCCGGGGCATCACACGGCGGTGCGGACGGCCAACTATTGGGGCAGCTACGGCGCCACTGACGCGGCGATGTGGCTGCGCCTGTTCGGCGCCGACGGCAACGTGCTCGCCGAATGGACCGAGCAACTGGGGGGCGCGGGGGCGAGCTTCGTCGTTGACAGCCGCGCCGTGCGCGAGCGCTTCGGCCTGGGGCCGTTCGCGGGATCGCTGTTCCTGCATGCGCTGCGCATTCAGGGCCACGACATCGTCAAGTACGCCCTCGATACCTTCGGCGACAATGACACGGTGCTGTCGGCAACCCACGACGCCAATGCGTGGCCCGCCGACCTGTACGCAGGCTTGCCGGCGCCGGCGGCGGATGAGCGCGTCGTACTGTGGGTGCAGAACAGCCACCCCATTCCGATTCCGGCGCGCGGCATTTCGTTCGGGCTCATGGGCGGGACATCCACCGTCGCCTACCCCGAAGAGGTGCCGCCGTTCGCGACGCGCGCCATCGACGTCGGCGCGCTGTTGCCGCGGGCGCGCTGGCCGCATCAGCTTGAGATTCACGCCGGGCGCTATTTCGTGCGTCCGCGCTATGAGATCGAGCGCAACGGGCGCAGCCGCATCGCCCACGCCAACGTCGAACGCACGGACCTGAAGACGGACGCGACCATCGCCAAGCTCGGGCCCGAGTTCGGCAAGGGATTCATCCTGCCCTTCCCGTTGCCACCGATCGCGCGCTTCCGCACGACCCTGCTGCCGACGCCGATGGCGACCGGGCAGAGGTCCCTGCCCATCGCGGTTGCAGTGATGGACAAGCGTGGCAAGGAGATCGCGCGCCGTTCGCTCGGCAAGCTGTCGCGCGGTCACGAGACACTGGTGGACATCGACAAGCTGTTGGGCGGCGCCAAGGTCGGTACCTTCGGGCACGCGGAGCTCATGTACGACTTCAAGAAGGGCAGCGACGCCGACGGCTGGCTGCATGGCATCGCGCGCTTCGAGGACCGGCGCACGGGACACATCGCCGAAACCAGCTTCGGCGCGCACATCTTCAATACCCTCGCGGTCTACAAAGACGAGCCGCAGTCGTATGCGGGGCCGCCGCCCGGCCTGTCCACGCGCCTGTTCCTGCGCGTCGGGCCGGCGCCGGCCGAGACGTTCTGCCACCTGGTCTACGCCGCGTCGTTGCCGTGGCGGCCGAAGTCCGAGACGGCGCTGGTGCTCACCGCCGCCGACGGCAAGGAGGTCGCCACCGAGACGGTACGGATCGCCTGTGGCGGGTCGCTGTTCTGGCAGGTGAGCGACGTGTTCGACGCGGCGACGCGCGCCAAGGCCGGCGCGAACTCTTATGTCCTCGTGCGCGATGCGACCTGCCGGCTGTTCGGCTTCCACGGCCTGGATACGGGGGCGGCGTTTTCCCTCGATCACATGTTTGGGTTCTAGTCGGAACCTGGGCCGCCTTGCCCGGCGCCGCGCGACGCCATACATAAGCGGCTCTCACGCTATCTAGAGTGCGCGCCTAAGGCGCGACGAGGCACCCCATGGCGACGCGGCGTCATTCCAAGGTCCTGATCATCGGCTCCGGCCCGGCCGGCTACACCGCCGCCATCTACACGGCGCGGGCAAGCCTCGCGCCGATGCTGGTGCGCGGCATCCAGCCGGGCGGCCAGATGACCATCACCACCGACGTCGAGAACTATCCGGGCTTCGCCGACGTCATCCAGGGGCCGTGGCTCATGGAGCAGATGGAGAAGCAGGCGCGCCACGTCGGCACGCAGATGCTCGAGGACATCATCGTCTCCGTCGACCTGTCCAAACGGCCGTTCGAGGCGGTGGGCGACTCCGGCGACATCTATTCCGGCGACGCGCTGATCATTGCGACCGGCGCGCGGGCACGCTGGCTGGGGCTGGCGTCGGAAGAGAAGTTCAAGGGCTTCGGCGTCTCCGCGTGCGCCACGTGCGACGGCTTCTTCTACAAGGGTCGCGAGGTCGTGGTGGTCGGTGGCGGCAACACCGCAGTGGAAGAGTCGCTCTACCTCGCCAACTTCGTGTCCAAGGTGACGCTGGTGCACCGGCGCGATTCGCTCAAGGCCGAGCACATCCTGCAGAAGCGCCTGTTCGCGCATCCGAAGATCAACGTGGTGTGGGACAGCGTCATCGACGAGATCGCCGGCACCCAGAACCCGCCCGGCGTCAACGCCGTGCGCTTGCGCAACGTGCGCACGGGAGCGACCTCGGACGTTGCCGTGCACGGCGTGTTCATCGCGATCGGTCATGACCCGTCGACCGAGCTGTTCCGCGGCAAGGTGGATATGGACGAATCCGGCTACCTGAAAACCGTGCCTGGATCGACGCGCACCAACATCGAAGGCGTGTTCGCGGCGGGCGACGTGCAGGACGCGGTCTATCGCCAGGCGGTCACCGCGGCCGGCACCGGCTGCATGGCGGCGCTCGATGCCCAGCACTTCCTCGCCGACCAGGCCGATAGCCAAGCGCCGCGCGCCGCCGCGGAGTAGCGCTCGGTTTTTCGCCGGCGCGGCGAAGCTGGTATAAGAAGCCAACGCTCTTCGGGAGGCAGCGATGATGATCGCGCGCGCGGCACGAGCCTTGGGGTTGGCGGTCGGGCTCGCCCTTGCCAGCACCGCTCCGGCTTGGTCGCAGGACGTCGCGGCCGAGTGGGAGCAGCACATGCGCGCCGGCGCGCAGGCCTACGGCCTCGCCCAGATGGACGTCGCCACGCGCGAGCTCGAGGCAGCGCTTGCGATCGCCGAGAAGAACTTCGCCAACGACGACACCAAGATGATCAACACGTGGCTCAACGTGGTGCCGCTGCGCCGCTCCCAGAACAAGCTGGCCGAGGCGGCCGCCACGGGTGAGCTGATGCTGGCGCGGCTGGGCAAGGTCGCGGGCGAGAACAGCCCCGACCTGATGGCGCCGCTGGTGATGGTGGCGGCGACCTATCGTGACCTCAAGGATTGGGCCAACTCGGACAAGCTCTACCAGCGCACCATCGCGCTGCACGACGAGTACTACGGCGACGCGCACCCGCGCACGATCACCATGCTGGAAGACCGCGCGGTGATGTTGGGCCTCGCGGGACGCGGTGCGGAGAGCCTTGAGCTGTTCGCCGACCTGGTTGACCGCTGGCGGTACGGACTGGGGGACAACCACATCCGCGAGGCGATCAGCCGGCGTGGCTATGCCGACGCCCTGCGCAAGGCCGGCCGCGATGCCGAAGCCGTGGCGCAGGAGAAGATCGCGGACCAGATCTCCTTCATCTGGGAAGCCGGACGCTAGCCGCCGTGCGGGTTCTACGGTTCGCCTTGCTGGCCGCCGCTCTCGCTGCCGGGCCCGCCGACGCAGCGCCCGGGGTGCTCGCCGGCTTCGGCAACGTGCCGTTCGGCACGCCGATGGATCTCGCCAAGGCGGCGCGCGGCGTCGAGGTGCGCGAGCAGCGCTGCGACGACACATGGTGCGAGATGGTCTACCGCACGACGGTGCGCGAGCTCGACGTCACGGTGTGGCAGCAGTTCTCGAACGGACGCGCCATCGATGCCGAGGTGCTGGTGCGCGGGCCGGGCGCCGAGGGGCGGCACCTCAACGTGTCGCGCTGCGATGCGACCTATAGCCGCGTCCACATGCTGCTGACCGAGACGTATGGCCCGTCCGACGTGCCGATCATCCTGCGCAACGAGTACACGCCCAACGGCATCGTCGAAGTGCGCGAGACGACGTGGACGTTCAGCAACGGCGCCCGCATCCGCGAGAAGCGCGATGCCACCATCGATGGCACTTGCGCGGTGCGCCTGTTCTATCGGCCGGGCCTGGACCGGGTCGGCGACGCGCGCCTCTGAGTTATCCTCACAACGGAACGTCTTGGTTGCGGAACACAGAGTCGTCACCGTGCATACGGGCGTCCTCCGTGCTATGGAGTCCCTAAGCTTGGGGGAGCTTCGAGCAGGAGTACTCCGTCATGCGTTTGGTACAACCGATGCTGCTGGCCGGCGTGGCGACACTGGCGGTGGCGCTGGCCGGACCGGCAGTTTCCGCGAATGGTAAACTCGCCGGGTTCGGCAACGTAGCTTTTGGAACAGAGTTCGAGACGGCCAAGCGCGCCAAGGGCCTCGAGATTCGCGAAGAAACCTGCAACCCGACGCTTTGCCAGCTCGTCTACCGGACGACAGTCTCGGACCTGCCGGTGACCGTATGGCAGGCCTTCACCGACCGGCGCGCCGCCGAAGCAGAAATCCAGGTACGCGGCACGGCTGACCAGGGGCGTTTCGTCAGCGCCTCGCGCTGCGATGCGACCTTCAACCGGGTCTACGTCATGCTGCGCGACAAGTACGGCGAGGCGGACCTGCCGGTGGTCCAGCGCCAAGAGCCGACCACCTCGGGCGTGGCCGACGTACGCGAGGTCACGTTTACCTTCCCGGACGGCGCCCAGATTCGGCAAAAGCGCGACGTGACGGAGGATGGAACCTGCGCCGTCCGTGTATTCTACCGCCCGAGTTCGCCTTCGGGGGGTGACGCCGCCTTCTGAGGATCTGAGCCTTGGGAGGGGCAGTACAGTGTTTGCTCGCAACGGTCGCTCGCGCACGTCGGTTCTGTCGGCTTGGCTCGTCGTAGCTGGGCTCGGCCTGCCCCTACCCTCCTTCGCCGCGGCCATCGACGACGCAGCGGCAGGACTAGTCGCGTTTCAGCGCGGCGCGCACCCCGAGGCGATCACGCTCTTCACGCGCGCGATCGGCTCGGGTGAACTCACCGGCACCAACCTCGCCGCCGCTCACACCAATCGCGGCCTCGCGCTGTCTGCTCGGGGCAGCCAGAGCGAGGCGCTGGCGGATTTCGAGCGCGCCATCGCGCTCCGGCCGGACTCCGCCGCGGCGCTGGCCGGGCGCGGCGCGGCCCTGCGCGGTCTCGGCCGCCTGAACGAAGCGATCGCCGACCTCGACAAGGCGATCGCCCTCGACCCCACCGATCGCGCGGCACGGCATTCGCTGGCCGCCGTGCGCTTCGACCAGGGGCAGTACGACACGGCGGCCGCCGACTACACCGACCTGTTGCGCACCAATCCGAACGACACGGCGGCGCTGACCAACCGCGGCATGACGTACCTCGCGCTGAACGATGCCCCCAAGGCGGTGCCGGACTTCGCGGCGGTCCTGCGCTTGCAGCCACAGAACCCCGTGGCGCACTTCAACCGTGGCCTCGCCTTCGCCCAGGCGGAGATCTGGGATCGCGCCGACGCCGACTTCCAGGGCGCCATCCGGCTGAAGGCGGACTATGTCGAGGCGCACTATCAGCGCGGCCTGACGTGGGCGGCGCGCAATCGCCTGGACTGGGCCGACGAGGAATACACCCTCGCCCTCAACGCCGACGCCAAGCACACGCCCTCGCTGCTGGCCCGCGCCGTTGCCCGCAAGGTGCGCGGCGACGCGGCCGGAGCGCTCAACGACTTCGGCGTGGTGCTGGCCCAGGACGCCGGGCAGGTCGACGCGCTGCTGGCGCGCGCCGCCCTGCAGATGGAGCGCGGCCAGGTGGCGGAAGCCATTCGCGACTACGACCAGGTAATCGTCGCCGATCCGCGCAACGTCACCGCCATCGCCAACCGCGCTGCGGCGTACGGTCGCCTCGGCGACTATGCGGAGGCGGCGCGCGGCTTCACCCGCGTCACCGAGCTCACGCCGAACGATGCGCGCGCCTGGTACGCGCGCGCCACCGCCTACCGGCGGCAGGGCCGCAACGACCTGGCGATGACCGACCTGGGCCGGGCGATCCAGCGCGATGCCACCATGACCGAAGCCTTCGCCGATCGCGGCGAGCTCTATTTGCGCGAAGGCAGCTTTGGCTCGGCCTTGCGCGACTTCAACGCCGTCATCGCTCTGAACCCCAACCATGTCGCAGCGTTGATCAACCGCGGCATCACGCAACATCGCCAGGGCGAGACAGCGGCCGCAGTGAAGGATTTCGATGCCGCGCTGGCGGTAGACCCGCGCTCGGCACCTGCGCTCTACAATCGCGGCAATTCCTACGCGGCGCTCGGCGACTACGCGCATGCCCTCGCGGACTACACCGCCGCCGTCGCAATCACGCCGACGGCCGAGGCGCTCCACAACCGCGCCAACGCACTGGTCGCCTTGGACCGTCGCGTCGAGGCAATGCCGGACTACGACCGTGCCGTCGCCCTCAACCCCACGTTCGCGCTCGCGCACTACAATCGCGGCATGGCCCACAACGCCGCCGGCAATAGCGATCAGGCGCTCGCCGATCTGAACCGCGCCGTCGAACTCGACAGCGCCCTCCGGGGGGCACGGTTGGAGCGTGCCGTGCTGCACTTCGGCCGCGGCGAGTTCGCCGATGCGTCCGAGGATTTCTTCGTCATGATGCGCCTCGACCCGGGCCAGACCACGCGCTGGCAGATGTGGCGCTACCTCGCCGCGCGGCGCTCCGGAAACCAGGACATCGTTGACTACGCGCGTCCGTCGCTGGCCGGCGCCGACCGGCTCCAGTGGCCGGCGCAAATCATTGCGTTGCTCTTCGACGAGATCACCCCGGACGCTGCGCTCGCCGGCACCGCCGGCAACAAGGAACGCGCCACCATGGCGCGCTTCTTTGCCGGCGAGATCCTGTTGCTGAAAGGGCAAAAGGACGCGGGGGTTGCGATGCTCGCCAGCGCCGTCCAGGAAGGGTACCCGGGCTACGAGGCCATCGCCGCGCGCGCCGAACTGGCGCGCATGGGGTTGGTCCCGAACTAGCCAGGACTCGTCGCGCGATAGAGGGCCATGGCGCCCTCGTCGTGCAGCGTTTCGACGCCGATGAATCCGGCCGCGCCGGCACCACGTAGCTGTCGCAGTAGAGGAACTGCCGTTCCCGCGCAGCGCCGCGCGCGCGACCCGGAAGAACGCAGGGATACGGGTCTTGTGGCGCACCTCGTGCGCGGACTGCTGCGCAACGACGAAATCGAATAGACCGAGTCCGTCGCCCCACCGGGGCTCGCGAAAGTCGAAGGGGAGGGACCTTGCGTTAGCGGAGGTTGCGGTTGGTGGTGCCGGCGGAGTTCTGCGGACGCACGAAGCTGTTCACCAGGTCGCCGAGGTAGGTGTCGCACTCGTAGTTGTGGCGGGCCGAGGTGCCTTGCGGGTTGCGCATGATGACGACGCCGCCGAAGTTGACGCGATCCGGCCCGATCTCCTGGTGCCAGACGGTGTCTTCGAGGAAGTTGAGCGGCTCGCGCGCATAGATCTCGGCGTCAAAGATGACCTCGCGGCAGATGCGGATCTCGCGCTCCCACCTGCCGTAGCCCGCGACCACGGTGCCGGACGGGCTCGGCCACAAGAAGTAGGCGGCGGCCACAAGCACCACCGCCGCACCGCCTACGAGGGCGGTGCGCATCGTCTTCGTCATACCGGAAGTTCCTGGAGCTACATGAACAGGGTGCGGGCGTTGCCCATGCCGGCGTAGAGCGGTGCGACGTACTCGGCGTAGCCGTTGTAGAGCAGCGTCGGACGCAGGTTGCGGCTGCTGCCACCGAGCAGCCACTCCTCGGCCTGGCTCCAGCGCGGGTGGTCGACGGCCGGGTTGACGTTGGCCCAGAAGCCGTACTCGCGCGGCTGCAGGGTTTCCCAGAACGTGGTCGGACGCTGGTCCGTGAAGGTGACCTCGACGATCGACTTCACCGACTTGAAGCCGTACTTCCACGGCAGTGCCAAGCGCAGCGGCGCGCCGTGCTGCTTGGCGGCGGGCTTGCCGTAGACGCCGGTGACCATGAAGGCCAAGTCGTTGGTCGCTTCCTCGATGGTCATGCCCTCGGTGTACGGCCACGGATAGCCGGCGAAGAAGGAGCGCTGGGTCGGGAACATGTCCTTGTCCATCAGCGTCTTCATGACGACGTACTTGGCCGAGCCGAGCGGCTTGGCGTAGTCGACCAGCGCCTTCAGCGGGAAGCCGGTCCACGGCACGGTCATCGCCCAGCGTTCCACGCAGCGGTGACGGTAGACGCGCTCCTCGATGGGCATGGCGGCGAGCAACGTGTCGATGGCGACCTTGCTTGGCTTCTCGACCATGCCGCCGATGGCGACTTCCCACGGGCGCACCACCAGCTTGGCGGCGCGGTCGGTGATCTCGCCGGCTTGCGGCAGGAACTCATAGAAGTTGTTCCAGGTGCCGGCCGCCTTCTCGTCGGTGATCGGACGGTCGACCTTGTAGGTCTCGTTGCGCTTGGCCGGGTAGAGCTTGAGGGACGGGTCGGGCGGATCGGCGGCGAAGACGTCCTCGGTCAGGAACGGCACGGAGCCGGCGGCGAGGATGGGACCGGCGGCGAGGCCCTTCATGAGCTCGCGGCGGTTGAGGAACATCGACTCCGGTGTGGCCGCCGACTCGGGCAGCTCCCAGCCGCGGGGATTCTTGATCAGCATCGGTCGTGCTCCTCGGATTTGCTTGGGCGCAGTCTACCCGTCAAAGGCGGGCCTCTGGAATGTAGTCCGCGAAACCCTGGCGACCGCTCACACCCCTGTGAGTCGGCGCAGAACCTCGGCCTCGCGGGTGCGCGCCATGCCGGTGGTGCCCTGGGACGAGGCCAGCGCGTCGGTGATGGAGTCGCCGAGCGGGCGCAGCAGCAGCCCCGCCGCCCGCGCTTTCGCAGAAGAGACGGTGTAGAAGCCGACGCTCTCCGGGCCGGCGGGCACCCACAGCGGCAGATCAGCGCCGGTCACGCCCTCGCCTCGCAGCAGCATCTCCGGAGCCCACACGAGGTTGGCGGCGGTCTTGGTGATGCGCTGGCATTCCTCGAGGAAGGTGCCCCAGGTGAGGGGCTGGTGCGGGCCGGTGGCGTTGTAGAGGCCGGCGTCGGCGACCTCGATGCGGGCGATCATCCAGGCGGCAAGGTCGCGTGCGTCGATGACCTGCAGGGGATGCGACGGCTCGCCCGGAGCCAACACGTCACCGCCGTCGGCTGTGCGGCGCGGCCAGTAGGCGAAGCGGCCGGTGTAGTCGTAGGGGCCGACGATGATGCCGGGACGCACGACCAAGAGGCGGCCGGGGAAGTGATTCGCCGCGGCGCGTTCGCAACGCGCCTTCAGGGCGCCGTAGGTCTCGGCGTTGATGACGTCGGGCAATGGCTCGGCGATGACGGCGCGCGGGGCGTTCTCGGTCATGCCGATGGTGGCGAAGCTTTTGTAGACGCTGACGCTGGAGACGAACGTGTAGTGCGCGACGTGGTCGGCGAGCGCGCGCGCCGAGCGTTCGACGACGCGCGGCAGGTAGGCGCTGGTGTCCACCACCGCGTCCCAGGTGCGGTTGGCGAGTGGGGCGAGGTCGGAGTCACGCTCGCCGAGAATCCTCTCGACGTCGGGGAAGACGTGTTTGTTCGTCTTGCCGCGATGGAAGATGGTGACTTCGTGGCCGCGCGCACGCGCCGCCTCGACGATGTGGCGGCCGACGAAGGCGGTGCCACCGAGAATCAGTAGCTTCAAGCGTTCACTCACACGATGAGCGACGCGAAGCGTCGCGAGTCTTAGGCCCTCACCCTACCCTCTCCCGCAAGTAACGGGAGAGGGGCAAATAAGCGTCAGGCTTTGGCGTGTTCCTTGGCGTCGGTGGCGCGGGCGGCGATGACTTCGTCGGCGAGGCGGCCGATCAGTTCCTGGAGGTGGTCGAACTTGCTCGTGAAGGTTCCCACGCCGGAGGTCAGCGAGCGCAGCTCGATGATGAGGTCGCGGGTTTCCACTTGGGGAAGGTGCGCGGTGACGACGTCCCAGCCGGGCCAGCCGGGGCGGGCGTCGAAGCCGAGGATTTGGCCGCGACGGCCGCTGACCAGCGCGTTCACTTTGGACGTGTAGCTCGAGGGCACGGCGATATCGACTTGGACGATCGGCTCCAGCAGCACGGGCTCGCACTTGGGCGTACCTTCCTGCATGGCCATGCGGCCGACGGTCTTGAAGGACATCTCGGACGAGTCCACGTCGTGGTACTTGCCGTCGATCAGCTTCACCGCAACGTCCACCAGCGGGAAGCCGAGCGGGCCGCGCTTCAAGTATTCGGCGACGCCCTCCTCCACCGCCGGGATGAAGTTCTTCGGCACGACGCCGCCGACGATGCCGTTCTCGAACTTGAAGCCGGAGCCGCGCGGCAGCGGCTTGATCTCCAGCGTCACGTCGCCGAACTGACCGTGACCGCCGGATTGGCGCTTGAAGCGGGCGGGCTGGGTGACCGGCTTGCGGATGGCTTCCTTGTAGGGGACGTGCGGGCGGCTGGTGACGACGGAGAGACCGAACTTGCTCTTGAGGCGATCGGCGGAGACGCGCAGGTGCATCTCGCCGTTGCCGGCCAGGATCCATTCGTGGGTGTCGTCGTCGTGGTAGAAGCGCAAGCTGCGGTCTTCCTCCAAGAGCTTGTGCATTGCGGAGGAAATCTTCACCTCGTCGTTGCGATCGGCGGCGGCCATGGCGAGGGCGTACACCGGCTGGTGGACTTTTGGTTTGGGTAGGGCGGGCTTGGACGTTTCGTCGCCCTTGCCGGACGACAGCGTGTCGCCGGTGAACGCCTTTTCCAGGCGGCCGAGGCCGACGACCTCGCCGGGGCCGGCTTGCTCCAGCTTCTCGGTGGTCTGGCCCAGCAGGCGGAACAGGCCCGAGACGCGCTCGCCGTTCAACGTCATGCCGTCCTTCAACGTGCCGCGCCAGACGCGCGCCACCGACAGCTTGCCGCCGCGCGTCGTGTGGTAGGTCTTCAGCACTTGGGCGAGCGGCTCGCCGAGCTCGTCGATGCCGCGATGCTTGGCGGCGCGGGCGGCGCCCGGCGTCTCGTGGCGCAGCGCCTTCAAGAGGCGATGCACACCGCCCATGCGATCAGCGGCGCCGAGGAACACGGGCGCAATGAGGTCCTCGGATAGGTCCTTGGACAGCTGCGCCATCACCGTGTCCTTCTCGGGCGTGCGGTCCTCGAGCAGCTGCTCCATCAGCTTGTCGTCGAAGTCGGCGAGCTTCTCCAGCATGCGCGCGCGCTCGGCCTTCTCGTGGTCGGCCTCGCCGGCGGGGATGTCGATGCGCTCGGACTCGTGGCCGGGCTTGTAGATGTAGCCGCGCTCCTGGGCGAGATCGATATAGCCGATCGGATGCTCGCTGCCGTTTATGAGCGGGATCTGGCGCAGCACGAGGGGCTTGGTGGAAACGGCCTGGAGCGCGTCGAACAGGTCCGTGATGGAGCCCGACGCGCGGTCGATCTTGTTGACGAAGACGTAGCGCGGCAGGTCGAGCTCATCGAGCAACTTGAACAGCGGCACCAGGGCCGCGGCCTTCAATGGGTCGGCTTCGCACACCACGACCGCGGCGTCGGCGCCGGTGAGCGCGTCGGCGGTCTCCTGCGCGAACTCGATCGAGCCGGGCGTGTCGAGGAAGGTGAAGGTCTCGCCCATGAAGGTGGTGGTGGCGACGTTGAGCTCGACGCTCATGCCGCGCGCGCGGGCTTCGGCCGAGGAGTCGCCGACGGTGTTCTTGTCACCGACCTTGCCGAGCCGGGTGATGCGGTTGGTGGCGAACAGGATGTTCTCGAGAAGAGTGGTCTTGCCTGAGAGATACGGGCCCACCAACGCAATGGTGCGGGGGCCCATGGGTGTGCGTGCCGGCATCGGATCCTCCTCCGATTGACGGCGCGTCTCGCCAGCTCGCTGGTGCGTGCGCTTTGCGTGCTTGCGCACGGGGCGTGCAATGGCACGAAACGCGCCATACCCACCGCTCAGGTCGCGGCCTTGCCAGAGCCGCGAACGCGGCAGGCTACTGCGCGACCATCGTTCCAAGCGGCACCCGTGCTGGCAAGGGGGTGTCGGCCGGATTGCGCCGCGCATGCAGGGCAGCGCGAACGCGGACGGCGCGCCGACAATACGGGCGATTTACGGTCATACAGGGGTCGTGGGTGGCGCCGCGGGGCGCGGGGCCGCCCGCGCAAAGAACGCGGGATTACGCGGCGCAGGGACGGACTGCGGCCGGCGCAAGCGCACGAGGGCGCGGGGCGGCGCGAGGCAGACGGAGTGCGGCTCAGGGTTGGCATCGCGTCCGAACAATACACTTTGTACGCCTAAAAGTCAATACGTTTCGTATGACAACCCACGGTCGAGTTCTTGTTATGTTCCCTGGGCCGAGTCACCGTAGGCCATGGCCCGCGACGCACCCCACCTCGCCCCTCTGTACGACTTCCGTGTCGAAGACCTGTGCCAGTGGCACATCGTCGAAGCGATCTGCTTCCGCTGCCGGCGCACGGCCGAGGTGCGCCACGACGCGATCACCCGCGGCGTGCGCGGCACCGAGCGCCTCACCAACCTGTTCCGCAAGCTCAAGTGCACGAACTGCGGCAACCGGGAGGACAACCGGTTGGCGGTAAGGTTGATGAGTAGGAATTGACGCAGGTCCAAATTCGGTCCCGCAACCAATGCCCGCCAACGCTTTGGGCTGGCGGTGCTTTTCGTCCTACGCATAGGTATATGGTTGCAGGCCCTAGTGTACGATAGGGTGCGGCACACAATATCTGGTGTGTGCGGCCCTCCGTGCCTGAACCAAGCACCGCACTGCCTGATTTCGACTCGCTCCCGCCGAATGAGAAGCGTCGATCACAATCGGGAAACTGCGTTGAGACACGCTGAAGACTCGGGGCCCGTCTCCTCGTTGGGACCGCGCGAAGCGGCGCCCTAGTCATGCCCTGCTCGTTCAAGCTCAAGCGCCCCTGGCCCTACGAGCATCTCGGAGAAGGTTGTCAGTTCGGCGACATCGAACTCGAAACGTGGGAAGGCCGACAGTGGTGCAGCTTTCACCTTCCGCTAGTGGCGCAGCGCCAATCGATTGGCGATGCGGACGGCGACGCCGAGCTTCGGCAAGGAAGGCGCGACGGGCTACACAACTGGATTTCACGCCAACGAGAGGTTACGGGACGAACAATTGACCTATCCGGCGTTCAGGTCTTCGACGACATAGACCTTAGCGGAATCAATCCCTTTGAACCTCTATGTGCGGCGGGGGCTCATTTCGGTGAACGCGTGAAGTTCGACGGAGTCGCGTTCGGATCCAGTACATCCTTCGTTGCGGCGGAGTTCGACAACGGTTGCACTTTCAAGCATTGCCGCTTCGGCGTGGAATCGAAGTTCGATCGCGCTGTCTTTCACGCGCCAGATTTCTATGGTGCGATATTCAACGATAGCGTCGTTCTCCGCGACGCAACCTTCGTTTCCGCAGATTTTACAAGCGCGCAGTTCGGCGACTGGTGCGAATTCGCGGGGTCGAGATTCTCGACATACGTGGGTTTTCGTGGCGCTGCCTTCGCGGCAGTCCATTTCGACGCCGTTCAATTCGAGGGGCTCGCCGATTTCACGAACGCGCACTTCGATAGCACCGCGAATTTTCGCGCGGCGGTCTTCGGGGCGGCGCCCTCATTTCATGGCTGCAAGCTTCACGCGGACATTACATTTCCGGACGAGCGAGGGTTTCCGGACACCAGGGGCACCAACGCAGCGGGCGCTTACCGTGTGCTGAAGAAGGGTATGGAGGAGCTGCGGGCGCATGAAGAGCAAGCTCTGTTCCATGCCCTCGAACAGCGTAGCCGGCGCCACCAACGCCCCTGGTACGATATTTCGCGCGTTGTTTCGGCCGCTTACGACAAGGCAGGGCGCTACGGACAGAGTTTCGTCCTACCGCTAGCTTGGATCGGTGCGACGTTTGCGTCGTTCTCTTGGCTGTTGGTTGTGCGGACGGAAGTTGAGAGCAAGGCCTCGTTGCCGAGCGCGCCAGAAGTAGCCGAAGCACTGTTGATTGTGCTCCGTCAGACATTTCGGCCCTTCGAAATACTGGGTCGAACGACCGTGGCCTCTGACGCTTACCCGTTCTGGCTGCAGTTGGTCGGTGTCACCTATAGCCTCGCGATTCTGAGCCTTTTTGCGTTGTTCCTCGTCGCCCTTCGACGCCGCTTCAAGCTCGACTAGGCCCGATCGCAGCAGGCGTTGTGGCGGACCTGCCTAGGCCTGTAACCAGACCCGAGCCGAACCGACGACTGCGCCTGCACCGTGTCCGGCCGGGCCGCGGAGCCCACGCTGCGGCGCAATGTGATTCTCGCCAAACAAGTTTTGGGATAGTAGACCGTCGTTGTGGAGTGGCGCCGCCACAAGCGGCGGCGTGCTCCACTGCGTATTTCCACATCGTCCCCTGCTGAAGCTGGAAAGCACGCGAGGGATGGACAACTCTCATCGAGTACAGCGCGCCAATCCGAACCTCCGACAGAACGAGGACGTAACATCGTGACTCAGGAAACCACTTTGGATTCAGCGCCAGAGGCAGTCGCGGAGCAACTGAGTCCGGCGCACAAGAGCCTCGTCATCAACGTGCTGTTGGTCTCGACGTTCGTCGTGATGCTCAATGAGACGGCGATGGTCGTCGCCATTCCAAGTCTGATGACGGCGCTCGGCGTCGATGCAAACGCGGCGCAGTGGCTCACGGCCGCGTTTCTCACGCGCCCCCATCTGCTGGCAGCGGACGGACGTCTTCGTCACAATCCGAGGCGGCGCTCTTGGAGTGGCCCGGCTCGCTGACAAGCGACTGTATCGCCGCGCCGAGGCGCAGATCGTCAAGATGGCCAAATTTCTGCAGGCAAAGCCTGCCCGCCCGATCGATCAGAATAGTCGTCGGCGTGCCCTGCATCTGATAGGCGCGCATGGTTTGCGGAACGCCCTGGTCCGACTGTGCGTCGATGCCGACCGGGAAATCGATCCGGTACTCGTGCAGAAAGGCAGCAAGCGCCTGGGGGGTGCCTTGCGCTTCATGATGCTCGAACACGGTGTGCAGGCCAACGACGGCGAGGTCTTCCGGAGAGAAAGCGGCGCGTGCGCGTTGCGCCTGCGGCAGGCCGTGGCTGACGCAGCCCGGGCACAGCATCTGGAAGGCGACCGCTAAGACCGTCCTCCCACGCAAGCTTTCCAGCGACGGCGGTGACGGCGTGTTCAGCCAATGCGCCATGCGCCACTCTGGCGCCGGACGAAATGCGGCCATCAGAAGTCCCCGTCTTTGGCGTAGGGTCGCGCCCAGAGAATCGCTTGCAGCCAGACGGACTTCGTCCAGGCGGCGTGCATGGCCTCCACATCGCCCGCGTTGGCGCCCGACTTGGCGAGGAACGGCTTCATCGTTACGGAGATCGGGATAGCGAGCGCCAAGAGTTGGCTCATCGGGATGTGCGCTGCGGCGATGACCCTATCGGTCTTGTTCTTGCCGATTCGGTGATGCCGCTTGCCGATCTCTTCCTGATAGGCGAGCCAGGCGCCGTCGTAATTTGCGCGGCAGGTATCGAGGATCCACTGGCCGAAGCGCTTGCGAACGCCGTCGAGATATGGGCCCACCGGCGTGCCGGTCTTGGGATCGGAGAAGTAGCGGAGCAGATGCGGATTGCCGCCAACAAAGCCGTACCAGACATCCAAGATCGCCTCGACCTGTGGCGTCAGCAGATCATGGGCCCGTTTCAGGGACGCCACGTCGCTCGGCCCGAACAGAAGCGAGGCCTTGAGCTCCTCGAATTGCGCCGCCGAAACTGGCGAGGCGGGCAGTGTGGGATCGCCGAGGCGATAGCCGGGAATAGAGGTCACGATGGTCTCCTCGCGAAACCTGTGAAAGCGCGATAATATCGACTCGATATCAAATGGCCGTGTCACTTTCAATGAAAAAGAGCGACTCGCTACCATCTTCCGCGGCCCTCCAGGCCGCCCACCTGATTGAACGGCTGGGACGGGTCCTGCGTGCTGGCGATCACGCCACCGGGCTCAATCCCGTCCAGGCAGAGGCGCTGCGCTATCTGGGGCGGGCCAATCGCTTTTCGCGCACGCCGGCGGCACTCGCCGATTTTCTTGGCTCCACGCGCGGGACCGTCTCGCAAACCCTGCTGGCGCTTGAGGCGAAGCGGCTGATAAGGCGCCAAGCCAATGCCCGTGACGGCCGCTCCGTGACGTTGGCACTGACCAAAGCCGGCACGGAGTACCTGAAGTCAGACCCGGTGCGCACGCTCGCGGCGTCGATCGATGCAAGTGGTGCGGACGCGCGGCTCGCGGAATATCTGGGTGCCACCTTGCGCGAGGCAATTGTTCAGCGCGGCGGCCGCACCTTCGGCGCCTGCAACACCTGCCGCCATTTGCGGCGCGACCAATCTAGAGGCGCAGCGCCCCACTATTGCGCGCTTCTTCAAGAGCCTCTGAGCGACATCGACGTTTCGTCGATCTGCGCGGAACAACAGGACGGCCCGCAGGTGCGCCCCTAGCGGCTAGCGCGTGTTCCGCTCTCGCGATGCCGGCGGCGCAAACGCCGCCAGTCCTTCGAGACAGCCGATCCACCCTCGTTGGTGCAACGCGCGGCTCTCGTCAGTCGTGATGTTCTCGTGCACGACGCTGACCTCGGTTCCCTCGGCGTGCGGCACGAAGCGCACGGTCACGCGTTCGTTCGACGTGCCGTCGAGGCCGATGCGCCACGAATAGACCAGCATGTGCGGGGGCTCGATCCGCTCGAACTCGCCGACAATCCATACGAGGTGTCCGTCGGGCAGCCGGTTGGCGGCAACGCCTGCGCCGCGTCCACGCACGGGAGCTCCCCCGCGCGTCTCCGGCGAGTGTCCCCGGCGTGCCGAAAAGGCCCCGCTGCTGGCGGCCAGCGCCCCGCGGGTTGGAAGCCTTGCTTTGCGCCGAAAATGTCGATATGTCTGGACATATGGATACTATGGTGGCGACCGAGGCGTTCGGCGCGTTGGCGCAGCCTACCCGGCTGGCGGTGTTCCGGCTGCTGATGGCGGCCGGGCCGGAGGGCATGGCGGCCGGAGCGGTCGCCGAGAAGCTCGGGGTGCCGCACAACACGTTGTCGACGCACCTCGGCATTCTTGCGCGGGCGCGGCTGCTGACATCGCGGCGCGAGGGGCGGTCGATCTTGTATGCGCCGGATATCGAAGGCGTGCGGGCGCTGCTGAGCTTCCTGGTGGCGGATTGCTGCAACGGGCGGCCGGAGCTGTGCGCGCCGTTGGCGGCGGTCGTCGAGCGCGCGGCGTGCTGCTAGCGCCATGACGTACGCCATGCCGCGCACGTTCCACGCGCTGTTCCTGTGCACCGGCAACTCGGCGCGCTCGATCCTGGCGGAGGCGATTCTCAACAGGCAAGGTCACGGGGCGTTCCGTGCGTACTCGGCGGGGAGCTTTCCCAAAGGCACGGTCCACCCGCAGGCGCTGGCGCTGCTCAACAGCCTGCAGTTCGACACGAGTGGGTTCCGCTCGAAGAGCTGGAACGAGTTCTCCGGGCGCGATGCGCCGGTGCTCGACTTCGTGTTCACGGTTTGCGACAACGCGGCCAACGAGGTGTGCCCGGTGTGGCCGGGGCAGCCGATGACGGCGCATTGGGGTGTGCCGGATCCGGCCGCGGTCGTGGGGAGCCCGGCGGAGGTGGGGGCGGCGTTCGCGGACACGTACCGGATGCTGCACAACCGGATCGCGGTGTTCACCAGCCTGCCCTTCGACAAGCTCAACCGCCTGTCGCTGACCGCGAAGCTGCGCGACATCGGCGCGATGCGCACGTGAGCGGCGTGCCGCTGGCGCGCGCGCTCGCGGCGGAAGCGTTGGGGACGGCGCTGCTGGTCGCGGCCGTGATCGGCTCGGGCATCATGGGCGAGCGGCTGGCGGGCGGGAACGATGCGGTCGCGCTGCTTGCCAATACCGGCGCGACGGCCGCGGCGCTGTACGTGCTGATTACGCTGTTCGCGCCGCTGTCGGGGGCGCACTTCAATCCGGTTGTCACGGTCGTGCTGTGGGCGCGCGGGGACGTCGCGGCGCGTACGGTCGTGCCGTATGCGGCGGCGCAAGTCGCCGGTGCGGTGGCGGGCGCGGTGACGGCGAACGCGATGTTCGCGCTGCCGCTGGTGGCGGCGGCGGCGACGGCGCGGTCGGGGGCGGCGCTGTGGCTGTCCGAGATCGTGGCGACATCTCTGCTGGTGCTGGTGATCCTCGGATTGAGCAAGGCGCGGCCGGCGGCGGTTCCCGCCGGCGTCGCGCTGACCATCGCGGCGGCCTACTGGTTCACGGCGTCGACCTCGTTCGCCAATCCGGCGGTGACGCTGGCGCGCAGCTTGTCCGACACGTTCGCGGGCATCGATCCGCGCCACGTGCCGGCGTTCGTGGTGGCGCAGGCGGTGGGCGGCGCGCTGGCGCTCGGCGCGGCGAACCTTTTGTTCGGGCGCGCGCGGGCGGCGGCGGCTGCTCTGCCTCGCGTCCCCTGAACGAGGGGTGCCGCCGCGCTAGATCTGCGGCAGGGCGAACACGTAGAGGGTCGTGCCGCTGCGGCGCTGGCGGGCGGCGGCGTCGGGGGCGGTGTTGAAGCCGACGCCGGTGTTGGTCGCCGACGAGCTCGCGACGATGGCGACGTACTGGCGGTTGTCCCACAGGTAGGTGATCGGCGACTGGCTGAAGCCGGAGCCGGAGCGGAACGACCACAGGGGCTCGCCGGTGCGCGCGTCGTACGCCTCGATGAGGCCGCTGGCGTTGTTGCCCTTGAAGAGCACGTCGCCGGCGGTGACGAGCTGGGGCGTGCGCGTCTCGTCGCCCATCGGCCGCGACCACGCGACCTTGCGCGTGGCGGGATCGAGGCCCTTGAGCTCCGACAGCACGGTGGTGTTCTGGCCGGCGACGTCCTTGCGCGGCACGTTGGCTACGGCGGCGCGGCGCATCAGCAGGTAGGGCTCGGCGGGCTTGTACTCGCCGGCCGTCGCCACGGTGGCGGCGCAGGTGTTGTTGGTGTGGGCGTAGACGAGCTTGGTGCGCGGCGAATACGCCTCGGCTTCCCACTTGCGCGCGCCGCCGGTCGGGCACGCCACGACCTCGGTGCCGGTGTAGTCGGCGGGGCGGCGGTCGCCGGCGGCGGGGTCGGCCTGGGTGACGCGGCGGCGATCGGCGACGGCGGTGAAGGCGAGCTTGTCGACGTCGTACGCCGGCAAGCCGGTCTGCATGTCGACGTGTCTGATGATGTCCTGGAAGGAGTGCGCCCAGGGCTCCGCCAGCAACTTGCCGGTGGCGCGGTTCCACGCATAGACGAGGCCGTTGGCGGAGGCGCGCAGCGCCGCCTTGCCCGCGTCGAGGTCGATGAGCGGCGTGATGCCCTGCTCGTCCAGGCCCCACATGTCCTGGGGCGTCAGCGTGTAGGCCCACACCAGCTCGCCGGTGGTGGCGTCGCGCGCCATCTGCGCATCGCAGAAGTTGTTGTGGAACGTCGCCAGCTGGCCGGCGACGTTGAGATCGACCTTGCCCTGCTCGCGCCGGTAGTCGGCGTTGGCCGGGCGGCAGCCGCCCGTGGCGTAGAAGAACAGGTTGGTCTCGGGGTCGTAGGTGAAGAAGCCGGAGGCGTTGCCGCCGCCGCGCTGCCACGAGTCGCCGAACCACGAGTCTTGGGCCGGGTTGGCGCCGGCGAGGTACGGATAGTTCTTCTGGAAGCGGGCGCCGATGCCGACGTCGGCGTTGGGGCCGACGTTGGTGCGGCTCCAGGCGATGCGGCCGGTGTTGAGGTCCGCCGCCAGCACCTTGCCGCGGCCGCCGTAGCCGTCGGTGGCGGTGAGGAAGTTGCGGCCGACGACCAGGCCGTTGCCGGCGCTGGTCTCGCCCTTCTGGGAATCACCGGCGGGCGAGCGCCACACCTGTTCGCCCGATTGCGCGTCCACGGCGAAGACATGGCCGTCCGCGGCGGTGAAGTAGACTTTGCCTTCGGCATAGTAGAGGCCGCGCGGCGGCGAGCCGCAGCAGCTGACCAGGTTGTTGGGCACCGACTCGAGGGTGGGACGGAACTCCCAGTTGAGAACACCGTCGGTGGCGAGATCGAATGCGACGAGGTAGTCCTGGCGCGGCGAGATCACGAACATCGTGTCGCCGATGACGATCGGCGAGGCCTCGTGGGATTCGAGCGCGCCGATCTGCAGCGTCCAGTTGAGGGACAGCAGCTTGGCGTTGGCGGGCGTGATCTGATCGAGCAGGCTGTAGTTCCAGCCGCTGTAGGTGATGCTGGGCATCACCACGTTGGCGGGATCCCGCGACAGCTTGAGGACGTCTTCGTTGGCGACGGACGCGCCGGCCCAACCCAACAGCAGCGGCAGTGCCGCCATCGCACGCAGAGCACGCATAGTCACCCCTCCCGGTGTGGAAAGAGTATAGCGGGTGGTAGGCCTTGGAGGCATCGGCGGCTCACGCCACTCACCCTTTGACAAGGTCGCGCCGAATTCGGCGCAACCTTGCCGCGAGCGGCCCGACGGGCCGGCTCGTGACAGGCTCAGGGTGAGGTCTTGTTGGGCGGTTGCGCGGGCCCCGAAATACAAGAAGCCCCGGCGTTGCCGCCGGGGCTTCAGAGCTCCGTTGGAGCAGCGTGGCGAGTTAGGCGTTCTGCAGATTGACTGCAGCCGACTTGCCGCGCTCCGTGGCCACATCATAAGTGACCTTCTGGCCTTCGTTCAGGCCGGCCATGCCGGCGCGCTCAACGGCGGTGATGTGGACGAACACGTCCTTCGAACCGTCGTCGGGCTGAATGAAGCCGAAGCCCTTTTGGGAGTTGAACCACTTCACGGTGCCTTTAGCCATCGTAGTGTCTTTCTCTAAGTGTGCGCTTGTGGCGCAGTCGGTAACGCTCCCGTGCGACAATCGCGCGGTCTCGACAATCGCAATGGGGGAGTCTTGTCGGAGGCCCACCAATCGGGGCGGGCGCGGCGGCCAGATGGCCACAGTGATTGCGGGCTCAGAAGACCCGCCACGACCCCATATGTCAAAACAAATTCCAGGACACCCCAAAAGGGCAACGGCGCCGCCAAAAACAAGAGGCCAGGCGCAATGCGGAAATACCTGAAAAAACAAGAAGCCCCGGAGTTTCCTCCGGGGCTTCTAAGGCTCCTTTAGGAGCGGTTCTTATGGAGCCGTCGGTTAGGCGGCCGAGAGGTTGATCGCGGCAGCCTTGCCGCGCTCGGTGCCAACCTCATAGTTGACCTTCTGACCTTCGGTCAGACCCGGCAGGCCGGCGCGCTCGACTGCGGTGATGTGGACGAACACGTCCTTGCTACCGTCGGCCGGCTGGATGAAGCCGAAGCCCTTCTGGGAGTTGAACCACTTCACAGTGCCTGTAGCCATTGTCGTTCTAGCTTTCTCAAAGTGCGCCCGCAGGGGGCGCGGTCTCAAAACATACGCAGCCGGCGACGATCGCACGGTCTCGACAATCTCGATTGTGGGAGTCTCGTCGGAGGCCCCGGCCCTAAGACCTGGGGGGCGCGGCGGCCAGAGGCCACGGATCGGTTGCACCTCCCAGATGGGGTCGGGCTGGTTGGGAGTCAATGTAGGGGTCGTCACAACGGGTGCGGGCGTGATGGCTTGTCCACAAGCGTCCACACACTGCGCTAGTGTTCGCGTGTGGAATTCGCCCATGACCTGATCCTCCTGGGCGCCGGCATGATCGTTCTATCGATCCTGGCCGGGCTCGTGTCGACGCGCTTCGGCGCCCCCTTGCTGCTCGTGTTCTTGGGCTTGGGCATGCTGGCCGGCGAAGACGGGCCGGGCGGCATCGCCTTCGACGATTTCGGCGCGTCCTACCTGGTCGGCAGCATCGCGCTGGCCATCATCCTGTTCGACGGCGGCTTGCGCACCAGCCGCTCCGACATGCGCCTGGCGCTGACGCCGGCCGCGGCACTCGCCACCGTCGGCGTGGTGGTGACGGCCGGGGTCACCGGCCTCGCCGCGATGTGGCTCCTCGATGTCGGCTGGCTCGAAGGGTTCCTGGTCGGCTCGCTGGTGGCGAGCACCGACGCGGCAGCGGTGTTCTTCCTGTTGCACCAGCGCGGATTGCGCCTGCGCGACCGCGTGCGCGCCACGCTCGAGGTCGAAGCCGGCCTCAACGACCCGATGGCGATCTTCCTCACCATCACCTGCGTCGAGTTGCTGACCATGCAGACCGGGGTGCCGTGGACCACGGATGTCCAAGTCCTGGTCGGGCGCTTCGCGCTGGAGACGGCGGGCGGCATTCTGGTCGGCCTCGGTGGCGGCATCGCCCTGCTCGCCCTCATTAATCGCATCGCCATCGCCCAGGGCCTCTATCCCGTGCTGGCGGTGGCGGGCGCGCTCACGCTGTTCGCGGGCGCCCAGCAAGTCGGCGCGAGCGGGTTCCTGGCGGTGTACTTGGCCGGCTACGTCATCGGCAGCCGGCGCCACCGTGCCACCCAGATCATCCACCGCTTCCATGACGGGCTCGCGTGGCTGGCGCAGATCGCCATGTTCCTGATCCTTGGGCTGCTGGTCGATCCGAGCGCGCTCGTGCCGACCCTCGCCGCGTCGTTGGGCGTCGCCGCGGTGCTCATCTTTGTCGCGCGCCCGCTGGCGGTGATGGCGTGCCTGGCGCCGCTGCGCTTTGGCGCGCAGCGCTTCGAGCCGCGCGAGATAGGATTCATCTCGTGGGTCGGACTACGCGGCGCGGTGCCGATCTACCTTGGCACGATTCCCGTGCTGACCGGCGTCGTCGGCGCCGAGGTGTACTTCACCGTCGTGTTCGCGGTCGTCATCGCCTCCCTCGCCGTGCAGGGCTGGACCATCGCCTTCGCCGGGCGCCGGCTGGGCGTCGTGCTGCCGCCGCGCCCGGATGCGCCGGCGCGCGTCGACATCGACCTGCCGGGCGCGGGTGGACAGGACATGGCGGCATACACCGTGCAGCCGACCAGCCTGGTGCTGCGACGTCCGCTGGCGCGCCTGCCGCTGCCGCAAGGCGTCGGTATCGTGTCGGTGGTGCGCGACGGCACCATACGCGCGGTGGCGAGCCTCGAGCGTCTGTCGCCCGGCGACTACGTGTTGCTGGTGGCGGCGCCGGAACAACTGCCGGCGCTCGACTTCCTGTTCGGCGGCAAGCCCGATACCGCCGACTCGCGCGTCGATTCGCTGCTGCTCGGCGAGTTCGTGTTCCCGGCCGATGCGAACCTCGGCGCCATCGCCGACAGCTACGGCTTCCGCGTGCCGGCCATCGATCGCGACGGCGCCGTCGGCGCGTTCCTGGCCACGTACATTCCGGGCAAGGTGCGGCGCGGCAAGCGCCTGCGCATCGGCAAGGTCGAGCTGATCGTGCGCGAGGTCAGCGGCGGTGTCATCGCCCAGGTCGGCCTGGAGGTCGAGCCGGACGAGACGTCGCGCCATCGCCTCGATCCGCTGCGCATCTGGGCCAAGGCGGGGATCCGCACGGTCGGGGCGGCGTGGGCGTCCGCGTAGCGGCGCGGCGCTGCGGCGGCCGCCAAGACCTTCACCCGCAGCCGATAGCGCGCCTCTGGGAGTGCAGCAATGCGTGGGCTGGGCCGTGTCGTGGCCGCGCTTTGCTCGCCGATTGCGGTATTGGGGCGGCGCGAGGCCCAGGATTTCTGCGGCCCTCGACCAGGCCGAAAGGGCCGGTGCAGAGCCACGTTTTGCAGGGGCTGGTTGGCGGCGCGGCGGTTGCGACCTTGGCGTTTTCCATGCGACAACTCTGCTTGGCGAGGTATGGCCAGCCAAGACCGATGTCCCCGCCGGCCGGCGCTGCTTTGTTCTGCAGTGCCGCGGTCACGGTGTGGGGGGAAAATTTGAGCAGGAGACTATGAGCAGGGACTACGACCATCGCGGCCCCCGGCGCCGCGGTTTCGACGACGATGATTTCACTCCGCGTGACAAGGGCGGCGCCAACCGACGCGGCCCACCTTCCGGACCTCCGATGGGCCTGGGCGGTGGCAGCAGCAGTAGCAGCAGCGGCGGCGGCAGCAGCATGGGCGGCGGATCCTTCCAGCGCGAAGGTCCTCCCGGCGGCCCACCCACCGACGCGGTGGTGAAGTGGTTCAATCCCGAAAAGGGCTTTGGATTCGTTGAGCTCGGCAACGGCTCGGGCGACGCGTTCTTGCACATCGGTGTCCTGCACAATTCCGGGCGCGACAGCGTCTCGCCCGGCGCCAAGATGAAGGTCACGGTCGGCACCGGGCAAAAAGGCCCGCAGGTGGTGAGCGTGATCGAGGTCGACGAGAGCACCGCGACCCAAGCGGCGCGTCCGGCAGGCCCGCGTGGCCCGCGTCCGGCGCGCGCCCAGATCGACCTGTCGACCGCCACCGAGGTGGCCGGCACGGTCAAGTGGTTCAGCCCCGACAAGGGTTATGGCTTCGTCGCCACCGGCGACGGCGCCAAGGACGTGTTCGTACACGTCTCGATCCTCGAGAAGGCCGGACTGACGGGCGTGAACGAATCGCAGAAGGTTTCCATGCGCGTCGTCGAGACGCCCAAGGGCCGCGAAGCGGTGAGCATCAGCCTGGCCGAGTAACTCCGGCACAGCGCGAGACGGCATCAGGCCGGAGCGGGACACCGCTCCGGCCTTCGTCGTTCTCAGACACGCACGCCTCACACACGCATGTGCGCTTGTCACACGACACGGCCGTCGCGCAGCGCGCTTGGGGCTAGGCGCTCGCCGCGCCGGTAGGAATGCGCTAGTGTGCCCCGAACGCTGGGTCGAGGGGTCCGCCCCAGCGCACTGGGGCACGCGTGGCTCGCCACGGCGGGGATTCTACATACAATGTTCGGCCTATTTGGCTCGAAGAAGCAGGAAAAGGACCTTCGCGACAACCTTTCCCTGCACAAGTTCGAAATGGAATTTCCGAAGGTCATCGAGACCTTCAAGATCGCGCCGAACCGCCGTGCCAGTAAGACGGAGCGGTACGCGGAGATCGAAGGGGTCGCCCGCTACATCCTGGAGCGCGTCGTCAAAGAGGCGGAGCGCGCGGGCAAGATGAAGGCGCAGGACGACCTCGCCGCGGCTGCCGCGTTCTCGGCCTTGCTGTGCGACTACCTCGGCCGCTGCGGCGGCCTCGAGGACTCGGACGTGCGCGAGCTGCAGGGCTTCGTGCCGGGCTTCGTGTTTCCGCGCGTCGCGGCACAACTGATGAAGTCGACCGGCGACTTCCGCACCATCGTCTCGAAGGGCCTGTTCAAGTACGACTCGCTCAACAAGAAGCGTGGCGCAGCGGTGCTCGGCCGCCTGGAAGACAACGTCTCGCAGTTCATTTGCCAGCGCGACCCGCAATATCTCGTCGCCATCGGCGAGGGCATGGTCGAACTGAAGTAGCGTCGCGCCGTCGGCGCGACGTCGAGTTGAGGTCGGCCTCCCACGCTGTCATCGCGAGCCGAAGGCGAAGCGATCCACGCTTCGTCCTTTGGTCGCCAGACAAAACAAACAAGACCTGGATTGCTTCGCTTCGCCCGCAATGACCGGACGAGCGAAGGTGCGTCAGCGCGGCTTGCGTCCCAACAAGTAGAACGTCTCGACCTCGCCGCGACCGCGGATGTTGAGGATGCCGCGCGACTGCAGCTCATAGCGCTCACGCAGGAACGGCGTTGCCTCCAGGGCGACGTGGATCTTGCCGGGCTCACAGTAGGATTCGTGCCGGGCGGCCATGTTGACGGTGTGGCCCCACACGTCGAACGCAAACTTGTGGGTGCCGATGACGCCGGCCATTACGGGTCCGCTGGAGATGCCGATGCGCATCTGCAGGGGTTCGGTGAGCTCCGGGTTGATCTGGGCCAGCGTCGATTGCATGCCGAGGGCGAGCTCGGCGATCTGCTCGGCGTGATCGAGGCTCGGCGTCGGCAAACCCGCCACCGCCATGTAGGCGTCGCCGATCATCTTGATCTTCTCGACGTTGAGGCGAAGCACGAGGTTGTCGAACGCCGAGAACACCCGGTTCAAGGTCTCGACTACCTGGCGCGGCGACAGGCGCGCGGCGAAGCGCGTGAAGCCAACAAAGTCGGTGAACAGAACGGTGACGTTGTCGAAGGCGTCGGCGATAATGTCCTCACCCGCCGACAGGCGCACCACCATCTGGCGCGGCAGGATGTTGAGGAGAAGGGCGTCGGACTTGCCCTTCTCTTCTTCCAGACGGGCGCGGTGCTCGCGCTCGGTATCGCGCAGGCGCTTGCGGGCGAGCGTCGCCGCCAAGCGGGCGCGCAGGAGCACAGGCTTGATCGGCTTGACCAGGTAGTCGATGGCGCCCGCCTCGATGCAGCGCACGATGCGATCGTCTTGGCCGGCGCTGGAGACGATGATGACCCCGGTCTCGCGCAGGTCTGGATCGGCAACGACACGCGTCAGCACGTCGTAGCCGCCGAGCCCAGGCATGTTGAGGTCGAGCAGCGCGACGTCGAACTCGTCCTTGCGCATGAGAGCGAGCGCGTCCTCGCCGCTCGCCGCGGCGACCACTTCATGGCCGTCCCGGCGCAGCTGCTGGGTGAGCAGTGTGCGCATGGAGTCGTCGTCGTCGACCACGAGCACGCGGCCGGGCTGGGTGTCGGGCCGATCGAGCACGATCGGCGCCGCGGTTACGCCCACCGCATCGAGGATGCGATCGATGACGACGAGGGTTTCGTCGGCGGTGGCGAGCAGGGTCTGGACGTCCGCGCCGAGGTAGCCGAAGCCAGCCCCCTCGGCGTCTTCCGCCAGGATTTCGACGAAGCCGCGGACCGCGGCGATCGGGTTGCGCAGGTCGTGGCGCAGGCGGCGCTGGGCGGCCGGGGTGGCGAGGGCAACCTCGGCGCGTGGCTCGAGCGAGGCGGACACCAGGCGTTCGAGGGAGCGCGAGGCAGTGATGGTGCGGTCGGCCACGGCCAGCAGCTGGGTGGCGGCCTTGGCGTCGGAAAATTGCTGGCGCAAGGCCGTCGACTGGCTGACGCACAGTTGGGCGATCGGCAGCAACTGGGAGCGGATGCGCGTCACGACCTCCCCGACAGCGGCATCGCTGGTTACCAGAGGCGTGATGGTGGCAGATGGCATTGGCAATACCGTGCCAAGGACGGCCGCGCGCGTCCACTATCCTGTGAGCCTGGCCACACGTTTCACGACGTCGTCCATCGGCGCGAGGCCGGGTTTGTTCGCCCGTCACACGCAAACGCCACTCCCCCGGGGGAGATAGGCACCCACCGCGAAAGCGCGACCGTTGGGCTTCGGCCGCCGGCGTAGGTTGCGCGGTGAGGCGAGCTTTTGACCCTGCCGGGCAGTGGCGGCGCGTCGGGAGGACATTATGGAAAAGTCGGAGACCTACGAGCGGGCGCCGCACGCACCGCCGTGCCGGGTGCTGCTCGTCGAAGACGACGCGTTGATCAGCATGTCCACCCTGGACGTGCTCGAGGGCCTCGGCCACCAGGTGCTGGAGGCGCCCTCCCCGCGCAAGGCGTTGGAAATCCTGCACGCCGGCACCCCGATCGACGTCGTGCTGACCGACCAATCCATGCCGGGCATGACCGGCACCCAGCTCGCCGCCGAGATTCGCGCCAAGTGGCCGGAGCTGCCCATCATCGTCGCCACCGGCTACGTGGAACTGCCGAAGGACAAAGCGCCCCGGCTGCTGCATCTGATGAAGCCGTACGTCGGCGAAGATCTGGACGCCGCCATCTCTTCCGCGGTCGCCGGGCGGGTCTAGCCAAGCTCCTCCGCACGGCGCCGCCTTGACAGAGGTGCGCCGTTGGCCGAATGGACGGCCATGGAGGAGTTCTCGTCGAACCCGTTCATCGTGCTGTCCTACGTGAGCGGCCCCGCGCTGCTCACGAACGCGACCGCGCTCCTCCTGCTCAGCACGACCAACCGCTTCGGCCGCGCCATCGATCGGTCGCGGGTGCTTGCGGCGCGGTTGGCCGACGCAGGCGCACGTACCACCCTGCCGACGCTCGAGGCGCAGTGGGCTAACGTGCAGGGCCGGGTGCGGCTGATGGCGCGTGCCCTGTTCGGGCTCTATTTGGCCGCGGCCACCTTCGCGCCGTCTTACGTGTAGTGCCTGTGTGAGCTTTCCTTCTTCTCCTCCCCTCAGAACAAGGGCCCAGGCCGCCACGCCGGGGCCTTTGTCGGTGGTGAGGCCCCTACTCCGCCGCGAGCGGGTGCGGCTCGGAGGCGGGGCGGATGTCAACGGTGCGGTCGTGGAACTCGGCCAGCGACGGACGGTGGCCGATGCTGACGATGGCGGCGCCGGGCAAGTGCTTGCGCACGAGATGGTAGAGCGCCGTCTCGCTCTTGTCGTCGAGCGCCGACGTTGCCTCGTCCATGAACACCCAGTCGGGCTTGTTGAGGAAAATGCGCGCAAAGGCGACGCGTTGCTGCTCGCCCTGGCTTAGCGTCTGCGCCCAATTGCGGTCGGTATCTAGTTCGTCGATGAGCTGCGGCATGCCGACCGCGCGCAACGCCTCCACGAGTTCGGCGTCGGTGTAACCCTGGGCGGGTGCCGGATAGCTGATCGCCGCGCGCAGCGTGCCGATCGGCAGGTACGGCCGCTGCGGCAGGAACAGCACCCGGTTGGTGCCGGGGACGTCAACGGCGCCGCTGCCGAACTTCGTCAGGCCGGCCATGGTGCGGAACAGGGAGGTCTTGCCGACGCCCGAAGGCCCGCGCACGAGCACCGATTCTCCGGGGGCAACGGCGAAGTCGATGGGCTGGGTCAACATCTTGCCGTCCGGCTGCATCAGGCGGACGTCCCGCACGTGCAATTGGCCATCCGCCGCGGTGGTCACGGCGATGCCGCCTTGCGCCTCATTCAGTGCGTGCGCCTCTTCGAGCGCGTCGGTGAAGGTGGTGAGACGGTCCACGGTGGCGCGCCAGCCGGCGATCGAGATGTACGCGTTGATGAACCACGACATGGCGCCCTGCACGCGGCCGAACGCCGACGTCGTCTGCATCAGGCCGCCGAGCTGGAACGTACGGGTGATGAAATAGGTCGGCGCCGCGGCGACAAACGGCACGATCACCGACGCTTGTCCGTAGATGTTGGAGAACACCACGATCTTCACCTGGCGCGTGATGATCGCCCAAAAGTTCAGGATGACGCGGTCGAAGCGCACGTTGAACACCCTGCGCTCATCGGCCTCGCCACGGTAGAGAGCGACCTGCTCGGCGTTCTCGCGCAGGCGCACCATCGAGTAGCGGAAGTCGGCCTCCAAGCGCTGCCGCTGGAAGGTCAGCGCGATCAGCGGCCGGCCGATCCAGTGAATCAGGAAGCTGCCGCCGATGGCGTAGACCAGCGCGATCCAGAACATGTAGCCGGGGATGTTGATCTCGCTGCCGAACAGAGGCACGGCGAGCGGACCGGACAGGGTCCACAGGATGACGCTGAACGACACCAGGACCATGATGGAATCGAGAAGGCCGAGCACCAAGAGCTCGGTCGATCCGATGTACGAGTCGACGTCCTCGGCGATGCGCTGATCGGGGTTGTCGGTGCCGAGCTGACGCATCTGCAGGGTGTAGTACGCCCGCTCGCGCAGCCAGTCGCCGAGGTAGCGGCCGGTCAGCCAGACGCGCCAGCGCACGAGCAGCACCAGGCGCAGGTAGAGTTGCAACACGGCGCCCGCGAGACCGGCGAACGCCCAGCCGCCGAACACGAGGATCTCCCACCAGAACGTGGCCCAGTCGTACTCCTGCAGCGCGTTGTAGAAGCGGCCGTACCAGGTGTTGATCTTCACATCGATGAAGACGGAGAAGACCGCCAAAGCAATCACCGCGACCGCGAGCCCGCGCGCGCTCCACTTCTGCTCGGAATAGAAGTACGGCCACGTGAGGCGCCAGAGGGAGCGCACCACGCCGCGCTTGGGCTTGGTGACGACGGCGGCGGGGATGTCGGTCATGGGGCGGGGCGTCCGAAAGCAGGCGGGCCCCGATTGTACGCGGGAAACGCTGCCTTAGGCAGCGGGCAGGCCGCGGCAACGTTCAGATTTCCGCGCGCTAGGCGGCGGGCTTGAGCTGCAGGCCGAAGAAGCGGCGGATACCGCCGAGAATGCGGTCGGCGACCGACTTGATCTCGCGCGCGTCCGGCACCGCCTCGGGGCCGGCCGCCGGATTGGCCATCGCCACCTGGCGCTCGGCCACCACGGCGCTGATCGCCTCCGCCAGCGAGGGACGCGAGTCGAGGATCGGCGCGAGCTGTTCCTTGCCGATCTCGAAGGCGAACGCGGCGCTCGCCGCGACCACGGTCGCCGAGCGCGGATCGCCGGTGAGCAGCGACATCTCGCCGAAGAACTCGCCGGGGCGGACGCGGCCGACCTTGACCAACGCGTCGCCGTCCTTGGACGGCACCGACACCTCGAGCACGCCCTCGACCAGCACGAACATGGAGCGGCCGGCCTCGCCGGCGCGGATGACGAGGTCGCCAGCGCGGAACTGGCGAGGCGTCATGTTGGTGGCGAGCCCCTCGCGCTCGTCGTCGGTCAGCCCACGGAAGAGGCTGACGCGACCGAGCAGCTGCGCGCCGTGGGACAGCACATCCAGCATACGCTCGGGCATTGGCGCGGAGAACGTGTCCTGCTTCGGATAGGCGGGCGTCAGGCCGGCCTTCTGCAGGTGGTGCAGGACATGGTCGAGTACCTGGTGGCGCAGCTTGCCGGGGCCGCCGCGGCGCGGATCGATGTGGTACTTGAGCTTGTAGCGCACGCCCTTCTCATCGATGCCGGCGATGCGCGCCTTGGGCGCCGGGTCGGCGAGCGGACCGCCGCTGAGCACGGCCTCCTTCAGAGCGGCATCGAGGATGCGCAGTACGCGGCTGGAATCGACCGAGAAGTCCAGCACGACGACGAGCTCGAACTCGGACACGTTGGTCGGCCGCGAGAAGTTGGTGATGACCGCCAGCCCAAGCACGCTGTTCGGAATCACCTGCAGGCTACCCTCGGCGGTGAGCAGGCGCGTGCTGCGCCAATTGACCTCTTCGATGCGGCCGCCGCCGTGGATGAGGCCGCGCTCGGTGACCGAAACGTAATCGCCGATCTGGAACGGCCGCTCGATGTTGATGGCGATGCCCGAGAACACGTCGCGGATCATCGTCTGCAGCGCGAGGCCGAGCACAAGACCCATGGCGCCCGACGCGGCGAGGACGCCCGTGAGCGACCGGTTGAAGACGATGCCGATGATGCCGAGTGCCGCGAGGAAGAAGATCGCCGCACCGGTGATCTGGATGAGCAGGCGCGGCGCCTGCGCCCCGGTGACGCGCTGGAATACCGTCTGCCACAGGAAGACGTTGACGACACGGTTGGCGAAGAACGCCGCCGACATCCACGCGCCGATGCCGAGGAAATACGGCAGGTAGTCGAACGTGCGGCCGAGGGCGCGGCCCGAGAACTCGCGCAGCGCGTCGTTGCCGAACGCGAAGATCGAGACGAATGCCGTGAAGACGGCAGCCGGCAGGAACAGCTTGCGTGCTGTTTGCGTCATCGTGCCTGTGTGAACAAGAGCGCCCCCGGCACAGAAAGGCCGCCAACGCCGGCGGCGATTCGGTGCGCAACGGGATCCGTGACGGTTCGGTTACGGTTCCGTTACAGCCCAGGGATTAGCACGACCGGACGGGCCGCGAAAAGGCTCGATTCAGGTCCCGAGCTCGGTGCCCCGCACGGGCAAGGCAAAGCTCACGGTTGTGCCTTCGCCGATGCTGCTTTGCACCACGAAGCTGCCGCCGTTGGCCCGGCACAAGGCGCCGGCCTCGGATAGGGCCTTTTCGGGGGCGAGGTCGCCGTCGCGGGCGCCGGCGCCGCTGACCGCCAGGGTGCTGGCGATGGCGGTGGCATCGATGCCGGCGCCGGTATCCTTGATGCGGAAGGTCACCTTGCGGCCGGTAGCGCCGCCGCCGCTGGCGGCGATGAACACGCTGATGCGGCCGTGCGGCGTCAGGCGCGCCGCGCTTGCCAGCACGGCCGCCAGGACGCGCCGGCCGGTGCGCCCGTCGATGGGCAGAGCGGCGGCGTCGGCGGGACAATCCACGGACAGGCGCGAGCCCGCCCTGGCGACGGCAGAGGCGCAGTCTTGGGTGGCGTCCTGGATGACTTGGGCGACCTTGTCGCGCTCGGGCGCGGGCGCCGCCGCGCCGGGGCTGACGACGTTGGCGAGCTTCTGCACCAGGCGCTCTACCTGATGGTAAGCGCCGCGCACCAACGTGAGTGTCGATGGTGGCATGCGCGCGCCGATCTCGCGGTCCATCGCCAGGAGGGTCGAGCCGACCTCGGCGAGGGGAGTGCGCATTTTCTCCTTCACGAACGCCATGACCCGCTCGTTGCTCGCCTGCATGGCGCGGAGGGCGGCGCGGTCTTGCGCAGCCGTGCCCGCGCTGTCGTCGCGCGCCATCAGGCGGGCGTAGCTGCGATCCAGTACCGCGAGCATGGCGTCGGGGTCGAAGGGCTTCTTCAGGTAGTCATCGGCGCCGAACCGCAGCGCTTGGATGGCGGTGTCGGCCTCGGCGTAGGCGGTCGCCATGATGCACACGAGCCCGGGCGGGCGCGCGCGCGCGCAGGATCGGAATCAGGTCGATGCCGCTGGCGGAGCCGAGGCGGATGTCGAGGATGGCGACTTCGGGCGTATGCTCGGCAACGCGCGCGATCGCTCCCTCGACGTCGAACGCCACCGCGACGACGTAGTCGCGCATCTTCAGCGCGAGGGCGAGGTTCTGGGCGAAATCCTGGTCGTCGTCGACGATCAGGACGCGCCGCGTCACCGGGACCAGCAGCAGCGTCTCGTCTTGATGCTCGGCGTGCACGTCAGGCAGCTCCACTTACGGCCGGCGTCGCGAGCGGCAGCCACAACGTTACTTCCGTACCGCGCTCGGGCACCGAGCGCACGTCGATGCCGCCGTTGTGCTGCTGCATGACGCGCTGGACCACGGTCAGGCCAAGACCAACGCCAAAGCCGCGCGTGCTGAACATCGGCTCAAAGATGCGCGGCATGACGTCAGGCGGGATGCCGGGGCCGTCGTCGACCACTTCGATCTCGACGCGGTCGCTGCGCGCGCGCGTCGCTACCCGCACGTTTGCACTGGCGCGCCCGGTACGCAGCGAGTCGGCCGCCGCCTGCAGGCCGTTCTCGACGACGCCCTCCACGGCGCGGCGCAGGTGCTCCGCGTCGAACGCGATGGCGAGCGCACCGACGCCGAGCTGTTGCTCGAGCCGAATGCCGGCACCCAGCTGCTGCGCATCGAGGATTTCCTTGAGCCACGAGTCGAGGACCGTGACATGCGGATGCAGATCGCCAACCTTGGTGAAGGTCGTCAAGCGATCGAGAATCCGGTCACAGCGGGTGACGCAGCGATCGAGGCTGCCGACGGCGCGCGCCGCGTCCTCTTGATCGGGTCGCAAGTGATTGCGCACCAGGAAGATCGCCGAGCGCATCGCGCCCAATGGATTGCGCAGCTCGTGGCTGATGGCCGGCATGACGCGTCCCAGCGCCGCCAGGCTCTCGGCGGCGGCGAGCTCGGTCTGCGCGCGCTTGCGTCCGGCGATCTCCGTCTCGAGATCGGCGAACTGGGCGCGCAGAGCGCGGTCGCCGTGGGCCACCACCAAGAAAAGGGCGACGTAGAGGCCGCCGAACAGCACGACCAGCGCTGCCGCGACGACGCGCATGCTCGTTCCGACGTGCTCGCCGATCTCCTCGACGCTGGCCATTCCCTCCAACGCCTCGCGCTCGCCCACCTCCACCGAGAGGAAGATGAGCAGCAACGCGCCGGCCGCGACGAATAGGGCGGCGGCACTCACCAGCGAGAAATTGCGCAGAAGGGGAAACACGCCCGCATGATAGGACCCACCCGGCGCCGGGTCACGCCCAGCGCGCCAGACAAAATCGCGAATTGATGGACTTGCCGAGGCGAGGTCGTCTCGAGCGAGGAGCGACCGCAATTCGATGCCCGCGGCACGCAACGTCTCGGCGCCGCCTTCGCCCCGATCGAGGACAGCCAGGGCAGTGGTGACAATCGCCCCGACGGCGCGCAACTCCCGCGTGGACGCGACGATTTGGCCGCCGGATGTCACCACGTCGAAATACTCGGAACTGGTACGCCCAGATCGCAGGGTGAATGAACCGGTGAGGCGACAGGCTGCCCCAATACGGCGGCCCAAGGCGCTCAATTGAGCGCCCGGGCGGCGGCGACCGCGGTCTGCGCGCGCTGGGCCAGGCCGAGCTCGTCGAAGGCGCGGGCGGCGATGCGGTATTGGATGTTGGCCTCGGTGCGATCGGTCGCCGCCAGGGTGCGCGCCAAGCCGTAGCGTGCGTCGCCTTCGCCGATGCGGTCGCGCACCGCAAGGAACGCTTCGAGGGCCCGACCGTAGAGGTCGACAGCGGCAACAGCGTTGGTGCGCTCGCGCTCGAGGTCGGCGTGCGCCAGCAGCGCCTGGCCGCGGCCGAGCGTAAGAGCCCCGTCGCCCAGTGTCGCCGCTGCCTCGGTGAATGCGCCGGCGGCGGTGTCGAGCCGGCCGGCACGCTGCTCGGTGCGGCCGCGCGCGATTTGCAAGGCGCCGTCGATGCGCGCGGTGCCGGGCGGCACCAAGGCATGCGCGGCATCGAGATGACGCGCGGCTTCGTCGGGCGGCAGAACGTCGGCGTAGGCGATCAGCATCAGCGCGCCGCGTTCGGCGAGCGGTACGGTGGCGGCGTCCTCGAACGCACGCACCTCGGTCGACTGACTGGCACGCGCCCGATCGAGCAGCGGCAGGGCGCGCTCGAAGGCGTCGCGTGCCGCCGCCGCGGCGCCGAGACGCCGTTCCAGATCTGCCAGCGCCGCGAGCGCGTCGAACTCGCCGTTGGGCAGCTTCATCTCGGCGAAGATGGCGCGCGCCTCGCCGAAAAAGCGGCGGGCGAGCGCCGGCCGGCCGGCAGTCACTTCGAGGCGGCCCATGCCGAGGTTGCCGAGCGCCTCCAAGAGGCGGCTGCCGCCCTGGTCGGCGTAGTTGATGTCATACGCGAGCTTGAGGCGCGTCTCGTCGTTCTCGTCGATGTAGGTGATGAGCTCGTCGCGCGTGCGGTCGGCGACCTGCAGGCCGGCGCGGTCGCTGGTGATCTCGAAGATGGCGCGGGCGCGATCGACGGTGCCGAAGGCGGTGACGATGCGGCCCAAGCGCCGTTCGCTGTCGGCGATGCCGAGCAACGCTTGGCCTTCTAGACCTAGTTGGCCGTGGGCGTGGAACGCCGCGGCGGCCTCGCGAAATCCGGCGAGCGCGGCGTCGTTGTTGAAGCGCGCGCGCTCGAGCTCGGCGACCGCGAACGTCACGCGCGCCCCCCCGAGGCGATCGCCGGCCTGGGCGAACGCCGCCTTGGCGCGCACGTAGATGTTGCGCGCCACCTCGCCCTGACCGGTGTAGCGGGTCAGCGTGGCGAGGCCGAGTAGCGCCCTGCCCTGCCCGGCAAGGTCGCCGGATTGCTGGTAAAGCGCGACAGCGCGCTCGTAGAGCTCCTGCGCCTGGGCATCGCGGCCGGTGTTGGCGGCCTGCTCGGCCTGGGCGAGAAGGCCTTCGGCCTTGGGGTTGCCGGCGGCACCCTTCGGCGTTGCGGCGGGCTGCGCGGCCGGGGCCGTCGTCTGCTCGGCTTGCTGTTCGGTGCCGTCGCCGCACGCCGCGAGGCTGGCTGCGAGCACGAGGGCGGCGAAGCGGGCAGCGTTACTGGACTGCATCGGCTTGCACGCGGCCGCGGCCGATCTGGTTGGCGACGTACTCAAGGAGCGTACGGGCTTCGGCGTGGTGGTCCGGATAGGCCGCGTTGCTCGCCGCATCCGAGCGCCTCTGGAGCTCGGACGTCGGCGACAGCCAGAGGTAGCGGCCGGCAGCAGCGAGCGCATCGTCCATGGCCTGCAGCTCGGCCTCGGCGCGATCGAGATGACTGTGGGCGACCTCGCCCTCCTCGTCTTCGATGGCGATCTCGGCGCCGACGAACGGGGCGAGCACCAGGCCAAACGGCGCGTTGGCCTCACGGAACAAGTCCTCGGCCGCGCTTGCCTGAACGAGGGCGATCGCGGTGTGGCGCAGGGCCTGGCTTACCCAGGCGAGCTCTACCAACGCGCGGCCGCGCCCCAGGGGGTCGTCGTCGAATAGGCGCAGCGCCGCCTCGAGGTGGGCGACCGCTTCGCCGAACGCGCCGCCCTGGCGCGCCAGGGCGCCGTCGGTGAGGCGCGCCTCGGCCTCGCCGCGCTTGTTGTGGAAGCGGGCGAACAGCGGGATCGCTTGGGCGTACGAGCGACGCGCCGCGGTGACATCGCCGAGGGCGAGGTCCATGTGGCCGACGCGCAGCAAGGCCCACGCCGTGTCGGGATGCGACAGCCCGTTGAGGCGGAGCGCGGCGGCGGCGTAGCGCGCCTTGGCCTCGGTGAGGCGCCCCTGCAGCCGTTCAACGTCACCGCGGGCGATCTCGATGCGCGCCAAGCCCTCGCGCGATTGGCGCGGAGCGGTGCCGCCATGCTGACCCAGCTCGCGAAACTGACCTTCGGCGCGGTCGAGGGCGGCCCAGGCCTCGCCGTTGAAGCCCGTGGCGAGCTCGCGGCCGGCGAGGCCGAGGCTGGTCTCGGCGTCAAACTGCAGACGGAGCACCTCGACGCGGGGGATGGCGGCAACCACGGCGAGGCCAGCGAGGATGACGGCGATCGCAGCGGCGTTGATGGTGAGCAGCAGGCGGGCGCGGCCACGCAGCAGAAGCCACGCCGCAGCCGCGGCGACGACCGCAAGGCCGGCGGTGACGCCCCAGTCGGAGAATATCGCGGTAGTCAGTAGGTCCATTGCGCCCCGCGCGCCAAACCGAACGTTGGCGGAGTGTAGCGCCGTCGGCGCGCAGCGACACGTTCACGAAGGGCGGCGGACCGAGGCCAAAACGAAGCGGCCGGGACGTTGCCGTCCCGGCCGCCGTTTCGTTCATGCCGCCGCCAGAAAGCCGGGCGGCCGGTTCGAACTACGCCCAGCTCAGGTCGTGGTTCTTGAACGGGGTCGTGCGGATGCGCTTGCCGGTCGCGTAGAAGATCGCGTTGGCAACCGCAGCCGGGGTCGGCGGGCCCGCGGGCTCGCCCATGCCACCCCAGGTGCCGCCCTTGGTCAGTGCGAAGTGCACTTCGACCGGCGGCATCTGGTTGATGCGCATCAGCTGGTAGGTGTCGATGTTGGTGTTCTGGAACTGACCCTTATCGAGGATCAGGCCAGCGGTCCAAGCCGTGCCCAACTCCCAGCAGGCCGCACCCTCGAGCTGCTCAGCGCAGTTCAGCGGGTTGATGACGTGCTGGCTGTTGATGACGACCTGCACCTTCTCGACGGTGAGGACGCCACGACGGGACACCGTCACGGTCGCGCACGCGCCGCAGATGGACGCGTGGTCTTCCATGATGGCGACGCCCATGCCTTCGCCGCGCGGCAGATCGGTCCGGAAGCCGGACTTTTCCTTCATGACGCGCAGGACGGCCTGCCAGTCTTCATCGCCCTCGGTCATCTTCAGGCGCCAATCCAGCGGGTTGATGCCGCCGGCCTGGGCCATCTCGTCCACGAACCCTTCCATGATGAAGCCGTTGGAGTTCGTGCCCGGCGCGCGGTGAGTCGCGGTCGGGATGTGCGAGGGTTGCAGCGAACGCTCGTGACGACGGTTGGCGATCTGATACGGCATGTCGGCGATACCCGACGTGACGCGCGTCTCGGTTCCAACCGAGCGCGAGAAGAACGCGGTCGGATAGCCGTTCGGCCCGATCACCGCAGTGAACTGCGTGGTGTGCGGGCTGCGCTGCTTGTCGTGACGGACGTCTTCTTCACGCGTCCAGATCAGCTTGACCGGGCGGCCCAACTGCTTGGACAGCTCGGTGGCCTGACGGGTGACGCCGGTGTTGCCGCCGCCGCCACCGCCGAACGCGCCACCGATGAAGGTGGTGTGCGGGTAGACGTTCTTCGGATCCACGCCCGACTGGCTTGCAGCCAGCTGCAGAGCAGCCGACTGGTCCTGGCTCGGGGTCCATACGTCGACACGGTCAGCGGTGACGCTGGCGGTCGCGTTGATGGGCTCCATGCGGAAGTGGGTCTCGTACGGACGGTAGTACTCGGCCTTGACGACCTTGGCGGTGCCGGGGTTGGCGATCATGGCGAACACGTCGCCGCCGGCGTTGGCGCCGGTCGCTTCACCAGGCATCGTCATAAAGCGCTGCACGTCCGCGGCCAACGTCTTGTCGGTCACGGCGCCAGAAGCTCCAACGTCCCACTCGATCGGCATCAGGTCGAGCGCGGTCTTGGCGCGGTAGAAGCTGTCGGCAACGACGGCCACACCCGACTGCATGTCGGCGCCGCCGCGGCCAGTGCCCATCTTCATCTCGTAAGCGCCAATGACGCCGGGGCGTCCCTTGATCGCTTCGAAATTGAAGGACTTCAGCTTGCCCCAAGGAACCGGGCAGCAGACGACGTTTGCGTACACCATGTTGGGCAGACGCGTGTCGATCGAGTACTGCGCGGAGCCGTTGACCTTGTGCGGAATGTCGAGGCGCTGCACGGACGTGCCGAGCAACCACCACTGGTCCGGCGTCTTGATCTTCGGTTCGGCTTCGAGACGGATGGCCGCAGCCGCGGTCGCGAACTCGGCGAACGTGCCGCGGCGGTTGCCGGCGGTCAGAACACCATCCTTCGCGGTGACTTCGGTGCGGGCCACGCTCCAGGCCTTCGCCGCAGCTTCCTTCAGGCGCTCACGAGCGGAGGCGCCTGCCGCCATGATGTGCGGGTGACGGCTGCGAACGACGTTCGAGCCGGACGTGCTCATCGTGACGTATTCGTTGCTGTTGCGGACGTGACGGTTCGGGTCGGCGAATACCGCACGCACGGACTTCCAGTCGACGTGCAGTTCTTCGGCCAACATCATCGGCACCGACGTCAGAGCGCCTTGGCCCTGCTCAGTGTGCGGAACGCGCATGGTGACGCCGCCGTCCGGATCGATGGCGACCCAGGCGTTGATCTCCGTGCCTTCCTTCTCGGTCGGCAGGAGCCACGGCGACTTGTTGGTCGCAGCGCCATGGGCGGGCATGTGGAAGCCAAGCATCATGCCGCCGCCGGCCAGTGCGGCCGTGGTGACATTGAATTGGCGGCGAGTGACGTTGATATTTGTCATGTCTGCCTCCCCTAGCGAGCGCCGAGTTCGGCAGCGCGATGAATCGCGGCCCGAATACGGAGATAGGTGCCGCAACGGCAGAGGTTCTCGACCATCGCCTCGTCGATCTCGGCGTCGGTCGGACGGGCGCGCTTTGACAGGAGCGCAGCCGCCGCCATGATCTGGCCGGACTGGCAGTAGCCGCACTGCGGCACGCCGATTTCCGTCCAGGCCACTTGCACCGGATGGTTCGAGTTGGCGGACAAGCCCTCGATCGTGGTGACGCGAGTGCCGACCGCCGCCGAGACCTTCGTGTTGCAGGACCGTACGGCCTGGCCGTCGATGTGCACGGTGCACGCACCGCAACGCGCGATGCCGCAGCCGTACTTCGTGCCGGTCAGGCCGATGGTGTCACGGAGAACCCAAAGCAGCGGGGTCTCCGCTTCGACGTCCACCGTACGGGACGTGCCGTTGACGTTCAGTGTAAGAGCCATCTAGCTCCCTCCCTCTCCAATGAGCGCCCTGACGGGCAGACCAACGGTCGCGCGCAAGACGCTGCCGAAGCAGTTGCCTCTGCTTTGAGCAGGGTACGCGTCGGAATGTCGCAGATGCAACGCCCGTTTCGACATAGGGCCGCATAGACACAGGTCTAAGAACCAAGGAATCAGCCGACTCACAGTAGCGGTGGTGGTTTCACGCTTTGGCGATTGGCCGCGAATAAATCGCTGGACAGCGCCAACCACGCGAACCGGAAGCACACCCGGAAAAGCAGTGTATTCGCAAAGGAATAACGCCAGCCTCGTCTATCGCTGTATTCGCAACAACATGACGATCAGGCGAGATGCCGCTCGATCAGCGGCGCGACCTCGGCCGCGTGGGTGCGCACGAAGTCATGGTCGCCGCCGCGCACGACGTGGAGCGTGGCGCGCGGCAGAAGCTCGCGCATGCGCTCGCCGATCGAGAGCGGACTGATGCGGTCGCGGTCGCCCCACAGCAGCAGCACCGGGCAGCGCACCCGCGGCAGGTCGGCAGTGAGGTCGCGGCGCTCGGTCATCATCCAGTCGGCGCCGCGCGGGAACTCTTTGCGCAGGTCGGGGCGCCAATCGAAGGGAACGTCGCGAATCGCGTCGACGCCGCCTGATGTCGCCGCCAGCACCAGGCGCCGCACCTTACTGGGATGGCGCAGCAAGAGGTGCATGGCGACCACGCCGCCCATCGATTGCGCCAACAGGTTCACAGGCAGGTCGCCGAGGCCGCGTTCAGCCAGCGCGATGAGATCGGCGAACGAGCGCACGGCCGGATTGGCCGGCTGGCCGGCAACTCCCGGCCACCCCAGGTAGGTCTTGGACCAAGCTGCCGGCAGCAAGTCGCCGGCAGGGCGCCAGAAGGCGGGATCGGCCCCGGCGCCGGGCAGGAACAGGAGACTTGGGGCTGCGACGGTTGTCATGGCAACAGGCGCAGTCTAAAGCGTCGGCGCAATGCGGACCGAAGCAGTTCTTTTTGATGCGGACGGTGTCGTGCAGACCGCGCACGCGTGGCGTCCGGCCATCGCGGCGGCGCTCGGGATACACAGGGCGCGCATCGACGAGTTCGAGCGACAAGTGTACGCCGTGGAACGCCCTGCACTGACCGGCGATGGCGACTTCGATACCGTCTTCGTGCCACTGTTGCAGAGTTGGCAAGTCAGCCGCGACGACATGGTGCGCGCCTGGACGACCATCGAGATTAACGCCGACGTGATTGACCTCGTGCGGCGGCTGCGCGCCGGCGGACAGCGATGCTGCCTCGCTTCCAACCAGCAGGCGATGCGCGCCGAGCACATGTCGCGCGTGCTCGGATACGCCGCCTTGTTCGACCGCGAGTTCTACTCGTACCGCCTGCGGCGCATGAAGCCCGACGCGGAGTTCTTCCATCGCATCGTCGCGGAGCTGGGTGTGGCGGCCAGCGACATTGCGTTCGTCGACGACAGCGCGGCCAATGTCGCGGCGGCGCGCGCGGTCGGCATCCGCGCGGCCGTGTACGATTGCGTCAACGGCGCCGCGCGGCTGCGGCAAACCTTGGCGACCCTTGGCGTCGCTATTCTCGACTAGGAGATTGCGCATGGCCGAACCGGGCCGCTATCGGCACTACAAAGGCAACGAGTACGAGGTGGTCGGCGACGCCACCCACAGCGAGACGGGCGAGGTCCTCGTCGTCTATCGGCCGCTGTACGGCGCGCGTGGGCTGTGGGTGCGGCCCAAGGCGATGTTCGAGGAGTACGTCGTCGTCGACGACCGCTCCGTGCCGCGCTTCGCCAAGATCGGGGAAGGATCGCGCTGATGTCGCATCACAAGCACCATCCCGGCGCTACTCCCAACCTCAACCGCGTTGCGTTGATGGCGACACTGCATTGCTTGTCGGGCTGCGCAACCGGCGAGGTGCTCGGCATGATCCTCGGCACGGCGCTCGGCTGGGGCAATGCGGCGACCATCGTGCTCGCCGTCGCCCTCGCCTTCGCATTCGGCTACGCCTTCACGATGGTGCCACTGCTGCGCGCCGGCATGGCGCTACCGAGGGCGATGGGGCTGGCCTTGGCGTCCGACACCGCGTCCATCACGTTGATGGAGATCGTCGACAACGCAATACTGTTGCTGATCCCAGGCGCGATGGATGCGGGGCTGACCGACGCGTTCTTCTGGATCAGCCTGGCGATCGCGCTTGGCCTTGCGGGGGTCGCGGCCTATCCGCTCAACCGCTGGCTGATCGCCCGCGGGCGCGGGCATGCCGTGGTGCACGAGCACCACGGCCATCGACGCTAGGGCCTACGGCGCCTTTTGCAGCTTGGTGATCGTGACGACGGCGCCTTCACGCTGCGCCTCGAACGTCACCGTATCGCCGACCTTCACCTGGGTCAGCATGGCAGGGTCAGCAAGGCGGAACAGCATGTTCATGCCGGTCGCCATGTTGAGGGCGGGGATCGGCTCGTGGCGGATGCCGAGGCGGCCGGTCGCCTCGTCGATGCGCGTGACCTCGCCCTTGCCCCCCGCCGGGCCGAGCACCTGACCCGCGGGCGGCGCCTGCCCCATGGGCATGTCGCCCATCGGCATCTGCGTGGGGGGCATCCCCATCTGGGCGTGCGCCGCGCCAGCGAGGGCGGCGGTGAACGCAAACACGACTACTGCACGCATGACCAATCCTCCTGCGCGGTGCGCTAGCGCACGCTGATGCGGCCGACCAGTCCAGCCTCGCGGCGACCGGGGTTTACATCGACGAACTCGAAGATCCCGGCGCGAGTGAATTGCCAGACGATCTCCCCCTTCTCCATCGGCAATACGTATGCCCAGTTCGCGTCGCCCTTCCAGTAGGTCGGGTTGGTCTTGATCTCAGCCGCGGCGCGCAGGACTTCCTGCTCGGTGCCGATGACGACGCTATGCGGAAAATCGCCGGCGTTACGGATGACGATGCGCACTTGCTCGCCGAGGCGCACGTTCAGGACGTAGGGGTCGAACCACATGCGGCCATCGTGCAACTCGCGGATTTCGAGCTCGAACACACGCATGTTGGCGCGCGGGTCGCCGGGGCGGCCCCAGTCGGTCTCGAGCGCGGCCGTCTGGCGTGGCGCCGCGGCCTGCGGCGCCTGCACCTTGGGAGCGGGCGCTGGCGCTGCGGCGGGCGGCGCGGCGGCAAGCTGTGGCAGTGGATTGAGGGCCTGCGGCGCCTCTGCCCCAGGCTGAGCCGCGGGAGTCGGAGCCGGCGGCGTGGTGGCATTGCCGAGCGCATTCATCGCCGCGTAGGCGCGCTGCTGGTTCTCGTCGGGCGTGAACTGCGCCGTCGGCGCCGCCGTGGGCGCGTCGGGCGCCAAGGTTCCCATCGCGCCTGGGCCGGCGATCGCATAGCGCGGCGCATCGTTCACGGGCGGCAGCGCGCGCGGTTCACCGCGATTGGGCAGCGCGGCGATGACGTCTTCCGCGACGTCTTCGGTGCGCATGCGCTCCATGTAGATGACCGTGCCGGCGATCGTCACGACCGCCACGGCGACGCCCGCGAAGATCGCTCCGCGGCTTAGAGGTTTTTCTTGAATCTCGCGTTCCATCTCAGTGATTCCCGCTCGTGTGTTGACGGCGCACGACTTGCACCTCGATCGCTGCGTCCTGGCCCGCCGGGCCTTCGGCGCGCGGCGGCGTCGGAGCGCCTCCCGTCCATTCGTAGGCGACCGTTCCCGGTGGGTGACGATACCAGCCCGGATCGCGATAGTCGTTGGCGGCGAGGCCTTCCCGCACCTTCAAGACCGTGAACATGCCGCCCATTTCCATGGGCCCATACTGGCCCTGGCCGCCCATCATGGGGAGGGTGTTGTCGGGCAGCACCATCTCCATCTCTCCCATATCGGCCATGCCGGCGTTGCCCATCGCCATGTAGTCGGGCACCAGGCGCTGGATCTTGGGCTCGAGGTCGCCCTTGGGCACGCCGATGAAGTTGGCGAGACCGTGACCCATGGCGTTCATGGTGTGGTGCGACTTGTGGCAATGCAGCGCCCAGTCGCCCTCCTGGCACGCCGGGTCTCCGTGACCAGGCGCAGCGCAGCGTCAACGACGGCATGTTCGTCGGCCGCCGCGAACGCGGCCTGCAGCCTGCGATTGTTGAGGACGGCGACCTGCACGGCCGTCTCGACGGTGAGCGGCCGTGCTAGAGCGGTGCTCACCCGCTGGCGCAGCGCGTCCGCATCGGCATCCGTGACGACAACGGTCGTGGCGATGCCGGTCGCGTCGGCGACGCGGGCGGCGATGCCTACCGGGTCGCGTGCGGAGGGCGCCTGCGCACAAGCAGTCAGCGCCACGAGGAGCGCCATCGCGACGCGCATCCGGCTCATGGAGCCGGCGCAACGGCTTGGTTGCGCTCCGTCCAGTTGAGCGGACCGATGGGCGCGAAATCCGTGGTGACGAGCGGCCGGTAGGACAGCGCCGGCACCGACGCAGCGGCGTCGGCGGCGCGCGCCGTCGGGCCCGCGCTACGGTCGAGGGCCGGCGCCGCGCACCCGGTCAGCAGCGCGAGAACGACGAGGGAGGCGCGCAGCGCTTACATCTCGTGGGCGGCGACCGCCACGAGCTTCCAGCCTTCGACGTCCTTGCCGTTGGTCTGGCCGGGCTCGGTGTCTTTGGCGCTGAGGTAGAGGGGATGATCCTCGATCGCCCACTGACGCTTGCCGTCCTCGCGCGTCACGAAGGCGAACGGCGTCACCGCCATGTCGCCGTCGACGACCAGCACCGGCGGGAACTGCTCGGCGCACGCGGCGGTGCAGGTCGGCTTGCCGCCGGCGTCCTTCTCGAACGTGTATAGCGTCAGGCCTTTCTCGCTGGCGAGAAAAGGCGCCTCGGCGGTGCCCATCACCTTGAACTTGCCGACGAAATCGTCGGCCATCAGATGGTTCATCGCCAGCGCCGCCGATGCAACGCCCATCGCCGCGACAAACGCGGCGGTCGTGACAGACTTCAGCATGGAAATTCGACCTCATTGTCAGTTCGCTGCCGCTCCTCGGCGACGGCGCTCACCGCCAAGTATGGGCGCGGCGCCGGGCCTGTCAACGAAGCGCCGCAACCTTACCGCGCAGGAATCTGGCGACCTTGGCGCGGCGCTCGTATCCTCGCCCCGCTTTGGGAGGCCGGCCGATGCAACACCGGATCGTCGCGGCGCTCGCCGCAATAGCCCTGTTTGCCGCCCCGGTGCGTGCGGCGGTCGAGCTGATGGCGGACGGCAACGTCGGCGCGTTCCGATTGTTCCTAGTGCTCAACGGCAAGATGGGTTTGGCGACGCCGGACGGGCTCAGCGTCTACTGGTATTCCGAAGATCCGCTGGAGAAGGCGACCTGCACGGACGCTTGCGCCGAACAATGGCCACCGCTGCTTGCCGGCTCCGGCGATCGCGCCTTCGAGTCGTTCTCGGTCTTCGCGCGCGAGGACGGTCAGCTGCAGTGGGCCTACGAAGGCAAGCCGCTGTATCGCAGCGCCAAGGACACCGGGCCGGGCCAGGCCAACGGACAGGGGATCGACGGCGCGTGGTTCGTCGTCGAGGTGCCCGGCCACGAGATGTAGCCACGAGATGTAACTGAGGAGGGGGAGATGCGATCGAAGACGATCCTTTGGGTAGTACTCGCGCTGCTGGTTGTCGGGGGCGCCGCGGCCGTCATCTATTGGCCGATGGGCCCGCCGGCGAATGATGCGGACACCTTCGACCCGCACGGCCCTTAAGGCTACGGCGGCCCTGCCTGTTCTTAACGGCGCGCCTCTCGGCGCGCCGTTCTATTTGGGCGGCGAATCTGGTAGGGAAATCAACGATCGATAGAGGTGCGGCCAAATCCCCGCTAGGCTAGCCCGCAGCGGGAACCTTGACCGTCGCTGCGGTCTTGAAGACGAGGGCGAGATGGCGGCGAAAGAAGCAACGCGCATACAGCCCCTGACGCGCCAGGCCATGGCCTTTGTGCTGGCCGGTGGGCGGGGTTCGCGCCTTCTGGAACTGACCGACAAGCGCGCCAAGCCCGCGGTCTACTTCGGCGGCAAGTCGCGCATCGTCGACTTCGCGCTGTCGAACGCGGTGAACTCCGGCATCCGCCGCATCGCGGTGGCGACCCAGTTCATGTCGCACAGCCTGATCCGGCATCTGCACCGGGGCTGGAACTTCCTGCGCCCTGAACGCAACGAGAGCTTCGACGTGCTGCCGGCAAGCCAGCGCACGCCGGGCGCATGATACGTCGGCACCGCCGACGCGGTGTTCCAGAACATCGACTTCATCGAAGGGTACCGGCCGACGTACATCGTCATCCTGGCCGGCGATCACGTCTACAAGATGGACTACGAGATCATGTTGCAACAGCACGTCGCCGAGGGCGCCGACGTGACGGTGGGCTGCATCGACGTGTCCAAAGCGGAAGCGACGGGATTCGGCGTCATGCAGGTCGACGCCACCGACCGCATCGTCAGCTTCGTCGAAAAGCCTGCCAATCCGCCCACCATCCCCGGCAAGCCGGACGTCGCGCTGGCCAGCATGGGCATCTACGTCTTCAAGACGTCGTTCCTGTTCGATCAGCTGCGCCGCGACGCCGCCGATCCGAACTCGTCCCACGACTTCGGCAAGGACATCATCCCCGGCATCGTCAAGAACGGCAAGGCCGTGGCGCACCGCTTCCTGCGCAGCTGCGTGCGCTCAGGCGCCGAGCCCGAGATCTACTGGCGCGACATCGGGACAGTGGACGCCTACTGGGAAGCAAACATCGACCTGTGCGACGTCGTGCCGTCCCTCGACCTCTATCACCGCGAGTGGCCGATCTGGACCTACGCCGAGATCACGCCGCCCGCCAAGTTCGTCCACAACGTCGACGGCCGCCGCGGCATGGCGGTGAGCTCGTCGGTATCGGGTGGCTGCATCGTCTCGGGCGCCTACCTGCACCGCTCCCTGCTGTTCACCGGGGTGCGCGTCAATTCGTACACCCAGCTCGATAGCGCCGTAGTGCTGCCCTATGCGCGCATCGGCCGCGGCGCCAAGCTGTCGAAGGTCATCATCGACTCGGGGGTGCAAATCCCCGAGGGCATGGTGGCGGGCTTCGACCCCGAGTACGACGCCAAGCGCTTCCGGCGCTCGGAGAAGGGCGTCTGCATCATCACCCAGCCGATGATCGACAAGCTGCGCACCTGAGAGCGTCGCCGTGAAGGTTCTGTTCGTCGCGTCCGAACTCCACCCGCTGGTCAAGACGGGCGGGCTCGCCGACGTGGTCGGCGCGTTGCCCGCGGCGCTCGCCCAACAGGGCCTCGACGTGAAGGTGTTGCTGCCGGCCTACCCCGGCATCCTCGAACGACTGCAAGGGGAACGGCGCACCGTCGCCAAGCTGCGCAGCCTGTTCGGCGGCCCGGCGAGCCTCGAGAGCGGCCGCACCGCCGGCGGCGCCGACGTGATCGCGATCGACGCGCCGCACCTCTACAAGCTGCGCGGCCGCGTGGAACGCACGGGCGGCCCCTATGGGCCAGCGCCCAACACCGACTGGGACGACAACCACCTGCGCTTCGCGGCGCTGGGCTGGACCGCAGCAGCGATCGCCGGCGGGCGGGCCGGACCGTGGGTACCGGACGTGGTGCATGCCCACGACTGGCAGGCCGGGCTTGCGCCCGCGTACCTCGCCCTCGGCGGCGCGCCGCGACCGGCGACCGTGCTGACCATCCACAACATCGCGTTCCAGGGATTGTTCGGCGCCGAGAACCTTGCGGAGCTGCGCCTGCCCGAGGCTTCGTTCCATCACGACGGGGTGGAGTTCTACGGCCGCATCGGCTTCCTCAAGGCCGGCATCTACTACGCCGACCGAATTACGACGGTCAGCCCGACCTACGCCCACGAGATCCGCACGCCGGCGTTCGGCCACGGACTCGACGGGCTGCTCGGCCACCGCGCCGACAAGCTCTCTGGCATCCTCAACGGCATCGACCGCAACGAGTGGAACCCGGAGCGTGACCCGCACCTCGCGGCGCACTACGGCGCGGCGTCGCTGGCCGGCAAGGCGGCCAACAAGGCGGCGCTGCAGAAGGACATGCGCCTGCGGGTCGACGCGCGCGCGCCGCTGCTCGGCGTGATCAGCCGGCTGACGTCGCAGAAAGGTCTCGACCTGCTGCTGTCGTCCCTGCCCGAGTTGCGCGCCGCGGGCGCCCAGCTCGTCGTGCTGGGCGGCGAAGGCGACCGCGACGTGCAGGCGGGCTTTTCCAACGCCGCGGCGTCCGAGGGCGAGCGCATCGCTGTGCGCTTCGGCTACGACGAGAAGCTGGCCCACCGCATCCAGGCCGGCGCCGACGCTATCGTGGTGCCGTCGCGGTTCGAGCCGTGCGGCCTGACCCAGATGTGCGGCATGCGCTACGGCACCGTGCCGATCGTCGCCCGCGTCGGCGGCCTCGCGGACTCGGTGATCGACGCCAACGAGGCGGCGCTCAACGAGGGCGTGGCAACCGGCATCCAGTTCGCGCCGACGACCGCCGATGCGCTGCGCAGCGCGCTGGCGCGTACGTTCGAGCTCTACGGGCAACCCGCGGTGTGGGACGGATTGCGCCGCCGCGCCATGGCGGCTGACTTCGGCTGGGAGCGCTCGGCGAAGAAGTACGTCGAGCTCTATAAGAGCCTGCTCAAACCCCATTGAGTCGCGAGCGGCTTGAGTACGTGGATGGCCGAGTCAGGCCAGTCAGGCCCGGCCATGACGGAGCAGGGAGCTAGACTCCGGCCGCGGCCTTGTCGAGGAACCAGTGCAAGGTGCCGGAGGGGCGGATGCCGCTGGCCGGCACGGGCTCGCGGTTCTTGATGCGCTTGACGATGGCGGCCTTGCCGGCGCCCGCGGCGAGGATTGCCACGTGGTGCGAGGAATTTAGCGCGGGATACGTCAGCGTGATGCGCGGCTCCGGCTTGGCGCCGACCACCGACGCCGTCCACCGCTTGGTCTCCTGCAACGCAGCGGTGCCGGGGAAGAGCGAGGCGGTGTGGCCGTCGTCACCGATGCCAAGCAGCGTCAGGTCGAACAGCGGCCGCCCCGGTTTGAGCTCCTTGGCGCCGTAGACCTTTTGCAGCTCCGCTTCGTACGCGGATGCCGCCTCCTCGGGCGTCGCTTTGCTGGTCGGCACGAGGTGCATGTAGGCAGCGCCGATCGGCACCTTGCCGAACATCGCCTCGGTCACCATGCGCGCGTTCGAGTTCTCGTGGCTGTGCGGCACGAAGCGCTCGTCGCCGAAGAACCAATGCACGCTGTACCAGGGCACCTCGAACACGAGCGGAAAGGTCGAGAGGATCTCGTAGGGGCGCTTGGGCGTCGTGCCGCCGGCGAGGCAGACGCGCGGCTCATGGTCGCCGATCGCGGCCAGCACCGAGCAGACGAACACCGCCGCGCGGTTCGCCAGGTCCTCCGGGTCGTCGGCAATCTCGGTTTGTGCGTCGCTCAGGAGCGTTTCTCTTCGGTCGGCTTCCAGGTCATACGGTTCCAGGCGCGGCCGTCCTTGGCAAGCATCTCGTCGGCGATCTGCGGCCCAGCGCTGCCGGCCGGATAGTTCTGGAAGTTGCGGTAGGGATCGAGCTCCCACGCCTGCAGCAGCGGCTCGACGGCACGCCAGCCGGACTCGACCGAATCGGCGCGCTGGAACCGGGTCGCGTCGCCCATCATGCAGTCGTAAATGAGCGTCTCGTAGCCGGTGGAGGGCGCTGCGTCGAAATAGTCGGCGTAGTGGAAGTTCATCCACACGCGGCCGAGCTTCAAAGCAGGGCCGGGCACCTTGGCACCGAAGCGCAGCGAGACACCCTCGTCCGGCTGCACGTGGATCACCAGGCGATTGCCGATCATGCGGTCGATGTCGGTATCACGGAACATGACCTGGGGCGGATGCTTGAACTGGATCGAGATCTCAGACAGGCGCTTGGTCATCGCCTTGCCGGTGCGCAGGTAGAACGGCATGCCGTGCCAGCGCCAGTTGTCGATGGTCATCTTCATCGCGACGTAAGTCTCGGTCATCGAGCCTTTCTCGACGTCGGACTCCTCGCGGTAGGTCTTGTACGGCTTGCCCTGCACGGAACCGGCGATGTACTGGCCGCGCACCGCGCTCTCTCCCGGCTTCTTCGGATCGGGGAAGCGCAGAGCGTCGAGCACCTTCACCTTTTCGGTGCGCACCGAGTCGGCAGAGAAGTCGTTGGGTGGCTCCATTGCGGTGAGCGAGAGCAACTGGAACAGCTGGTTGGGCACCATGTCCTTCAGCGCGCCCGACTTATCGTAGTAGCCACCGCGCTGCTCGACGCCGACCGTCTCGGCCACGGTGATCTGGATGTGGTCGATGTGGTTGCGATTCCACAACGGCTCGAAGATGCCGTTGGCGAAACGCAGCACCATCATGTTCTGGACGGTCTCTTTGCCGAGGTAATGATCGATGCGGTAGATCTGCCGCTCACGCAGCACGCCGAGGATCTGCTCGTTGAGCGCGCGCGCCGAGGCATAGTCGGTGCCGAACGGCTTCTCGATGATGATGCGGCGCCACGGCGTCCCGTCGCGTTCCTCCTGCATCAGGCCGGAAGCGGCCAAGGACAACGTGATGGGCGCGAAGAAGCGCGACGCGACGGCCAGGTAGAACAAGATGTTGCCGAGAGTGCCGTGGTCGCGATCCACGGTGGACATGTGTTCGCTGAGGCGCTTGTAGCCAGCCGGGTCGTTGAAGTCGGCCTGGACGTAATCCACGGCATTCTCGATGCGGGCCCAGGCGGCTGCATCGAACTCGCCGGCCTCGGTGCCCCGCGTCTTGGCGAACTGCTGCACCGACTCGCGCAGGCCCGCGCGAAAGTCCTCGATTGTGCGCTCGCGATGATCGACACCGATCAGCCGGAACTTGGGCGGCAGGATACCGACGCGGGCAAGGTTGTAGAGCGCCGGCACCAGGAGGCGTTTGGTGAGATCGCCGCCTGCGCCGAAGATCACGACCGCACACGGCGGCGCGGCCGGCGGTTTGGCGTCGGCCCCGGCGAGGTCGCTTTCGCGAGCACGGCGCATGGCGGAGTCGTTCATGGCGGCTACTTCTTCTCGACGTGACCGCCGAACTGCTTGCGCATGGCGGAGAGCAGCTTCTCGGCGTAAGTGTGATTCTGGCGGGAGCGGAAGCGCACGAACAGCGCCGCGGTCAGCACATCGGCCGGTACCGCCTCGTCGATCGCCGCCTGCACCGTCCAGCGGCCCTCGCCGGAGTCTTCGACCGAGCCTGTGAAGCTGTCGAGCTTGGGGTCTTCGGCGAGCGCGATGGCGGTGAGGTCCAGCAGCCACGACGCGACGACGCTGCCGCGCCGCCACACCTCGGCGATGTCGCCGACGTTGAGGGTCATGCGGTGGTCCTCGGGCAGATTCTTGGAGTCGGCGTTCTTCATGATGTCGAAGCCCTCGGCTTAGGCTTGCATCATTCCGTACTCGATGCCGTTGTGGACCATCTTGACGAAGTGGCCCGCGCCGGATGGCCCGCAATGCATATAGCCGCGCTCGACGCGGCTGTCGGCGCTCTTGGGCCGGCCACGCGTGCGGTCGATTTCGCCGATGCCGGGCGCCAGGGTGTCGAGGATCGGGTCGAGGTGCGTCACCGCTTCCTTGGAGCCGCCGATCATCATGCAGTAGCCGCGTTCGCGGCCCCACACGCCGCCGGACGTGCCGATGTCGACGTAGTGGATGCCCTTGGCGGCGAGCGCCTTGGCGCGGCGGATGTCGTCCTGCCAGAACGAATTGCCGCCGTCGATGATGATGTCGCCCTTCTCCATCACCGAGCCGAGCAACGTCACGGTGTCGTCGGTGATCTTGCCGGAGGGCAGCATCACCCACACCACGCGCGGCTTGGGCAGCTGCTTGACCATGTCCTCGGGTGACTTGGCTGCCTTGCTGCCTTCCTTCACCAGCGCGTCGATGGCGTCCTGGGCGCGGTCGTAGACGACGCAGGTGTGATTCTTGGTCGCCAATCGCCGCACGATGTTGCCGCCCATGCGGCCGAGTCCGATCATTCCGATTTGCATGGCGCCGTTCCCCTGTCTTGGGCCCCCTAGTTGCGAGCGGCGCTTCTACGCCACCGCGCGACGAATGGCCTTGCTGAGCTTGTCGAGCTCCGTGCTCAAGTTCGAGCCGATGTGGACACGCAGCGCGCGACGGCCGCGCTCGGCCAGCACGTCGAAGTCACCGCGCGCCTGCGCGGCCTTGACGGTGCCGAACGTGAATTTCTGGCCGGGCACCGGCAGATCCTCGGCGTCGTCACAGGTGATCTGCAGGAACACGCCGCTGTTGGGCCCACCCTTGTAGGCCTGGCCGGTGGAATGCAGGAAGCGCGGGCCGAACTCGGCGACCGTCGCCACGTTGCGCGCGTCGCGGATGGCGTGCCGAGCCTCTTGCAGCACGGCGATGGTCTCGGGGCCGCGCGGGATGTAGGCGAGCAGCGCAGCGTAGTCGCCGGCCGACAGACGCGCGAAGTGCGCCTTCAGGTACGCGTCGAGTGTCTTGGCCTTGGCGGCTTGCGCCAGCACCGCGGCGTTCTTGGCGTCGGCGAACAGCTTGACGCCGCCTTCCACCAGGATGGGCGTCTCGCCGGGCAGGCTGCCGGACTTCTCGTAGGCGTCGGTGAGACCGCGCGTGGCGATCTTGCTCGCCTCGACGTCGGGCTGATCGAACGGATGAATGCCGAGGATGGCGCCGGCCACCGCGGTCGCCAACTCCCAACGGAAGAACTCCTGGCCAAGCTGATACGCGTTCGCCATGGTGATGCGCACCACCGGATGACCCGCCGCTTCGAGCGCGGCGATCTTCGCCTCAAACGGGTCGGCACGACTGGTGATCGAGAGGTGCACGAAGAGCCGGTCCTTGCCGTAGACCGAGGGCGCGCCGATCGTCTCGCCATCGACGGGAATGAGTCCTTTGCCGCCCTTGCCGGTCGATTCGGCGATGAGCTGCTCCGCCCACGCACCGAAGTCTTCGAGGCCGGGGCCGGAAAGCACGGTGACCTTGTCGCGGCCCATCTTGCCGGCGGCGCCGAGGATGGCACCGAGCTGCACGCCCGGATTGATGTTGGGCGGCACGTCGGGACCGGAGGATCGAATGGTCAGCAGCGCCGCGCGCAGGAAGCGCTCGACATCGACACCCATCGCCGCGGCGGGCACCAGGCCGAATGCCGACAGCACGGAGTAGCGCCCGCCGATGGTCGGATCGCCGAAGTGCACCTGCGCAAAGCCCTCGGACTCGGCGATCTTCTGCACCTTGGAGCCGGGATCGGTGACGGCGACGAAGCGCTTGGGCGCCTCCTTGGGGCCGAGCGCCTTCACCGCCTGGTCGAAGAAGTACTGCTTGAAGATGTTCGGCTCGAGGGTGCTGCCGGACTTCGACGCGACGATGAAGAGCGTCTTCTTCACGTCGATCTTGGCCTGGGTGGCGCGCACCTGAGCCGGGTCGGTCGAGTCGAGGACGTGCAGCTGCGGCCTGCCGGCGATGCGGCCGAACGTCTCGGCGAACACTTCGGGGCCAAGGCTGGAGCCGCCCATGCCCAGCAGCAGGACGTGATCGAACTTGGCGGCGAGATCGGCGAGCTTCTTGTACTGATCGGCCTTGGCGAGCTCGCGGCCGGCGATGTCGAGCCAGCCGATCCATTTGTTCTCGTCGCCGCCGGTCCACAGGGTCGCGTCCCTAGCCCACAGACGGCGGATGCGGCCCTGGGCGCGCCACGCGTCGAGCTCGGCATCGACGGCTTTCTTCAGGTCGGCAGGCAGCGTCGCCTTGAGCTTGGTCTGGCGCTCGCCTTCCATGGCGCGGCGCTTGCCCTCGACGACCTCGAGCAGCTTGTCGGCCGCGTCGGCGAACAGCTGCACCGCATCGACGACCAGCTTGTCGGTGACGGCCTTGATCGAGACGCCTGAGGCATCGAGGTCGGCCATCGTCTTCTTGGCGCCGGGAAGGTCGTCCTCGATGGCAAGCTTGGCTTTGCCGTGGTCGCGGAACGCCGCCATGGTTGCCGGCGGCATGGTGTTGACGGTGTCTGCGCCGATCAGGGTCTCGACGTAATAGACGTCGCTGTAGGCGGGATTCTTGGTGCCGGTGGAGGCCCACAGCAGGCGTTGGGTCTGCGCGCCTTTGGCGGCGAGCGCCTTCCACCGCGCGGAGGAGAACAACTCCTTGTAGCGCTGATAGGCGAGGCGCGCGTTGGCCACCGCTACCTTGCCCTTGATCGAGTCGAGTCCTTTGGCGCCGCCCTTGATCTTGGCGTCGAGCTGGGCGTCCACCGCGCCGTCGATGCGGCTGATGAAGAAGCTCGCCACCGAGGCGATTTTGGCAATGTCGGCATTGCCTTTCTTGGCGTAGCGCTCGAGGCCGTTGATGTACGCTTCGGCGACGTCGACGTAGGCGTCCTGGGAGAACAGCAGCGTGACGTTGATGTTGATGCCCTCACCGATCAGCGTGTCGATGGCCGGCACGCCTTCCTTGGTGCCCGGCACCTTGACCATCAGGTTGGGCCGGTCGACGCGCGCCCACAGGCGGCGCGCCTCGGCGACCGATGCCTCGGTGTCGCGCGCGAGGTACGGCGAGACTTCGAGGCTGACGTAGCCGTCGCGCTTCTTGGTCTTCTCGTAGATGGGCAGCAGCTTGTCCGCCGCCATCTGGATGTCCTGGATGGCGAGCTCCTCGTAGAGCGCCATGGCGCCGAGGTCCGAGCGCCGCATCAGGCCGTCGAGCTGTGCGTCGTAGTCGTCGGAATGGCCGATGGCGTTCTCGAAGATCGCCGGGTTCGACGTGATGCCGCGCAGGCCGTCATCCTTGATGAGTGCGTCGAGCTCTGGCCCGATGATCTTGCGGCGGATGAAATCGAGCCACACCGATTGGCCAAGGCCCTCCAGCGACTTCAACGGATTCATGCCGTAGCCCCCTCGCATCGATGTGCGTTTGCGTTTGCGTTACTGAAGATTGGCGAGCCCCACGAAAGCGAGCGCGCTGTGCCGCACCACCGCGGTCGGGATGGTGGCGAGATAGGTGCTGAACCGGCCCTTCGTCTCGAAGCGGGCGCGGAAGGATGACTTGGCGAAGATCGCGCCCCAGCGCGGGACGATGCCGCCGGCGATGTAGATTCCGCCCTGCGCTCCCAGAGTAAGAGCAAGGTCGCTCGCAACGGTGCCGAGGAACGCGCAGAACAGGTCGACCGCGTCCACCGCGATCCGATCGCTGTTGTCGAGGGCGCGCGTCGTGACGTCGGCAGCGGTCTGGGAGACGGCCGGCACACCTTCGATGGCGGCGAGCGCCACATAGAGGGACAACAGACCCTCTCCGGACAATGCGCGCTCCGCCGAGACGTGCCCGTACTTCTCTTGCAGCCGCTCGATGATGCTCGCTTCGCGCACCGTGGTCGCGGGCAGCGTGGCGTGGCCTCCCTCTCCGGTGAGCGGAATCCACCCGCCAGCGCTCGGAATCAATCCGCTGACGCCGAGGCCGGTGCCGGGACCAAGAACGCCGATCGGACGGTTGGGCAAGGCGAAGCCGCCACCCACCGCCTGGAGGTCCGTTCCCTTCAGGTGCGGCAACGCGACGGCGTTGGCGGTGAAGTCGTTGAGGATGTCGAGGCGCTCCAGCTCAAGCCTGGTGCGCAGTTCGGCGATCGAGAACTGCCAGTTGCGATTGGTGAAGGCGACATGGTCGCCGGTGATCGGCGCGGCGATGGCGAAAGCCGCTTCGCGCACGCGGGCCGGCGTTGGGTGGGCGCTGAGGTAGGCGCGGACGGCGGCTTCGAAGCTGGAGAAGTCCTTGGTCGGCAGGACAGTCACTTCCCCTACCGCTCCGCCTTGGGCGATGGCGAAGCGGGCATTGGTCCCGCCGATGTCCCCTACCAGACGCAGCGCCAATGGCACCCCCCTAAGGTCCCGGCCTCGTCATGACCGGGATTCTAATATGACTTTGCTGCCTCTTGTGGCCAATTCGCGCCGCACTGAGCGACACGTAGGCCCGGCATGGCAGCGGCCGGACCGCGTAGATCGTGCATTCCCCTTCGTGCAGCAAGACGCACGGGACACGGCGCCGCCACCGCTCGGCGCCGTTCGGTTGTGCTCCTCCCGCGCGTATGCGCGCGACGGCCACCTCATTCCCGCGCATGGCGGCGGCTGCTGCGATCGCCTCGACCGCCGTGACAGCGAGCGGGATGTAGCAGCACGCCGCGCATCCCTTTCCGCACGCGATGCGGCCGTAGAGACCGCGTTCGTGTTGGGGTGCCACCGCGCGAGCGTCGTCGAGCAGCGCAGAAACCGCGCCGAACAGATCCACGAAGGTCGGCAAGGGATCGGCTGCGGAGCGCGCCGTGCGCAGGGTGGCGCGCGTGCATTGTTCGGCGGCCGCGCCTAGGGATGTCAGCTGCAGACCCACACTTGGGCGTCCGCTAGGCCGTGCCGAGCTTGAGGAACTTGGCCGCACCCATCTGGAAAAATTTGGCACTCTGGCCGTCGATCTCGCGCATCGCCTTGGCGGTGGCGGTGACTGCGCCGTGGGACAGGCCGGTGCACTTGGTGTCGTAGGTTTCGAGGCTGTCGCGAAGGCCCTTCCCGCGCGCCAACGCGTGGCCGAGGATGCTCGATTCCTGGATTGCGACGGATGTGCCCCAGCCGGTCTCGTAGTGCAGCGTCGCGTACGCATCGCCGACGAGGGCGACATTGTCGAACGCCGCGTGCTCGCAGTGAGTCGCCTTGAAGCGACGCCAGCGCGACTTGCCGGTGAGGCGGCGGCCACCGAGTCCAACCGAGAACACCTCGTTGAGCTCCGTCATGCCGCGGTCGGAGATGTACCCCTCGCCGTCGAGCATGTCCGGCTCGTCCAGGTGCTTCTCCCACCCGACGCTGTGGGTGACGATCGCGGTCGACTGCTGGCGGCTGTACGGATACGCGGTGACGCGGATCAGGCCGCGCGCGCCGACGTACATGTATCCGAACAAGAAGCGGTCGAGCGGCGCGCCGCTGAGCTCCAGCCACGCAAAGCGCGACTTGGCATCGCGGCCGCGCGGACCGAACTTGTCGGCGAAGACACCGCGGACGACGCTGCCGGCGCCGTCGGCGCCAACCAGCAGGTCGACCGACGCCTGTTCGCGGCGCACGCGCTCCTCGCTGACGTCCGCCTCGTACTCGATGCGCGCGCCCGACCGCTGGACTGCTTCGCGGAGAAACGTCAGCAGTGTCGCGCGCTTCACGCCGGAATAGACGACGTCCTGCATGCGCGTGTCGCGCAGCACCTCACCCGTCTTGGTGGGGCCGGCGAACACCTCGGTGACCCGGCTGATCGGGAGGAAGCTGTCCTTGTATGCCGGAAAGCCCTGCACGTTGATCATCTGGATCGCGTACGGCAGCAGAGCGACGCCCAGCCCGGGCGTCTCGCTCTCCTTGGCGCGCTCGAGAATGGTGACGTCGGCGTTCTTGAAGACGCTGCGCACGGCAATGGCCGTGCTCAGCCCCGCCGAGCCCGCCCCGACGATGGTCACTTTCATGGACTTGGACTCTTCCTAACCCCGCGCCGCCGCTTCGCGCCGAGCCTTCCTAAGAGGCTCCGACGGCGGTGGCAAGGCCAACTAGGACACCAGTGGCCCATCGGTCTGGTATTGCGCGCGGGGATCCTCGATCTCGACCACCCACAGGTCGTCGTCGCGCCCGACCTCGCGCGCGATGTAGGCTTCGGCCGTAGGGTCATCCACCTCGGCCCTCCCCCCGACCACCATCCAGCCAAAGCTCCCGCCGGTGGTGGTGGTTCGCTTGAGCAGCAAGGACAAGTCCCGGTCGCGCCACAGGCGCAGCAGCACGGCGCCGGCATCGGGATCGCCGCGCCGGCGCACGACGATCGGCAGCACGGCCAAGTCGCAAATGCGGACCTGCGCCTGCACCCAGAGATCGGTACGGAGACGGGCTTCGCTCATCGACGCCCAGCATACGGCGGGCGCCAAAAGAAATGGGGGAAGGCACTGCCTTCCCCCATCCTTATCGAGCGCCTTGCCCGCGGTGGAACCCGCGGTCGCGGCGTTGTCGTCAGAGCTGCTTAGCCGGGCAGCTTGAAGACGTACAGGGTCGAGCCCGAACGGCGATAGCGGTTCGCGTCATCCGGGGCCGCATTCGCCGCAACGGCCGTGTTGGCCGAAGCGGAGGACGCGATCACGGCGACGAACTGCTTCCCACCGAACGAGTAGGTGATCGGCGACTGGCGGCAGCGTGAACCCCACTTGAAGGTCCACATGTCGTTGCCGGTCTTGGCGTCCATAGCGCGGAACACGCCCGAGTCATTGCCGCAGCTGAACAGGAGGTCGGTGGCCGTGGCCATGACCGGAACCTGGTTCGCGTAGCGGAAGTTGCGGGTCCATGCCGTCTTGTTGCCCTGAACGTCGATGGCGACGAACTGGCTCTCGTTCGGGGTGTTGGTGCCATCAACCAGCTTGTTGGGCAGACCGCCCGGCAGGTTGAGCGACGTGCGCAGGGTGTAGCCCTGGCCCGGAACGTAGTCGCCTTTGATCATGCGCTGGCAACCACCGTTGAGGCTGTTGGAGAAGTACAGCATCCCGGTCTTCGGCGAGTACGCGTCGTTGTCCCAGTTACGGGCGTTGGTACCCGGGTAGTAGCAGGCCTCGGTCCCCGTGTAGGCGGCAAAGGTGGCCGGGAACTGCGTGCCCGCACGGTTGGGCAAGTACTTCGCCTGATCCGCAACGTCCGACCAGTAGGCCACGTTGATGTTGTAGTTCGGACGGCCCGTGGTCTTGTTGACCCAATTGCCCTGGGCGTCCTTCTTGAACATGTCCTGGTAGGTGTGCATGAACGGGGTGTTGACGATCTCACCCGTGCTGCGGTCCCAGGCATAGAAGAGGCCGTTGCGCGCAGCCTTGATCACGGTCTTCTTGCCACCGACGTCCACGATCGGAGTGATCAGCGGCTCGTCGATGTCCCAATGATCCTGCGGCGTCAGGTTGTACGCCCAGATCAGCTCGCCGGTGGTGGCATCGCGGGCCATCTGCGAAGCGCAGTAGTTGCTCTTCCAGGCCTCGAGACCGCCGTTGGCGTCGAGATCAAACTTGCCCCACTCGCGGCGATAGTCCGGGTTCCACGGACCGCAGTTGCCGGTCGAGTAGTAGAACATGTTCAGGTCGGGATCGAACGTGAAGTAGCCCCAGCTGGTGCCACCGCCACGCTTCCACGAATCACCAAACCAGCTGTCGAGAGCCGGGTTCGGCTTCTTGTCGTCGGCGTAGAAGGGCTTGAACTTCGGGCCGATACCGACCTCGTTGTTCGGGCCCATGTTGTACATGACCCACTGCTGACGGCCGGTGTCGATGTTGTAGGCCTGCACCTTACCGCGGGCGCCGCCTTCACCACCTTCGTTGCCGCCGATGAACAGCTTGCCGATGACGATGTTGTTGCCGGC
>CAMDPO010000003.1 GCA_945904955.1 Rhizobium sp. Q54
CGTCACGCGCCTTCGAGCAGCATGTTGCGTGTGGCCGCCGGCAGCGCCACGACGAGCCCGTCGAGCTGCTGGGTGATGATGATCTGACAACCCAGGCGCGACGTGTGGGTCAGGCCAAAGGCGAGGTCGAGCATGTCCTCCTCGTCCTCCGTGGCCTCGGGGATGGCGGCGTAGAACTTCGCGTCGACAACGACGTGGCACGTCGAGCACGCCAGCGATCCTTCGCAGGCGCCTTCGAGGTCGATGTTGTTGCGGTGGGCGATCTCGAGGACCGACAGCCCGAGCGGCGCGTCCACTTCCTGGCGCCGTCCATCGGGGTGCAAGAACGTCATCTTCGGCATACGGCGTGTCGCTCCTGGCCCAACCTGGGCAAGTATCGTCGGCCCCGCTTGGGGGCAAACGGGCGAGAACATGGCGGTTTCAGCCCGCCAAAGAAAGTACTTACTTCGTTGCCCCAGGCGGTCGAGTCCCCTCGCCGGCCTCCAGGCGATCAGCCAGCGCGCTCACCGAAACGCCGGCCAAGGCCTGCTGGATACCCCGGTCCATGCGGCGCGCCGCAAAGGCTTCGGTGGCGATGTTGAGGGTATCGACGCGGTCCAGGATGGGCGTCCGATCCGTCCCCACCATGACGCGACGCAGCGCCCCCATCTGGTGGTCGATCTCGCGGCGCTCGCCCTCGGACAACAGGTTGCCGTCGCTGCGCAGGGCACCGTCGATCGCCAAGAGCAGCCGTTCTGCATCGACGCGTGCCTCGCGCAGCAGGCGCTCGGTCATGTCGTCCTTGGCGTGCTCGATGCTGGCGCGCAGCATGTCGGCCATCTCGCCGTCCGACAGACCGTAGCTTGGCTTGACCGCAACCTGCTGGCGCAGGCCGCTGGTGACCTCTTCGGCGCTGACCGTGAGCAGGCCGTCGGCGTCGACGCTGAACAGCACGCGAATTCGTGCCGCACCCGCCGTCATCGGCGGAATGCCGCGCAAATCGAAGCGCGCGAGACTGCGGTTCTCGGCGACGAGCTCGCGCTCGCCCTGCACGACGTGAATGGCCATCGCCGTCTGGCCGTCCTGGTAGGTCGTGAACTCCTGCGCCAGCGACACAGGGATCGGCGTGTTGCGTGGCACCACCCTCTCGACCAGGCCGCCTATGGTCTCGAGGCCGAGCGACAGGGGCGTCACGTCCAGGAGCAAGGCGTCCGAGCCGCGCGTCAGCGCTTCCGCCTGCAAGGCCGCGCCCAAGGCGACGACCTCGTCCGGGTCGATATCGGTGAGCGGCGCGCGTCCAAAGAACTCTGCGACGCGCTTGCGCACCAGCGGCGTGCGCGTCGCGCCGCCGACCAACACGACGCCGGTGAGGTCAGGCGGATCGAGCCTGGCGTCGGCCAGCACGCTGCGGGCGATCTCGATGGTCTGCTCGACCTTGGGCGCAATGAGGGTGTTGAGCGTCGCCTGGTCCAAGCTGTGCCACGTCAGCCGCCCCGCGAGCTCGAGCGGCCACGAGCCCGTCTCGTGCTCTGTCAGGTGCTCGCGCGCCTGGCGCGCGACGGCCATCGTGCGCTTCACGTCGCCGGACGTCACCTTGTCGGCGCCGATCATGCGGGTGCGGTCGTGGAGAAAGTGTTCGGCCACGGCGCGGTCGAAGTCGTCGCCACCGAGCTGGACGTGGCCACCGGTGGCGAGCACCTGGAAGACGCCCATCTCCAGGCGCAGCACGGAGACGTCAAACGTGCCGCCGCCAAGATCGTAGATCGCGTAGGTGCCCTCGGCTCCTTTATCGAGGCCATAGGCCAGCGCCGCCGCCGTCGGCTCGTTGACCAGACGCAGGACCTGCAGGCCGGCGAGCTTGGCCGCATCCTTGGTGGCCGTGCGGGCGCCGTCGTCGAAATGCGCCGGCACGGTGATGACCGCTTGGCGCACCTCACGGTTGAGCGTGCGCTCGGCGCGGCCGCGCAATTCCTCGAGGATGTGGCCCGAGATTTCTACCGGCGTAAGCACGCGGCCGCCGACCTTCACGCGCACCATGCCACCCGACGAAGTGTCGAGCTCATACTGCAGTTGGTCGGCCACGCGCATGACGTCTTCGGCGCCGCGTCCCATCAGGCGCTTGATCGAGACGACCACGCGCTCCGGATGATCCTGCAGGGCCGCGCGCGCGAGCTCACCGACATGCATGCTGCCGGACTGGTAGAGCACCGCGGACGGCACCAGGCCGTGGCCGTGGGCGTCTCGCAGGACCAGGGGCTTGTTGTTCTCCGAGACGGCAACGAGGGAATTGGTGGTGCCGAGGTCGATGCCGACGGCGATCGACTTCCTGGCGTGCGGCAGCGGCGTCTTGCCGGGCTCGTGAATCTGCAGAAGGCTCATGGCCGGCGGCGCTCGCGCGCGTCTTCCACGAACTTGTCCAAGTACTTGAGCCGCAGCGTCTGCCGCGCCGCCGCAGCGAGATCGTTCGCGGCGAAGGCAGCGGCAAGGTCCTTGGTCACTCGCTCGAATTGGGCGCATGCATCTGCTACGACCGCGTCGGCGGCGGCGGGCGTGTTCGCCTCGGCCAGCGCCTCGCGCATCGCCATGGCGTGGACGAGGATCTCCTCGTCATCCACGGTTTCCTGGCCGCTGCCGCGCATCGGCCGGCCTTTGAGCGCCAGCAGGTATTCGGCGCGGCGCACCGGTGCCTTCAGGGTCTGGAATGCGTCGTTGAGGTTGGCCGCATGCTGGAGCGAGTACTCGCGCTCCTTGGGCAGGCGTGCCGCAAAGCGGTCGGGGTGCATGCGCCGCTGCAGCTCGAAGTACCGGCGATCCAGTGCGGGGATCGCGATGTCGAACGCCGCCGGCAGACCGAAGCGCACGAAGTGGTCGACGATCCGCGGCGGTTGCAACGCACCGCAGCTCTCGCAGAACAGGCCGTCGCGATCGAGCGTGCCGCTGCACGACCAGCACGCGGCCGAGGCTGGCGCGCGATCAGAAGTCGGCGCCGGTTGCGCAGTCATCGGAGTTGCCTAGAAGGAGGCGTCCGCGACGGACGCCGAGGTCGGTTGCTGCGCGCGGCGCCTAGACGTGAAACGACTCACCGCAGCCGCAGCGGGCGCGCTCGTTCGGGTTCTTGAAGACGAACCCGGACTGCAGGTCGCTCTCGACGAAATCCATCTCCGTGCCGACCAGGAACATGGTGGCTTTGGGATCGACGTAGACGGTCACGCCCTTGTCCGACACGACCTCGTCCTGCGGCTGGATGTCGTCGGCGAATTCGAGCGTGTAGGAGAGGCCCGAGCAGCCGGCCGTGCGTACGCCGATGCGTACGCCCTGGCTCGGCTTGCCGCGGTCCGCGAGCATCGCGGCGACGCGCTTGGCGGCGGAGTCGGTGATGGTGATGACCGGCGTTGCCATGTCTCGTCGTTCCTCTCGCTTCGCTTTTCTCTGCCGCTACTGGGCCGCGACGGTCGCGGGCTCAGAGGCGGTCTGTACGTTCTGCGCCTTGCCCGACTTCTTGCGATAGTCGGCGATGGCGGCCTTGATGGCGTCCTCGGCCAGCACCGAGCAGTGAATCTTGACCGGCGGCAGGGCCAGGTGCTGGGCGATCTGGGTGTTCTTGATGCCCTCCGCCTCGTCGAGGGTCTTGCCCTTCACCCACTCGGTGACGAGGCTCGACGATGCAATCGCCGAGCCACAGCCGAAGGTCTTGAACTTGGCGTCCTCGATGATGCCCTCGGAGCTCACCTTGATCTGCAGCTTCATGACGTCGCCGCAGGCCGGTGCGCCAACCAGGCCGGTGCCCACGTCGGTCGCATGTTTGTCCATCGACCCGATATTGCGCGGGTTCTCGTAATGATCGATGAGCTTCTCGCCGTACGCCATTTGCTTCTCCACTCCCTACCCAATGAAATATGGCGGAAACCTTGGATTTTCAAGGCTCAGCTAGAATTCCGGGCGCTCCCGTCCTAGTGGTCGGACCATTGGATCGACTTCAGGTCGATCCCTTCCTGGACCATTTCCCACAATGGGCTCATTTCGCGCAGTTTCTTCACATGTTTGACGATCGTCTCGATCGCGTAGTCGATCTCGCCTTCGGTCGTCATCCGGCCGATGCCGAAGCGGATCGAGGTGTGCGCCATCTCTTCCTCGACGCCCAGGGCGCGCAGCACATACGACGGCTCCAGCGAGGCCGAGGTGCACGCCGAGCCGGACGACACGGCGATATCGCGGATGCCCATCATCAACGACTCACCCTCGACGTAGGAGAAGCTGAGGTTAAGGTTGCCGGGGAAGCGCGCATCCCGGTCGCCGTTGAGGACGACGTCCTTCAGCTCCTTGTTGATGCCGTTGAAGAGGCGATCGGACAAGCGCCGGATGCGCTCGTTATCCTTCGCCATCTCGTTCTGGGCGATTTCCGCCGCCTTGCCGAAACCGACGATCAGCGGCACGGGCAGTGTGCCGGAGCGCATGCCGCGCTCCTGGCCGCCGCCATGGATCAGCGCGTGCAGCCGCACGCGCGGCTTGCGCCGCACGTAGAGCGCGCCGACGCCCTTGGGGCCGTACATCTTGTGGGCCGAGATGCTCATCAGGTCGATGTGCATGTCCTCGACGTCGAGCGGTATCTTGCCGGCGGCCTGGGCGGCGTCGGTATGGAAGAACGCGCCCTTCTCGTGGGCGATGGCGGCGATCTCCTTGAGCGGCTGGACGACGCCGATCTCATTGTTGACGGCCATGACCGAGACCAGCGCGGTCTTGTCGGTGACCGCTTGGCGCAGGTGGCCGAGGTCGACGAGGCCGTTCTGCTTCACCGCCAGGTAGGTGACCTTGACGCCTTCTTCCTCGAGGTGGCGGCAGGCGTCGAGCACGCACTTGTGCTCCGTCACCACGGTGACGATCTCGTTGCGGCGATCCTTGTAGAAGCGGCCGACGCCCTTGATGGCGAGGTTATTCGACTCGGTGGCGCCCGACGTGAAGATGATCTCCTTGTCGGTCGCGCCGACCAACGCGGCGATCTGCGCCCGGGCGGTCTCGACGCCCTCCTCCGCTTCCCAGCCGAACGAATGGTTGCGCGAATGCGGGTTGCCGAACTTGGTCGTGAAGTATGGCAGCATGGCCTCGACGACGCGCGGATCGGTCGGCGTGGTGGCCTGATAGTCGAGATAGATCGGCAGCTGGATGTTGCGCGCGGCCGCCGGTTCTTTGGCTTGCACGGTCTTGGGGCCCCCTTGGGTCTTCGTTGCCATGTCTCTTACCTAGTGCGCTGCGGCGGCAAAGCACGCCGTGCCGGTCGCCCGCGCCATTTGGCGCGTCACGAACTCCGACCAAGCGGCGCAGAAACGATCGATATCGGTGCGGGTGGTGCCCCAGCCGATGCTGACGCGGATGGCGGCGCGCGCCAGGCTCTCTGGCACGCCCATGGCGCGCAGCACCCGCGAAGCGGCGACCTTGCCCGACGAGCAGGCTGCCCCCGCACTCACAGCGATGCCGGCGAGGTCGAGGGCAATGACCTGGGTCTCATTGTCGAGGCCGGCCAGAGCGAAGTAGGAGGTGTTGGGAAGACGCGCGGCGGTGCTGCCGAACACCCGCACACCCGCCGCCATGATCTTCAGTCTTTCCTCAAGATTGTCCCGCAACGAGCTGATATTGTTTGTCTTAGATAGGTCAGAGATGGCGAGCTCAGCGGCCAAGCCGAAGCCTGAAATGGCCGCGGCGTTTTCGGTCCCGGCGCGCAATCCGCGCTCCTGGCCACCACCGATCAGCATGGGCGACAAAAGGCTCAGCTCGCGGGCGATGACAGCCCCCGCACCGGTGGGCCCGCCCATCTTGTGGCTCGACAAGACCAGGGTGTCGGCGCCGAGCGCCGGGAAATCGACAGGAGTGCGGCCGGCGGCCTGCACCGCGTCGCAATGCAGCACGCCGCCAACCGAATGAACGAGCTTGGCCGCAGTCGCGACCGGCTGGATCACGCCCGTCTCGTTGTTGGCCAGCAGCAGGGCGACGACGGCGGTGCCGCCCGCGCCCAGCATCTTCTCCAGGGCGGCCAAGTCCACAACACCGTCGGCGGTGACCGGGACGGTCTCGACCGGTAGATCCAACGCATGGGCCGCGCCCACCACCGAGTCGTGCTCGATTGCCGAGATCAGCACGCGGCTGGCGCCACGGGCGCGTCCGCCGGGCGCGGCGCGGCGCGCCAGGCTGCGCAACGCCAGCGCGTTGGCCTCGGTGGCGCCGCTGGTGAAGACGATCTGCTCCCTATCGGCGCCGGCCAACTCAGCGATCGATTCGCGCGCCCGGTCGACGAAAGCCCGGGTCAGACGACCGAAGCGATGCACGGACGATGGATTGCCGCCCACGGTCATGACCTCGGCGACACGTGCCAACACCTCCGGCCGCACGGGGGTGGTCGCGTTGTAGTCGAGGTATGTCCAGCGGGAGCCCATCGTCCTATTCCGCCGGAACCGGCTCCGGACGCGGCTCGAAGCGGGCGAGCACGGAGCGCGCCAGCAGGCCGCTGGTGCCGAGGACGCGGCGATTGACGACGTCGGCGAGGGAAACGGAGCTGAGGTAGAGGTGGATCTGGTTGCCGAGTTCTTCCCACAGATCGTGGGTGAGGCAACGGCCGCGCGAGGAATGACAGCCGGTGGCGGAGCCGGGCCGACAGCGGGTGGCGCTGAGCGGCTCATCGACGGCGACGACGATGTCGGCGACGCGAATCTCCTCGCCAACGCGGGCCAGCTTGTAGCCGCCGCCCGGGCCGCGCACGCTGCGCACCAAGTGGTTGCGGCGCAGCTTGCCGAACAGCTGCTCGAGGTAGGAGAGCGAAATCTCCTGGCGCTCGGCGATCTCGGCCAGGGATACCGGCCGGTCAGAGCTGTGAATGGCGAGGTCCGCCATCGCCATCACCGCGTATCTGCCTCGTGAAGAAAGTTTCATATGCCCTTCGCTCCCCTAGATTTTTTGGCCCGCCACTAGCATTCCCTGGGGCCTAGTCCTTGTTATCTGCCGATACCTTCCGGCGCTCCGGAACGTTGCCGCCCTCAAGCTTGTTCACGCGTGCCTGCAGTGACTCGATTTGGTCCAAAAGGCCCTCGATGACGCGCGCCACGGGGTCGGGGACCTCGTCGCGTGAGGTCCCGTACGCCTCGAAGTGAGCGTCCCGATCGCGCCGGGTCATGGCGACCCGGGCGGGGATGCCGACGACGGTTGCGCCGGCCGGCACGTCCTTCAGCACGACGGCGTTGGCGCCGACACGGGCGTTCTCTCCAACGACAATCGGCCCCAGCACTTGCGCGCCGGAGCCGATGATGACGCCGTCCTTTAGCGTCGGATGGCGCTTCATATTGACTTGAGAGGCCGAGTCGACGGCCGGGGCGATGCCGCCCAAGGTAACGTCGTGATAGAGGGTGACGTTGTCGCCGATTTCGGCGGTCTCGCCGATGACCACTCCGTTGCCGTGGTCGATGAAGAAGCCCTTGCCGATCCGGGCCGCGGGATGGATTTCGATCCCCGTAAAAAGCCGCGCCAGGTTGGAAAGCATGCGTGACAGAAGCCGCCATCGCGCTCGCCATAGGCGATGGGTAAGGCGATGGATGAGAACGGCGTGGAAGCCGGGATAGCTCAGCCAAATCTCGGCCAACGACCGCACCGCCGGGTCGCGCTCAAAGATCGCTGCGATATCGCTGCGTACCGTCTCGAATGCCAAAGCGACGCCAACTCCGCTCGTTCTCGGCGCGATCCGCGCCGGTCTTTTCGCTTGCGGCGCAATTCGCGCCGTTTGTCTTGCGGCGCGCTCCGAGCGCCGACCCGGCCGCCGTGCTTGATCGCCGCCTGCCGAGATATGATATAAGCCGCCTCTCGTTGCGACGGCGCCGCTCCGGCACCATCCAGCGAGTTGCCCCCGAGGCCGGCCATCCTGGCGCGTGCCAGGACTCCGGCCAAGGACTTGGCCCTACGTTTGGATTGTAGTTGTCCGACCTGGTTAGTCAAGTTTGTGAGCCCGGGGCTTGGCTCCTGAGCGACGTAAACTCAACTAGCAGAGTCGGATTTTGGCTCTGGCAGAGCGCCCAAGCGGCCGGCCCCGCCGGCCCTGCCGCGCGCCTCCAGGAAAATTGAGCATGCCCGAAGTCGTCATCAACGGACCCGAAGGCCGCATCGAAGCCCGCTACCAGAAGGCGGCGACCGCTACCGCCCCGGTTGCGCTTATCATGCATCCGCATCCGCGCTTCGGCGGCACAATGAACAACAAGGTCGTCTACAACATCTTCCACGCCCTCGCGCGCTCGGGCTTCGCCGTGCTGCGCTTCAACTTCCGGGGCGTCGGCAAGAGTCAGGGCACGTTCGACAACGGCCAAGGCGAGCTCGCCGATGCCGCTGCGGCCCTCGACTGGCTGCAGACCTACCATCCGAGCGCCTCGCACACCTGGGTGAGCGGCTTCTCGTTCGGCGCCTGGATCGCCATGCAGCTCTTGATGCGCCGGCCCGAGATCAACGCCTTTATCGCGGTGGCGCCGCCAGCCAACATCTACGACTTCGCCTTCCTGGCGCCCTGCCCTTCGTCCGGCCTGATCATCCAGGGCACCGGGGACGAGGTGGTGCCGGAGCCCGACGTCAACAAGCTCGCCAACCGCCTGAAGGCGCAGCGCGGCATCGGCGTCGAGTACAAGACGATCGCCGGCGCGGACCATTTCTTCGAGGGCAAGCTCGACGAGATGGCGGCAATGATCGAGCGCTACGCCGACACGACCGTAAAGGCCTGAGGCCCCGAGGCGCGACGCACATGGGAGCGGCCCGGTCGGACCTCCTCCGCGCTCTGGAGGAGCGCCAGTACGTCCATCAGATCACCGATCGCGACGCCTTGGACGCCAAGGCGGCGAGCGGACGCGTCATCGCCTACATCGGCTTCGACTGCACCGCGTCGAGCCTGCACGTCGGCAGCCTGGTGCAGATCATGATGCTGCGCCGCCTGCAGCAGACCGGCCACAAGCCGATCGTCCTGGTCGGCGGCGGCACCACCAAGATCGGCGACCCAAGCGGCAAGGACGAGGCACGCAAGGTCTTGTCGGACGCCGACATCACCGCCAACAAAGCCGGCATCGCCCGGAACTTTGCCCCGTTCCTCAAGTTCGGCACCGGCCCGACCGACGCGGTCATGGTCGACAACGACGACTGGCTCAACGGGCTCGCCTACATCCCGTTCCTGCGCGAGTTCGGCGCGCACTTCTCGGTCAACCGCATGCTGTCGATGGACAGCGTCAAGTTGCGCCTGGAGCGCGAGCAGCCGCTGTCCTTCCTGGAATTCAACTACATGATCCTCCAGGCCTACGACTTCCTGGAACTCGCCCGCCGTCAGAGCGTCAGCCTGCAGATGGGCGGCTCGGATCAGTGGGGCAACATCGTCACCGGCGTCGAGCTCGGTCGGCGCGTCGATGGGCGTGAGCTGTACGGCGTGACCACGCCGCTCATCACCACCGCCGGCGGCGGCAAGATGGGCAAGACCGCGCAGGGCGCGGTGTGGCTCTCGGCCGACAAGCTGTCGCCGTACGACTACTGGCAGTTCTGGCGCAACACCCACGACGCCGATGTCGGCCGCTTCCTGCGCCTGTTCACCGATCTGCCGCTCGCCGAGATAGCGGGGCTGGAGAAGCTCGAAGGCCAGGAGATGAACCAGGCCAAGATCGCGCTCGCCAACGCGGCCACCACGCTTAACCACGGCGCCGACGCCGCACGCGCCGCGGAGGAAACCGCACGCAAGACCTTCGAGCACGGCGTCGCGGGCGAAGGCCTGCCGACCTTCGCGATCGACGGCGCCGCCCTCAATGCCGGCATCCCGGCGTTCGAGCTGGTGTTCGCGTCCGGACTGGTCACATCCAAGGGCGAGGCGCGCAAGCTGATCCGCGGCGGCGGCGTGCGCCTGAACGACGCTCCCATCACCAACGAGTCGGAAGCGATCGGCCTTCAGCACCTTGACGGCGATGGGCGCATCAAACTGTCTCTCGGGCGCAAGCGCCACACCCTCGGCGTGCCGAGCTAGGGCAACAGCTCGCGCAAGAATCCCGGCGCCAGCGTGGACGCGGGATTGATGGTGATCACCGGCGACGCCGGACTCCCCGTGACCCGATAGTTGGTCGCCAGCAATCCTTCGCCGATGATGATGTCGCCCAACAGAGGGATGCGGGCGAGGATGTCGTTGAGCGCATAGATCGGCACGATGGTGCCGCGGAAGTCCATCGCGTCCGCGCGCCGATCGAGCGTGCCGGAGATGGTGATGCCGAGCGAGGCGCCGCGCGCCTTCGAATCACCGAGGGTGAACGAACCTGCCGAGATGCGGAACGGCGCTACGTAGTCGATGAACTGGATACCGGGGCCCTGCAGCGACTCGACGATCCCGATCAGCGAGGCCACGGACAGCAACTGCAGCACGCTGGGTGCGCGCACGAGACGGAAATCGCGCGCCACGAACGTCCCCGCCAGCACCGTGCCGCCGCTTTGCTCGATCTTGCCGTTCAGTTCCATGGCGCCGCCCGCGGCACCCTGAAAGAGGCCCAGAGCTGCCAGGAACCCTCCTGCGTCCGTCGACGTCACCGAGATGTTCTGACCGCCCTCGGCGTCGGCGATCGCCACGGCGACGCTCGCCCCGTTGGGCAGCTTCGCCGTCGCGCCAAGCGAGCGCCAGGCGCCGTCGCGGAAGTCACCGGTGCCCGCGGCCTCGTGCAGGGTGCGATCCGGTCCGATGATCAAGGTGTCGAAGCGGCCGCTGAACTGAACCGGCGGCAACGGCACGCGCCCGTCGGTTGGGACGGCCCCGGCGGTCGCGTCCGCGAGCAGGGGGCGGATGTCGAGACGCTGGCCTTGGGCAGAGACGACGAGCGCCCCGCTCGCTTGCTGCTCGACGGTCGCACTCATGGTGCTCTCGCCAAGGACGAAGCGCGCGAACTGGATGCGGCGCCAGCCGACGTCGGGCGCGACTGCCGCCTCGACGGTGCCGGCGACTGCGAGGCCGGCGGCGGTGCCAGCGAACGAGCGCAGCCGGTAGGCGCGCGTGGCGTCGGGGGCGAAGGTGAGCTCCGCAAAGCCGTCCTGGCCGGCGGCCTTGGCGTACAGATTCGTTGCGATGGTCGCCTCGCGCAGGTCGAGCGCGACCCGCAACAGACCCGGCTCGGTGCCTGCCGTGTCGATCTCGGCGCCGATCTGCAGCGGACCGGTGAGCCACGGGTCCAACGCGTAGCCGAAGGCGGCGAGCATCTTTTCGTCGGCGCGTGCGGTGGCGGAGATGTGCCCCGCCCCGCCGGGATCGGTGCGCTTCCACGTGAACGCGACGTCGTAGCCGTTGATGGTGGCACCGCCGCTCGCGGTGGCGCTGCGCGGGTCGAGCGAGAAGCGTCCATCGGCCGTGAACTGCGGCGTGTGGATCATCAGGGACGTGAAGTTCAGCGTGCCGTCGGCGGCGGGCTCCAGCAGCAGGTTGGCCGTCGCGGCTTGGCCAATGCCCTTGTCCCAGCCTTCGCCGGGCAGATCGATGCGCGCCGCGGCAAGGTCGAGGTCGAACGAGCCGCGCCGTACGCCGACGAGCCCGCCGGCTCCTGCGCCGATCTCCAGGCGGGCGATGGCGCCGACCGGTCCTTGGACGAGCGCGCCGGCGTCAATGCCGAGGCGCTTGCGTGCTTCGTCGTTGAGGGTGCCGCTGGCGGTCACCTGGATGGCCTGGCCTGCGCGCGTCGGGATGCGCGCATCGATGCGCAGGGGCGTGCCGTTCGCCAACAGCGTGCCCTGGGCCTCGACGCCGTTGGCGTCGGCACGCAACGACAGGGCGCCCGCGGTCAGGGACAACTGCGCGGTGCCGGTCGGAACGGTGAGGTCGCGCAGGTTGACGGCGGCCGCGTACTTGATCTGCTCGGCAGGGATGGGATCGTCGAGCGGCAGCGCGATCTGCGCGCGTGCCGCCATGGCGCCGCCGTAGTCGCGCGGCACGTCCAACGACATCGGCGGCAGCGAAAGGATGCGCAGCGCCTCCGCTGTCGGGCCGCTGGCGACGAGCTCGATGACCATCTGCGGCACCGGCGAGTCGATGCCGTCGATGTGCACGGCACCTTCGGCGACGGTCAGGGTGCCGACGCGGCCCGTTTCGACCGTGAGCTCGAAGGTCCGGTTGGTGAGCCGGCCGGCCCCGCGCGCCTCGCGCAGCTCCGGCTGACCGTCGAGGTAGGTGCCGGCGGCGTCCGTATACGTGAAGCGCAAGTCGATCTCGCCCTTGGCCGGCATCAACGGAATCTCGCCCGGTGCCGCGCGCAGGTGCAGCGTGCCTTCAGGCACCAGGCCCGTGCGCACGTTGTGGGTGACCCAGGTGCGCGTGATCGGGGCCAGGGTCACCGGCCACATGGCCGCGAAGCGATCGGCCGGGACGTTGGTCCACGTGGCGTCGGCAACGAACCCGAGGCCCTGAGGGGCAAACGTGAAGAGGCCGCTCGCCTCCGCCGAGGCACCTGACTGGGCGATGAAAAAGTCGTCGATGCGCAGCGTGCGCAGGCCGTCGAGGACAGTGCCGCGCACGGCCGCGCTGTCGTAGCCGATCGGTTCCCTCCACAGGGGCGAGGTGACCACGCCGGGACCGCTGGTGAGGTCGAACTCGATGCGCGAGATGGAGCCGTCGCGCACGACCAGCGCCGCGACGTTGCCGCTGACCTCGGCATTGACGCTGCCGGCGTTGGCGAGGCGCGGCGCCGATCCGACCAGGTCGGCCGGGTTCAGGTTGGTGAACGCCGCCGCGATCGTGAGGACGCCGGGCACGTCCGACCATTCGGCAGTGGCGGTGAAGCCGACCGATCCCGACTGCAACGCCAGCACCAGATCGAGCTCGGCGCTGATGCCCGCCGCACGGCGCACCAGGATGGCGTCGAGGCGCGGCGCAAACCATTCGGCGCCGGCGGCGCGATCCTCGATCCACACGGTGCCATCGGCGATGCCGATGCGCGTGAGGTAGGCGAGTGGCGTGCCGGCCGCGGCCGGCTGGGCGAGGGCACCGAGCAGTAGTTCCAGCATGCTGCCGGCGCGGATCGGATCGCGCGCCGTTGCCGGCCCAAGGGCGATGCGTCCGTCCTCGTTGCGCACCAGGCGCAACGCGGGGCCGATGAGATCGATGCGGGTCGGCGCGACGACACCGTTGAAGAGTGCGCGGATCGAGAGGGTTATCGAGATCTCGGGCGCTTGCGCGATCAGGGTCTCGTCGGGGGCGAGGACGCGCACGTCGAGGACGCGCAGGTCGAGGGTGCGCTCCCAGCCGCCCCACGCCAGGACCGTATCGGCAAACGTGATGCGATAGCCGCTGTCGCCACCGCTGAGGGCTTCCTGGAAATAGGGCGTGAGGAAGCCGAGGGAGACCGGTCCCGTCGAGACCAGCCACAGCGCGCTCGCCGCGACGACAATAAACCCGGCGGTCAAGGCCGCAAGCAGCCGAACCAGGAACGTACGCGCGCCCTTCAACCCGCCTCGCCCTCCACCCCCGAGGGCTTTCCTTAGCACGGGCCGAGATGGAAGGCTTCCAGAGCGGTGCCGCCCGCAATAGGGTCGGCCGGTGCTGGGACTCCCTTCGACTCCGGACCCTCTGGCGCTGCCTGCGGACGAAGCCGCGGCCGATCGAGCGGTGGCCGAGTTGGCGCCCGTCGACGCGGATACCGCCGCGCTCGTTCGCGCCGTCGCCGGCAACAGTCCCTTCCTTGCCCAAGCCATGGTGCGCCAACCCGCCACCTTGCGCAGGGCGGTGGAACGCGGCGCACCGGCGGCGCTGGCCGAGATCAACGAGGCGATGCGGCGCGCGGCCGACGAGACCGACGGAGCCGCGTTCATGCACGCGGGCCGCGCCCACCGACTGGCGGCGGCGACCACCATTGCGCTCGCCGACGTGGCGGGCTGGCACACCGGCTCGGTCGTCGCCGCGCTGAGCGACTTCGCCGAAGCGGCGATCGCGGCGACGGTACGTCACCTGCTGAACGACGCGATCGCGCACGGACACCTGAAGACGCCGGACGGGTTCGTCGTGTTCGCCATGGGCAAGCTCGGCGCGCGCGAGCTCAACTACTCGAGCGACGTCGACCTGATCGTGCTGTGGGACCAGGACGTGGTCGCGCTGGGGAGTGCTGCGAGCGCTTCTGACGTCTTCGTGCCCATGACGCGGCGGCTGGTGAAGCTGCTCGCCGAGCGCACCGCGGACGGCTACGTGTTTCGCACCGATCTGCGCCTGCGTCCCGATCCGGGCTCGACAGCGGTGGCCATGTCGATGGCGGCGGCCGAGGCGTACTACGAGAGCGTCGGCCAGAACTGGGAGCGCGCAGCGTGGATCAAGGCGCGCCCCATCGCCGGCGACATCGCCGCGGGCGAGCGCTTCCTCAAGGCGCTGACGCCGTACATCTGGCGCAAGCACCTCGACTTTGCAGCAATCGCCGACATCCATTCGATCAAGCGCCAGATCCACGCCTATCGCGGCCATTCGGAGGTCGCCGTGCGCGGCCACAACGTCAAGTTGGGCGCCGGCGGCATCCGCGAGATCGAGTTCTTCGCCCAGACCCTCCAGCTGATCGCCGGCGGGCGCGATCCGACCCTGCGCTACCGGGCGACCACCGCGGCGCTGCAGGCGTTGGCGACCGCCAAGCGCATCGACCCGGCGGCGGCGACGGAGCTGACGCCGGCATACTGGTTCCTGCGCCGGGTCGAGCACCGGCTGCAGATGGTGGCGGACGAGCAGACCCACACCTTGCCGAAGGACGCCGAGGGCATGCGCCGCATCGCGCTGTTCTCGGGCTACCGCGACCTCGCGGCATTCGAGAACGACATTCACGGTCATCTGCTCAAAGTCAGCCATCACTCGGGCTTGTTGTTCCAGCGCGCGCCGACGTTGGGCAGCGGCGGCAGCCTGGTGTTCACCGGGGTCGAGGACGATCCCGAGACGATCAAGACGCTGACCAAGCTTGGCTTTAGAGAGCCATCGAAAGCGGCAGCCATGGTGCGCGGCTGGCACCACGGGCGCAGCGCGGCAACGCGCACCGAGCGGGCACGCGAGCTATTGACCGAGCTGATGCCGGACCTGCTGCGCGCCTTTGGACGCACGCCGCACCCCGACTTCGCGCTGCTTCGGCTGGACGAGTTCCTGACACGGCTGCCGGCGGGGGTGCAGCTGTTCGCCCTGCTCAATGCGCATCCGGAGATGCTCGACCTGCTCGCCGAGGTCATGGGGACCGCGCCGCGCCTCGCGGAGACCCTGGCGCGGCGGCCGGAGGTGCTGGACGCGGTGCTGGGTCCGGCGTTCTTCCGGCGGCTGCCGTCCAAGGATGCCCTGCGTGCCGAGCTCGCGACGGCACTGGCCGATGCGACGGTGATGGAGGAAACCCTCGATCGCGTGCGGCGGTTCACCGGCGAGCGCAAGTTCCAGGTCGGCGTCCAAGTCATGCGCGGCCGTGCCGATGCGCGCACGGCCGGTTGGATGCTGTCGGACCTGGCCGACGTGGTGCTGGAGGCGCTAGCGGAGCGCGCTGCGGCCGAGTTCGCGCGCCAGCACGGCACGGTGGCCGGTGGCACCTTCGCGGTGCTGGCCATGGGCAAGCTTGGCGCGCGGGAGATGACGGCCGCGTCGGACCTCGATCTCGTCTTCTTGTATGACGCGCCGGACACGACCTCGGACGGCAAGACGCCCCTGCCCGCCTCGACGTACTTCATGCGCCTGAGCCAGCGGCTGATCGGAGCGCTGACGGCGCCGACGGCGGCCGGACACTTGTACGAAGTGGACATGCGCCTGCGGCCGTCGGGGACGCAGGGACCGATCGCCACGTCGATGACGGGCTTCCTGCGCTACCAGCGCAGCGACGCGTGGACGTTCGAGCACTTGGCGCTGACGCGCGCCCGCTTCGTGGCGGGCTCGCCAGCGTTGGCGGCGCGCCTCGGCGACGAGGTGCGCGCGGTGCTGGCGCAGCCGCGCGATGCTGCCAAGGTGATCGCGGACGTCGCCGACCTGCGCGCCAAGGTGGACGCCCAGCACGGCACCAGCGATGCGATGCAGATGAAGTACGTGCGCGGCGGCCTCCTCGACCTCGAGTTCCTTGCCCAGACGCTCGAGCTGCAGACCGCGGCTGCACACCCGGGGGTGCTGTTGGGCGACACGGCGGCGGCCTTCGACGCGCTCGCCAAGGCGGGTGCCCTGCCCGCCGAGGAGGCGAGCCGGCTGGGTCGAGCGGTGCTGTTCCAGCGCAACGTGCAGGCCTGGCTGCGGGCATGCGTCGATGAGACGACCCCAGGGTCCCTTGGCGACGCGCCGATGCTGGCCGTGCTGGCGCGGGCGGCCGGCGCGGCATCCCCCCAAAGCCTTGCCGCGGATCTTGTGCAAACCCAGGCCTGGGTCTACGAACGCTTTCGCGCGCGCATTGAGGAACCGGCTGCCAAGCTGGTTCAGCAATAGCGCCCAACACATTGAAACGATGAGGAGTTCTTCGATGGCCGCAGGCGGTCCGCAGGAAGGCGACAAGGCACCCGCGTTCACCTTGGAGACCGACGGAGGCGGCAGGGTTTCGCTGTCGGGCCAGAAGAGCAAGAAGGTCGTCGTCTACTTCTATCCGAAGGACGACACGCCGGGCTGCACCAAGGAGTCGATCGCCTTCACCGGGGCCCTGCCCAAGTTCGAGAAGGCCAACACCACGGTCATCGGCATCTCGCGCGATTCGTGCGCGTCCCACGCCAAGTTCCGCGAGAAGTACAGCCTCGAGCACTCGCTGGGAGCGGACGAGGATGGCAAGGTGACGGATGCGTACGGGGTGTGGGTCGAGAAGAACCTCTACGGCAAGAAATCGATGGGCATCGAACGTGCCACGTTCCTGATCGACGGCAAGGGTGTCGTGCGCAAGGTCTGGCACAAGGTGAAGGTCGACGGGCATGTCGACGAGGTGCTCGCGGCGGCGAAGGCACTGGACGCGTAGCGGAACTGGACCGCGATTCTCTGGCCCCTCACCCTGCCCTCTCCGGTCGTGCCGAAGGCGCGCCCGGCGCGCGTTCCGCGCGACGCGGGGAGAGCGAGATGTCAGGGTTAACGCTGCAGCATTTGGCGGGGCCGGAGCGACTCGACGGAGCGCGTGGAGGCAAGACTCTTTTTGTGGCGGGCAAGCTGACAATCGACCGGCTTTTCGTTGCCAACAGGAGGCCGAACCGGTACCTACCTTGGCTAGGTTATTGAGGGGGTTGGGATGGCCGACGGAGGGGGAACCGCCGTTACCATCCAGCGCATCCGCGATGCGCTGGATCGTCTGTATCCCGAACGCCAATTCTACTATCGCAGCCAGGGTGTCGTTCGCTTCCTCACCCTCGGCAAGCACGCCCAGATGGGCGCGACAGGCGGACTGATCGTCCTGTTCGCCTGGCTGACCTTCGCGACCGTCCAGGTCGTCCTCCGCAACGAGATCATCGAAGGCAAGAACGACCGCATCCGCGCAGTCACCGCGGCGTACGACCAGCTCGCTCAGCGCACGCAGGACACCGAGAAGCGGTTCCTCGCCATCACCGGCGAGGTCGAGGCGCAGCACCGTCAGTTGCTGGCTCTGGTCGACTACCGCTCGCGCCTCGAGAAGGACGTCCAGGAGCTGCACGGGGCGTTGTCGCGCGCCGTGGGCGAGCGCGACCAAGCGCGCGCCGATATCGACGGCCTGCGCAACCGTGTCGCTACTGCCGAGGAACAGCTGGCGCAGGCGGTGACGACCACCACCGGGCTCGCCCGTTCGCTCGACGACGCCCAGCGACAGACCGCCGCCCTCGCCCAAGCGCGCGAAACGGCGCTCACCCAGAACCGCACCCTGGCCGGGCAGATCGCCGAACTTACGACCGCCCTGCGCGGCGCCGTCACCGACGAGAACGCTGCCAAGACAACCCTTGCCGAGACGCAGACCCGCCTCACGCAAACCGGCCGCGAGCGCGACGCGGCGCTGGCGCGCGGCACCGACCTCGAGCGCCAGGTCGCCGACCTTGCCACGCGCAACACCACCACCACGGGCCGCACTGCCGACCTGCTGCGCGACCTTGGCCGCGCCGAGGATCAGGCGCTGAAGGTCGTCACCGAGCGCGACGAAGCTACGCGCTCGCGCGACTTCATGGCGCATTTGGTCGACGAGCTGCAGTACCGGCTCGCCGGCCTCAAGGACTCCCAGATCGAACTGGTCGAGCGGCTCCGGATTCGCGCCGATGAGAACGTGGCGATGGCTGAGACGGTCATTCGCCACACCGGGCTGAACCTGGAGCTGCTGCTCAACAATGCGCCCGGCGGCGACGCCGGTGCCGCCATCGGCGGGCCGTACATTCCCCTCGCCTTTGCCGGGCGCGCTCACGAGGCCGAGGACCCGTTCTTCCAAGCGGTGGTCGGCGTCGGAGATGCAGCTCGACCGCTGGAACGCGATGGAGCAACTCCTCGCGGCGATCCCGCTGGCGGCGCCCGCCGACAGCTATAGCCTGTCGAGCGCGTTCGGGAACCGCATCGATCCGTTCACCCGCAAGCCGGCCTTCCACGAAGGCATGGACTTCGCCGGGCCGCTCAACACGCCGATCAAGGCGCCGGCGCCGGGCGTCGTGACGCGCGTCGGCTACTGGGGCTCCTACGGCCTGATGGTCGAGATCGACCACGGCTTCGGCATCACCACCCGCTACGGGCATCTGTCCAAGGCCCCGCTCAAGAAGGGGCAGAAGGTGGCGTTCCGCCAAGACATTGGTACGATGGGACGCAGCGGCCGGACGACCGGCCCGCACCTCCATTACGAAGTGTTGTTTGACGGGGAGCCGATGGACCCCGCCAATTTCCTCAAGGCAGGTCGCAATGTTTTCAAAACCGGAGACTAAGTCGATGGCCGAGACTCCGAGACCGGCTGCCGCGCCGCAGGGCGCGCGCGGCGCACCGTCGATCATCAGCTCGAACCTCCACATCGTCGGCAACCTGAAGACCGAAGGCGAGATTCAGATCGACGGAGTCATCGACGGCGACGTCACCGCGGTGTCGGTGACCGTGGGCGCGCACGCCCGCATTGCGGGCGAGCTGATCGCCGACGACATCATCGTGCACGGTGCGATCTCGGGCAAAATCAGCGCGCGCCAAGTGCGCCTTGCGAAGACCGCCAAGGTGGTCGGCGACATCGTCCACGAGGTGCTGGCCATCGAAGTGGGCGCCCAAATCGAGGGCCAATTGCGGCGCCTCGACGAGGAGCAGAAGAACCGCCGTGACGACGAGCCGCGCCGCAAGCCGGAAGCGGTCCCCAAGCTCGCCGTCGGCGGCGAGAAGCAGGCCGGCTAGCTGGCTTCCGCTCCGCCCGCGTCGGCGGGTGTGACGACCTTGATGCGCGCGCGCATTCTCCGAGTGCGCGCGCTCACCATTTCGGCGGGTCCTTCACATTCGCTTCCAGAATGAGGAGGCGGCGCTCGAGCTCGGCGGTCTCGATGGCGCGCCGGTGGATGTCGATGATGCTCGCGACCTTCTGACCTTCCGACGGCGTCAGCCGCCCCTCGCCCACCATCGCCGTCACGATGCCCATGGTGCGCAACGCGTCGAAAGCGGTGACGATCGGCGGAACTTCGAACTCCACCGGCAGATCGCGGCGGGGCGGCAGCAGGCGCGTGAAGCACGCGCGCTGGGCGACGGCATCGCCGCTGAGCGCCGACGCGAGAACGTGAGCGACGAGAGTTTCGGATTCCGATTCGAGAAACTCGCGCGCCAACGTGACCTTGTTGCGCGCGCCTTTGGGGCGGCCAGGGTTGCCGGTCGCGAAGCGGCCGGTGCCGGGTTCGCGACCGGCCGCACCCTCCGTTGGAAACGGTGAAATACCGGCGTTATCTGGAAATGTCTCACCGGCGCTCGGGTCGGGGGCGGGCGGGTTCGATACGGATTGCAGTCGGTCCATCGCTTGCTCCTGGGCGGATGTGGAGCAAACAATACACTATGTGTATGAACAGGTCAACACGTTTCGTGGTGTGCGGCCATGGACAGGAAGCTACTGCCAGACCCCACGGCGGGCGGCCTTTGCCTCGGCTTCGGCTGCGTTGAACGCGACGGAGCGCTGGGCGTCCTGGCGGAGGTAGCTCGGCCAGCCGACGGCGTTGCCGGAGCGGATCTGCTCGACGCCGATGTTGACGCGACCAGCGAAGCATTCCCCCATCATCTGACCGAACGAGTCGCGATTGACCTCGCGGCAAACGACGTCGCCGGTGCCGGCGATGCGCTCGAGGCTTTGACGGGAAACCTCGGCCTGGGGCGTGCCGCAGAACTCCTTCATGGGAACGGTCGCCGCCCGGCAGGTGTCGATCTCCGGCGCATCGACGCCCCACAGGCGCACGACGGCAAGGCCGATGCGCAGGGTGTCGCCGTCGACGACCGAGGCGCGGCCGGAGACTTCTTTCGGGCGCAGCTCTTGCGCGGGTGCGGGAGCGCTCAAGGCGAGCGACAGCAGCGCGGCACAAAGCAGAGATCGCATTGTCGGCATAGGAACTTTCCCCTGGCCCGGATGATATCGCACCCTACGGCGGCGGGTCCCCTCGCCTGATTTACCGCCGTCGCACCGCCCTACCCCCTTCGCGCGAAGGCCGCTGTGCGCTTGCCCGTTGCGTTGCGGGGGCTTGGCCACACAGATGCAGGGGGCGGGCGCGGCGCCCCGCCGCACCCCCGCACCTAACAAAAAGGAGGCGCCCATGATCGCGCTTCGCAAAACTATCGTATCGCTTGGCCTGGCGCTGCTGGTGGCCGCCCCGATCGTCGCCACGACGGGCGCACCGGCCCTTGCCGCCACCAAGGCCGAGATCACCCGCGACGCTGACGAGGCGCTGCAGACGCTCTATCGCACCAATCCGGCAGCAGAGGCGTTGGCAAAGAGCGCCAAGGCCGTGCTGATCTTCCCGGAGATCGTCAAGGGCGGCTTCATCTTCGGCGGCGCCTACGGCGAAGGCGTGCTGAAGCAGGGCGTTGCCTCGGTGAACTACTACAATTCCGTCTCGGCCTCGTGGGGCCTGCAGGCGGGCGCGCAGACCTACGGCTACGCCGTGTTCCTGATGACCGACAAGGCGCTCGAGTTCCTCGACAAGACGGCCGGCTGGGAGCTGGGCGTCGGGCCGACGATCGTCGTCGTCAACGAGGGCATCGCCAAGAACCTCTCCACGACCACGGCGAAGGATGACGCGTACGCGTTCATCTTCGACCAGACGGGCCTGATGGCCGGCGTGTCGATCGAAGGCACCAAGGTCACCAAGTTCAACCCGAACGACTAGCGACTCGGGCGACACCGACGAGCTCTCTCTCGCGATTCGCGGGGGAGAGCTTTTTCGTGTCTAGCGCATGGACATCAGGTAGTCGGCCAGCACTTCGATCTTGTCGGCAGGAAGTGCTGCGCCGCGATTGACGGCGGCAGGATGCGAGCGGGCGCCGAGATCGTGATTCCAGCCGGCGATCATGGCGGTCAGGTCGGCACGACCAGCACCATCGTCGTGTGCTGCTAAGCCAGTTGTTCGCGGGCGCGAACGGGACGCTATCGTTCATGCCGGCGCGCACGGCCGAGTACTACATCAGCGTCGGTTCCTCCGGATTAGGCAGCTTCCAGCTCACGCTCGAAATTGGGGAACGACCCCGCCGCGCGCATCGTGATACTTCGTTGCGCCCGATCGCATCATCAACCCGTCGCGCTGGAGGTGCGTCGTAGACTCGGCATCAGGCCTATCGGCGGCCGAACGCGACGTGCTCATGCAGGTCACCACCGCAGACCAATTGCGGAGAATGATTGGCAGCGCGCAGCACGTATACGCCGACCTGTCGCGGCAATCGACGTCAGGCGGTGCGCGTGAGCGCGTGCAACTAGGTGCGACACGCCCTAGGTCTCTCAATCTTCGACAGGTTGAATCTTAGGTGGCCTTGTTCTGCCCGCCGCCGGCTTCGAAGCGGGCGGCGAGGCTCGCGTTCATAAAGTCGGACAAGTCGCCGTCGAGGACGGCGGCGGCGTTGCCCTTCTCCACTCCGGTGCGGAGGTCCTTCACCATCTGGTAGGGGTGCAAGACGTAGCTGCGGATCTGGTGGCCCCAGCCGATGTCGGTCTTGGCGGCGTTGGCGGCGTCCTTGAGGGCTTCGCGCTTCTCGAGCTCGGCCTGGTACATGCGTGCCTTGAGCATGCGCATGGCCTCGGCCTTGTTCTTGTGCTGGCTGCGATCCGACTGGCACTGCACGACGATGTTGGTCGGCAGGTGGGTGATGCGCACGGCCGAGTCGGTGCGGTTGACGTGCTGACCGCCCGCGCCGGACGCGCGGTAGGTGTCGATGCGCAGGTCTTTCTCTTCGATGACGATGTTGATGTTCTCGTCGACCACCGGGTAGACCCAGGCGCTGGCGAAGCTGGTGTGGCGGCGCGCCGCCGAGTCGTACGGGCTGATGCGCACCAAACGGTGCACCCCGGACTCGGTCTTGAGCCAGCCGTAGGCGTTCTCGCCGACGATGCGGACGGTGGCGGATTTGACGCCGGCCTCTTCACCGGGCGTCTCCTGCTCCCAGAACACCTTGAAGCCGTTGTCCTCGGCCCACCGCGAGTACATGCGCACCAGCATCTGGGCCCAGTCCTGGGACTCGGTGCCGCCGGCGCCGGCGTGGATCTCGAGGTAGGCGTCGTTCTGGTCGGCTTCGCCGGAGAGCAGGCTTTCGAGGCGGCGCTTGGCAGCCAGGTCGCGGAGGCCGGTGAACTCTTTGACGGCGTCGGCGAGGACGCCTTCGTCGCCCTCTCCTTCCGCCATTTCAATGAGTTCAACGGTGTCGTTGAAGTTTTTCTCTAAGTCGCGGACGCGACCAACGGCGGCTTCGAGCCGGGTACGTTCGCGCATGATCGATTGGGCGCGCGCGGTGTCGTTCCACAGGCCGGGATCCTCGGCCTGGGCGTTGAGTTGCTTCAGACGCTCGACGGCGCCTTGGGAGTCAAAGATGCCTCCTCAGGAGCGCGAGCGACTCCCGGATTTCGGCGGCGACGGATTCAATCTCGGTGCGCATGGGGAACGACTAGCACGGGATTGCTTGCAGCCGCCATCAGGCGTGCTCGCGCAGCAGCTCGACGGTGAGCTGGGGGAACTCGAAGCCGACGGAGGCGTAGGCGGCGAGGGTCGCTTCCCAGTCGCCCATCAGGATGCTGAACAGGAACAGCTTGCGGTAGGCGTCGGGCCAGGCGTCGAAGATTGCGTCGGGCGAAAGCCGTGCCTCGCCGACGTGGCTGTTCTGGGGGCGGTCGAGCTCGGCGTCGATGGCGCGCTCCAGGATGTCGTCGGTGCCGCCGAGGACGCTGGCGAGCCAGGCCGCCAGGTAGGCGCGCTCGGTCACCAAGCGCTCGAACAAAACGACGCTGCCGGGCGCCTGCGTGATGTTGGAGAAGTCGGAGTCGACCACTGTCTGGCAAATGCCGAGGAACAAGACATCGGCGGGGCGGCTGGCCTCGATGGTCACAAAGGGGAGCGAGCTCAGCTTGGTGCCGGTGGCGAGGTCCGCCTCGATGAGGCTGCGGTAGAGGGTCGCGCCGGGCGGCGGGGTGTGCTGCAGGTCGAGCTTGCAGTGGTGGGTGAACAGCGAGTGGATGCGCGCCAGCGGGTTGCGCACGATGCTGGCGAAGGTGCCGCCGGCGTCGAGGAACGCCTGGCGCGACTCGGAGTCGTAATAGACGTGGATGATGCCGACGGACTTGTCGCCCTCGCCCGACGCGCGCAGGCGCGCGCGTTCCGTCGCCAGACGGCGCACCGCTTCGGCGGGCGGCGGCGGCAACGACTCGCCGAAGAGACCGCGGCGGCCGTGCAGGCATACGACGCCGGGATGGTGCTGGAGGATGGTCGCGATCCAGCCCGTGGCGGAGCCGCCGCGAGTCGCGATGTTGAAATAGGGGACGAACGTCACGCGCGGGCGGCGGCCAGCGGTGCGAGGCGGCGGCGCCGTTAGTAGAGGCCGCGTCCGACGGCTGCGTCGACGGCGACGAAGCCGTTGTCGAGCACGAGGGCGGTGTTGGTCGTCGGCTCGGTGCCGGGGCGGAAGGCTTCCAAGATGACGTTGCGGTCGGTGGGCAGCGCCGGCTGGCCGGTCTCGGCATTCACGCGGACAAGCCGAATGCCGTTCGGCACGCGGAACGGGATGCCGGGCTTGCCGGCCAGGGCGGCGGCCATGAAGTCGCGAAAGATCGGCGCGGCGGCGGAGGCGCCCTGCTCGGACGCGCCCAGGGACTTCGGATTGTCGAAGCCGACCCACACGCCGACGGCAAGGTCGGGCGAGAAGCCGATCCACCACGTGTCCATCTCGTCGTTGGTGGTGCCGGTCTTGCCGGCCAGCGGCTTCTTCACGGCGTTAATGATGACGCCGGTGCCGCGCTGCACGACGCCTTCGAGCATCGAGACCATCTGGTAGGACGAGATCGGATCGATCACCTGCCGGCGCATGTCGGGCAGGCTCGGCTCGGCCTGGCCGGCCCAGTTGACGCCCTTGCACGTGGCGCAGGTGCGCGCGTCGTGCTGGAAGATGGTCTTGCCGCGGCGGTCCTGGACGCGGTCGATGGTGGTCGGCGTGATCTTCTTGCCGCCGTTCACCAGCATGCCGTAGGCGGCGGTGAGACGCATGAGGGTCGTCTCGCTGGCGCCCAACGAGTTCGACAGGTACGGCTGCATCTTGTCGACGACCCCGACGCGCTCGGCGTACTCGGCGACCTTATCCATGCCGATGTGCTGGGCGAGACGCACGGTCATGAGGTTGCGCGACTTCTCGATGCCGAGGCGCAGCGTGCTGGGGCCGTAGAATGTCTGGCTGTAGTTGGCGGGCTTCCATTTGCCGAGGCCTGGGCCCTGGTCGACGACGAAGGGCGCGTCGAGCACGAGGCTGGCCGGCGTGAAGCCGTTCTCGAGCGCCGCGACGTAGACGAACGGCTTGAAGGCGGAGCCCGGCTGACGCATCGCCTGGGTGACGCGGTTGAACTGGCTCTGCTGGAAGCTGTAGCCGCCGACCATGGCAAGGACGCGGCCGGTGTGCGGATCGAGGGCAACGAGCGCGCCTTCGATGTCGGGGACCTGGTGCAGGGCGTAGGTGCCCTCGCCTTCGAACGGCTGCACGGCGACGACGTCGCCGACGGCGAGCACTTCGGACGGCCGGCGCGGCGCGGCGCCGACGCGCTGGTCCTCGCGCCAGGCGCGCGCCCAGGTCATGGCGCGCATCGGGATGGAGCCCTTGGCGCCGGTGACGAAGCCGATGTCGGCCGCGTCCTCGCGCACGGCCAGCACGACGGCGAGCTTGCGGGTCTCACCGAGGCCGGCCGGGGTTTTGACGCGGCCCAGGCGCGCGGACCAGGTTCCGGGCCAGTTAAGCTCAGGCAGCTCGATGCGGGCGATGGGGCCGCGCCAGCCGTGGCGGCGGTCGTAGTCCTCGATGCCGTCGCGCAAGGTGGCGACGGCGATGTCCTGCAGGCGTGGATCGAGCGTGGTGCGCACGGTGAGGCCGCCGCCGTAGAGCGACTCGGTGCCGTAGCGCTGGGCGAGCTCGCGCCGGACTTCTTCGGAGAAGTAGTCGGCGGTGAAGATCTCGGTGTCGGTGCGCGGGTTGATCGCGAACGGAGTGGCCGTCGCCTCCGCCGCTTGCGCCGCGGAGATGTAGCCCGCCTCCAGCATCGCCGCGATCACCAGGTCGCGGCGGTCCTTGGCGCGCTCGGGATAGCGGGTCGGGTGGTAGTTGGAGGGCGCGCGGGCGAGTGCGGCGATGTACGCGGCCTCGGCGATGGTCAGCTCGTCCATCGACTTGTTGAAGTAGTTGAGCGCCGCCTGGGCCGGGCCGTAGGAGCCGAAGCCCAGGTACATCTCGTTCAGATAAATCTCGAGGATGCGGTCCTTGGACAGCGCGCGCTCGATGCGCAGCGCCAGAATCCATTCCTTGATCTTGCGGGCGAGCGAGCCGTCCTGGGCGTTGAGCAAGGAGAGCCCGGGCAGGCGCGCGACCTGCTGGGTGATGGTCGAGCCGCCGATCGGGCGGCGGTCGTCGGCGAAGTTCTTCAGGTTGGTGATCTGCGAGCGGACGATCGCCACCGCGTCGATGCCGGGGTGCCGGTAGAAATTCTTGTCTTCCATGGCGATGAACGCCTGGCTGACCCGCGGCGGGATGGCGGTGATGGGCACGAACACGCGCGGCTCGCGGGCGTACTCGACCAAGAGCCGGCCGTCGCCGGCGTAGACGTGAGTCGTGGTGGGCGGCTCCCACGCGGCGAGATGGGCGTAGGACGGCAGGTCGCGGCCGAAGTGGGCGAAGCCCCACAGCACCGCACCGGCTGCACCAATGACGCCGACGAACAGCAACGTGACGATAGCGGCGAGGAAACGAATCATGGGGACGGGGGTCGACCGCCTTGGCTCTCAGAAAGCGCGAACGTCGCGCAATACTATGTCCGAATTTGGGCTCGTAGTCCCCGGACGTGCGGCGAAACGCCACGCGCGCCAAGGCTTTGCACGTACTTTGTGACGTTTTACCCGATCAGACCGGGTGCAGGTCAAAGTAGCGATTCACGGCCCGTGCCACCGCGTCGATCACCGGACGCCGGCCGTTCGCCGCGCGCAGCGAGCGTTCGTCGTTGGGGTTCGAGAGGTACCCTAGCTCGACCAAGACCGAAGGCACATCGGGTGCTTTCAGTACGGCGAAGCCGGCAAACCTGTGCGTGTTGCGCACCAGGTGCCAGTCCTTGGAGAACTCCGGCACCAGGTAGCTGGCGAAGGTCGCCGACAGATTCATGGTTTCCCGCTGCGCCAGGCTGATGAGGATGGCGGCGACGTCCGTAGTCTGGTCGGCGAGATCGAGACCGCCGATCAGGTCGGCGCGGTTCTCGCGCGCGGCCAATGCCTCGGCCTCCTTGTCGGAGGCCTGCTCGGACAGTGTGTAGATGCTGGCGCCACTGATCGAGGGCTGGCCGACCGAGTCGGCGTGCAGAGACATGAATAGGGACGCGCCGACCTCGCGCCCGATGGCGACGCGGCGCTGCAGCGGAATAAACGTGTCGGTCTCGCGGGTGAGGACGACCCGGTAACGGCCGGTCGCCTCGAGCACTTGGCGGAGCTCCTTGGCCATCGCCAAGGTGATGTCCTTCTCGCGTGAGCCGGTGGCGCCGAGGGCGCCGGGATCGACGCCGCCGTGGCCCGGATCAAGGACGATGACCGGCTTGTCGAAGCGCGCGGGCGGCGGCGGCGCACGAATGGCGAGCTGCGGTTCCGGGGCGGCTTTGGGTGCTGCGGCGCGGTTGGCGGCAAAGGCGGCGGTGCCGATCGGCTTGAGGTCGATGACGAGGCGGTAGCGGGCGCCACCCTCGGGCGGCAGCACGAAGGCGCGGGCGATCTCGACGGGCCCTTTGAGGTCGAGGACCAGACGGGAGGTGTCGTTGTCGAAGCGGCCGTAGCGGAAGCCGTCGATGACGCCGAGCTTGCGGGCCTCATCGGCCGCCGGCAGGGACCAATCGACGATGGGAAGGTCCAGGACCACCCGGTAGGGCCCGTCGAGGACCGACACCGAGTAGCGGACCGATTCGGTAAGGTCGAGCACCAGGCGGGTGGAGTCGCCCTGGTCGCCCATGCGCACGCCGACCACGGTCGGCGCCGCGAGAGCGGCCCCCGCGGACAGCAGCCACGCCGCCACGAGTATCCTTGCGACGCCGGGGCGCAGGCCGAATCGAGCGAGACGCGTCACGAGGGGGACTCGGGTGACGATGGAAAGACCCGTCCTGTAGTGTCCGCATTCGCGCGGACCCACCACATATACGCGATTCCGTTGCCGTTCAGCAACGGTACCCCCCGATTCCTTGTGGGCGCCGACACGATCATCTCAATTCCATTGTTGATCGCGCATCGGTAACCGTATGATGAACGCGCGAACCTTCGCAGCCGGCTCGTCGATTGGTGCTCTGGGCCCCAATCACCGAGCGGCGTCGCGCGCGACAGCTAAGTCCCTGAAACAAGAGGGATTTTCGTTGGCGCCGGGGCGCTGGGGGCACCGCGGAGCGTATTGGACCCGAAGCCGGACCGGATATTCCCGGGAAGGGCTGCCTATCCCACCGCCGCGGCGGTCGGATGTGGCGCTTCACGGCTTCGCCTAGACAAAGACGTCCCTGACTCCGTCGTTCGCAGGAGTTCGGTCCGTCCCGGAGGCAGCTGCCAGCCCATGGCAACTCGCTTACTTATCGACGCGGCGCATCCTGAAGAGACACGCGTCGTCGTCGTCAATGGAACTCGCCTCGAAGAATTCGACTTCGAGTCCGCCAGCCGGAAACAGCTCAAAGGCAACATCTACCTCGCCAAGGTGACGCGCGTAGAGCCGTCGCTGCAGGCAGCCTTTGTAGATTACGGCGGCAACCGCCACGGCTTCTTGGCCTTCGGCGACATCCACCCCGACTACTACCAGATCCCCTACGAGGATCGGCAGGCGCTGCTCGAGGAGCGCGCCGCCGAGGACGCCGAGCGCGGCATGCGCGAGTACGGCGGTGACGAAGGGCCAACGGACGCCCCGGCACAGGCTGCCGACGCGGCAGACTCCGCGGCCGACACCGCACCGCCCGAACCGATGCCGGAAGTCGTCGGCGGCGAGGTGTCCGCACCGATGCCGAGCGACGACGACGTGGCCGATGGCCCCATCGACGTGACGCACCCGGAGCCGGCCGACGCCGCAGCGGCGGGTGTATCCGGCGAGCTGGGCAGCCACCGCGAGTCGGCCGAGCCATCTGCGCCGGGGCCCGACATGGTCGACCTCGCCGAACTCGCCGACCAGCCGGAGACGGTCGGCGGCGACGAGACCGAGACGGAGACCTTCCAGCCGCGCCGCCATTCGCGCCGCTACAAGATCCAAGAAGTCATCAAGCGCCGTCAGGTGCTGCTGGTGCAGGTAGTGAAAGAAGAGCGCGGCAGCAAGGGTGCGGCGCTCACCACCTACCTGTCGCTGGCCGGACGCTACTGCGTGCTGATGCCGAACACCGCGCGCGGTGGCGGCGTGTCGCGCAAGATCACCACGGCCACCGACCGCAAGCGCCTGCGCGAGATCATCGACTCGCTCGAGGTGCCGGACGGCATGGGCCTGATCGTGCGCACTGCCGGTCAGCAGCGCACCAAGCCGGATATTCGGCGCGACTACGAGTACCTGCTGCGCATGTGGGACAACGTGCGCGAGCTGACGCTGCAGTCGGTGGCGCCGGCGCTGGTCTACGAAGAAGCGTCGCTGATCAAGCGCTCGATCCGCGACCTCTACCGCTCGGAAGTCGAGGCGGTCTTCGTCGAAGGCGACGAAGGCTACAAGCAGGCCAAGAGCATCATGAAGATGCTCATGCCGAGCCACGCCAAGCGCGTCCAGAAGTACGAGGACCGCATCCCCCTCTTCCATCGCTACCAGGTGGAAGCGCAGCTCGACCTCATGCACAGCCCGCGCGTCCAGCTGCGCTCGGGCGGCTACATCGTCATCAACTCGACCGAGGCGCTGGTCGCCATCGACGTCAACTCGGGCCGCTCGACGCGCGAGCGCAATATCGAGGAGACGGCGACACGCACCAACCTCGAGGCGGCCGAAGAAGTGGCGCGCCAGTTGCGGCTGCGCGACCTCGCCGGCCTCATCGTCATCGACTTCATCGACATGGAGGAAGGGCGCAACAATCGCGCCGTCGAACGCAAGATCAAGGACAGCCTGAAGGGCGACCGGGCGCGCATCCAGGTCGGACGCATCAGCGCGTTCGGACTCTTGGAGTTGTCGCGCCAGCGCCTGCGTCCATCGCTGCTGGAGACGAGCACTGAGCAGTGCCCGACCTGCGGCGGCACGGGCCTGGTCCGTTCGACCGAGAGCGCCGCGCTCCATGTTCTGCGCGTCATCGAAGATGAAGGCATCAAGGGTAGCGCCCTGCTGACGGTGGAAGTGCCGTCCCAGGTGGCGATCTTCCTGCTCAACCAGAAGCGCCTGGCGCTGACGGATTTCGAGCGCCGGTTCGGCCTGATGGTGACGATCCTGCCGGACGCGGCCCTGGTGCCGCCGGCCCATCGCATCACGCGCGAAGCGCGCCTCGTTCCGGTCGAGCAGCTGCCGCGCGCTGAAGCGATGTCGCCGATGGCGCCGATCGCCGTCGGCGATGACGACGACGACGAGCCCGTCGCCGACGACATCATCGAGAGCGACGACGCCGAACCGATCGCCGCCGTCGCCGCCACCGAGGCGCCGCGCGAGCCGCGGCCGCCACGCGAACCGCGCGAGCATCGCGAACACCGCGAGGCTGGTGCCGAAGGCGGCGACGCCAGCGGCAAGCGACGCCGGCGCGGCAAGCGCGGCGGACGCCGCCGGCGCCGTCGTGAGGACGGCAGCCTCGCGCCGGAAACACGCAACCAGAATGAGCCGGGTGACACCCGGCAGCCGCCGCAGTTTGACGGCGGCGAACCGATGCAGGCAGCCGAACAGGCTCCTTTGGCGCCGCACCTGGCGATCGGCCGTGACCTCGACGGGGTCGGCGGCAAAGATTTCGAGGCGGACGAGGGCGAGAGCATCGGCAACCTCGCCGAATCCGGTCAGGACAACGACGGCGGACGCGAACAGCCAGTTGTGCCGGGCGAGGCGGGCACCGGCCGCCGCAGGCGTCGCCGGCGCAGCCGCCGCGGTCGCGGTGGCGAAGGTCAGGCCGGCCAGCCGGAAGCGCAGGCGAACGGCGGCAGTGCGCCGCACGACGACGGCGCCTCCCCGGACACCGCCGAGCCATTCGATCCGCGCGGCGCGCCCGAGCCGATCGAACGCACCACCAGCGTACCGGTGACGCATCGCTACGTGGCGCCGTCGCCGCCGATGGTGGCACGCGCACCAGAACCGCCTCCACCGCCACCGCCACCGGTGGTCGAGAGTGCAGCCCCTGCTCCTGCGTCCGCTGACGATGCGAAGCCGCGACGCAAGGGCTGGTGGAACTTCGGGCGGTAGGTCACAACCCAGGCTTAGACGAATGGCGGGGAGCGGTTGCTCCCCGCTTCATTTCAGGCGAAAGGCGCGCTTCCGGCGCGACAAGGTTCATGGTCCGCCGCGAAGGGGGACGGCTTTCGGCACGCGAGGTGTGCACCTTCGTGCGCGAGTTCTATTCCCTCGACGCCGCCGCGGCCGAGCCGGTCGCGCGCGCCACCAACGAAGTGTGGCAGGTGCGCGGCATCTTCGGCGCCTTCGCCTTCAAGCGATTTCCCCTCTCCGCGCGCCGCGCGGCGCTGCGCGAGCCGGGACTGACAGCCCACCTGCGCAGCATGGGCATCCCGACGGCGATCTTCACCACCGCCAACGACGGCAGCTTCGTCATCGACGCGCAGGGACAGCCTGCGCACCTGCAGACGTACGTGGACGGCGTCACCGTGAAGCAGAACCGCGCACCACCGTGGCTGCTGGTGGCGTCGGCGGAGATGCTCGGGCGCATCTGCACGGCACTCGCCGGCGTGCGCGGCCTGCCCGACGGGTTTCCCGCCACGTGGTTTGCGCTCGACGTTCGGCGCAAGACGCTGGAGTACGACGCGCTGATCATCGCCGCATCGCGCAACCGGCGCCTGACGGCGGCGCAGCGGCGCGAGGTCACCGACGACCTCGTGTTCAAGCGCTCGGCGGTGGCCGAGATCGCCACCATCAAGCTGGCGGCGCGCATGTTCACGCGCGGCGCCACCCACGGCGACTACTCGGTGCGCCAGGTCCTGCTCAACGGCCAGCAGATCGCCGCGGTGGTGGACTGGAGCAGCGCCTGCCGCCAGCCATACATGTGGGACGTGCTGCGCTCCTACAGCTACGCCGATCCGGCATGCGCCGACGGCCACCTCGACATCGAGGGGGCGCGCCGCTACGTCGGCGCGTTCATGAATTTCGTGTCGCTGACGCGGCGCGACCTGGCGGCGGGACCGGACCTCTACTACGCGCAGCTGCTGCGCAGCACCTACGGGTACCGGCAGGTCCTGCTCGAGGGGAGCACGTCGGCCGAGTTGCTGCGCTTCGCCCACTGGCGCACGCGCCTGTGCCGGTGGATGCAAAAGAATCGTGCGGAGGTGTCGGAAGCCTTGCGCGAGTTGGCGCCAGCGCGGACCTAGCGCCGGACTAGACCGGCCGGTTCTGCACCAGGTGGCCGTAGGCGACCGAGACGACCGTCGACATGGCGATCAGGCTCAGCCAGGTGCCGAGCTCATCGGCGGCGACGATGGCAAAGCCAACACCCGTCGTTTGGAAGGTCGACATCGCCGGTAGCGCGAGGTCGAGAGCGACCGCGGGCAGGCTGGCGATCAGGATCGCGAATGCCAGGCGCCAATAGCAATTGCGCGTGAGCTTCCAAGCGGTGGCGACATCGACGCGCCGATCGCCCGCGGCAATCGCCGGAAGCATCAAGGTCAGCCGCAGCGAGGCGATCAGGACGGCCAGCGCCAGGAACATCGCCACCGCGCCCGGCCCGAGCGCCGCGGGCGTGCCGGCGGAGCCGCTGAGCCAGACGTAGCCAGCCCCTGCGAGCAAGGGTGCGAGCACAAGCAGTTGGATAGCGGCGAAGGTCGCAAAGAAGCGCACGTCGTGCGCGTCGGGAATCAGATCGCGCGGGCCCGAGGGGCGCCAATTGCCGTCGAGGAAGCGATACCAGCGGAGCAGAAAACCGCTCTGCCACACCATGGTGAGCGCGCCCAGCAAGAAGCCGTTGCGGAAGTCGCCCTCCGCTTCCGTCAGAGGACCGAGCACGTACCGGAAGGCAAGCGACAGGATCGCCCACGGCCAGATGATCGTGATCAACGGTCCGAAGTTGAGGCCGATCAGGGCGTAGGCGCTCCCCGCCATCTGCCAGGCGCTGGGCACGGGCGGCGCGGGCACGCCCGCTTGCGGGAGGTCGTTCACGTGCTGCGGCGCCACGCGGCGACGCGGCGAGCCGCCTCGAGCATCTGCTCCTCCGGGCCGGCGATGGCGAAGCGCAGGAAGCGATTGCCGCGCTGGGGATCGAAGTCGATGCCGGGCGTGGTGGCGACGCCGGTCTCAACCAGCATGCGTTCACAGAACGCGGCGCTGTCGTCGGTGAGGGCGCTGACGTCGGCGAAGAGGTAGAAGGCGCCGTCGGCGGGCGCCAGACGATCGAAGCCGGCGCGCGGCAGTGCCTCCAACAGATGCGCGCGGGTGCGCGCGTAGCCGGCGACCTTGGCGTCGAGGAACGCGCTGTCGTCGAAGGCGGCCTCGGCGGCGATCTGGGAGAGCGTCGGCGCGGAGATGTAGAGGTTCTGCGACAGGCGCTCGACGGCACTGAGGAGGTCGGCGGGCACCACCATCCACCCTACCCGCCAGCCGGTCATGGCGTAGTACTTGGAGAAGCTGTTGACGACCAGCGCATCCGGCGAACAGCCAAGGGCGGTGGCGGCGCGGTCGCCGAACGTGATGCCGTGATAGACCTCGTCGGAGATGAGGCGCACGCCGTGGGCGGCGCACCAGGGCGCCGTCTCGGCGAGCGCGCTCGCATCCAGCATTGTGCCGGTCGGGTTGGCGGGGCTGGCAATCACCAGGCCGTCGAGGGGCAGCGCGGCGTCGAGCATCGCCAGCGTCAGCTGGAAGCGCGCCGCATGATCGGTGGGTATGCCGACCGCGGTCATGCCGAGCGATGAGAGGATGTTGCGGTAAGCGGGGTAGCCGGGCTCGGAGACGCCGATGCGCGCACCGTCGCCGAAGGCGGCGAGGAAGCCGAGCAGGAGGCCGGCCGACGAGCCCGTCGTGATGACGACTTGGGCCGGATCGACGTCGACGTCGTAGGTGTCGCGATAGTGGCGGGCGATGCGCGTGCGCAACGACGGCATGCCGTTGGCCTCGGTGTAGCCGAGCCGCGTGCCGCTCTTCAGCGCCTCGGCGGCGGCGGCGACGGCGCGGGGCGGCGGGCCGCCACCGGGCTCGCCGAGCTCCAGGTGGAGGACGTCGTGGCCCTCGGCCTGGCGGCGATTGGCCGCCTTCAGGACCTCCATCGCATAGAACGGCGCGATTCGGGCGCCGCGGGCCTGCGTTTGCATACCCGGTCTAGCCCGGATTTCTTGCCTTACACGCGGTTTCATACAATGGTGTCAACGCGCTTGGGGGAGACGCCCGTCTCGGGGGAGAACGGGCCGGCCGGACGGGAGACGCCGTTGCTGCATCGCCTTCGCAAAACCTTTGTTGCGCCACTACTCATCGCGTCGCTGATCGTGCCCAACGTCGCATTCGGCGCGGAGCAGTCGCTCATCCGCGACGCCGAGATCGAACATATCAGCCGCACTCTGGCCACGCCAATTTTCGCGGCTGCCGGTCTCGATCCTGCGGCGGTGGAAATCCACCTGGTCGCCGACGACCGCATCAACGCCTTCGTCGCCGGCGGACAACGCGTGTTCCTCAACACTGGACTGCTGCTCGCCGTGCGCGATCCGCTCGAGATCGCCGGCGTCATCGCGCATGAGACGGGACACATCTCCGGCGGGCATCTGGCGCGCACGCAGCAGGCGCTGCAAGCGGCGACGACCCAGTCGATCCTCGCGTTCCTGCTCGGCGCGGCGGCGATGGTGGGTGGCGGCGGTGCCGATGCAGGCGCCGCGGTGATGCTGGGCGGGCGCGAGATGACCGAGCGTACGCTGCTGCGCTACACGCGCTCCCAAGAGTCGGCGGCCGACCAGGCGGCACTGACGCTGCTCGTCAAAGCGGGATATTCGCCGCGCGGCTTGATCTCGTTCATGGAGCTGATGGGCCAGCAGGAAGGCCTGCTGGAAGCGCGCCAGGACCCCTATGTGCGATCGCACCCGATGTTCCCGGATCGCGCCAGCGCGCTGCGCGAGCGCGCCGGCACCGCCGAGGGGCGGCCGCTGCCGGCGGAGATCGTCAACGGCTTCCCGCGCATGCAGGCGAAGATACTCGGCTTCACCCAGCCGCTTGGCGCGGTGCTGCGCAAATACCCCCTTACCGATACCAGCGTGCCGGCGCGCTACGCGCGCGCCATTGCCAGTCATCGCCTCGGCCGCCTCGACGAGGCGCTGCGCGAGATGGACGCGGTGATCGCGCTCGACGACAAGGACGTCTACGCGCTCGAGTTGCGCGGGCAGATTCTGCTGGAGCATGGACGCGTCATCGACGCGGTCGACCTCTATGGGCGTGCCACGGCGCTGGCACCGAGCCAGCCGCTCATCCGCATCGGCTACGCCACCGCGCTCATCGCCACGAACGACGCGGCGCGCGTACCGGCGGCCATCGACGCCTTGCGCACCGCCCTCGACCAGGAGCGCAGCAACGGCGACGCGTGGCGCCTGCTCGCCGAGGCATTTGCACGCGCCGGCGACATCGGCCAGGCTTCCTTGGCGAGCGCCGAGCAGCACATGCTGGCCGGCAATGCTAAGGAAGCGCAGCGCTTCGCCGAGCAGGCGCTGCGGCGCCTCGACTCCGGCTCGCCGGCGTGGCTGCGCGCCCAGGACATCAAGCGCTCCGCGGAGAACGGCTAGGCACGCATGGGCCGGGGAACACGCATCGCGGTCGCGGGGGCTCTCGCCATCCAGATCGCCATCGTGGTCGGGGTCATCGCGTTCGCACCGGCGTTGCTTGACTACGGCATCCGCACCTACCTCGACGCGCACCCCGAAGTGGTGGTCCAGGCGCTCGACCGGTACGAGCAGCAGCAGGCCGGCAATGCCGACCAGCGCCGCCGCGAGCTGATTGCCCAGCGCGAGCGGGAGATCCGCTTCGATCCGCGCTCGCCCGTGCTCGGTAATCCGACCGGCGACGTCACCGTCGTCGAGTTCTTCGACTACCGGTGCCCGTACTGCCGGCAGCTGCATCCGCAGATCGCACCCCTGCTCGCGGCGGAGCCGAACGTGCGCCTGGTGTTGAAGGAGCTGCCGCTGCTCGGGCCGGATTCGACCCTGGCGGCTCGCGCGTCGATGGCGGCGTGGCTGCGCGCGCCGACGCGCTTTGCGCCGTTCCACGAAACATTGATGCGCTTCAATGGCCGCCTCGATGAGGCGACGGTGGAGCGCCTTGCCAATGAGAACGGCATCAACGGCGGCGACCTCATGCTCGAGATGATGGACCCGCGCATCGACCGGGCCCTGGCGGACATACGCGCCCTGGCGGCGGCGATCGGCGTCACGGGCACGCCGGGCCTGGTGATCGGCGACGCCGTCGTGCCCGGATACATCGACGCGGCAGAGATTCGGCGCCTGATCGCCGAGGCGCGGCGCTCATGCATCTCGTGTCGGGAGCGGCCGGCGGGCTAACGGTCTAGCCGGCAGCGCGCGGAAGGGCCGCCTCGATCGAAGGCGCCAGGATCGCCGCGGGCGGTCCGACCCCATTTGCGAGCAGCACGCGCTGCACATCGGTCGACGCGCCGGTGACGATCAGTTGGGCGCCGTTGCGGGTCAAGCGGGCCGCCGTTTGCGCGATGGTGCGGGCCGCCGAGGAGTCGAGGAACGGCACCGCGGTGAAATCCAGGATCAGGGTCTTGGGACGCTCGGCCAGACGATCGAGGGCAGCGCCGATCGCCGCGGCCGCGCCAAAGAAGAAAGCCCCGCTGACGCGCACCACCAGCACATCGCGGCGCGCCGCGGCGGCGCCATCGTACGGCTGACCGCCGGCGCCGTCGGCTTGGTCGTCTGCAACCAGGGGCTTCGCTTCGACGCTGATCGACTGCGCCATGCGATGCAGGAACAACAGGGTGCCGAGCGCGAATCCGACGAAGATGCCGGTGGCAAGATCGCGAAAGATCGTCAGCCCGAACGTCGCCATCAGAACGACGGCGTCCCCGCGCGAGGCGCGCAGTAGGCCGGCGAACGCATGCCGCTCGGCCATCGTCCACGCCACCATCGCCAAAACGCCGGCCAGCGCCGCGAGCGGAATATGCGACGCCAGCGGGGCGGCGACGAGCAAGAACACCAGCAAGAATAGGGAGTGCAACATACCGGCGACCGGCCCGCGCGCGCCGGCGCGGACGTTGGTAGCGGTGCGCGCGATGGTGCCGGTGACCGGCAAGGCGCCGAACGCGGCCGACGCCAGGTTGGCGACGCCTTGGGCGACGAGCTCGCTGTTGGAACGGTGGCGGCGTCCCGTCATGCCGTCGGCGACGACGGCAGACAGCAGAGACTCGATGGCGCCGAGCAGCGCAAAGGCGACGGCGTCGGGCAGCACCTCTCGGGCCAGGTCGAGCGAGAAGACGGGAAGCTGCGGCACGGGCACGCCGGCAGGAATGCTGCCGAAGCGCGTGCCGATGGTCTCGACCGGTAGCGCCACCAGTGAAGTGGCGACGGCAGCCGCCGCGACGGCGATGAGCATCGCCGGCCATTGCGGACGCCAGCGTTTGATCGCGACGATCAGGGCGATGGTGGCCGCGGCGATCGCCACCGCGGCCAGGTTAATTGTGCCGGCGGAACCCGCCAGGGCGACGATCTTGGGGAGGAGCTCGCCGGGCTCCGGTTCCGTCAGACGCAGGCCGAGCAGGTCGCGAATCTGGCTGGCAAAGATGATGACGGCGATCCCCGCGGTGAACCCCACCGTGACCGGGTATGGGATGTACTTCACGTAGGTGCCGAGGCGCAGGAAGCCGGCGGCGATGAGCATGATGCCGGCCATCGTGGTGGCCAGCAGCAGGCCGTCGAGGCCATGGCGCTGCCCCGCGGCGGCCACCAGCACGATGAACGCACCGGCCGGCCCACCGACCTGGAAGCGGCTGCCGCCGAGCGCCGAGACCAGAAATCCACCGACGATGGCGGCAAGCAGCCCGCGCTCGGGCGTCGAGCCGGAGGCGATGGCGATCGCCATCGCGAGCGGCAATGCGACCACGGCCACGGTCAGCCCGGCGATCGCATCGGCGCGCAGTGCGGCACTTCCGTAGCCTTCGCGCAGCACCGTGACGAGCTTGGGAGTGAATAGCTCGCGGAACGTCGGGCCGGAGTCGCTCGGCCGTATCGATCGATTGCTCATGGAAGGCGATCCTACACCAAGGCCGGCGCACAACACTGGTTCGCCGCAGGGTTCTGTGCTTCCATCGCGCTCGATGGACACCTCCGCTGCCACCCGCGTCGGCACCCTGCGCGTCGAGAACCTCGGGCTGACCTATGCGTCGGCGAGCGCCGAGCGCTTCACAGTGCTCGACATCGAGCGCATGGAGATCGAGCCGGGCGCTGTGGTCGGCATCACCGGGCCATCGGGTTCGGGCAAGACGTCTCTTCTGTATGCGCTGACTGGCATCGAGAGGCCGGATCGCGGCGCCATCCGTTGGGGCGACGTGGACATCACCAAGCTCACCGAGCGCGGCCGCGACAAGTGGCGCCGGCAGAGTATCGGCTTCGTGTTCCAGGACTTTCATCTGATCCCCGGCATGACGCCGATGATGAACGTGCTACTGCCGCGCACCTTCGACGGATTCTTCATCGGGCCGGCGATGCGGCGGCGGGCGCAGGAGCTGCTGGAGCTGGTCAAGGCACCGGCGTCGCGCACCTCGGTTGCCCTGCTGTCGCGCGGCGAGCAGCAGCGCGTCGGCATCGCCCGCGCCCTCCTCAACCGACCCGGCTTGATCGCGGCCGATGAGCCGACGGCCAGCCTGGACGCGGAATCCGGGCGCATCGTCATCGACCTGTTGCTGAGCCAGGCTGCAGCCACCGGGGCGACCCTGCTGATCGTGACCCACGACCCTGCCCTACTGGCGCGCCTGAAGCGGGTGTATCATTTGCGCGGCGGCAGGCTACTCGCCACGTAGGACATTCATGCAGCCATCCATGCGCTGGGTCATCGTTCCGGGTTTTGTCGCGGTCGCCGCGGTGGTGGCGGCGGTGCTGTGGCAGGGACGTCAGGCGTCGCTGGTGCCGACCGAGCTGGACGCGGCGATTGCCGCCGCGCCGGTGCGCCAGGTCGGCGCCGACGGCGGCCAGTGGTACGACTACCAGCAGGCCTACTTCACCGAGGACATGAAGGCCGGGCGCACGGTGCTGGTCGCGGTGCACGCCGACTGGTGCACCGATTGCCGCGCCCAGGGGCCGATCATCACGCGGCTGATGAAGGAGCCGGCGTACGAGGATGCGGTCGGCTACGTCGTCGATTTCGACAGCGAGCGCGCGTTCCTCGCCGACCACAAGGTGCGCACCCAATCGACGCTCATCATCTTCAAGAACGGCGAAGAGGTCGGGCGCGCGGTGGCCATCACCCGTGAGAAAGACATCCGCGCCCTGTTCGAGAACGGCTTGTAGCTCCGGGGAGGCTTCCCATCTCTGATCCTGGCGAGCCCACCCCTCCGCAATCGAGCGTCCCCGTGACCGAAGGCACCCGCGCGACCAACCGCCTCGGCGATGTCCTCGCCGACGACATCACCATGCCGATGGTGGTGTACGTGCTGTACCTGGTCGGCCTGGCGACCGGTGTCGCGGCGCTGATCGGCGTGATCCTGGCGTACGCCAATCGCGACAAGACGGCGGGGACGTGGCTCGACTCCCACTACGCCTTTCAGATTCGCACGTTCTGGATCGGGTTCCTGATCCTGTGCGTCGCGATGGTGACGTTCCTGATCGGCATCGGCGTGCTGATCCTGCTCGCCTTCTGGATCTGGGTGGCGGTGCGCACGATCATGGGCTTCAGTCGCCTGTCGAGGCGCGAGCCGATCGCCGATCCCGGCACCTGGCTCTGGTAGCAGTTCGTGATGCGCAGGCTTCACCCACGCATCCCGTTCGCACGTCGATGGATGGCCGGGTCAAGCCCACTGCTGTCCGGTTACGGGTGCAGTGGACGAGGTGCATGGCTTGGATTCAACTGGGTTTGTCGAGAACTCAGGCGAATCGAAGCTCGGAGAGCCCAAGCCATGCGGTACCAATCTACGGTGTTCGGTCAGTTGCTAAAAGCGGTGCCGCGGGGCTGGTTCGATCGAACCGCGGACGTCCTTCGAGTTGGCCGCAAGAAGCGCGCGCTCAGCGAGTGGGGCCACGTCGTGACGATGGTTTGCGCGCAGCTTTCGGGCGCGCGTTCGCTGCGCGACCTGCAGCGCGTGCTGGAGCGCCATCCTGGAGTGCTCGCGCATCTTGGTTTCGCCGGCGCTGCGCGTTCTACGCTGGCCGATGCCAACGCGACTCGCCCAGCGGCGTTGTTCGAAGCGGTGGCGAGCAAGCTGTGTGCGCCGCTCGGCGGTAAGGCTGTCGGCAAGCAGGCACTGCGGCTGATCGACGCCACGCGCATCTATGCCGGCAAGCGCGTCGAAGCCTGGGCGAAGGGCGGCATCAAGTTGCACCTCGGCCTGGACCCTGAGCATCAGCCGGACAGCAGTGGGGCAAGCCCGGCCATGACGCAACCAAGGACCTAGCCCAAGAAATTCCAGGTCGTGAGGACCGGGTAGAACGCCGCCCAGCCGATGGCGATGCCGATCAGGCTGTAGCGGTTGAAGTTCTTCAGGCCGATTCCGAACAGCGCGTAGAGGAACGCCGCCGGCGCCAGGATCAGCGGCGGCAGCCAGGCGATCTTCGGGAACGGCAACCCTTCGACGCCGTGCACGAAGGCGACGCCGACACTGAAGTTGGCGACCTGCCAGCCGAACCAGGCGATCAGCAACAACCCGCCGCCGGCCGAGAGCAGGCCGATGATGTTGGCGCGGGCGCCCCGCCAGCGCAGCACCAAAGCGAGCAGCGAGATGGCGGCGCCGAGTCCGAACAGGGCCAAGGTCACCGCCATGAAGGCGCGCTGCATGCCGTCGGACTCGAACAGCGGCGCACGTTCGAGCACTTCGTTGGCGCGCAGCAGGTGCGTGACGTTGCCGTCGTCGTCGCGCAGGAACTTCACGAAGTTGGCGCCGCCTTGGAAGAGGTCGAGACCGACCTTCTGGAACACCTCGTTGCCCACAACGATGCGCACGTCGCTTTGATCGGCAACGTGCACCGAGTTGACCAGCCGCAGGAACTTCAGCGGCGTGTCGCGGTCGATGGTGGCGGAACGGTAGGTCCCGCCGTAGTCGGCGCGGTCGTCGGGCGCGATGTTGCGCGTCGGCACCGGCGCGGCGGGCACCGGCGGATAGAGCGCCTCGATCAGGCCGAGGCTGAAGCCGCGCACGAGGGCGCCGGCCGGGCTGAGATCGCCGAGACCGCGGAAGGTACCGGCGTTGGCGGCGACGAAGATGCCGAGGCCGAGGTCGGGCGCCAGGGTCAGGCTGGCGGAGAAGCCGTTGGCGAGGCCGTCGATCTTCCAAACGATGCGGCCGCCGAGGGGCGTCTCGACCAGGGCGAGCGAGCGGCCCGGCATGCTGGAGTCGTTGGTGGCGCGGCGCGTCAGCAGGGCGCGATTGGATTCCTCGGTCCACAGGCGCTGGCCGAGGGGCGCGACGCCGCCGCGCAGGATCGCCTGCATCAGGCGCCCCATGTCGACGCCGGTGGTGACGACGCCCACCGCCGGGTACGTCTGCGGATAGTCGTACGGCACCGCTTCGAGGCCATCGCGCGCCCAACGGTGGCCGGTGGCGAGGCGGCTTTGCACCGGCGCCGGCAGGCGCGGCTCGAAGGTGGTCTGGTCCATCGCCAGCGGCCCAAAGACGAGGCGCTGGGCGAGCGTCGGCAGCGGCACGCCACCGGCCACTTCGAGCGTGGCGCCGACCAGCGATAGCGCGTGGGCGGACGGCAGCGTCGCCGTCTGCGGGCGCAGCGCCGGAACAGGCATGGCGCGATTCAGGTATTCGACCAGGGGCTGCCATCCGGCCTCGGCCGGTGCGAACTGGCCGAGGATGCGATCGCCGAAGCCGGTGTAGTGCGTGAGCAGATCCTGCAGCGTCACCGTGGACGGGCCGCGCACGGCAAGGCCGGCGCGCTCCCACAACGGGTGCACGTCCTGCTGCAGGCGGACCGTGCCCGCCTCGGCCGCCGCCAGCGCCGTCGCGGCGGTGGCGAGGTGGCTGACGCCACCCAGGCGCATCAAGGTGGTGTTCGGGTCGATGACGCGGCTTTGCCCGTCGGCGAAACCATAGCCGCGCAGCAGGACCATCTCGCCGTTCTGGACGACGGCGACGACGACACCGGGCGCGTCGCCTTGCTGCACCGCCGCACCGATGACGCGGTCGGCGTGGGTGGCAATCGCCGCGGGCGCGGGCTGGGCCGATGCCGTCGCGGCCGTCAGCGCCATCATGGCGCCGGCCAGCGCCGCCGCTGCCCTCTTCCGGCCCCTCCCCCACCCCGTCATGGCGCCCCTAAATAAGCCCGCCGAGCGGCGAGGATGGATCGGCGTAGCGGCGCTTCTGCATGCGGCCGGCGAGATACGCTTGGCGCCCGGCCTCGACCGCCATGCGCATGGCGTGCGCCATGCGGATCGGATCGCGTGCCTCGGCAATGGCGGTGTTCATGAGCACGCCGTCGCAGCCCAGCTCCATGGCGATGGCGGCGTCCGATGCGGTGCCAACGCCGGCGTCGACGATAACGGGGACATTCGCGGCCTCGACGATCAGGCGGATGTTGATCGGATTCTGGATGCCGAGGCCGGAGCCGATCGGCGCGGCGAGCGGCATGATGGCGGCGCAGCCGACGTCCTCGAGCTTCTTCGCAAACAGCGGATCGTCGGTGCAGTACACCATGACGTCGAAGCCGTCCTTGATGAGGACCTCGGCCGCCTTCAGGGTCTCGATCATGTCGGGATAAAGAGTCTTCTTGTCGCCGAGCACTTCGAGCTTCACGAGACTCCAGCCGCCCGCCTCGCGCGCCAAGCGCAACGTGCGTACGGCCTCGTCGGCGGTGTAGCAGCCGGCGGTGTTGGGCAGGTAGGTGTACTGGCGCGGGTCGAGGTAGTCGGAGAGCATGGGCTGGCCCGGCTCGGCGATGTTGACGCGGCGCACGGCGACGGTGACGACGTCGGCGCCGGACGCCTCGACGGCCGCGCGGGTCTGCTCGAAGTCCTTGTACTTGCCGGTGCCGACGATGAGGCGCGAGGTGAACTTGCGGCCAGCGACGACGAGTGGGTCGCCGTCGGCTGCGTCGAGCGTGGCCGCTGGCCCGGTCATCTGTATGCGGGCCTCCGGCCCGACGCCGCCACCGATGAAATGCACGATCTCGACGCGATCGCCCTCGGCGAGCTCGGTGGCGCCGTAGGCGGAGCGCGGCACGATCTCGAGGTTGCGCTCGAAGGCGACGCGGCGCGCGTCGAAGCCGAGCTTGGCCAGGAGCGAATCGACGTTGAGGGGGGCCGGGAACTCCCGAGCCTCGCCGTTGATGGTCAGACGCATGGGATCACAAATGAACACAGCCAACTGTATGCGGCCAAGAAATGCAGATGGAGCGGAAGTATGGGGGCGCGCCGGGCGCCGATCAACCAAGCTGGACCTTGGCGAGCGACAGATCGCCCCTGGGCAAGGCGGCGGGCGTCGGCTAGGAAACAACCGATGAATGCCGTCGACCCGGGGAAGTCGCCGGAGCCTGCGCTCCGCGTCGCCGTAGCCGAGACCGCGGACGAGCGCGAGGCGTGCTACCGCCTGCGCTACCGGATCTACGTGGACGAGATGGGCAAGCGGCCGGCGGCGGCCGACCACACCCGCAAGTCGTACTCGGACAGCCACGACAAGAAGGCGACGCTCCTCTACGTGAGCGACGGCAACGAGGTCGTCGCCAGCGTGCGCAACACCTGGGGTGCCACCGCGCTGCCGGTGGAATACGTCGAGCGCTACGACCTCGAGGGCGTGCTGGCGGCGGTGCCGAAGCAGGAACTGATGTTCTCCAGCTACTTGAACGTCGCACCCGAGTGGCGGCAGACGCGAGCCATGGGCCTGGCGCTGGAGGCCGCCTACCGCCACATCCGCACCAACGGCGCGTGGATGACGTTCGTGCAGGGCAACCCTGCCCTGGTGCCGATGTACGAGCGTATGGGGTTCCGCCGCTTCCGGCCCAACATCACCGATCCGGACTTCGGCCTGCGGCTGCCGATGGCGCTGGTCGCCGACGACGTGCAGCACTTGTCGCGGGTGCACTCGCCGTTCGCGCGCTTTGCGGCGGACTACACCAACGATGCGCGCCACGCGCAGTGGTTTGCGCAGACGTTCTCGGCGTATGCGCAGCCGAGCATCGCGCGCCTGATGGGCACCGACGAGTTCCTGCGCTACGTCGCCGAACGCATGTACACGGACGAGAACCTGCTGTTCCGCGGCGTCGACAAGGACGACATCGACAAGATCGTGCAGTCGGGGGTGATCCTGCGGGCACGCGGCGGCGAGCCGATCGTGCGCACGGGCGACCCCGGCACCGAGATGTTCACGGTGCTGTCGGGCGCCGCCGAGGTGCGCAAGCGCGCCAAGTCTGGCCAGACGGTGGTGCTGCAGACGCTGGGCAAGGGCCACATCTTCGGCGAGATGGCGCTGCTCTCGCCGCACCGGCGCACCGCCGACGTGGTGGCGCTGAACGACGTCGAACTGTTGATGCTGTCGAAGGACTTCTTCGAGAAGCTGATGACGACGGCGCCGGTCGCCGCGGGCCGCATGCTGTGGAACCTCGCGGTCACCCTGTGCGACCGTTTGCACGTGACGACGGACTCGCTGGTGGCCGAGGGTCCCGCCTCCTAGACGACTTGGCGCGGAAACGGCGGTTTCGTTGCACCTTCCGCCCTGCGTGCTATAAACAACGCAGGCCCCGTTGAGGCGGGCTGCGTCTTTTTCGGCCCCGGCCCCGAACCCTGCCCAGTGCATGGACTCTGTCCTCGTCCTCAACGGTCCCAATCTCAACCTTCTCGGCACACGCGAGCCGGATATCTACGGCAGCGAGACGCTCGATGACATCCGCGCCAAGACCGAGGAACGCGCGGCGGGGCGTGGGCTGAGCGTGGATTTCCGCCAGTCCAACGCCGAGCACGAGTTGATCGGCTGGATCCAGGAGGCCAAGGGCCAGGCGGCCGGCATCATCCTGAATGCGGGCGCCTTCACCCATACGTCCCTGGCGATCGCCGACGCATTGGCCGCGGTGGCGCTGCCGGTCGTCGAGGTGCACCTGTCCAACATCTATCGGCGCGAGCACTTCCGGCACCATTCGCACATCAGCCGCCAGGCGGAAGGCGTGATCTGCGGGTTCGGCAGCGAGAGCTATGTGCTGGCGGTCGATGCCATGGCGCACGTGCTAGGACGCAACGGCAAGACGCGGAAGGCGAGCGCGGCGAAGGCGACTCGCGCCGCACGGCCAACGAAGAAGAAGCGGAGCTGACATGGCCGACAAGGTCGATCGCGATCTTATCAAGGCGCTGGCGGGGCTGTTGACGGAGAACAACCTCACCGAGATCGAGTGGAGCGAGGGCGAGCGGCGCGTGCGCGTGGTGCGCTCGGCCGGCCCCACCATGATGGCGATGCCGGCCGGCATGGCCGCGGCGCCCGCAGCTGCGGCCGCACCGGCGGTGGCGGCCAAGGAAGAGTTCGGCAAGGACCATCCGGGCGCGGTGACCTCGCCCATGGTCGGCACGGTCTACCTGGCGCCGGAGCCCGGCGCCAAGCCGTTCGTCGAGGAAGGCGCCCAGGTGCGCCAGGGACAGACGCTGCTCATCGTCGAAGCCATGAAGACGATGAACCCGATCCCCTCGCCGCGCGCCGGCACGGTGCGGCGCATCGTCATCAAGGACGGCTCGCCGGTCGAGTACGGCCAAGTCTTGTTGATCGTCGAGTAGCGGGTCCGCGGAGGGTCGCGCCCGTGTTCGAAAAGGTTCTCATAGCCAATCGCGGCGAAGTGGCGCTGCGCATCCATCGCGCCTGCCGCGAGCTCGGCATCCATACGGTCGCGGTGCATTCGACCGCCGACGCCGACGCCATGCACGTGCGGCTCGCCGACGAAGCGGTATGCATCGGGCCGCCGCCGGCAACCGACAGCTACCTGAACATTCCGGCGATCCTATCGGCGGCGGAGATCACCAACGCCGACGCCATCCACCCGGGCTACGGGTTCTTGTCCGAGAACGCGCGCTTCGCGGAGATCGTCGGCGAACACGGCATCACGTTTATCGGTCCGACGCCCGAGCACATCCGCATGATGGGCGACAAGATCGCCGCCAAGGAAGCTGCCAAGAGCTTAGGGATTCCGTGCGTGCCGGGCTCGGACGGGCCGATTAGCAATGACGCCGACGCCAAGCGGGTGGCCAAGGAAATCGGCTACCCGGTGCTGATCAAGGCGACCGCCGGCGGCGGCGGCCGTGGCATGAAGGTGGCGCAGTCCGAGGCCGAGCTGAGCGAAGCACTGAGCATGGCGCGCTCGGAGGCCGGCAAGGCGTTCGGCAACGACCAGGTCTACATGGAGAAGTACCTGGTGACGCCGCGCCACATCGAGGTGCAGGTGCTGGGCGACTCCCAGGGCCACGTCATCCACTTGGGCGAGCGCGACTGCTCGCTGCAGCGCCGCCACCAGAAGATCCTGGAAGAGACCCCCTCGCCCGCCCTCAATGCCGGCGACCGCGACAAGATCGGCGGCATCGTGGTACGCGCCCTGACCAAGCTCGGCTACCTGGGCGCTGGCACGGTCGAGTTCCTGTACGAGAACGGCAAGTTCTACTTCATCGAGATGAACACGCGCGTGCAGGTCGAGCACCCCATCACCGAAGCGGTGACGGGCATCGACATCGTGCGCGAACAGATCAAGATCGCCGCCGGCGCGCCGCTCAGCTACGAGCAGAAGGACGTGACCTTCAACGGCCACGCCATCGAGTGCCGCATCAACGCTGAGGACCCCAAGACGTTCCGCGCGTCTCCCGGACGGGTGACGGACTACCACCCGCCGGGCGGTCTAGGCGTGCGCGTCGACTCGGCGCTGTATGCGGGCTACAGCGTGCCGCCCTACTACGACAGCCTGATTGCCAAGCTGATCGTCCATGGGCCTACTCGCAACGAATGCTTGATGCGGCTCCGGCGCGCGCTCGAAGAGTTCGTGATCGGCGGGATCGATACGACTATCGACCTGCACCGCAAGCTCGTGTCCAACGGGGACTTCGTCAACGGAGCGTACGACGTCCATTGGCTCGAGCGGTCCATGGGCTCGTGGCGCTGAGGAGAACACCGGCGCTTCCCACACTCGGGTCTGCAAGATGACCCGCATCACACTCGACATGCTGCTACGTGCCTACGCCCAGGGCATCTTTCCGATGTCCGAGAGCCGGCACGACCCGCACATCTCCTGGTTCGACCCACACAAGCGCGGCGTCCTGCCCATGGAGACGTTCCATGTGCCGAAGCGCCTGGCGCGCACCATCCGCGACGCGCCCTATCAAGTGCGCACCGACACCGCGTTCCAGGCGGTGGTCGAGGGCTGCGCCAGCCCCCGCCCCGGCCGCTGGACGACATGGATCAACGACTCGATCATCCAGATGTTCACCGGGCTGCATTCGATCGGGCATGCCCACAGCATCGAGTGCTGGGAGAACGACGAGCTGGTCGGCGGGCTGTACGGCGTGTCGCTGGGCGCGGCGTTCTTCGGCGAGAGCATGTTCTCGTTGCACCGGGATGCCAGCAAGATCGCCCTCGTCTATCTGATCGCGCGACTGCGCGCGGGCGGATTCACCCTGCTCGACACCCAGTTCGTGACCACCCACCTGCAGAAGTTCGGCGCCGTGGAGATTTCGCGCGCCGAGTACCTGAAGCGCCTCAAGGGCGCGGTGGCGAAGGATGCCGACTTCCACCGGCTGGCGGCGAACGCCTCGCCCGACGAGGTGCTGATGCTGGCGCGTGTCGCGGAGATGCCGGAGGACTAGGCCTCCGGCGCGGGGCGCGAACGCGCCTCCAATACGGGACGGGCCGCAAGGCACAGCCCGAACACCAGGGCCACCGGCCAAATACCCGGCGCCGCGGTTGCACCCAGCACGTACGCCCACCCTCCCGCCGCAAGCGTCGCCAACACCAGCGTGACGAGCGCCTGTGGCACGATGCGCGGAACGCCGAAGTTCGCTCGGGCGATCATCGCGATGAGCTGGGCCATCACGGTGGCCATGAGTGCCATCCAGAAGATGCGATTGTCGCCGCTGTTCCAGGCGCGGATGACGCCGAACGTCATGGGCGCGAACCCGACGACGAACGACGCGATGCCGAAAATCCACTGCTGCAACGTGCGCGGCATGAGTCCGTCATGCGCCGCGTGGATCGCCTGGTCAAGCCCGCGCATGAGGAGTTTTTGCAATAGGATGCCCCGTGAATCGCATAATGCGACTCAGCGCGGGGCCGGGACGCAGTCGATGACGGAGATGTCGTAGACGGCGTGCTCCATGGCGGCGAGCGCGGGGCTGGAGGCGAACATCCAGCCGGAGTAGGCGAGCACCGGGCCCGCCCCTTGGCGCAGGTCGTAGATTTCCAGGAAGGCGGAGGTTTCGGGGGGCTCTTCGGGCGGGCGCTTGGAGCAGGCACGCACGGTGATGAGGAGCGTGCCGAAGCGGATGCCCTGGTCGATGGGGGCGCGCAGGGTTGAGATGCGGGCGGTGACCTTGTCGAGACCCTGCAGGACGGCGATTTTCGGCTCGGCGACCTGTGCCGGCGCGGCTGCCGCCCAAAGCAGCAGCGGCGCGCAGGCGGCGCCGAGTAGAAGCCCTCGCATCGGCCTACTAGGGGGCGAGCAAAGGCACCGGCATCGCGGGCGCTGGCGCGGCGGGCGCGGGTGCTTGCGGCGTCGTCATGCCGCCGCCGAGGAACTTGCCGAGCAGCTGCTCGAGGCTGACGGAGGCCTGGGTGAAGCGGATTTCTTCGCCGGGCGCGAGCATGCGGTCGTCGCCGCCCGGGACGATGTTGAGGTAGCGGCCGCCGAGCAGGCCTTCCGATTCGATCGAGGCGGACGAGTCGGTCGGTATCTTGATGGCGTTGTCGATGGAGAAGCGCACCACCGCGACGTAGGTCTGCGGGTCAAGGGTTTGGCTGCGCACGGTGCCGATCTTGATGCCGCCCATACGCACGTCGCCGCCGATCTCGAGGCCGTCGACGCGCTCGAAGCGCGCGGCGATCTCGTAGCCGGTGACGGCGCGGCTGTCGGTGATGTTGAAGGCGAAGAACAGGAAGCCGGCGGCGATGACGATGACCGCGGCGCCGAGCAGGACTTCGAGCGGGCTCTGCTGCATGGCTAGACGTGCCTGATCAATTTGGCCGCTTGGAGTCGTCGCCCGGGCTCCAGGCTTCGTAGTCACCGGTGCCGCGCGGGCGCTTGGTGCCGGCGGGCGAACTGAGGCTGCCGGGCGGGCGCCAGGCGTTGGGGGTGCCGGTCAGATTGGCGATGTGCGGCGCCTCCCAGCGGTGGCGGCGGCGGTCGGCCTGGGGTGGTGCTGCGACGGTGTGGTGCAGCCAGGCGTGCCATTCGGGCGGCACCTTGGAGGCCTCGACGGCGCCGTTGTAGAGGACCCAGCGGCGGCGGCCGCGGCTACGGCTGGCTTTGATCGTGCCGCGCTCCTGGAAGTAGCGGTTGCCGTTGGTGTCGGTGCCGACCAGCTCGCCGCGGAAGCGCGTGAACAGGGAGGTGCCGAGGGGCTCGTTGGCCCACCAGGAGAACAGACGGGAAATGAGGCTCATGGGCTGTCTTTATGGCCCGCCGGGCGGCTTCCGTCCATACGGCCCCTCCCTGCCCGGCCGAACCCGGTGAAACTATATTGTGTGTGTGGGTCACATTTCGGTCACAAAATGTGGTTGACGCTTTGCGAGGCCGGATGTCTAGATGTTGGGCCTCAAGAGGTTCCGGCCCCATCCTGTTGGGTCGGCGCCCCTAGGGCACCAGCGGAAGGCCTCATGGTCGATCGTCAGCGTCTCCTCAGCTCCGAGCCTCCTTCAGGAAATCAGCTCGGCGCCGGACGTCCGCCAGCAGCGCGATCGATTGCGGGGTCTTCCGCCTGGGTGCCCTAAGGATTCGAGCCCTGTCCCAGGGCTCCGCAAAGTAATCGCAAGGTACAGTTGGCCGCCATTATTGGCGGCAGACCTGTTTCCATTTCCCCAATCCTCCCAGCACCTTCGGCGCGCCTAGGGTGAACACCGTATCTAGTGGTTGTGTATTGACACGCTACTAGGGGCGGGGAATCCTGTCGTCCGCAGCCTCCGGTCAACAGAGGCAGCACGGTTCGCTAGGGGGAAAGAAAATGCGTATTGCGCGTCAGTACACTACCGCTGGTCGGGATGCTTACGAGTCGATTCCGTTCCGCACGGCGACGTCGGAGATTCGAAATCCCGACGGCTCGGTGGTGTTCAAGCTCGACGCGTTCGACGTGCCCGCCGCGTGGAGCCAGGTTGCCGCCGACGTTCTGGCGCAGAAGTATTTCCGCCGCGCCGGTATCCCGTCCCGCCTGCGTGCCGTCGAAGAGAACGACGTGCCGTCGTGGCTGTGGCGCAAGGTTGCCGACACCGCGGCCCTCGAGTCCCTCCCCGCTGCCGAGCGCAGCACCGGCGAGAAGGACGCGCGCCAGGTGTTCGATCGCCTCGCCGGTACGTGGACGTACTGGGCGTGGAAGGGCGGCTATTTCGGCACGGCAGAGAGCGACGCCGAGACCGACGCGCACGCGTTCCACGACGAGATGCGCTTCATGCTGGCCGCGCAGATGGGCGCGCCCAACTCGCCGCAATGGTTCAACACCGGATTGCACTGGGCCTACGGCATCGATGGGCCGGCCCAGGGCCACTACTACGTCGACTGGCGCTCGGGCGAGATGACGCGCTCGACCAGCGCGTACGAGCATCCGCAGCCGCACGCGTGCTTCATCCAGGGGGTCGAGGACAACCTGGTCGAGGACGGCGGAATTATGGATCTTTGGCTGCGCGAGGCGCGGCTGTTCAAGTACGGCTCGGGCACCGGCTCCAACTTCTCGGCCCTGCGCGGCGACGGCGAACGCCTGTCGGGCGGCGGCAAGTCGTCGGGCCTGATGAGCTTCCTCAAGATCGGCGACCGCGCCGCCGGCGCCATCAAGTCGGGCGGCACGACGCGCCGCGCTGCCAAAATGGTCGTGGTGGACATGGACCACCCGGACATCGAGCGCTTCATCGACTGGAAGGTGCTGGAAGAGCAGAAAGTCGCCAATCTGGTGACGGGCTCTCGCGTCAACCAGAAGCACCTGACTGCCATCATGAAGGCGTGCCACGCTATGGAAGGCGAGCGCCGCTTCCTGCCCTCCGACAATCCCGAGTTGAAGAAGGCGATCCGCGCCGCGCGCCAATCGCAGGTGCCGGAGAACTACGTCCAGCGCGTCATCGACTTCGCCAAGCAGGGCTATAAGGACATCGAGTTCCCGACCTACGACACCGACTGGGACGGCGAGGCGTACTTCACCGTCTCCGGCCAAAACGCCAACAACACCGTGCGCGTCACCGACGACTTCCTGCGGGCGGTGCGCGACGACAAGGAGTGGACGCTGACGCGCCGCTCCGACGGCAAGGTTCACAAGAAACTGCCGGCCCGCGAACTGTGGGAGAAGGTCGCCGAGGCCGCCTGGCAGTCGGCCGACCCGGGCGTGCAGTTCCACACCACCATCAACGACTGGCATACCTGCCCGGCCGGCGGCGACATCCGCGCCAGCAATCCGTGCTCCGAGTACATGTTCCTCGACGACACGGCGTGCAACCTCGCCTCCCTCAACCTGATGACGTTCCGTCGCGCTGACGGCACCCTCGACACCGAGTCCTATGCGCACGCCACGCGCCTGTGGACGCTGGTGCTGGAAGTCTCGGTGATGATGGCGCAGTTCCCGTCGCGCCGGATCGCAGAGCTCAGCTATCGCTACCGCACGCTGGGTCTGGGCTACGCCAACTTCGGCGGCTACCTGATGGCCTCGGGCATTCCGTACGACTCGGAGGAAGGCCGCGCCATCTGCGGCGCCGCCACCGCGCTGATGACCGGCGTGTCCTATGCGACCTCTGCCGAGATCGCCTCCGAGCGCGGACCGTTCGCGGGCTTCGAGGACAACCGCGCGGCAATGCTGCGCGTCATCCGCAACCATGCGCGCGCCGCCGGCGCGCTCAGCGGCAAGTACGAAGGCCTGCACACCGAGCCGGTGGCGCTCGACGCCGACAACTGCGAGGACACCGAGCTGGTCGTCGCCGCACGCGAGGCGTGGAAGCGCGCCCTGGCGCTCGGCACCAAGCACGGCTTCCGCAACGCCCAGACCACCTGCATCGCGCCGACCGGCACGATCGGCCTGGTGATGGACTGCGACACCACCGGCATCGAGCCGGACTTCGCCCTTGTGAAGTTCAAGAAGCTCGCCGGCGGCGGCTACTTCCGCATCATCAATCGCTGCGTGCCGCTGGCGCTCGAGACGCTCGGCTACGACGAGGAGCGCGCCAACGCCATCGTCACCTATGCGGTCGGCCACGGCACCCTCGAAAACGCGCCGGCCATCGACCACAAGGCGCTGATGGCCAAGGGCTTCCTGCACGACTCGATCGACGCCGTCGAACAGGTGCTCTCCACCGCCTTCGACATCCGCTTCGCCTTCAACAAGTGGGTCCTCGGCGAGGCGTTCCTCACCAAGACGCTCGCCATCGACCCGGCGAAGCTCAACGATCCGACCTTCGATCTGCTCAGCCACCTCGGCTTCACCGCCAAGGAGATCGAGACCGCCAACCTATTCTGCTGCGGCGCCATGACGGTCGAAGGTGCGCCGCACCTGAAGCCCGAGCATATGGCCGTGTTCGATTGCGCCAGCCCGTGCGGCGCGCGCGGCGTCCGCTCGCTGTCGTGGCAGAGCCACATCCTGGCAATGGCGGCGGCGCAGCCGTTCGTCTCCGGCGCCATTTCCAAGACCATCAACATGCCGAACGCGGCGACGGTCGACGACGTGCGCAACGCCTACCAGCTGTCGTGGACCAAGGCGCTCAAGGCCAACGCCCTGTACCGGGACGGCTCCAAGCTCTCGCAGCCGTTGGCCTCCGCCATCGCCGGCGCCGATATCGCCGACGACGACGAGCAGGAAGCCACCCCGCTCGCCGCGGCTGCGACCACCCCTGCCCCGGCTCCCGCCGTGCCGGAGCGCGTCAAGGCGGCGGCCGAGAAGATGGCCGAGGCCTGGGTCGCGCGCCGCAAGCGCCTGCCGCAACGGCGCAAGGGCTACACGCAGAAGGCCACCGTCGGCGGCCACAAGGTCTACCTGCACACGGGCGAGTACGACGACGGCTCGCTGGGCGAGATCTTCATCGACATGCACAAGGAAGGCGCCGCTTTCCGCAGCTTGATGAACAACTTTGCCATCGCGATCTCGATCGGGCTGCAGTACGGCGTCCCCCTCGACGAGTTCGTCGAAGCGTTCACATTCACGCGCTTCGAGCCGAGCGGCATGGTCGAGGGCAACACGGCCATCAAGATGGCGACGTCGCTGGTCGACTACGTGTTCCGCGAGCTGGCGGTGTCGTACCTGAACCGCACTGACCTTGCGCACGTGTCGCCCGACAACCTCCGTCCCGACGCCATGGGCGGCGGCGAGCGCCCGCGCGAGGCCACCGCCGTCGGCGAGAGCCCGCGCGTGGATATGGCCAGCAACGGCTATGTGCGCGGCCACAAGCCGTACCTGGTGTCGACGGCGAAGATGCCGGCGGCGGCAGTCGGCGAGGCGCCGCGCATGCTGGCGATGGCCGGCGGCCATGCCGTCGCCCACAACCACACCACCATGACGGTCGCTGAGACGGTGAGCGTCGCCGCCGGGTCGGGCGCGTCCGAGGCGGTCGGTGTCACGCTGCGGCGCATCGAGGCCAAGGTCAAAGGCTACGAAGGCGACGCGTGCGGCGAGTGCGGCAACTTCACCCTGGTGCGCAACGGCACGTGCCTCAAGTGCGTGACCTGCGGCGGTACCACCGGCTGCTCATGAGGTCCCAGATGCGGAGTGAATCTCTCGCCAGCCTGCTCGATCATGTCGACGCATTGACGCGCGACATGTGCGAACCGCAGAACAGGCTGGCGGAGGTCAGCTCCCGCATCGCCCGCAATCAGGCCAGCGGCGACGACTTCGCCGAGCATCGGCGGCTCTCCGACCACATCGGTGGGTTGATGGACCAGGTCGCCGACCTGCGCACCGTCATCAGCCAGATACTGGCGCGCAGCCGCGCGCGGGCGGCCTAGGCGAATGGCCCCGCTCAGCGCCGTCCAGCATTGCGAATCGGAGATCGAGGCCGAGCTGCGGCGCTACCACGAGCGCCAGCGCGCCCTCGAGACGCGCCGGGGCACCGGCGTGCAAGGATTTGACGACCGCGAGGCGCAAGCGCGGCTCGCCACGTTCATCGCCCGCCTCAACGAATGGCAGGCGCAGGTGCGATCCGCACGGATTGCGGTGATGCACGGCGCGGGGTTTGCCCGCGAGCTGGAGACGTTCGGCGGGGCGGGGGCGGGTCACGCCTCCGGCGTGACCGCAGGTTGAGTACACACACCCCGTTCCGAGATTCGCCCACGCGGGGCTCCTGCCCTGGAGTCCCATGCGGGTGGATAGCGGACGGATGCTGGGCCCTCGTCACCGCCGAGGGTTCTCCTGTCCGCGCGTTGTGTAGTCCTTTGGTAAATCCTCCCTGATCGACTAGGCGGGCCGAGCCAGTTATGCGGAGCATGCCTTCGCATGACATGCCCACAAGGCTCGGCCCGCCCTTTTTGATCCACCGGCCGTGGTCCAGTCCCTTGGTTGCGCTACTGCGCAACACATTCAAGCTAAGGGCGAGATTCACCCGGGCGTGTAGGCGTTTATGAACGCGTCGCGGTTGGGCATCTTCACGGCCGGCAGGGACTTTGCGTCGATGACGTCCGTCTCGCCGACGATCCGGCTCAAGAACAGGACGTAGGCGATCGCCGCGTATACCTCCTCGTCGGTGAGCGACAGGGGTGCGTTGTACGGCATGGCGCGGCGCACGTAGTCGAACAGGGTGGTCGCGTAGGGCCAGTAGCTGCCGACGGTTTTGAACGTCTGCACCTCGTCCTGCAGCGTACCGATGCCGCTGGCGATGCGATCGTTGGTGGCACCCTCGCCTCGTTCGCCATGACACGCGGCGCAGCGCGCCATGAACACAGCCTCACCCTGCTTTGCGGTGGCTTGGCCGGCCGGCAGGCCGGTACCGTCGGGCGGGATGCTGATGTCGAACAGCCGGATCAGCATTTCCGGCGCCGGGGTGCCGAGCTTGGGTGGGTCGATGGCGAGTGCTGCGCCGGCCACGACGAGCGCCACGGCGGTCATGCCGCCGAGCAGAACCTTATGCCCAAACATTCTTCACCAACCCGCTCTGGCGGATCTCCCAGGTCGTGATGCCGTTGTAGTGGTAGGCGTTCTTGACGCCTTTGGTGCCGATCAGCTCGGCGCGCGTGGGTTGCACGGCACCGGTCTCGTCGGTAGCGCGGCTTTGCAGGATGACTTCTTTGCCATCCCACTGCCACGGCAGGCGGAAGCGCGTTAGCGCGCGGCTGGCGATCGGTTCCTGCAGGGCCGCCTCGGCCCATGAGGCGCCGCCGTCGGCCGAGATATCGACGCGCTTGATCTTGCCGTTGCCCGACCAGGCGAATCCGGAGATCTCGTAGAAGCCGGGGCCCTGCATGTTGACGCCCTCGGACGGGCGGGTGATGACCGACTTCACTTCCATCGGGAAGGTGAACTGCATCGACTTTCCGTCCGGCATCAGCTCTGTGTACTTCGAGGTCTCGTCCTTGGTGTAGGTCGGGCCCTCGGTCAGCTTGATGCGGTGCAGCCACTTGACGTTCATGTTGCCTTCCCAGCCGGGCAGCAACAGGCGCATCGGGTAGCCCTGCTCGGGCCGGATGCGCTCGCCGTTCTGGAACAACGCGACCATTGCGTCGCCAAGCGCCTTCTCGATGGGAACGCTGCGGCTCATGCCGGAGGCGTCGATGCCTTCGGCCAGGATCCACTTGGCCTTGGGGTCGATGCCGGCTTCTTCGAGCAGGTAGTGGAGCGGCACGCCCGTCCACTCCGAGCACGAGAGGAGGCCGTGCATGGTGCCGACGAAGCCGACGGGCGGCTGGACGGCCCAACCGCCGCCGCTGTTGCCGGCGCACTCGATGAAGTGGATGGCCGAGACGCGCGGGTAGCGCATCAGCGACTCGAGGTCGAACACGAGCGGCTGGCGCACGAGGCCGTGGATCAGGAGCCGGTGGCGGTCGGGATCGATGTCGGGCACGCCGCTGTGGCTGCGCTCGAAGTGCAGGCCGCTCGGCGTGATGATGCCTTCCAGAAGATGCAGCGGCGTGCGCGACGAACCGGCGCCGGGGCTCGGATAGCTGTTCGCGCGCACCGTCACCAGGCGCTGCACCGGCTCCTCGAACTTCGACGGCACGCCGTAGGGTGTGAACGATTTGCCCGGTTCCTTGCGCCAGTCCGGCACGGTCGCCATCTGCGCGGATGCAGGCTGCGCGCTGAGCAAGCCGCTGAGCGACGCCGCCCCGGCAAAGAATGCGCCGCCGCTCAAGAACATGCGGCGATGCAGCAAGCCATTGGCAGCAACCGGCTCGGCGTCTGCGAACGGTGTCACCTCGTTCGGAGTCTTCGCCATTCCCAAACCCTCCCCTATCCAAACTCGTCGGGATGTTAGTCCCATGCGCTCGCCAAGGCCAAGGTGCCCGCGGCGCGCCAAAGCGGCAGCGAACGGCCGGGTTGGCAACTCGCGGCGGGCGCCGGTATGGTGCCGGGGGCCCATGATCCATCCCGATACGGAACTGCGGTTCGTCTCGCCCGCCGTCGGCTTTGGCGTGTTCGCGACGGCGGCGATCCCGCGCGGCACCCTGCTGTGGGTGGCGTGTCACTTCGACCGCGTGCTGACCGCCACCGAGGTCGATGGGATGGGCGCCGACTATCGCGCGGTGCTCGAGCGCTACGCCTACGTGGACAGCGCGGGCGACTACAACCTGTGCTGGGACCTCGCCCGCCGGCTCAACCACAGCTGCGAGCCGAGCATGCGCGGGCTGGGCCAGCAATTCGACATCGCCGTGCGCGACATCGCCGCCGGGGAGCAGATCACCTGCGAGTACGGCGTCCTCAACCTGTCCGGTTCCTTGCGCTGTGCGTGCGGAGCGCCGACGTGCCGGGGAACCGTGCGCGGCGACGATGCGATGCGCCTGTGGGACGCGTGGGACGCCGAGATATTGGCCTCCCTGCCGCGCGCGCGCCACGTGCCACAGCCGTTGCTGCCGTTCGCACGCGCCGCCGTGCCGTTTTGGCGCTGGGCCGACGGCAGCGAGCCCTGCCCGAGCACGCGCCTCGACTATGCGGGGCGCTCCGCCCGAAGATGTCGACGTCGCGGACAACCCATGGGCGCTTCGTTCGGCACGATCACAGACATGACGACGTAGCATGTTTGGCTTCCTCCGCCGGTTGCCGACCCTGGTGCGCGGACACTGGCCGGCCTTCCTTCTCGTGACCTCGTTGTTCTTGGCGACCAGCGCGTTTGAAAGCGCGCTGCTGCCGCTCGTCATCCAGGTGCTGATCGACGACGTGCTGACACCGCGCAACGCGGCGCTGCTGGTGCCCTTGCTTGGCAGCGTGGTGGGCGCGGCCGTCCTTTATTGCGTCGTAGCGATCGGGCGGGACGTTTTGCACGCGCGCCTGAGCGAGACCCTGCTGGCGGGCGTGCGCGAGCGCCTCTACGTGCGCTTGCAGCGCCAGAGCGTCGGGTTCCACGCCAAGACGGCGACGCCGACCCTGGTAGCGCACTTCACGACGGACCTGAGCGCGGTGGAGCAAAGTCTTGCGTCCGGAATTCCGTGGGCGCTGACCGGCGTGCTCGGACTTTGCATCAGCAGTGGCCTGCTGTTCACGCTAGAGTGGAAGCTGGCGTTGCTGGCGACGGCGGGACTGGCACTGTCGACGGCTGGACCAACGCTGCTCGGCGGTCGCGCCCTGCGCGCGAGCCGGCGCGTGCGCGAGGAGCAGGCCCAGTTCGCGGCGCGCGTGCACGAGGACCTGGCGGCGCACCAGACCGTGCTGGCGTTCGGCATGCAGGGCAGCCGGCTGGCGCGGTTCCGCCACAACCTCGGTAACTACCTGGCATTGTCGACACGGGCGCAAATCCTCGGCGCGCTGGTGGAGCGGACGCCGAACGTCACCATGCTGGCGTTCAACATGGGCGTTCTGGTGGTGGGCTCGCTCCTGGTGTTCGGCGGCGACATGAGCATCGGATCGCTGGTCTCGTTCTACGCCCTATCGACGGGCCTCAGCGCGTCGGTTGCCGCCATCACGTGGTCGCACCCGTACTTCATCGCGGCGGATTCGGGGCTCGGACGCATCGACGAGGCGCTGGCGGAAGAGGTCAGCGTCACCGACCGCAGCAACCCCGGCGAGGCGACGCCGCTGGCGGACGGCATCGAACTCGATCACGTCACCTTCGGCTATGCGGCGGACCGGCCGATCCTGCGCGACGTCAGCCTGCACGTGCCGCACAACACGTACTGCGCGTTCGTTGGGCCGAGCGGCTCGGGCAAGTCCACCGTCCTCAATCTGGTGCTGCGCTTCTTCGATGCCCAGCAGGGCACCGTGCGGTGGGATGGTCGTGACGTGCGCGATCTGACGCAGGCGTCGCTGCGCGGCCAGATGGCGGTCGTGTTCCAGGACAACGTCGTGTTCCGCGACACGGTGCGGGCCAACCTGCGGGTCGGCAGACCCGACGCATCCGACGAAGAGTTGCGCGCCGCGCTCGCCGACGCCGAGTTGCTGGACCTCGTCAACAAGCTCCCCAACGGCCTCGATACGATGCTCGGCGAGAGTGGCGTGCGCCTGTCGGGCGGCCAACGCCAGCGTCTTGCCATTGCGCGCGCGCTGCTGCGCAACCCGTCCGTGCTGGTCCTCGACGAGGCGACCAGCGCCCTCGACCCGGCGACCGAGGCAGCGGTGAACGAGACGGTGCAACGGGTCGGGCGCTCGCGCACGGTGCTGTCGGTGACGCACCGGCTGTCGTCGACGACCAGCGCCGACCGCATCTTCGTTCTGGACGCGGGCACGCTTGTCGAAGCCGGCACCCACGAAGAGCTGCAGCGCAACGGCGGCGTCTATTCGCGGCTGTGGGCGAAGCAGAGTGGATTCGGCATCAGCTCCGAGGGCGACTGGGCCACGGTAGAGGCGTCGCGCCTCAAGCAGCTACCGCTGCTGAGCGATCTCTCCACCGACGCCCTCGAGATGCTGGCGCAGCAGTTCCAGCCGGAGATCTACCCCGCCGACCGCGAGGTGGTGCACCAGGGCGATCCCGGCGACCGATTCTTCATCGTGGCGCGCGGGGACCTCGAAGTTATCGCGGATGACGCCGACGGCCCCAAGCGCATCGCCACGCTGCGCGACGGTGACTACTTCGGCGAGACGGCGCTCCTCTACGACCAACCGCGCTCGGCGACTGTGCGGACGCTGGCGCCGAGCGTACTGCTGTCGCTGCGTCGGCGTCCGTTCCTGGCCTTGCTGCAGACCCGGCCAGACTTGCGCGCGGCGATTGAGCGGGAAGCACAGCGCCGGCAAGCGCGCGTCGCATGACAGCGCCCTGGTGGCTGGGCGGCTCGCTCACCATTGGCGCCGCCGGACTCGAGATGGCCGGCCGCAGCGTGGCGGCGCTCGCGGCAGAGACGGACACGCCGCTGTACCTCTACGACTCCGCGCGCGTGCGCGCTCAAGTCGCCGAGGTGCGCGCGGCGCTCGCGCCGTTCCGGGATGCGCGCATCTGCTACGCCATGAAGGCCAATCGCTTCGGCCCCATCCTCGATCTGTTGCGCCGCGAAGGTGCCGATATCGATGCCTGTTCGCCGCGCGAGCTCGCGGTGGCGCGCAGTGCCGGATTTGCGTCCGCACAGATCTCGGTGACGGCCTCGTCTCTCTCCGACAGCGATCTGCATGCGTTCGCCGATGCAGGTGTGCACGTCAATTTCGATCACGCTCCCACGCTGCGCCGCTACGCGGAGCTAGTGCCGCGCGGCACGCGGATTGGCCTGCGCATCGATCCGGGTGTGCACGTCGGCTATGGCGTCAACAGCCGTACCGACTACGGCGACAGCCGGCTCGGGCTGGTGCCCGAGGACACCGGCGACGCGCTGATGGCGGCAGCGGACGCCGGGCTCGTCGTGGACACCCTGCACATGCACTTGGGCTGGGGCCTGCGCGCGCGGGATGAGGCCGATTTCCGCCGGGCGCTCGGCGTGCTCGCGGGACTTGCACCGCGCGTGCCGGACCTGCGCTGCATAAATGTCGGCGGTGGCCTGGGCGGGCGGCTGCGCCAGGCCGACGAGCCGCTCAGCGCCGGGCGTTGGGCTGCGGCGATCGCCGCGGTGTTCGGACACGGCGGGCCGACCATCGCCTGCGAACTGGGCACGCATCTGGTGGCGACCAGCGGCATGCTGGTGGCGCGCGTGACCGCCACCTGGACCAAGAATGGCGAGCACTGGGCGGGACTCGACGTCGGCCAGGCCGCCAACGTCTACGCCGCCCACTACGGACTGGAGCTCGAATTCGTCGTCGTCGACCGGCCTCTAGCGGCGGCGACCGAGCGACTCAGCATCGGCGGCAACATCAATGAATCGGGTGACGTGTTCGCGCGCCACCGGATGCTGCCGCCGCTTGCCGGAGGTGACCGGATCGCCATCCTGCCGGCGGGCGCCTACGGATCGAGCATGGCGAGCGACCATTGCCTGCGCGGTGGATTCGCCGAGCGGCTGTTGCCATAGGCCACACTAAGTTCGCTGGCCTTTTTACACCCGGGGGGGCCGCGATTTTGTGAACGACGAGGCCTACCCTCCTCGGCCCTCCCCGGCTACCGTTAGGCTTATGCAGAGCGCGTTTCCGGGAGGGGAGCGTTGTCTCGGGCCAACAGGACCAAAGGGAGGCTTCCCGCGTATGACTCAGCCCATCAAGGTCGACCAGAAGTACATCGAACTCTTCCATGACTACACGCACGCGATGATGCCGCGCCGCGTGTTCGTCGATCGCCTTACCATGATGGCCGGAGGCACCGTTGCGGCGTCCGCGCTGCTGCCGCTGCTCGAGAACAATTACGCCAAGGCCGCCATCGTCGAGCCGAACGACGCGCGCATCACCGTGACACGCGAAGAGATCGACGGCGGCGACGGCGTCAAGGTGAAGACCTTGGTGGCCAAGCCGCGCACCGCGACTGGCCGGTTGCCGACCGTCATCGTCATCCACGAGAACCGCGGCCTGAACCCGCACATCGAGGACGTGACTCGTCGCATGGCCGTCGAAGGCTTCCTCGCGCTCGGCACCGATTTGCTCAGCATGGCCGGTGGCTATCCGGGCACCGACGAAGCGGCGGCGCAGATTTTCGGCCAAGTGCAGCCGCCCAAGGCGGTCGCTGAGCTGCAGAACATCGCCAAGCTCGCTGCGGCCCGTCCGGATTCGAACGGCAAGGTCGGCGTCGTCGGCTTCTGCTGGGGCGGCGGTCGCGTCAATGACATCATGACGTCCACCGACACCCCGGCCAACGTTGCGGCCGGCGTCACCTACTATGGTGGCGGCACAGGCTGGGCGGCGTTGGCGGCGAACGTGAAGGCGCCGCACTTGGTCCACCTCGGCGCCCTCGATACCGGCACCAACACCGGTAACGTCGCGTACGTCGATGCGGCGAAGGCAGCCGGCAAGAACGTGACGGTGTTCCTCTACGATGGCGCCAACCACGCCTTCAACAACGACACCAACGCCGCGCGCTACCACGAGGCCTCGGCGAGGCAGGCCTGGACGCGCACGGTCGACTTCTTCAATCAGAACCTGAAGGCCTAGCCTTCAAGTTCGACTGTGGATACGGCGGGGAGGACCATGGTCCTCCCCGTTTCGTTTTGGCCGTATGCTGCGCCCCCCCAGCCATCGGGGGGGGGGGTGGCATTAATCACGACGCCCGGTGACAAGATCCAGACAGAGCGCGTCGGGCTCATGAACGACGGCACGGCCGTACCGATGCGCTGACGTCGGGGATCACGCGGCACAGGAGCGCCGAGCGGACCGCTCGATGTACACTTCTTGGGCAATCCTGGAGGGGAGGATTCCATGATGCCCATCCGTTCCTTGGCCACGGCGGCCGTCGTGGCAGTTGGTTTGTTCGCGCTTACGCCTGCGTGGTCGCAAGGCATGACACCGGAGCAACAGCAGCTCTCGGGACTTATCGGCTCACCATCGTTCCGAGCATTCTTGCAAGAAGCCGTGGCTGGGAACGAAGCCGCCGTGTTCAAGGCGAAGTGCGCCGAACCAAAGGTGACGCGGGTTCTGGGATTCTTGATCGTCACGCCTCCGAACATCACGCAGCGCGGCATCGAGGCCGGCGCCTGGGTAACCCACGTCGAGGTCGACCGCTGCGGCACCACCGCGAGCCGCCGTATCCTCGCGCGGGTCGAGGGCGGCATCAATTCGCTGACCTCAACGGGGGTGTTGCCGGGCGATTTTCGCGGCGACCTGAAGCTCGAAACGGACGTCATCCGCACCGCCGTGATTGCGCTCATGGGGACGGCTGGTTGCCGTGACATCGCGCAGTTTGGCGTGAGCGACATCAAGGCGCTGACTCCCGTGACGGCCGCAGGGTGGAGCGAGACTTGGTTTGCCGAAGCGTACGGCAAGCCGATCACCGCCGTGGTCGACTACAAGCGCGACGCCACCGGAGTCGGGTTCAACGTTCACGACGTCAAGGTCCAGTAGTGAGCGTGGCAGCCGTCACCGTCGAGAACGTCGTCAAGCGCTACGGCGGTGTCACCGCGGTCGATGGCGTCAGCCTGACGATCGCCGAGGGGGAAGTGTTTGCCCTGCTCGGCCCGAACGGCGCCGGCAAGACGAGCCTGGTCGAAATCCTCGAAGGGCATCGCCGGCGCGACGGCGGCAATGTCCGCGTGCTGGGATTCGATCCGGCGAGCGGCGGTCGCACCATGCGCGAGCGCATCGGCATCGTCCTGCAAGAGGGCGGCCTGGAGGGCGAACTCACCGTCGTCGAAACGGTGCGCTACCACGCATCGCTGTTTCCGCGACCCAAGGACGTGGACGACGTCATCCGCGTCGTCGGACTGGAAGAGAAGCGGCGCTCCCAGGTGCGGCTTCTGTCGGGCGGACAGCGGCGGCGCCTGGAGCTGGCGCTCGGCGTGGTCGGCGATCCGGACCTGATCTTCCTCGACGAGCCGACGACTGGCTTCGATCCCTCGGCGCGGCGCCAAGCGTGGGACCTGGTGCGCGCGTTGCGCGGCTTCGGCAAGACCATCGTGCTCACCACCCACTACATGGACGAGGCGCAGGCCCTGGCCGACCGCATCGCCGTCATCGCCCGCGGCCGCATTGTCGCGGAGGGAACGCCGGCGACGCTGGGCGACCGTCACCTGCGCGGCGCGCGCGTGCGCTTCCGCCCGCCGGAGGGAACGAGCCTCGATGGCCTTCCGGCACCGTTTGTGCCGAGCGGTAGCGGCTGGGTCGAGGGGGAAACCAAGGCGCCCACCGAGACTCTGCACGCGGTCACCGCATGGGCATTGGCACGCGGCATCGAGCTCGACGGGCTAACCGTCATGCCGCCGAGTCTCGAGGACGTCTACCTGGACCTGACCCGCACATGACGCGGCCCAGCCTTTTGCGTTTGTTCCTGGTGCAGTTCGGTGCGGAGCAGCGCCTGTTCTGGCGTTCGCCGATCGCGGCGTTCTTCAGCGTCATCTTTCCGTTGCTGATGCTGCTGACGTTCGCGGCGTTGTTCGGCAACGACCGCATCACGCCGCTTGGGGTCACGGCATCGCAATTCTATGCGCCAGCGCTCGCGGTCTATGGCGCGGTCTCGACGGTCTACTGGAACCTGTCGATGAGCCTGGTTACGTCGCGCGAGCTCGGCGTGCTCAAGCGCATCCGCGGCACGCCGATGCCGCCGTGGCTGATGCTCGGTGGGCGCCTGACGTCCTCGGCATGGGTGGCGCTGCTGGCAGTCATCCTCATGGTGACTATCGGCGTGCTCGGCTACGGGGTCGCGTTGTACCCGCGTACTCTCGCGGCCGCATTCGTGACGTTCCTGGTGGGCGTGTCGTGCTTTGCCGCGCTCGGCTGTCTGATCGCCGCCCTGTCGCCCAACGCCAATGCGACCCCGCCCATGGCGGCGGCGACGCTGGTGCCGCTCGCGTTCATCTCCGAGGTGTTCATCCCGCCTTCGGCATCGTCGGCATCGTGGCTGACCACGGTCGCCGACTTCTTTCCCTTGAAGCATTTCGCCCGCGCGTTCTCGGGCGCATTCAACCCGACCCTGCACGGCAGCGGCTTCGCGTGGAGCGACGCGGGCGCGACGTACGCCATCCTGCCGCACCTCGCCGTGATGGCGGTGTGGGGCATCGCCGGTGGCGTACTGGCGGTGCGGCTGTTCCGGTGGGAGCCGCGGCCCGAGAAGGTCCGCTAACCTCTACCTCTTTCGAGGAAGGAATCGGCGCGGCGCGTTGACCGCGCTGCCCACCTGCTCTCCCTTGGTTAACGCGCCATCGGGGGATGCGCGCATCCGTGGGGGATCATGGCTTACGTACCGGGCAACACCGCCGCCGGCGGTCTTCTGGACCCAACCTTCACTTGGCACTGGAACGGGGTCGGTCACTTCAACGAGCCCGCGGCCGTCACCTACAGCTTCGTCACGTCGTCGCTGGCGCCCTTCTCGGAGGCGCAGTCGCCCTTCAACAGCACGCAACAGACGACCGCCGCGCAGGCGATGCAGGCATGGGCGAACGTCGCCAAGTGACCTTCACGCTGCACAGCGACCCGAACGAGGGCCTAAGCAACGACAACATCGCCTTCATCAATTTTTCCCGAAGAACCTCGACGCCACGTTTGCCGCGCTCGCCGACCCTACCCGGCGCGCCATCCTGGCGCGGCTGGCGTCGGGCGAGGCGTCGGTGGCGGAGCTCGCCGAGCCGTTCGCCATGAGCCGAGGCGGCGCCGCTCGCCATCGCCAACGAATGGATCGAGAACTACCGCAAACACTGGGAGGGCACCTTTCTGCAGCTCGATGCCCTTCTGAACGACCTCAAGGCCACCGAAGCGCGCGCCGCATCCAAACCCCGTATCCGCAAGAAGTAGGAGACAGCGCTATGCAGAAGACCGGAGACCTCAAGGTCGAAGCCCACGGCGACACCGAGATCCGCATGACGCGGACGTTCGCGGCGCCGCGCCGGCTGGTGTTCGACGCGTGGACCAAGCCCGAGCTGTTGAAGCGCTGGCTGTTCGGTCCCAAGGGCTGGACGCTGACCGTCGTGGACATCGACTTGCGCGTCGGCGGCAAGTACCGCTTCGTCACGACCCATACCGACGGCCGCAAAATGGGCTGGGGTGGCGTCTATACCGAGGTGAAGTCGCCCGAGCGCTTCGTCGCCACCGAACAGTTCGACGAGCCGTGGTACCCGGGCGAGTCGACCAACACGGTCGCGCTCACCGAGAAGAACGGCAAGACGGTGATGGTGAGCACGATGAAGTACGTCTCGCGCGCCGCGCGCGACGGCGTGCTCGCTTCGCCGATGGAGGAAGGCCTGCGGCCGGGCTTCGACCGCATGGATGAGGTCGTGCGGGAACTCGCCGCAACGCAGACGCGCTAGCCGCGCTTACGACGGAGACTCCCCATGGCCATCCGCCGCGCCATGCTGGCGACACTGCAGATGAAGAAGATCGACGTCGCGAAGTTGGAGGCGGCGGCGAAGGGATAGCCTCTCATGGCGTGCGCCGGAATACGTCGATGCTGCAGTAGAATCTGAATTGCGCCGTGGCCCTTTCAAAGAAGGGCGCGATAGCAGCCATGAGCCAGTGGCGTGCCGTGGTGGGGCTTTCACGGCCCGCCGCAATCGCTGCGCCCACGTTGGTCTGCGTGCAGAGGTAGTCGGCGAGCGCCGGCGCATCGAATGAGATTTCGTGGGCGAAGCGCTGACGGGCCACCGCCGCGAGCCCAACCGCGGCGGCGTCGTCATCCGTGAACGGGGCGGTATCGCGCGGCGGCGCAGGGAAGCGGCGCACATAGTGCTGCCGGTTCCACTCCCCGTACGCGGCGTTCCCTTCCATCTCTCCCGAGAAGCCATCGTTGTAGTTGATGAACCAGCCGGACGGCCCGAGGGTTCGCATGACCTCGCGCAAGAAGCGCGGGCGATCGAACCAATGAAACGCGAGCGCGGTCGTGATCGCGTCGATTGAGTCGTCGGGAACGGGCACGCTCTCCGCAGCCGCAGTCAGGTATCGGACTCGCGGGTGCGCTTCGGCACGCTCAATCATCGCTTCCGCAGAGTCGATGCCGAGCACATCCTCGACCAGGTCCGCCAGCGCGACGCTGGATTGACCCGTGCCGCACCCGATGTCGAGACCGTGCGAGAGCCGACCAACCGGGGCGATGATCGGCCGCAGGCGTTCCATCACCAGAGGATGGAAGTAGGGCCGCCCGCGTGCATAGCGCACGGCGGCATCCGGGTCGGCGAAGAGGTTCACGAGTGGCGGGTCTCCCTCCCCTCACCCAGCTTCGGCTAGGTTCGCTTCGCTCACCAAGCCTGCGCAACCCTCCCCCAAGGTATGGGGGAGGGACTCGAGTTCTAGGTCGCGGCCTTCTTCTGCAGGGCGGCGGGCAGCTGGACGCGGATGTGGACTTCGCGGAGCTGCTTTTCGCTGACAGAGGCCGGGGCACCCATGAGCAAGTCTTCAGCCTTCTGGGTCATGGGGAAGGCGACGACTTCGCGCAGGTTGGGCTCCTCGGCGAGGAGCATGACGATGCGGTCGATGCCGGGGGCGGTGCCGCCGTGCGGCGGGGCGCCGTAGTGGAACGCGCTGAACATGCCGCCGAAGCGTTCTTCGACGTCCTTGCGGGTGTAGCCGGCGATCTCAAACGCCTTGACCATCACGTCGGGCAAGTGGTTGCGGATGGCGCCGGAGGATAGCTCCACGCCGTTGCAGACGATGTCGTACTGGTAGGCGAGGATGTCGAGCGGGTCGCGCGACGTCAGCGCCTCCATGCCGCCTTGGGGCATCGAGAACGGGTTGTGCGAGAAGTCGACCTTCTGGTCGGTCTCGTTGAATTCGAACATCGGGAAGTCGACGATCCAGCAAAAGCGGAACGCGTCCTTCTCGATCAGCCCGAGTTCGTTGCCGAGACGCGTGCGGGCGAGGCCGGCAAGCTGCACGGCCTTGCCCGGCTTGTCGGCGGCAAAGAAGACGGCATCGCCCGATTTCAGGTTGGCAGCCTTCTTGATGGCGCCGAGGCGGGCGGCATCGAGCTTGCCGGCGATCGGACCCTTGGCGGCGTCTCCCTCGAAGATGATGTAGCCGAGGCCGGGCCAGCCCTCTTCCTTGGCCCAGTCGTTCATCTTGTCGAAGAACGAGCGCGGCTGGCCGGCAGAACCGGGCGCCGGAATGGCGCGCACGACCGAGCCGCCGTCGATGGCCTTGGCGAAGATGCCGAAGCCCGAGCCCTTGAAGGCGTCGGTGACGTCGGCGATGACGATCGGGTTGCGCAGGTCCGGCTTGTCGTTGCCGTACTTGAGCATCGACTCCTTGTACGGGATGCGCGGGAACGGATTCGGCGTCACCTTCTTCTTGGGCGCGAATTCGGTAAAGATGCCGTGCATCACGGGCTCGATCGCGTTGAAGACGTCGTCCTGCTCGACAAAGCTCATCTCGACGTCGAGCTGATAGAACTCGCCGGGGGAGCGGTCGGCGCGGGCGTCCTCGTCGCGGAAGCACGGCGCGATCTGGAAGTAACGGTCGAAGCCCGCCACCATGTAGAGCTGCTTGAACTGTTGCGGCGCCTGCGGCAGCGCGTAGAACTTGCCGGGATGGATGCGGCTCGGCACGAGGTAGTCGCGCGCGCCTTCCGGGCTGCTTGCCGTCAGGATCGGCGTCTGGAACTCGGTAAAGCCCTGATCGACCATGCGGCGGCGGATCGAGGTGATCACCTTGCTGCGCAGGATGATGTTCTGGTGGAGCTTGTCGCGGCGCAGGTCGAGGTAGCGATAGCGCAGGCGCAAGTCTTCCGGATAGTCGTGGTCGCCAAACACCTGGATCGGCAGCTCTTCGGCGGCCGATAGCACGTCGAGGGCACTGATGCGCACCTCGACCGCGCCGGTGGGCAGGTTCGGGTTGACCGTCTCCGGGCTGCGGGCAACGACCCGGCCGAGCACGGTCACGACGCTCTCGGCGCGCAGGGAGTCCACACTCGCAAAAGTGTTTTCGCCCTGCTCCACCACACACTGGGTGATGCCGTAGTGATCGCGCAGGTCGACGAACAGGAGGTTGCCGTGGTCGCGCTTGCGATGCACCCAGCCTGACAGCTTCACCACCTGGCCGACGTGCGACGCGCGCAGGTCGCCCGCGGTGTGAGTACGATAGGTGTGCAGGGCCATGGGGTGGCTCTTCCTTGATCGCCGGGAGCGCGCGAACGCGCGCGGGCTTGTTCAGCGAACCGTGATTGGGTGCCGCTTCCGGGGTTGGCCTGAAGCGATGGCCGGGCTGGCCGGAAGCGGCCGGAGTGCCGCACGTCCGGCGTGGCAATGTCAAGGGCGGCCATGGCCACGACTCCTGGCCGCGCAGCCCCTTTGGCCCCACAAGGCCGGCGGTTCAGCTACCCCCTGGCCCGGCCTTTCGTGTAGAACACGGCGCCATGACCTTAGTAACCGATACCGCCACGCTCGCGGCAGTTTGCAAGCGCTTTGCGGCGGCGCCCTACGTCACCATCGACACCGAGTTCATCCGCGAGACGACCTACTGGCCGCAGCTCTGCCTGGCGCAGATCGGCGATGCCGAGGAGGCCGTCGCCGTGGACGCACTCGCGCCGGGCATCGACCTGTCGCCGTTGCTCGAGCTACTGGCGCGCAAGGAGACCCTCAAGGTGTTCCATGCCGGCCGGCAGGACATCGAGATCTTCCTGCACCTGTCGGGTAAGGCGCCAACGCCGGTGTTCGATACCCAGATCGCGGCGATGGTGTGCGGCTTCGGCGAATCGGTCAGCTACGAGACCTTGGTGACGCGGCTGGCCAACGCCCGTTTGGACAAGCACTCGCGCTTCACCGATTGGCGCCGCCGTCCCCTCACCGATCGCCAGCTGCGCTACGCGCTTGACGACGTGGTACACCTGCGCACGGTGTACGAGAAGCTCAGCAAACGCCTCGAGGACACCGACCGCACCGCGTGGGTGGCCGAGGAAATGGCCGCCATCACCGATCCGGCGACGTACGTGACCGAGCCGCATGAGGCGTGGGAGCGTCTCAAGGTGCGCTCGACCGACCCGCGCTTTCTGGTAGTGCTGCGCGAGGTCGCGGCATGGCGAGAGCGCGAGGCGCAAGCGCGCGACCTGGCGCGCAGCCGCGTGCTGCGCGACGAGACCCTCATCGCCGTCGCCGCACACCCGCCGTGCGACCGCGCCGAGCTCGCCCGCATCCGCGGCATCTCGAAGGGGCTCGCCGATGGCTCGTCGGGCGGCACGCTGCTCGAGTCGGTACAGACCGCGCTGGCGGAACCCGATTCCAGCCTACCCAAACGCGACAAGATGCGGCGCGTGCCGTCTGGCATCGGGCCGATGGTGGCGCTGCTCAAGGTGCTGCTCAAGATGAAGTGCGAAGAGCACGACGTCGCGCAGCAACTGGTGGCAAGCAGCGAGGAGCTGGAGGATATCGCCGCGGGCACGAGCGACGGGTCGCGCTTGCTGCATGGCTGGCGCAACGAAGTTTTCGGCGAGGATGCCGAGCGCCTTGTTTCCGGCCGGGTCGCGCTGGCGGCGCGCAAAGGCAAGGGCGTCGAGCTGGTGACCTTGCCGCGCATGGCCGAGGAAGCGCCGCCGCGAGTCAAGGCGGCCGGCTAGCAACCCTAAAGTAACGATGCGGCGCGTCGTTATCGTCGGCAACGCCGGCGCGGGCAAGTCGATGCTCGCGCGCGAGGTTGGGCAGCGGCTCAATCTGCCGATCCATCATCTCGACGCACTGTTCTGGAAGCCGGGCTGGGTCGAGTCAGAGCGCGCTGCGTCCACCGCGCTGGTCGACGCGCTGGCGGCGTGCGACCGCTGGGTTGCCGAAGGCAACTACAGCCGCACCTTCCCTGCCCGCTTCGGGCGCGCGGACACAGTCGTGTGGGTAGACCTGCCGCGCACGACCTGTACCCGCCGCATCTTCGCGCGCGCCTTCGAGTGGCGCGGGCGCTCGCGGCCCGACATGGCGCCGAACTGTCCCGAAGAGCTGCCGGACCTGAAGGTCCTGCGCTACATCTGGACGTTCCCGTACACCATCGGTCCAAAGATCACGAAGGCGATGGCAGCCCACGGCGAGCACGCGCGCCTGCTGCGGCTGCGCCGCGAGCACGACGTCGCCGCGTTCGTCGCGGACCCTCTAACTAGCCCTCGACGGAGAACTCGGGCTTGCGGTTGTAGGCCTTGGCGAGGGACTCGAGACGCTTCTCGATCTTCTCGCCGAGCAGTGCTGCGTGGCGCGGCGGCACGCTGAGCTTCAGCGTGTCGGAGGAAAGCGTCAGCTTGGTTGCCGGCAGCACGCCGGCCGCGCCGCCGCACAGGGTGTGGCCGAGGCGCAGCGCACGGCCCAATCGCTCGGCGCGCTGCTGGTCCTTGTCTTCGAGGAGGGAGCGCGCCTGCTCGATGCGGTCGGGCGCTTCCTCATCGTCGTAGCGGGCGCCGACCGAGAGTGCGACGAAAGCGCGCCCGGGATGATCGATGCCGACGAACGGAGCGTGCAGGATGGTGCTGACCGCCTCGGCGGTGCGGTAGTCCGGGTGCACCATCCAGGCGACGTCCGACAAGAGGCACGCGGCGGAGCGCATGCGGCCGTCGGCGAGCGATTCATCGGCGAACAGCGGATCGGTCCAGCGGCGCAATTCCTCACCGACCGCGGCACCGCGCCCGGAGCGATTGACCATGCGCGTCACCGCTTCGAGCAGCGGGTCGCTGTTGCGGGCGCGCGGCGACAGGCGGTCGTGCATGATGCCCTCGCGCACACCGTTGGCCGAGAACACGACGTCCTTGGCGTTGGACATGTAGAGAATGCGGCCGAGCACGAGCGCGGCGAGCGGCATGGTGTCGGCGCGGCCCTTGTCGATGCCTTGCAGGCCCTGCACGGACTTCTCCGACAGGCCGGCGATCGCCTCAGCGAGCTTCATCGCCTCGGGGGCGCCCATGCGGTAGTGATGGACGATGTGCAGCGGGTAGCTCTTCCGGGTCATGTCGAGGCGCGCAAAGCTGCGCCACGCCCCACCGACCGCATAGAACGTGCGGCCGCCGTTCTGCTTCCATAGCCATTCAAGCTGGCCGAGGGCCGCTGTGACGGTCTCGGCAGCCTTCGGGCGCGTGCTGCCGGCGAGCATGAGGGTGCCGAGCGGCAGGGTGATGCCCTCCTCCGGCTTGCCCTGGTCGATCTGCATGAGTTCGAGGCTGCCGCCGCCGAGATCGCCCATGATGCCGTCGGCTTCCGGGATGGCCGCGCACACGCCGAGCGCCGACAGGCGCGCCTCTTCCTGGCCGCGCAAGACCTGAACGGCGTGGCCGGTACGCTTCTCGATGAGCGCGACGAATTCCGCACCGTCCGCGGCGTCGCGCACGGCGGCGGTGGCGACGATCTCCGGCAACCCGGCACCGAGCGCGCCTGCCAGGGCGACGAAGCGATCGATGGCGGCGAGCGCGCGCTTGCGCCCGTCGGGGTTGAGACGCTGGGACTCGCGCAGACCTCGGCCGAGGCCCGCCAGGACCTTCTCGTTGAAGATCGACAGCGGTGCGCGCACGAGGCCCTCGTAGACGACCAGACGCACCGAGTTCGATCCAACGTCGATCACGGCCAGGCGCCGCTCACCGGTAGCGGCAGGCTGGCGCGCGGTGGAGCGCGGGATCTCAGCGGTTGTCAGTGACAAGCTTGGGACTCGGTTTCATCTGACGGAGCGCCTTGCCGCGACCGGACAGGCTTGGGTTGGTCATGAAGTACGAGTGCGCCGAAAAGGCATTCGGCCCCGACGCAACGCGGGTGTAATCGCCGTCAGGCCCTTCAATCCACGACTGGGCCTGGTCGCGCAGCAGGGCGCCCATGATCTCGTCGAGCACCTGGCGATGCACCGTGGCGTTCTCGATGGGCGCCAGGACCTCGACGCGGCGGTCGAAGTTGCGCGGCATCCAGTCGGCCGACTCAATGAACACCTTCGCCTCGGGGTGCGGCAAGCCGTGGCCGTCGCCGAAGCAAACAATGCGGCCGTGTTCGAGGAACCGCCCAACGATGCTCTTCACCCGGATGTTCTCGGAAAAGCCAAGGATGCCCGGACGCAAGCAACAGATGCCGCGCACGACGAGGTCGATGGACACGCCGGCCTGGCTGGCGCGGTATAGCGCATCGATCGTCTGTGGATCGACGAGGGCGTTGAGCTTGGCCCAGATCGCCGCCGGCCGCCCTGCGCGCGCGTGGGCGATCTCGTTCTCGATCAAGCGCAAGATCGTGTTGCGCAAGTCGCGCGGCGCTATGACGAGCTTTTCCAGCTTGGGCGGCGGCGCCGTGCCGGTCATGTAGTTGAACACGTGCGCAGCATCGCGACCGATGGCTGGGTCCGAAGTGAACAGCGACAGGTCGGTATAGATCTTCGCCGTGGTCGGATGGTAGTTGCCGGTGCCGAGGTGCACGTAGCTGACCAGCGCGCCGCCTTCCTGGCGCACCACCAGTGACACCTTGGCGTGGGTCTTCAACGTGACGAAGCCGTAGACGACGTGCACGCCGGCGCGTTCCAAGTCGCGCGCCCACTTGATGTTGGCGGCCTCGTCGAAGCGCGCCTTCAGCTCGACCAGCGCCGTGACGTTCTTGCCCGCCTCGGCCGCTTCGATGAGCGCCGCGACGATCGCCGAATCCTTGCCGATGCGATAGAGCGTCTGCTTGATGGCCACGACGGCGGGATCGGCCGCTGCTTGCACGATGAAATCGACCACCGTGCGGAAAGTCTCGTACGGGTGGTGGACGAGGATGTCCTTCTGCTGGATGGCGCGGGCGACGTCGCCGCCGGACTCCTTCACCCGTTCCGGATAGCGCGGCGTGTAGGGCTCGAACAACAGGTCGGGGCGGTCCTCGATGATGAGCTGCGCAGTGTCGCCGAGGCCCAAGATGCCGTCGGTGACGGTGACGGACTCTTCCGCGATGCCGAGCTCGCTTGCCACGAAGCGCCGCAGATCTTGCGGCATCGCCGCGTCGACCTTGAGGCGGATGACGTTGCCGCGCCGGCGCCGCTTGATGGCGAGCTCGAAGTAGCGCACCAGATCTTCGGCTTCTTCTTCGACTTCGATATCCGAGTCGCGCAGGATGCGCAGCAAGCCGCGGCCGACCATCTCGTAGCCGGGGAACAGGCGCTCGATGAATTGCTCGACGAGGTTCTCCAGCGACAGGAAGCGGATCGCCTCGCCCGGCAGCCGCAAGAAGCGGCGCACCTGCGGCGGCAACGGCAGCACGGCGGTGAGGCCCTGGCTGTCCTGGCGGCGCCGCAGCTGCAACACCAACGCAAAGCCGAGGTTCGGCAGGAACGGGAACGGATGCGCCGGATCGGCGGCGATCGGTGTCAGCAGCGGGAAGACCTGCTCGAGGAAGTAGCTCTCCAACCAGTCGCGATCCGCCGAGGTCAGCTCGGACGCGTCGATCACCGAGATGCCCACCTCGCGCAACAGGCCGCGCAGGTGGCCCCAGGTGCGCTGTTGCTCGGCCATCAACACGTTGGCGCGCTGATTGATGCGTTCGAGCTGCTGGGCCGGGGTGAGGCCGTCGTCGGAGGTCTGCTTGACCCCCGCCTTGACCTGACCCCACAGGCCGGCGACGCGGACCGTGAAGAATTCGTCGAGGTTGGTCGCTGAGATCGATAGGAAGCGAAGCCGCTCCAGGAGCGGATGGCGCTGGTTGCCGGCCTCCTCGAGGACGCGCTCGTTGAAGGCCAGCCAAGAAAGCTCGCGGTTTAGAAAGCGCTCCGGCGACTTGGCCAGGGAGGCGATTGCCTCGGGGGAAAGCCGGGGCTGTTTCACGGGGCGGGCGTCCTGCAGAGCCTGGTCCGCAAGGTGGCGGGCCGCCTGCTCGTCTGCCGTGGTCATGGGTGTCCTTTCCTGCCCCGCACCAAACGAACCAACCCCCCGCAACCTGCCATGCTCCCTCCTAGCACCTGCCCGTGCTAGACAAAGGCGGCTCAAAACCTGAGGATTCATCCTCGGATTCGGAGCCGGCCCCGGGGGCCGAGACCCTGGGGACCGCTGACAGCCGCCCGACGCGACGAGGGCTCAGAAAAGTGCGGACATTGTATCTATTTCGCCATGCCAAGGCGAGCCAGCCGGCCGGTGGGGCCACCGATCACGCCCGGCCCCTCACTCGGGAAGGCGTGACGGCGGCCAGCCGCATGGGCGCCCACCTCAAGGGGCTCGGGCACGACCTCGGCCAGGTGCTGTGCTCGACGTCGCGGCGCACGGTCGAGACGTACGAGAACACGGCGCGTTCCTACCCGGGGCTCGAGGCGAGCCTGGACGAGCGCATCTATGAAGCTAGCGCCGAGCAGCTGCTGAGCCTGGTGCGCACGCTCGACGACGGCGAGCGCAGTGCGACCGTCGTGGGCCACAACCCGGCGATGGCGGAGCTGGCCATGGCGCTGGCGGGCGCTGGTGATCTCGCGCAGCTGGCGGCGATGGCGCAGGGCTTTTCGCCGGGCAGCATCGCGCGCATCGATTTCGATGCCGAGCGGTGGAGCGACATCAACCCGGGCGGCGGCACCCTCGCGTTGTTCGTGACGCCGAACGAATTGGGCGCGGGCGGCTGAGCGATGTCCCGCGTCCTGCGCCCGCTCGTCCCCTTCGCGTGCGCGATCGTCCTCGCGACCAGCGCCGTCGCACAAATCCCGCCGCGCACGTTCGCATGGGAGCCAACCCTGCGCGCCGCCGAGAACGGTGACGCCGAGGCGCAGTTCACCATCGGCATGGCGCACTATCGCGGCATCGGCACGCCCGCCGACGAGAGCGCGGCGCTGCAGTGGATCCAGCGCGCCGCGAGTGCCCACCACGCGGGCGCGCAGTTCCATGTCGGGCTCGCCTACCTGCGCGGCACCGGCCTGCCGCTCGACGAGACGGCCGCCGCTTCGTTCTTGGAGGAGGCGGCAATGCAGGGCCATGACGAAGCGCAGTACGTGTTTGCAACCATGCTCACCAACGGACGCGGCATTCCGCAGGACCACGTGTGGGCGGCGCTGTGGTACGGCAAAGCGGCGCGTCAGGGCGTGGTGCAGGCGCAGTCGATGCTCGGCCTGATGTACCTCAGCGGGCTCGGCGTGCCCGAGGATCACATGACGGCGCTGCAGTGGTTCTCGATCGCGGCGCGCTCCGGCGAAGCGGCGGGACGCGCCGCCGCCACGTCGGTCGGTGCGACGCTCAACGAGGCTGAGCGCGCCGCCCTGGCGCGCACGGCCGCGGCGTGGTCGCGCAGCAACGACGGGGGCGCCACCGACCGCGCCGCCATTCAATTCCTGCAGCAGAACCTGATTCGGCTGGGCTACGATCCGGGTGTCCCCAACGGTCTATTCGGCGCGCGCACGCAGATGGCGCTGGAAGAGTTCCGTGCCCGCATCGGTGACGAGAAGGGTCCGGCGACCTACGGGACGCTGCAGGCGGTACGGATGGCGGTACACGCCACAAGCAACGGCAACAGACGCTAGTCCCGACCAGCGAATGACGCCGTCGCGCCCTCCGGCTCCGCCGACGTGATGCGCACGAGTTGGTATTTGCAAGTAGCATCCCGCTTGCCCACCAGGGGCAGCGAGGGGGATCGCTGTGGCAAATCCATCGACGTCGTTCTTCGGGCAGACCGGCGACGCCATCGTCGACGCGGCGACTCGCGGCTACTTTTGGTCGCTCACGTTCGATCGAACCATCGATTGGTGCATCGCCGATGGATTCAACGGAGAGTTCTGGACGAACCCGGCCAGCGTTGTTGAACACGTTGGAGCCGCGCTCGACAGTATTTCGAGCTTCACCAACGTCCGCTTCCAGTATGTGGGGTACTGGGCGACGCCGACCGACGCATGGGTCTCGGGAAGTGAAGTTACTGTCACCATCGGACAAATCGGATTTCCGTTCGCAAATTCCGGCACGTGGGGGCGAGCGTACTTTCCTAGCGCCGTAGACAGCGTCTCGCCGTACTTCGGCGCGGCAGGCGACGTCTATTTGAATATGGACAGCGCGGCCAACAACCTGCCGAGCTACGAGCCCGGCTCGAGCGGGTGGTTCCTCCTCATCCATGAGCTTGGTCACGCGTTGGGACGTAAGCACCCACACGACGATGGTGGCACGGGCCGGCCAACGCTGAGCGACATTGGCCTCGGCTCCCTCGATTTCGACTGGTTCACCATCATGTCGTACGCGGACACGTACGATTTCAACCTGTTCGCCTACGACCCGGCGACGCCCATGGCCATGGACGTCCTGGCCCTGCAGTACCTGTATGGCAAGAACTACGTCGACCAACGCGGGTAACACGCAGCATTCGCTGACTCGAACCAACCTGTTTTCTTCGATCTGGGACGCAAGTGGCACAGACACGAAGGGCGGACGATTTGGCTCCCGAACGCAGCGCTGTCAACGTTGGTAGACACCAAGGTCGGTTTTGCGGTGCGGTCAAGCGACGAGGCCCTGCCCAATCCGTCAACGTTGTACTGGCTGCTAGGTGATCTTGAGAACGCGACAGGCAGTCCCGGCGCGGACGACATTGTCGGGACTGACGCCGCAAACACCCTAAGCGGCGGCAGCGGGAGCGACGAGATAGCGGGCGGCGCCGGCGGGGACGCGATTACCGACGGGTCCGGCCGCGATGCTCTGACTGGCGGCAGCGGAAGCGATCGGTTCGTCTATTCGGCGGCCCAGTCGGTGGTCGGGGTGTCGCGCGACACCATCACGGATTTCGTATCACGGACAAGATTGATTTGTCTGGCATTGGCACGTTCGGCTGGATCGGTTCATCGCAATTCAGCAGTGCCGCGAACCAACTCCGATTCGATGGCGGCACTCTAGCGGCGGACACGAACGGCGACGGGTCGGCCGACTTCGAAATCGCGCGCACCGAAGTGTCGGCCCTGGCAGCGTCGGACATCACGGGGGCGGGGGCGGCGACTCCGACACCCACCCCAACACCGACCGATCGCACCGCACCGACCTTGGTGACGATTTTGGGTGGGAGGCCCGCCACCGCGCCGCCTTCCTGCCGCTATTGCGGAGCAGGTTGGCAAGCGTGGGCGGCGACACCAACCTTCTTGCCGAGCCCGTGGCATAGCCCGTGTCATCCCTGTGACGAAACGCGAGCACCGCTCTAAGGTTGATACCCGATGGCAGTTTCCCGGGCATATTCTGCGTTAAGGTCGCGGTCGGAGAAGCGCTAGAGGAGCGTGCCGGGACGGTGCAAAGCGCCACTCATGCCGTGGCAGTCCCGGTGCGCAAGCGACGCGCGCTTGTGATTCGTTGCGTGACCTTGGCAGCAGCCATGAGCTTGGCCGGATGCGCGGAGATGGCGACCGACTTCGCGACTCTCGGCGGCGACATCGCCGCACTGACCGGCCGCGGGGCAACACCGGCCGTGCCTGCGCCAGCAACGCAACCGCCGCCGCCAGCAGAAGAAGTCGTCGCGCCGGCGGCCGAGACGCCGCCTCCACCACCGGCCGTGGCGGAGCTACCGCGACCGACGCCGCTGACGCTCGGCGAAATCGGACCGCTGGCGGAGCTGGGACCGGAGGCGCTAGTCGGACTCGAACCCAACCAGGTCGCGGCGCTACTCGGCACGCCAACGATGGTCGCAGAGCGGCCGCCGGCGACCGTGTGGGAATACGCGGCGTCTACCTGCAGCCTGAGCGTGCTGTTCTATCGCGACCTTAACAACGATCGGAGTCGTGCCCTTGGATACGATTTCTCGCCAAGTCTCATTGCGTCCGAAGCGCGGGCCCGATGCATCGCCGCCCTCCGTGCTGCCCGGAAGTGATGCGCAATCGCGCGGCACGGGCGCCGATGTAGCGAGCGCCGACGGCAAGTCGCGGCTGGCCTTGGTCGATGATGATCCGCTGTTCCGCGAGTCCCTCGGCGCCAACCTTGGCGACGCCGGCTTCGAGGTGCGCGAGTTTGCCGACGGCGAGGCGTTCCTTTCCTGCATGGAATCGGAAACCTATCGCCCGGACATGGTGCTGCTCGATTGGCGCATGCCCGGCATGAACGGCATCCAGGTGCTGCGCCGACTGCGCGAGGAGAGCTTGGAATTCCCGGTCATCTTCCTCACCGCGCTGCAGGACCAGATTTACGAAGAGACCGCGCTGTCGACCGGCGCCGTGGACTACGTCGAGAAGTCGCGCTCGTTCGGCATCTTGCTGGCGCGCATCAACCTCATCCGCGGCACCGGCAAGGCACCCGGCAGTTCCGCCGAAGGCGACGACAGCAACGATCCTCCCCCGCTTGCGGTCGGCGCGCTCGAGCTGCAGCCGGCGGCCGGCAAGGCGCTGTGGCGCGGCAGCGAGATCGACCTGACGGTCACAGAGTTCCAGATGGTGTGCACACTGGCGGAGCGCGCCGGCAAGAACGTGCGCTACCGCGAGCTCTATGACCTCGTGCACGGCAAAGGCTTCATTGCCGGCGACGGCGGCGAAGGCTATCGCGCCAACATGCGCACCTTCATGAAACGCATCCGGCAGAAGTTCCGGTCAGCGGACGAGCGCTTTGATCAGATTGAGAACTACCCAGGTTTTGGCTATCGCTGGCGGCGCGACGATCCAAAGACTCCGTAGCCTCGCCGAGAAGGCGAAACTCGCTTCGAGATCGCTGCGTTCTAGGGTCGCCCTGCTGGCCGCGATCTTCGTCGCGGTGCCGATCCTGTTGTACATGCAGTTCCAGGCTGTCGATCGACAGCGCACCGAGCTGCTGCGCGACACGATGGTGCGCCAGGGGCAGATCATCGCCGAAGGCCTGCGGCCGCTGGTCGGCCCGCTCGACACGGCGCGCGCGACGACGCTTGCCGCGGCGCTCGACCGCATGAGCGCGGGCCGCGTGCGCATCCGGCTGCTGTTCCGGCCGCGCGCCAATGCCGGCGCCGATGCCGGCTTCTTCCTGGTGGCGGCGTCGCCCCCGGTGAGCGGCGCGCAGATCGACCAGGAGCGGCGCCAGCTGGTCTCGTCCGGCGTGCTCAACGACCTGGTGCCGAGTTGCGAGCGCACCCAGCCCCTCTCGTACCACTACACCAATCCGGCCGGCATCGAAGAGCTGCTGACCTCGGCGACGCCGCTCATGACGGATTCCGGGTGCTGGATCGTCGTGACGTCGGCAGCGACCACCGAGCTTGTCGGTACGCTCCTCTCCCAACCCTATTGGAAGTCGCCGGAGATTCGCTTCGCGTTGTTGATCTACCTGGCGATGGTCGGCCTGGTGTTCGCCATCTTCACCGGAATTTGGAACGACCTGCGCGGCTTCGCCAAGCTCTCGCGCCACATCCGTACCTACCGAGGCGAAGGAGCCTTCGTGCACCGCAACCATGTGCCGGAGCTCGCCCCGGTCGCCGAAGAATTTGACCTGCTGGTGCGCGAGCTGCGCTCCTCGGCCGAGGCGGTGCGGCGCGCGGCTGAGGACAACGTCCACGCCTTCAAGGGCCCGCTGGGCGTCATCGCCCAGTCGGTGGAGCCGCTGCGCGCTGTGGTCGCGGGCCGCGACGACAAATCGCGCCGAGCGTTGGAGCGCATCGAGAAGGCGACCGAACGCCTCGACGCGCTGGTGACCGCGGTGCGGCGCATGGACGTCGCTGCGGCCGAGTCGATCGGCGGCAAGCGCGACCCCATCCAGCTGATGAACTTCGTGCAGGAGTTCGTCGGCAACTACCGGACCCAGCTCGGCAAGACCGCGCCGCGCATCAACATGGTCTGCACCGGGCGCAGCGTCGTGCGCGCCGACCCGCAGCACCTCGAGACGGTGCTGGAGAACATCCTCGACAACGCCGTCTCGTTCACGCCGGCGGGCAAGGAAATCCGCATCACCTGCAGCGCCGAGGGGCATGAGGCGGCGATTGCGATCGCCGACCAGGGACCCGGCGTGCCTGAGGAGCATCTGGCGCGCATCTTCGAGCGGTATTTCTCGCTCCGCGCCGCCGCCAGCGAGGGCGCAGCGAACTTCGGCGTCGGACTGTGGATTGCGCGCCGCAATATCGAGTCGATCGGCGGCGCCATCGCCGCCGACAACGAGCGCGATGGGGGCCTGCGCATCACCATCCGCCTGCCGCTCGCCTAGCAGCGCGCGCTTCGCGCGGGACCGCTCGCGCTTCGGCTGAAGACCGAGGAAAACCGCCCGTCTTGGTTAATGCCGCGGGGCCGCGTTAACGCCCCGGCAACGCTTGTGTCGCGGTGTCACAGCCATAACACAGTAAGGCCCCGCCTTCTCCGCAGTCCTGCCTCTTAGGTTGCCCATACCGCTCGCGAAGCGGTGGTCCCACCGACGGAGGGTGAGATGCGGAGACTCAGCTCGCATCCGACGCCAGGTTTGGTACGGGTAATGGTTGGCGGTTTTATGATTGCGGCGGCTGCGACGTTGGTGCCAACGGCACCGGCGCGCGCCGACGAGACCAAGTACGAGCGCACGACGATTGGCGTGCGCGGACATCTTGTTCCGGTCGCCTACGAAGGACCGGCGGACTCGACGTTCACGCACGCGCTCGCCACGCCCTTCACTAGCGCCGACCAGCTGCGCGCCATGCGCCTGCCGCCCGGCCTCGCCACGTCGGATACCCAGGCCCGCAAGACCGCGTTCCTCAACACCGTGTTGCCGCTCCTGCACGAGGTCAACACGCGCATCTCCGAGGATCGCGCCGAGCTCCTGAAGTTGCAGCAGGTGATGCAGCGCGGCTGCAACCTGCGCAGCGAAGAGCGCAGCTGGCTCGAGGACGTTGCGCTCGACTACCGAGGCTCGCCCGAGAACATTGGCGACCTGCTTGCCCGGGTCGATGTGCTGCCGCTTTCGGTTGCAGCGGCCCAGGCGGCGATCGAGAGCGCCTGGGGCACGTCGCGCTTCGCCCGCGAAGGCAACGCCCTGTTCGGCGAGCGCACCTACGACAGCTCGATCCCGGGCATCAAGGTGCCGGGCCGCAAGGCGTTCCGCGTGCGCTCGTTCGACACGCTCTATGACTCGGTCGTCCAGTACGCCACCAACCTCAACACCCACCAGGCCTACGCGCAGTTCCGCGCCAAGCGCGCCAACATGCGCGCCCAGGGCCTTGTGCTGGATGGCCAGGCGCTGGCGTCGACCCTCAACCTCTATTCCGAGGAACGCGCCAAATACACCTCCACCTTGGTGACGATCATCCGTCACAACGCGTTCCACCACCTGGATGCAATGACGGTTGCTGCCAACGATCTGGCCGCGATCCGCACAGTCGCGACCGGCGCGGTCGGCGCCGCGCAGGCGAACTAACAGTCCTCGTTTTTTCACGGCAAGGAGTCCCGCGTATGGCCTCGATCCTCCCTCCCCCCTCGATTTCCGGCGCACAGTGCGCACGGTGCAGCGTTGACCTGCATGTGGGCGACCCGCCGTTCGGCGCATCTGCCGTGTGGATCACCTGCCCCGACTGCGGCGTCCGCCTCTGGCATGAGGAAAAGACGGCGTCGATGCTGATGGGCATCCACGATATCGACGAGGCGCGCGCGCATTGGCACGCCGGCGTTTCGCTCCACTAGGCCGTCGTTCGTAGCAGGAGAGAGAGCCATGAAGTCCGGAACGGCTGCAAAGCGCCCGCCCTTCCCCCGCTTGGTCACCGTGGTCAGCCTGGGTCTTGCGGGCATCGCGTTCATGGGTCCACCGGCGCTCGCGGCCAACCCGTTCGCCACCAGCGCGGCGCTGTACGCCAAGCATGCGGCGGAGGCGACGACCCTCGAAGAGGTGCATCGCAACATGCGCCTGACGTTGAATTGCCTCGTCGGGCCCGGCCATGAGGACTTCAGCGTCGGCCTGTCGACGCACTGCTCCGTGCCGGACGGCGCGATGGCGGACGGCATGGTGTCGGTCAGCTATCGCCTCGCCGCGCAGATCGCCAAGACTGCGCTTGCCATCGATTCGCTCGGCGGCGCCCAGTTCGCGGCACGTACAGCCGAGCGCCTGATCCTGGCGACCGACCCGACTAAGCCCGAAGGCGTCGATGTCGTCGAGAACGCCCAATTCCAGACCGGCACGGTCGATCGCGTCGACGCAGTGACGCGCACGATGACCATGGGCGCGGACACCTATTTGGTGCGCGCCGCCGATGCCGACATGATTGGTCAGATCAAGCCCGGTGAACAGGTCGAGGTGACGTACGTCGTCGAAGACGGACGCCGTATCGCCCTCGATGTTCGCAAGGTCGAGCTGCGCGAGCTGCCGGCGCCGTAATTCGCCGGACCAGTGGACGCGGAGGGGCGCGGCGCAAGTCGCGCCCCTTTTTTGTCGTACGTCCACCTACTTTCCTGGAGACTGCAGGACGCCGAGATGAAGCCGATGGCGCCGGAGGCCGCGCCCGCGCGCTAAGCAACGTCGCGAACTCGAACTAGTCGTACGGAGACGGGCGTGGGCGCTCGCAAGGGCGCCCCGCCCTGTTCTCTTGATCTAGGCTACCGCGTGATCTTCCCGTTCTCGATGTAGACTGAAGCCAGGAGGTTGCTCGTGATTGCTTCCCGGAAGATGACTCGCATTGCAGCCATGCTCGCCGCACTGGCCACCGCGGCAGCGCCTGCAATTGGCGTGGCGCAAATCAAGCCTGCGGGATTCACCGAGGGAATCGTCCGCGCCGTCAATCCGGAGTCGCGGACGCTGACCGTCGGCGCCGAAACGTACGTCGTGCGCGGCAATCCCACGTCGACGCTCTACGAGGTGCATCGCGGCGACGAGGTCGAACTCACCTACATCGTCGAGGGCAACCAATGGATTGCGCTCGATGTGAAGAAAACCGGAAAACGTGGCGGCTTCTTGCTCTTCCAGTACCCCGATCCGGACCGCTACTAGCTACGACGCGACGGCGACGGGCTCGGTCTCGACGATCTCGAAGTCGTGGGTGATGGCGGCAGTCTTTGCCAGCATGGCGGTGGCCGAGCAGTACTTGTCGGCCGATAGCTGGATGGCGCGCTCGACCTTGGAGCGATCGAGGCTGCGGCCCGACACCGTGAAATGGATATGGATGCGCGTGAAGACCTTCGGTTCGGTCTCCGCGCGTTCGGCATCGAGGTCGACGACACAATCCTCGACGGCCTGACGGCCCTTTTCCAGGATATCAACGACGTCCCACGCCGTGCAGCCGCCGGCGCCGATCAGCATCAGTTCGAGCGCGCTCGGCGCCAGGCGATGGCCATCGGCCGTGGCGGTGGTGCCGAGCACGACCGTGTGGCCTGTTCCCGACTCGCCCATGAAGAGGCGCTTCTCGATCCAGCGAACCCGAGCTTTCATTGCCATTGGTACGTACCCTAAACCCCCGCGGCGCGAGCATAAAAGCATAAGCGGCCGGCGCCGTGCACGACCGGCCGACGCGCCCCGGCCGTATCCCGAAGAATTGATGCCGCGGGCCTCAAATCTCAAGCTCCGCAAGGACCTCGCGCACCAATGGCAGGGTGAGCGGCCGCCGGCGGGCGAGCGCGGCGCGGTCGAGGGCAGCGACGGTGCGCGCCGCGGCTTCGAACGAGCGCTCCAGACGCGCCAGGAGGAACGACAGGACCTCCGGCGGCACGGGCACCTGACGGTCGGCAAAGTGCTTCATCAGCACCGCGGCAAGAAGCGCGTCGTCCGGAGCGGAGATTTCCGCCACCGGCAGCGTGCCCAGGCGCGAGCGCAGGTCCAGGAGCTTCGTGTGCCACTGCGAGGGCGGCCGCACTGCGGTGAGCAGCAAGGTCGCTGCATTGGCGCGCGCAGCGTTGAAGAGGAACAGGAGCTCGCGTTCAGGCGCGCGATCCGCATCGTCGACGACGATCGGCACGCGCGCCGGCACTGCACTCAAGTCAGGCGGCGCGAAGGTCGCCTCGGAGCGAGCCGCCCAGACGTGCGCGAGGTGAGTCTTGCCCGAGCCGGGCGGTCCGACCAGAACGATCCCGGGCGGCGGCCAGTCCGGCCAGCGGTCGATCCAGCGGACGGCGTCTTCATTGGCGACAGAGACAAGGAAGTCGTCGCGCCCCATCGCGCGGCGATGACCAAGGTCGAGCGGCAGCTGCGCGCCGGTCCCCTTCTCGCTCACGCCGCATCGGGTCCGCGATAGATGCGGCTTTGCCGATAGCGGTCGAGACCGAAGCGGATCAGCACGCCGATCGCTGCCGCGGTCGGCACGGCGAGCAGCACGCCGACGAATCCGAACAGCGACGCGCCGGCGAGCACCCCGAAGATGATCCACACCGGATGCAGGCCGACGCGGCTGCCCAAGAGGCGCGGCTGCCACACCGCGTTCTCGAGCAACTGACCGACGATGAAGACCGCCGCGACCAGCACCAACTTGACGGGGTCTAGGCCCCACTGCAGGAGCGCGACCATCATGGCGGTGAACGAGCCGAGCAGCGCGCCGAGGTATGGCACGAACGACAGGAGGCCGGCGCCCAGGCCGATCACCAGGCCGAACTCCAAGCCGACAAGCGACAAGCCGAGACCGTAGACGAGGCCGTCGGCGAGCGCGACCAGGCCCTGGCCGCGCACGAAGGCGGCGAGGACTTCGTCGATGCGGCGTGCCTGCTCGCGGACGGTGTCGGCATGCTGGCGCGGCAGCAGCGAGTCGAGGACGGCGACGAAGCGGTGCCAATCGCGCAGCAGGTAGAACGACACCACCGGCGTGATGAGCAGCAGCGATAGCAGGTTGAATAGCGCGAGGCCGCGGCTCCACAGGCCGGCGACGCCGACGCCGACCCACGAGGTCCACCCCGTGGCGAGGCTAGCGGTGTTCTGCCAGAGCGCGGTCGGGTCGCCGAGCATGGGAATACGCTCGACCAGGCGGTCGACGATCGGCAGCAGCCACGCACGCGCGCTTTCGATGTACTCGGGCAGCCGGTCGACGAAGCCGATAATCTGGCTGTAGAGCAGCGGCGCCAGCAGCAGCAGCGCCAGGACGATGATCGAGAAAAACCCGACCGTCAGCATCCACGTTGCGGCGGTGCGCGAGAAGTTCCAGCGCTCCAAACGATCCGCAGCCGGATCGAGCAGGTAGGCGACGGCCATCGCCGCGACGAACGGCAGCAGCATGGGGCGCAGCACGTAGATGACGGCGCCGAACAGCAAGAGGCTGATCAGCCAGAAGAGAACCTGCTGGCGCGCGTTCATATCAGGCGCCCGGCTTGCTCGAGCGCGCCTGCTCGTTGAAGCGGATGAGGTAGCTGGTGCCGGACCACAGCGTGGTGATGGTGACGAGCGCCATCAGCGCCCACGTGCCGATGCCGGCGGTCCATGTTTGGATGAACGCCGAGGCGTATTGGCCGAGCACGGCGGCGGCGAGGACGATTTGCGCCACGGTGTTGATCTTGCTGATCCGCACCAGCTCGAACTGCACGTCGAGGTGCTGGGTGTGCGCCAGGAGGGCGCCGCGCAGGATGGCGAAGTCGCGGAACACCACCAGGATCACCAACCAGTCGGGCAAATGCCCCGCGGAGCCGAGCGTCACGTAGACCGCCACCATCAGCGCCTTGTCGGCGAGCGGATCGAGGGTGCGGCCGAGATCCGTGATGAGGTTGTAGCGTTTCGCGACCCAGCCATCGAGAGCATCCGAGATGCCCGCGATCACGAACACCCAAAAGGCGATCGCCAAGCGGTCGCCGAGGATCAGCCAAATCGTCACCGGGACGGCGAACAAGCGCCCGAGGGTGATGAGATTGGCGATGTTCACGGGCGGGGCTCAATTGAAGTCCGGAGCCCCGGGCCGCAGGCTGAGCGTCCAGTAGCCGCCACTTTCCGAGAGCACCAGGCCGCGCTGCGCCAGGGCCGTGACGAGGCTGCCGGCCGCGCCGAAGTAGCGCAAGAGGACCTGGGCACTGGTGGTGGAGATCTCGGCGAGCTCGACGGCCTTGATCTCCGGGGCGCGTTCCAGGCGCTGGCGAATGCCGATCCAGTCGCCGAGGGTGGCGAGCGGCACGTTGGCCGAGAGGACCGCTTCGTTGCCGAAGGCGAGCAGATGCTCGCGCTTCCAGCGCTCCTCGATGCCCGTGACGATGGATTCGACGGCGCGCGTCAACAGCGCCTGCACCGGCTCGGCGTCGCCGCCGCGGTAGGCCTCGACGGTGGTGCCTTCGCCCGATGGGCCGAAGCGGCGCAGCACGATGTCGATGGACGGAATGCGGCTGCCGATCTCGAACCGCAGATTGGCCTGGGCGACCAGCACGTCCTCGACACCATAGCGCTGGGCGATGGCAGACAGGCGGCTGCGGTCGCCGCCGGCAGCCTGGGCGGCACTGATCAAGCCGACGTCGGTGAGGTCGCCGTTGGCGAGCACCATCGGCGACAGGCTGTTGCGGTCGCGAGCGAAGGTCCACGCCTGGCGCCATGGATTCGGGTCGTCCCACAACAGCGTCGCTCCGGCCGCGTTGTAGACGGGGACGATCAGCACCGGGCGGCTGGCGGTCTCGGCGAACGGCACCTGCGAGCGCTGCAGCAGCGCGCGGATGGCGTCGCGCCGAAAATTCACCGTCAGATTGGCGAGGTAGCGCGTCAGCGAGGTGCGCTCGTTCTCGACCTGGAGGCTGAACACCATGCCGGTGAGATCGGGCGCGCGCGGATCGGGCAGGCGCGTGTGGTACTCGCGCGGCACAATCTGCTCCAGGAGCTTGCGGTATGCCTCGCGCGTGCCAGCGGCGAGGGCCACCTCACGCGCGGCGTTGGCGTCGGCGGCGGTGGCGTCGACGCGGATGCCATCTACCACGAAGACGCCTTGCGCCGTGGCGGGAGCCGCCGCGAGCGCGAGCCACAGCGACAGCAAAACAGCGACGGCTGCTCCCATCGTGCGCACGCGTCCATGCGACATGCCTCGCGCGGCGCCAATGGCCCTGGGCGGCATTGCTTCGCCAACTGGTTCAAGTATGGTGGACGCTCCGTCGGGCAGCATACTGGATGAGCGGGAAACCCAGCAACAAAGCCAGCCCGCGCCTGGCTATCGCGGTCCTGGCGTCCGGCCGCGGCTCCAATCTGCAGGCACTCATCGACGCGTGCGCGGCGCCGGATTTCCCGGCGCGCATCGTCCTGGTGCTGTCAAACGTGCCCGGTGCCCAGGCTCTGACGCGGGCGGAACAGGCCGGCATCGCCACCGCAGTCATCAACCACAAGACGCTCGGCTCACGCGAGGCGTTCGACGCGGCGATGCGGGAGCGCCTAGAGGCTTCGGGCGCCGAGCTCGTCTGCCTGGCGGGCTTCATGCGTATCCTGACGCCGGGGTTCGTCGCGGCGTTCCATGATCGCCTCATCAACATCCACCCATCGCTACTGCCGGCGTTCCCCGGTCTGCACACACACGAGCGGGAGATCGCCGCGGGGGTGCGCTTCGCCGGGTGCACCGTGCACTATGTGCGCCCGGAAGTGGACGTCGGACCGATTATCACCCAGGCGGCGGTGCCGATTCACGTCGGCGACACGGCCGAGACGCTGGCGGCCCGCGTCACGGAGACCGAGCACCGCATCTATCCGCAGGCGGTGCGCTGGATCGCCGAGGACCGTGTGCGCGTCGAGGGCGCCAAGGTCGTGATCGACGGCGCGACGTCCGCACCGGCGATCGCGATCAATCCTGAGCCGACCCCGCGCGGTAGCGCGGACTAACCGACGATATCGGTCTCGGCGAAGAAGTAGGCGATCTCACGCGCTGCTGACGTCGGCGAATCCGAGCCGTGCACGGAGTTGCGCTCCACGCTCTCGGCGAAATCCTTGCGGATGGTGCCGGGGTTGGCGTTGGCGGGATTCGTAGCGCCCATCGTCTCGCGGTTCTTGGCGATGGCGCCCTCGCCTTCCAGCACCTGCAGCACGACTGGACCCGAGGTCATGAACGTGCAGAGCGAGTCGAAGAACGGACGCGCCTTGTGCTCGGCGTAGAAGCCTTCCGCTTCGGCGCGGGTCAGACGGGCGCGACGCTGGGCGACGATACGCAGGCCGGCGGCCTCAAGGCGCTGGTTGACCGAACCGGTCAGGTTGCGCGCCGTCGCGTCGGGCTTGATGATCGAAAAGGTGCGCTCGTGCGCCATGGTCGCCTCCCATTTCTAAAGTGCGCGGCTTATCGCGCGGCGTGGATGGCCGGGTCAACCCCCGGATTAGGCCTTCTTCTCCCAGCCGCCGGAGTCGGTCTGTTGCCAGTAGGTGAGCGCGTGGCCGCCGGCCTGGAGGGTGCGCCAGCGGGCACGGGCCGCCTCAACCGCCTCGGCGTCGTTGCCGTCGAACATGTCGAGGACGCGGGCGAAGGCGCCGACGTCTTCGGCAGTCATGCCATCGACCAGCACCAGCATGGTGGCAGCGTTCGGGTTCTCGGCGGCGTCTGCGGTGACGTAGATGGGCTGCTGGGCGGGGCTGCCGTCGGCCTTGCTGCCGTGCGGCAGGAACGAGTCGGCGTCGTAGGTCCACAGCGCGGCGTTGAGCGCTTCGACGCGATCGTCGGAACCGGCGCGCAGGAGAACGCGCAGGCCGCGCTCCAGCGCCTTCTCGAGAAGCTTCGGCAGCGCGCGATCGAGGCCGACGCGCTGCAGGTGATAGAAGGAGACCTCGGTCATAGGCGGACTCACCCTTCCACGGGCCCAGGGTGAGGAGTCGTCTTACTTCTCTTCGTAGTGGTCGGCGACGAGGCGATTTAAGAGTCGCACGCCGTAGCCGGTGGCGCCTTTGGGCACGGTCGGGTTGTCCTTGTGCAGCCAGGCGGTGCCGGCGATGTCGAGGTGCGCCCATGCCGTCTCGCCGACGAAGCGCTGCAGGAACTGCGCGCCGATGATCGAGCCGGCCTTGCCGCCGGTGCCGATGTTCTTCATGTCGGCGATGTCGGAGTCGATGTCCTTGTCGTAGTCGTCGCCGAGCGGCATGCGCCACAGCTTCTCACCCTCGGTGTCGCCGGCGGCGACGAGGCGGGTGGCGAGCTCGTCGTTGTTGGAGAACAGGCCGGCCTGGTTGTGGCCGAGGGCGACGATGATGGCGCCGGTCAGCGTGGCGAGATCCACCATGAACACGGGCTTGAAGCGCTCCTTGGCGTACCAAAGGACATCGGCGAGCACGAGGCGGCCTTCGGCGTCGGTGTTGAGCACTTCGATGGTCTGGCCGGACATCGAGGTGACGACGTCACCGGGGCGCTGGGCGTTGGCGGACGGCATGTTCTCGACCAGGCCGACGACGCCGACTGCGTTGACGCGCGCCTTGCGTGCGGCGAGCGCGCGCATCGTGCCGATCACGGCGGCCGATCCGGCCATGTCGAACTTCATTTCCTCCATGCCGGAGGCGGGCTTCAGCGACAGACCACCGGAGTCGAAGGTGACGCCCTTGCCGATGAAGGCGACCGGTGCGGCGCCGGCCTTGCCGCCGTTCCACTGCATGACGACGACGTACGGCTCGTGGGTCGAGCCTTGGGCGACGCCGATGAGCGAGCCCATGCCGAGCTTCTGCAGCTTGGCGAGGTTGAGCACCTCGACCTTGATGCCGAGCTTGGTGAGAGTCTCCGCCTGGTCGGCGAGCGACTTCGGGAACAGCACGTTGGGCGGCTCGGTGACGAGATCGCGCGCGAACGAGACGCTGTCGGCGAGCTTGTCGAGGATGGCGAAGCGCTTCTGGGCGGCGACGTTGGCCTCGCAGAGCACCGTGAGCTGCTTGAGGCTCGGCTTCTTGTCCGGCTTCTCCTTGGTGCGGTAGCGATCGAAGCGGTAGCTGCCGAGACGCGCGCCGAAGCCGACACGCGCCGACAGCTTGTCCTCATCGATCTTGAATCCCTTGGTCGCGTCGAGAGCGATGGCGACCTTGGTGTCGCCGGTTGCCGACACGCGACGCGCGACGTTGGCACCAAGCACTTCGGCGGCGCGGGTGTCGAAGTCCTCCGGCTTGCCGAGGCCAACCAGGATGAGGCGCGAGAGGCGCGTGCCGGTGGGCGCGAGAATCTCGACGGACTGGCCCTTGTCGCCTTCGAAGCGGCCGGCGGCCTTGATAGCCCGGCGCACGGCGCCCTTGCTCTTCTTATCCACGGAGCTGCCCAAGGGACCAAGAGTTGCGCCGAGCTTGCCGCCCTTCGCCACACCGAGCGCCAGAGCGCCTTCGGACGGAATCGTCGTGCCGGCAAACGAGACCTTCATGGATGCTCCTCAGCAATGGAATGGCCGCCGCGGGGACCACCGCGGGCGGCGCATGTTAGTGGGTTGGCCGGCCGCCTCAAAACCAGCCGCGCGCGACTTTCTCGCGCACGCCGGCCTCGAAGGCGCGCGGGTGAACACCGAGAAGCGTCTGCATCGGCGCGACGGCGAAGCGCTTGTCCTCGGTGCCGCGGCGAAGCTCGGCGGCGGTGAAGGGAACTTTGAGGCCGATCGCGGCGGCGAGCCCCGCGGCGGCCGACAGAAACGACAGCGGCACCGCCACGATCCAGGCGCGGCGGCCGAGCGCGGCGGCGGTGGCGCGCACGAAGTCGCGGTACTGCATCGGTTCGGGTCCGACGATCTCGATGTCGAGCGGCAAGGCACGCGACGGAGTCACGGCGGCGGCGAACGCGGCCACGAGGTCTTCGAAGTAGATCGGCTGCACGGTATGGCGGCCACCCCCAGGCAGAGGCACCAGCAAGGGCAGCGCACGCGGCCAGCGCCGCATGAAGCGCAGCAGGCGCCCGACGTTGCGATCGTCGGGAGCGCCGAAGATCATCGACGGATGCAGCATGACGCCGTGGCCACCGGCGGCGACCCAGGCGCGGAAGGCGGCCTCGCCGCGACGCACGCCGTCGGCGGCGGGATCGGGCAGCGCGGTGGAACGGCGCACAGATCCGGTCAGCACCACCCAGCGGCACTGGGGCGGCAGAGCGGCAAGCAGGGGCTCGGTCAGGCCGGCGTGGGCAAGGCTGACGACGCACTCGGCGTCGGCGAGCGCGGGGGTGATCGTGTCACGCTGGAGGATATCGGCTTGGCGCCGGGTGGCACACGTGTCGATGGCCTCCAGCCGGTCGAGCTTGCGGGACACCGCGACTACAGCGTGACCGTCCTGGCACAGGCGCGAGACGAGGTAGCGCCCGGTCTTGCCGGTGGCGCCGAGCACGGCTATGCGCACGCGCGGCCCCCTCGCCTACCCTGCCCGTTCGTCTTGCGCCGCAATTGGCCCCACACTTGGCAGATTCCCTCGCGCTCCGACCTGCGTATACTGGCCCGGTGAACCACGTCTCGCGCTACATCCTGCGCCAGCTGGTCGGGCCGCTCGTGTTCACCACCGTCGCCCTGGCGGCGGTGGTATGGCTGACCCAGAGCCTGACGTTCGTCGACATGATCATCAACCGCGGCCTGTCGGGGACCAGCTTCCTATACCTGCTGCTGCTGCTGACGCCGGGGTTCCTGCTGCTGATCCTGCCGATCGCGCTGTTCGCGACCATCGTCTACACCTACCACCGCCTCACCTACGACAGCGAGATAGTGGTGATGCGGGCCGCCGGGTTCAGCCCGAACGCGCTCGCCGTGCCGGCGCTGGCGCTGGCCGGCATCGTCACGCTGATCGGCTTCCTCATCTCGCTGTACCTGATGCCGCTCGGCTTCCGCACCTTCAAGGACCTGCAGTTCGTCCTGCGCAGCAACCAGGCCGCGGTGCTCCTGCAGGACGGCGAGTTCAACGCCATCACCAAGGGCGTCACGGCGTTCATCCGGGAGCGCGGACCCAACGGCGAGCTGCGCGGCATCCTGGTGCACGACCGGCGCGACCCCGAGGTGGCGGTGACGCTCATGGCGGAGCACGGGCTGCTGTTGATGGGCGAGAACGGCGTGCCGCGCTTCGTGCTGTTCGAAGGCAATCGCCAGGAGCTGCGCTTGAAGGAGCAGCAGGTCACGCTGATGACCTTCGAGCGCAACGCGCTCGATCTCGATGTGCTCGGCGAGACGCCCGGCACCCGCTGGCGCGAGCCCGCCGAGCGTTTCCTGCCGACGCTGTTGTGGCCCGAGGACACGCGCAACGACCGCGCCTACGCCAAAGAGCTGCGCGCCGAGGGCCACAATCGCCTGGTGGCGCCCTTGTACGCGCTGGTCCTGGCGGCGATCGCCATTGCCGCGCTGTTGTCCGGCGAGTTCAATCGGCGGGGCGAATGGGGCCGTATCATCCTGGCCTCGGTGGCGGCCGTGCTCATCGAGGCGATGGGGCTCGGCCTGCACTCGATCATCGTGCGGCGGCCGGAGCTGACGCCGTTCCTGTACGTGATGCCGATCGTCGCAATGTTTGCCGCGCTGTTCGTCCTGCGCGTGCGCCGCTGGCCGCAGTCGTACTTGCGCTGGCCGCGCCGGTTGAGGTCAGCCTGATGCGGATGTCATACACGCTGACGCTCTACTTCGGGCGCCAGTTCCTGCTCGGCATGGGCATCGTGCTGGCGGTGCTGGCGTCGGTCGCCTTCCTGTTCGAGCTCGCCGAGCTGATGCGCCGCGCGGCTAATCGCGAGGAGATGGACGCGGTTCTCGTGTTCCAGATGGCCCTGCTGCGCGTGCCGCTGCTCACCCAGAAGATCTTGCCGATCGCCGCGCTGTTCGGCTCGATGCTGGCGTTCTACTGGCTGACGCGTAGCCAGCAGCTGGTGGTGGCGCGCGGCGCCGGCGTGTCGGTGTGGCAGTTCATCATGCCGGCGCTGCTGCTCGCCGGCGGCGTCGGCATCTTTTCGATCACCGTGTTCGATCCGTTCGCTTCGGCAGCGGCGGCGCGCTTCGAGCAGCTCGAGGCGCGCTACTTCCGCGGCCAGACGAGCTCGCTGGCGGTGTCGCAGAACGGCTTGTGGCTGCGCCAGGCGGGGCCGGACGGCCAGTCGGTGATCCATTCCGAGCATGTCGGCCAGCAGGGCGAAGAACTCGGCGAGGTCACCATCTATTTCTACGAAGGCGCCGACCGTTTCGCCGGGCGAGTCGATGCCGAGACGGCGGTACTGCGCGAGGGACACTGGGAGCTGTTCAACGTCCTGCTGTCCGGGCCAGACCGCGCGCCGCAGCACATCGAGCGCTACATCGTGCCAACCACCCTGACGCTGGCGCGCATCCAGGACAGCTTCGCGCCGCCGGAGACACTGTCGTTCTGGGAGCTGCCCGCGTTCATCGACACGCTGCGCGAGGCCGGCTTCTCGGCCCTCAATCACCGCCTGCACTGGCATACGCTGCTGTCGTCGCCGCTGTTGCTGCTGGCGATGGTTCTGATCGCGGCGACATTCTCCCTGCGCCTGACGCGCCACGGCTACGCGGGACTACTGATTGTCGGCGGCGTGTTCGTCGGACTCGTTCTGTACGTGGCGGGCGACATCGTGCTGGCGCTCGGCCTGGCCGGCAACGTGCCAGCGGCGCTCGCGGCGTGGACGCCTGCGGGAGTCTCCACCTTGCTGGGAGCGGCGACGCTGTTCCACCTCGAGGACGGCTAGACCGATGGGACGGGAGGAATCGCCCTGGCGCCGGTGGGCCGGGGAGTTGGCGTTTGCGTTGCTCTTGGCGGTGACGGCGGTGACGGCGGTGACGGCAGTCGCCGGGCCGGCATCGGCCCAGGTCGCCGAGCCGAGCCGGCCGGTGATGATCGCCGCCGACACCATCGTCCATGACCAGGCGACCGGCATCGTCACCGCCGCCGGCCACGTCGAGGTAACCACCGACACGCAGACCCTGCTCGCCGACGAGATCGTCTGGGACCCGCGCAGCGACCGCGTGCGCGCCATCGGCAACGTCGCCGTGCTACAGCCCGACGGCGAAGTGATCTTCGCTGACGAGACCGAGCTCACCAATCAGTTCCGCAGCGGCTTTGTGTCGGTCCTGCGCGTCCTGCTCGCCGACCAGAGCCGATTTGCCGCGACGGAAGGAACCCTCACCGACGGCAACCGTATCGAGATGCTGAACGCGGTGTTCACCGCGTGCGTCACCTGCGCCGGCGATCCCAACCCGCCGGCGTGGCAGGTGAAGGCGTCGCGCGTCGTGCACGACAAGATTGCCCGCACGGTGCGTTACGAGCACGCACGGCTCGAGTTGTTCGGCGTGCCGGTGCTGTACACGCCCTACTTCTCGCACCCTGATCCGACGGTGAAGCGCCTGAGCGGCTTGTTGGCGCCGACGTACGGCACCAACAACCAGCTCGGCGCGATGATCGAGACCCCCTACTACATCGCCCTGTCGCCGCACTACGACGCAACCATCACACCCCTGTTCACCAGCAAGGAGGGCACGGTGCTCAAGGGCGAGTACCGGCAGGCGACCACGGACGGCCGCTTCGAGACACGCGGCAGCATCACGCAGCCGCGCGCGCGCGACGGCTTGGCCCTCGCCGAAGGCCGCGATACCCGCAGCCACATCGAGGCGGTGGGCAGGTTCGCCATCGACGACGTGTTCCGGTGGGGCTTCACGGGCGCGCGTGCCTCGGACGACACCTACCTGCGCCGCTATGAAATCTCCGACGAGAACGTCCTCGTCACCAACGCGTATGTCGAGGGCATCCAGGGCCGTAACTACGTCGCCGCCAACGCATGGGCGTTCCAGAGCCTGCGTGAGGACGATGACCCTGGTCAGTCGCCACTCGTGCTGCCGATGGTGGATTACGTGCTGTACGGGCCGCCGGGCATCTATGGCCAGTACCTGACCCTCGACGCCAACGCCCTGGCCCTGCAGCGCACCGAGGGAGCCGACGTGCTGCGCCTGAGCGCGGGGGGCACCTGGAAGGTGCCGTACACCTCGCCGCGCGGCGAGGTCTATCAGCTGAGCGCGCGGGTGCGCGCCGACGGCTACGCCGTGGACGGCGCCCGCATGGCCGGCGACCCCAACGAGCTGGTGGTGGACGGGCTCGAGGCGCGCCTGTTGCCGCGCGTCGCGCTCGACTGGCGCTACCCGCTCATCCGCGCCGGCGCTCGTTATGACTGGCTGATCGAGCCGATCTCCTCGTTCATCCTGGCGCCCTACGGCGGCAACCCGCGCCTGATCCCGAACGAGGATTCGCTGTCGTTCGAGTTCGACGACACCAACCTGTTCAGCCCGTCGCGCTTCCCCGGCCGCGACCGCTGGGAGGGTGGGCCGCGCATGAACTACGGCGTCAAGATCGGCACCTATTCGAGCACCACCGCCGCCTACGCCATGATCGGCCAGACCATCCGCGCCCGCGACGACACGTTCGCGCCTGGGAGTGGCCTGGAGAAGAGCCCGTCCGACTATGTCGGCCGCATCAGCGTGCAGTGGCCCAATGTGGACCTGCAGCAACGCTTTCGCATGGACCGCGAGTCGTTCTCCTTGCGGCGCAACGAGGTGGACCTCACTGTCGGTCCCGATGACGCCCAACTCTCGGCGGGGTATGTTTTCCTCAGCGAAGGGCTCGTGACCGACGAGCTGGGCGAACGTGAAGAGCTCAACCTGTCCGGCCGCTTCGGCATCGGCCGCGGCTGGGCCGTGACGGGTCGCTCGCGTCACGACCTGCGCGACGACGGTGGCCTGCGGTTGCTCGGCGTGGGCCTCGTCTACGAATGCGACTGCATGCGCGTGAGCCTCGAGGGCGTGCGCCACTTGACCGGGGACCGCGACGTGCCGCCTTCGACTTCGATCTCGCTGCGCTTCAACCTGCGCCACCTTGGCTAGAAGAACGGGAACCGTGTCGCCAATGAAGGCTTTGCACCGAATCGCTAGTCTCGCTCTCTTCGCGTTGCTCGCGCTCACCACTTCGGGCGCGGTCGCCCAGGCGCCTGCACAACAAGGCATCGCGGCGGTGGTCAACGAGGACATCGTCACTTTGTTCGACCTCGACCAGCGCGTCGCCGTGGCAATCGGCAGCGCCGGCTTGCGCGACAGCGCCGAGCTGCGCGCTCGCCTACGGACGCAGGTGCTGCGCACGCTGATCGACGAGACCTTGCAGATCGCCGAGGCTCGGCGCCTCAACCTATCGATCACCGCCGCCAACATCGAGGACGCCAAGCGCGTCATCGAGACGCGCAACAACATCGCGCGCGGCGGCCTCGCCAAATTCCTGTCCGACCAGGGACTGAACGAGCAGTCGGTGGTGCGGCAGATCCGCGCCGAGCTGTCCTGGAACCGCGTCGTCACCGTCGCGCTGGTGCCGCAGGTGAAGGTCTCCGAGCAGGAGATCGACGCCGAGGTCGCACGCCTCGCGCAAAGCAACGGCAAGTTCCGCTACCTCTTGTCGGAGATTTTCCTGCCGGCCGAGACCAACCAGCGCGACGCCGATTTGCGCGCCCAAGCGCAGCGCCTGGGCGACGACATTCGCGGCGGCGCGCAATTCGCGGCGGTGGCACGTCAGTTCTCGCGCGGCTCCTCGGCGTTCGCCGGCGGCGACATCGGGTGGGTCATGGAGGAGCAGATGGCGCCGGAACTGGCGCTCGTCGTGCGGTCCCTCAACGTGGGCGCAGTGTCGATGCCCATCAACGCGGGCGGCGGCTATTACGTGTTGCAGGTGCGCGACAAGCGCCAGATCGGCGTGAGCGACGCGAACGACACCAGGCTGCACTTGAAGCAAATCGCGCTGCCGCTGCCGACCACCGCTCCTGCCGCCGAGGTCGCCCGCACCGAAGCGCGCGCCCAATCGATCGCCGGCACCGTGCGCGGCTGCGAGCAGATGGACAGCATGATCCGCGAGGTCGGCAACCCGCAGTCGGGCGACCTCGGTACCGTGCGCGTCGGCGACCTGCCGGAGCGTTTCCGCGGGGCCGTGGCGAACATCGAGATCGGCCGCGTCTCGGCGCAGGTGCGCTCCGACTTCGGCGTGCATGTATTCATGGTCTGCCAGCGCGACGTCGCCGCCGCCGAGATGCCGACGCGCGAGGAGGCTGCCCAGACGATCGGCCAGCAGCGCCTCGATGCGCTGGAGCGGCGCCTCATGCGCGACCTGCGCCGCAACGCCAATATCGACATCCGGGTCCGCTAGGAATGCTGCCCATCGTCCTCACGATGGGGGACCCCGCCGGCATTGCGGGCGAGATCACCCTGATGGCGTGGCGCGCCCGTCGCGAAAAGAACCTGCCGGCGTTTTTCGTGCTCGACGATCCGGCGCGTCTGCAGCGCCTCGCCCAAGACGTCGGCCTCGACGTGCCGGTGCGCGCCGTGCAGTCGGCCGCGGAGGCGGCGGCGGCGTTTCCGCGCGCCCTGCCCGTGCTGCCGCTGACGTTGCCGACTCCCGTCCAGCTCGGCCAGCCGAACCCCGCCAATGCGCCGGCGGTGATCGCCGCCATCGATCGCGCGGTGGCGCTGGTGCGGCGCGGCGAGGCCGCGGCGGTGGTAACCAATCCGATTCATAAGCACAGCCTGTACGCGGCCGGCTTCAAGGCGCCGGGCCATACCGAGTACCTAGCGCAGCTGGCCGGCCCCGGCGTGCGGCCGGTGATGATGCTGGCCTGCCCTACCCTGCGCGTGGTCCCGGTCACGGTGCACGTCTCGTTGCGCCAGGCGGTGGACTCGCTAAGCACCGACGAGATCGTCGCCAACGCCGAGATCACGGCGCGCGCCCTGGTGCAGGACTTCGGCATCGCCGAGCCGCGCCTGGCGGTCGCCGGCCTCAATCCGCACGCAGGCGAGGACGGATCGATCGGCGATGAGGAGCAGACCATCATCGCACCGGCGATCGCGCGCCTGCGCAAACAGGGCATCAACGTCATCGGCCCGCTGCCGCCTGATGGAATGTTCCACGACGAGGCGCGGGTGCGCTACGATGCAGCGATCTGCATGTACCATGACCAGGCGCTGATCCCACTCAAAGCACTCGGCTTTTGGGACGGGATCAATGTGACGCTAGGGCTGCCGTTCGTGCGCACGTCGCCGGATCACGGGGTCGCCTTCGACCTCGCCGGTCGCGGCCTCGCCCGCCCCGAAAGTCTTATTGCCGCCATTGCCGCTGCCGCTGATTTCGCGGCGCGGCGCAACTCTCCTGCCAGCACCCGCCGCAGTGTTGCCTAATCTGCCGACGCTCAAAGACGTCGTGGCTCGCCACGGCATCGCGCCGGCGCGCGCGCTCGGCCAGCATTTCCTCTTCGATGCGAACATCACCGACAAGATCGCGGCGGCCGCCGGCGACGTGCAGAGCGGCGCGGTCTACGAAGTCGGCCCGGGGCCAGGCGGACTGACGCGCTCGCTGCTCAACGCGGGTGCCCGCAAGCTGATCGTCGTCGAGAACGACCAGCGCTGCTTCGCCGCTCTGGAAGAGTTGTCAAAGGCCGTGCCGGGACGCATGCGCATCCTTCAGGCCGACGCGATGATCGTCAACGAGGCGCAATACGCCCCCGTCGGCACCAAGATCGTCGCCAACCTGCCCTACAACATTTCGACGCCGCTGCTGCTCAAGTGGCTTAAGGACGCCAAGCGCTACGCGTCGATGACGCTAATGTTCCAGAAGGAAGTCGCGATGCGCCTGGTGGCCGTGCCGTCGACCGCCGACTACGGCCGCTTGTCGATCATGACCCAGTGGCTGTGCGATACGAAGCGGCTGTTCGACGTCGAGCCAGGCTCGTTCGTGCCTGCACCGAAGGTGACGTCTTCGGTTGTGCAGCTGACCCCGCGCGCCCAGCCCCTGGCGCCGGCGCGCTGGGACCACCTCGAGAAGGTCGTCGCGGCGGCGTTCGGGCAGCGGCGCAAGATGCTGCGCGTCGCCTTGAAGACGCTCAATGCCAACTCCGATCAGATGCTCGCTGCGGCCGGCGTCGACGGGCAGGCGCGCGGCGAGGAGCTGACGGTCGAGCAATTCTGCGCGCTGGCGGGCGCCTACCAGAAGCTGGCCGGCGGCCGGTTCTAGCTACAGCGGCAACACTCCAAGAAACGCGAGCCACGCCACGGCGAAGACCATGGTGATGGCAGTGATCGGCACGCCGGCGCGCGCGAAATCGCGGAATGTGAGGCGCACGCCCATCGCGGCCGCACGCTCGGTGACAATCAGGTTGGCGATGCTGCCGACGATGAGCAGGTTGCCGGCAAGCGTTGAGAGCAGGCCAAGCGCGATGAGTACGTTCTCGCCGGCGTCGGTCCAGAATGTCGTCAGCAGCAACACCGCCGGCACGTTGCCGATGGTGTTGCTGAGCACCAGCGCGAGGGGCGCGAGCACCGCCAGCCGGTCGGGCAGAACCCCGTGGGCTGCGAGCCAGTCGACCGCGCTGCCGGCGGCACCCGTTGCAGCGACCGCTCCGGTCACGACGAACAGGCACGCGAACAGCACGAGCAGGTGCCAGTCCACCTCGGCAAGAGTGGCGCGGCTGGCGATCTTGCGGCTCGCCAGCAGCAACGCCGCGACGACCAGCGCTCCCACCTCGCGCGGCAGGCCGGCGCTGAACCAGACGACGAGCGCGGCGACGGCGACGAGGCCCTTGATGATCTGCTGGCGGTCGCTGGTCACCAGCTCGGGGTCGGTCGGGCGGATGCCGGCGGACAGCTCGATGTGCCACAGCCTCGCGATCACGACGTAGGTGACGAGCAGCGCCGCCGCAGCCGGCGGCGCGCACACGAAGAAGAACTTCCAGAAGCCGATGTCGCCGACGGTGGCGATCAGGATGTTCTGCGGATTGCCGATGATGGTCGCCGCCGAGCCGGCGTTGCTGGCCGCGGCCAAGCCGAGCAGGAACGGGCGCGGATCGAGGCCGCGGCGGCCGAGGCCCCCAATGAGCAGCGGCGTCATCGCAAAAACGACGATGTCGTTGACCAGCACTGCCGACAGCCCCCCCGCCACCAGGATGGTGAGGCCGAGCAGCCGCACTGACGTGAGCTCCGAGCGGACGATGCGCGCCGCGCACTCCGCGTAGAAGCCCGAGTGACCGAGTTGGGCCGAGACCACCATCAGGCCGAACAGCACCAAGAGCGTGGGCGGGTCGATGGCGGCGCCAACGAAGGCGGGATCGACCGCGGTCGAGGCGAGCAGCACCGCCATCGCGAACAGCGCGATGCCGGTGCGATCGAGCTTGAGCCCGGGCACACGGCCGACGGCCATGCCGACGTATGTCAGCGCGAAGACGACCAGGATGACGGCGGGCATGCACTCGCTTTTGCCGCAAACGCGGCGCCAAGGGAACGTCAGGGAGGTGACCTGTGGATATCTTTAGCAGTGCCCGCGCAGCCTGAGAATCGCGGGCTGCACGGCCGCGCTCGCCTCACGTCACAATCACGCAACCATGCGATGGTCTTTTGGACCTCGCCTTTATATGGTGCCCAGGCTATGGGGCAAGCGCGCGCGGACCGGAGGGGCGCCGGACCGCACGGGGGCATAGGGTAGGTATGGCTGGAGTGCACGGGTCCGCAAAGGTGGTGCGGGCATTCGACGATCTGACCGCCCAGGAACGCAGCGAAGTCGACACTTTCGTTACGCCCTTTGCCAGCAAAGCGGGTGCCGTGCTGTTCCGGCAGGACATGCCCCAGGACCGCATGTACCTGCTGACGAGCGGCCGCGTCGATCTGTCCACTACTCTCACCGACGGCAGCACCGGGCTGCACCTGGTCGCAACGCCGGGTGAGTCGATCGGCGAGTCGGCACCCGGCGATTCGCCTGGGTACCTGGCCACCGCGCGCGTCGCCGAGGACGCGACCGGCTACGAGATCAACCTCGATCGCTTCCGCGAGTTGCGCCGCCAGTACGCGCCGCCGGCGTTCAAGGTCCTGCACCGCCTGGCGCTTGGCCTGTGCAGCGCCATCCGCAACCTCGACGCCGAGATCGGTTCGCGGCCCGCCAAGCTCGCCGCACCGACGATTCCGCAGGCGCCCGGTCTGTCGGGACGCGTGCATGGGCTGTCGCAAGACTGCGTCGGGTTCCTGCGCCGCATGCCGTTCTTCGAGGCGTTCACGGATACCGAGATCAACGCGATGTGCGTCAGCATGCGCCAGTGGGAAGTCGCCAAGGATCAGGTCCTGTTCACCGAGGGCGAGCCGGCGGCGAGCTGCTTCGTCATGGCGCGCGGGCTGGTTGAAGTTACCGTCGAGCGCAACGGCCACTTGCTGACGCTCGCCGACCTCGGGCCGGGACGCATCTTTGGCGAGATCTCCCTGCTCGATCAGGGTCCGCGCAGCGCCAACTGCCGCGTGCTCAAGGATTCGATCCTGCTCGAAATCGGCGCCGGCGAGTTCGCGCGCCTGTTCCGCGAGGGCTCGCGCCTGTCGTTCAAGTTGCTCGAAGCCGTGCACTGGAACCTGCTGTCGGTGCATCGCGCGCTGCTGGCGGAGCGCACCGGATTGGGACACCGCGACACGTCCTGGATTCTCGTCTGAGCCGACCGACGTCCGGCGCCCTCATCGCGGGGGCGCTGATCGGCTTCGTTGCAGGACTGATCGGCGTCGGCGGCGGCGAGTTCCGGTTGCCGGTCCTGCTCCTCCTGTTTGGTATGTCGGCGCGCGCCGGCGTGCCGATGAACCTCGTCATCAGCCTGATCACCGTGGTCGGGGCGTTCGCCGTGCGGGCGACGACGTTGGACACCGAGTCGCTGCACGACTTCGACATGGGCATCCACGGCCTGATGCTCGGCGCGCTGGTTGGCGCCTTCGTGGCGCCGGGCGTGCTGCGACTGTTCAGCGATCGCGGCTTCGAGCGCGTCCTCGCGGCGCTCCTGCTTGGGATGCCGCGATCCTGATCCTCGAGGCGTTCGTGCCGGTCGTGCCGGTCGGCTTCATCGGCGGCGAGAGCTGGGCGGGGCTGTGGAGCGGCATGGCCTTGGGGGTGATCATCGGCGCCATCGCCGCCCTGCTCGGCGTCGCCGGCGGCGAGTTCCTCCTCCCGACGTTGATCTTGGTCTATGGCGCGAGCCCAACCACCGCCGGCACCGCCAGCCTGGCGATCTCCATCGTCGCCGTCACCGCCGGCCTGGTGCGCTACCGCGCCATGAAGATGCTGCCGTCGCGAGGAGAGCTGCACCGCATTGCCCTACCGATGGGCCTGGCGTCGATCGTCGGCGCGATCCCCGGCGGCGTGCTCGCGTCCGTGGCCCCGGACACGACGCTCAAATTGATCCTGCGCGCCATCCTGATCGCCGCAGCGGCAAAGACGCTGCGGCACAAGCCCTAGTCGAGCGCCAGCACCAGCATCTTGAGATAGGCCGACTCCGGCAGCAGCGGATGCACCGGGTGATCGGGGGCGGCGCCGGCGCTGCGCACGATGCGCCCCGAGCGGCGGGCATCATGGATGCCGCGCGCGACCTGCTCCAGGAACACCTCGGCCGGTACATTGTGGCTGCACGAGGCGATCGCCAGGAAGCCCTGGGGCGCCGTGACCGCCGCGGCGAGGCGCGCCAGCTTGCGGTAGCCGCGCAGACCGGTGTCCAGGTCGCGCTTCGATTTGACGAAGGCGGGAGGGTCGGCGATCACGAGGTCGAAGCGCTCGCCGGCCGTCGCCTTGCGTTCGAGCTCCTCGAAAACCTCCGCACGCTGGAACGTGCACAGCGCGCCGACACCCGACCCTTCCGCTGCCTGGGCCGCCAAGGCAAGGGCGGGCTCCGAGCGATCGAGGCCGATCACGGCGCTGGCTCCGGCGCGCGCGCAGCGTACGGCGAACCCGCCGGTGTGGGTGTAGGCATCGAGGACCCGCACGCCGCGGCTCAGCACGGCGACGAAGTCGCGATTGTCGCGCTGGTCGTAGAACCAGCCTGTCTTTTGGCCGGCCAGTACGTCGGCGAAAAATGTCGCGCCGGCCTCCTCAATGCGCACCGGGCCCTCGACTGCGTCCGTCGCCCAGCGCACCTCTTGGACAAGTCCCTCGAGGGCGCGGGCCTGCGAGTCGTTGCGCAGCGCAATCGCGCGCGGCCGCACCAAGTCGGTGAGGGCCGCCAGGAGCTGGGGCAGCAGCCGATCCATGCCGGCGGTATTGGCCTGCACGACCAGCACGTCGCCGTAGCGGTCGACGACGAGGCCGGGCAAGTCGTCTGCCTCGGCATGCACCAGCCGGTAGTACGGCCGATCGAACAAGCGGGCGCGAACGTCGAGCGCGCGCGTGAGGCGCGCGGCCAGCCAAGCCTGGTCGACCTCGAGATCGGAGTCGCGGCCCAGCATGCGCGCGGCAATGAGGGTATGCGGGTTGAAGATCGCCGTGCCGACCGGGCCACCGTTGTGGCGCTGCACGCGCACGACGGCGCCCGGCTCGAGGGCCTTGGTGGGCGCGTCCATCTCGATCTCGTTCGAGAAGATCCAGGGGTGGCCGTTGAGGACGCGCAGCTGCTTGGCGTCGCGCAAGCGGACAACGGGGCGAGCGCCTGGGCGCGCAGCAGGCAGCGGTTGGGCAGACAGGGCGTTCATGAAGGCCGCACCCTACCCGCTCCGGATGCTCCCCGCACAGGTATGTGAGGCGCGGCCGCGGCCGTGCCAGAGACTACACGCCGGGCTGCGACACCCGGACGGGAGGCAGGATCACGGCGGACGGCGCTTCGTCGTCACCGCCGGTGAGCCAACGCGCGGGCACGTCCAGGCGGAGGGCCTGCCAGTAGAAGGACGGGTCGAGAAGCCGCGCCAGCAAGCTTTCCGGCTCTGCGCCCGACGACAAGGCCGAGCTCTCTACCGGCGCCAACCGCGCGCCGCCGCGCGGTGCGTAATTCGCCCTTCCCGTCATGGGCGCACGCGCAGGCGCTTCGGGCGATCCGAACAGCGGCAGGCGCAAGACCAGGAGAACCGTATTGGCGTGGGCGCCGGCGCCGTCGATGGTGCCGTCCAGCCTAAGGCCGGCATGCAGGCCGCTCACCACCGGATACGTGACGAACGCAGCGACGCGCGAGGACCGGTCGTCGGGCATCACGCCCAGGTCGAGGCGGCGCTCCGGCGTCGCGGGCGCCGTCGAGAACAGCCACGCGCGCCATCCACCTGGCTCAGCTTCGGGCTGGTAGGCCTGGGCCGCGGCAGCCGCTGGAAGCCACGCGGCAGCCAGCAGCGCGACGACGGCCATGGCCGTCCTCGCCTTCCTGACTGCGGCACTCTCCCTGCCCACGACGTCGTCCTTCATTTCCCGTGCGCTCGAACCTTCACTGTCACAGTGCTCGCGCCACGGCCAAGCCAGCAATCCGGTCTGGCCCTGGCCCCGACGAGCGCTGACCCGCCGTGAGCCTACTGGCAAAGGCCACGGTTGCGGCGTGGCGGACTGCCACAAATTGTCGGGGGCGCCGGACGGCATAGGGAATCCTAGTCCCGTATCCATCCGGTATTCACCCGATACCTCCTGACGACAGCCCAAGGGAACCTCCTGAGCATGGCCGGACCAGGCCCTACCTCAAAAGGTGGGGCTGCCGGCCGCGGTGACCCTCGGAAGGAGCGATCCGAGGACCATCGAGCGGCGAACGTAGGGTTCGAGGTTGCGGCCGGAGCAGCGGTCTTCGACGGCCTATCTCCAAGGGGATAGATCGGAGGAGACAAAACCGGCTGAAGCCGAGGGCTCTAAAGTATCTAGGGGAGCACGATGGGTAGGCGACCGGCGTACGGAACGAGATCCCTCGTCAGGTCGAATCCGCTTCGTCCTCACCCCGCCGGCCCAGCACCCGCTGTCAACCACTCCGTGGGCAGCCCCGCCCCCGCCCCTATCCGGTGTTTCGGGACTGCTTGGTCCGTTGAGTTCGTTTCTCCGGAGCCAGCTTCGGGCGCTTCGTACCCCTCGTTTCTTGGATCTTGAAGCCCCGCCATGCATGAAGTCGTGACGATGAGCAATCTGCGCGGCCAGAACCTACTGAAGGCCCTGCGCGCGCTCCGGAAAGGCGACTTCTCGGTGCGTCTGCCCGTGGATTACGGCGGCATCGACGGCATGATCGCGGAGGCCTTCAACGACGTCATCGACTTGAACCGCGAGACCCAGGCGGAGTTCGAGCGTCTCGCCCAGGTCGTCGGCAAGGAAGGCAAGATCACCCAGCGCGGTAAGCTCGGCAACGCTACCGGCGGCTGGCGCGCCAAGATCGACGCGGTCAACAGCCTGATCAGCGACCTCGCCTACCCTGTCGCGGAAGTCGCGCGCGTGATCGGCTCGGTCGCCAAGGGCGACTTGTCGCAAACCGTCGTCCTCGAGGTCGACGACAAGCCGCTGCGCGGCGAATTCCTGCGCATCGGCAAGCTCGTGAACTCGATGGTGGCGCAGCTCGGCTCCTTCGCCGCGGAAGTGACGCGCGTGGCGCGCGAGGTGGGTACCCAAGGCAAGCTGGGCGGCCAGGCCAAAGTGAAGGGCGTGGCCGGTACGTGGAAAGACCTCACCGACAACGTGAACCTCATGGCGACGAACCTGACCAATCAGGTGCGTAACATCGCCGAGGTGACCACCGCCGTGGCGCGCGGCGACCTCACCAAGAAGATCACCGTGGACGTGAAGGGCGAAATTCTCGCCCTCAAGAACACCATCAACACGATGGTGGACCAGCTCTCCTCGTTCGCCTCGGAAGTGACGCGCGTGGCGCGCGAAGTGGGTACCGAAGGCAAGCTCGGCGGCCAGGCGCACGTGAAGGGCGTCGGCGGCACGTGGAAGGACCTCACCGACAACGTGAACGCCATGGCGACGAACCTGACGACTCAGGTGCGCAACATCGCCGACGTGACGACCGCCGTGGCCAACGGCAACCTCACCAAGAAGATCACTG
>CAMDPO010000004.1 GCA_945904955.1 Rhizobium sp. Q54
AACCTTGCCAAGGTTGGGGTCGAGGGTTCGAATCCCTTCTCCCGCTCCAGATTTTTCCGCGAATTCAATGGCTTGCGTTTCGACCGCGCACGGAGCCGCGGGAGAGCGCGGCATCTGCGCGGCGTGCGTTGGCGTTGTTCTGATGGACGCGCGAACGTATGCGCCCCGCCGCGGCAAGCTAGATCTCGGACTCGGCCTCGATCACCAGGCTCTGGCTTCCCAGTACGCCGCGACGCGGAGCATGTCGGCGCGCTTGCTGCCATCAGCTTCGAGCAGCGCCGCGTTGCGATGATCGTTCGCCCAAGCGAGAAGCTCGAAGGCCCGGACGATGGGGGAGCGTCGCCCCTGTGCTGTCTCGGTGTAGGCCATTGCTTGCGCTGCACCGATGTCCGTCTGCACGCTGTCGCAATTCGCACACCTCGTCCGGGTGACCGCAAGTACGCTTGGCATTTCCCGCGCCTGCTGCGCCGGTCAAGCTAGACGGACTGCACCGCGACAGTCGGAGCGCATGCGCTTTTGCAGCAGCCGCAGTGCGTTGCGTGCTGCCAATCCGTCATCGCGAGACGCCGCACGGGAAGCCCGCCGTCCGCACGGGCGGTGGGCTTTCGTCCTTTGCTGGAGCGCCGGTGCGGCGGTGCTGGAGCGCCGGTGCGGCGGTGCTGGAGCGCCTGTGCGGCGGTGCTAGAGCGCCGGCGCGCCGGCGTATTCGAAGTGTCCGGGGTCGCCGAACAGGTGACCGGACAGGAATCCCCACTTGCCCATGATGGCCACCAGGCGCGGGTCCGACGCGTTGGCGCGGATGACGCGGTCGTTCGAATAGTTGAGATCGACGGCGGCGCCCCAAGCATGCCGGGAGAGACTGCGGCCTTCGCCGATCAGACGCGGATTGTCGCAACCCTGGAACGCTTTCGGCGCAATGAGCTGCGCGAGATCCTTGTCGATCAGCTCCTGCATCGCGCTGCGCAGCGCCGGCACCAGCAAGCGATGGCAGCGCACGCGGCCGAGGAGCGGCACCTCGGCGGTCACCAGGTTGTTTGCTTCCCACCGCGCGTCCCGCACGAACGAAGTGCCGGTCGTCGGCCGGAACGCGAACTCGCCCAGCGCGAGCTTCAGCCGCACTTGCGGCAGGACCGGCGCGTAGCCCTCGATGAAGTCGGACTCATCCAGCGCGCGAATGCGCAGCGGCACGTCGGCAGGAAGGCGCGCGGCGAGCGCTGCTTCGAACGTGTCATGCGGGCCGTCGTAGCGCAGCCACAGCTGACGGCGATCGCCGGGCGCGGACGGCGCGGCAAACGCGACTTCGCGGTTGAGGATAACGGCATCCGCCACAACCGCGCGCACGCGCAGCTCGCTGCCGTCGGCGAGCTCGAGGCGGCCGCCGATGCCGATGCGGCGCAGGCGCGCCGAGGATTCGCCGAGGACCGCCTCTCCCGGCTGGAGCAGGGCGAGCTCCGGCACGCCTTGCAGGCGCGCGTACGACGGCGGATCGAACGCCATCGCATCGAGCACGTAGCGGTATCCGGCAGCGGCCTGGTCCACCACCGTTCCGTCGGCGGCGCGCGAACGCACGAGCGCCACCTGGCGGCGGCTGATCTCGGCGATGGCGAGGACGCCCGGCAGACGCGCGGCTTCCTGGACGAGCGCCGCACGCGCGTCCGTCGACGTCGACACGGCGAGGAGGATGCCGCTGTCGGCCGCCGGCGCGGAACGCAGCACCGGCACACAGAGAAGAAGAGCGAGGAGCAGCGCGCGCATCGGTCAGATGCTAGCGCAAACGGGGGCGTCGTGCCGGAGGCGCGCCGCGCGCGCCTAGCGCGCGTACCGCGCGACGCCGCCGCGCCGCCGAACGAGGCAGGCTAGCGGGCTGCCACTTCGGGGTTGCGCTGGGCGGTGCAGGCGACCACGCCCGGTTCGCCGAAGTCGCGCAGGACGGCGGCCTTGTATCCGGGAATAGCGGCGACGCACGCCGCCTCGGTGAGGAAGACCTCGCGGCCCTGGAGCATGCCGCCGGTCTGGGTCGGCAGGCGTTGGTCGCCCATCAGCCACAGCACCACGACGACCCAGGTCATGGCGTCGCCCTCCGGCGGCTGCCCAACGCTTGGGCAGCCGCTGCTCGATTTGCGCGCGCCGCAGGCACCGGGGAGGACAGCGTTGCGGCCCGCAACCCCACGCCAAATTGAGGCGCAGAGCCGTTTTGCGAGCAATGGAGGAGACGTTCCATACCCTCTCCATCGCAAAGTCCGTGCCGACCGCAAGAAGTTGGCGAAGGGCCTCCGCCCGTCGGGCGGGCAGCCTCGGGACAACGGTGTGACGCGCGCCGTTATTCCTCGGTGACGCGGCGCAGTCCCTCGCGGTCGTGCACGGTGACGTAGCCGCGGCTGTACGCCACGTTGTGACCACGGCGAAGCTGAATACGAGCACCTAGGTATTGGCTACCCCGTCCCAGCGATTAGCTCGCGACGGGAGCGAACAATCGCAACCCCTAGGAGCAAATTCCATGATGAAGATTCACACGAGCCTGCTTCGCGCTGCTCTCGCAGCGACGGTCGTTTCGGTCGGCGCCGCTGGTATCGCCACTGCGCAGGGCGTCGCCCCTGAGGGCGCCAACCGCGGAGAGGTCGTCCGCCCGGCCCCGGGCAATCCCGGAGTGGACCTCAGTCAGGTGGGCAACGCCACCGGCGCGGTCCGCATGATCGACACGGTCAAGCGCGAGGTCACCCTCGACAATGGTCAAACCTACAAGATCGCGACCAACGTCGACATCGCCACCGTGGCGCAGGGCCAGCGTTATACCTTCCAGTACAACCTGGAAGGCACCGAGCGCCTCGTCATCAAGATCGACCCGCCGCTCCAGCAGACTCGCTAGTCGAGCGGTCGTTTCGCAAGTCGCGACGGCATGGGCGCGCCGAGTGATGTAGGGCGCGCCCTTGCTTCGCCGACAACATCGACGGCGACCACAACCGCGTCGTCGGCACGCCACAGATCCTGGAATGACCGGTCTGGCGCGAGCGTGACGATCGTCGCTTGTCACGCGAAGCTCACGGGCACCCCGGGGAGCACAGACCCATCTCTCCGACACATGCTCCCCGCGCGTACCGGCAGCAATGCACGGCCACGCCCGGGGCGGTCCCCTAAAAAGCTAGAGCGGAGGATAAATCATGCGAACCGATCCCGACGACATCCGCACGACGGACGACATCCGCACGAGGCGCTGACACCCTGACGCCGGGTCAGACCGTCACGCTGACCTATCGCCTGGACGGCGACCAGAAGGTCATCCAGAACATCGTCAACAACCAGGCGCCGGTTCCGGCTCCGGACTTCATGCCCATGGCGCCGATGGCCCCGGGTGCCGCTTCCCCTGCCGCGCAACCCGTAACCCAGGCGTAGCACAAGCGAGGGCGTGCGTCGGAGAGACGCACGCCCTCGTTACATTTTGGGGACAGCGCAACGGCTTGCCCTGGCGGCGCGCCCCTGCAATCCTTATCTACAGAAGCGCTTGGATTTGGCTTGGAGGATCGTCGTGCGTACGCTCTATCGCGGCATTGCCGCCGCAACCTTTTTGACCGTTGCCGCCAGCGGCGCTGCCGAGGCGCAGCTGATCATGCCGCCCAAGGCGGACGGACCCAGCATGAACAGCATGGACATGCTGTATGACCGCGCCGGTCGCGTGCTGAACAACATCACCACGCGCATAGAGGCGCTCGACATCAACGCGCGCACGATGACAATCCCCGGCGGCAGGGTGTTGACCTTCGCCAACAACCTCAATCCGGGAGCCCTGCGCGTCGGTCAGCCGGTGATGCTGCAGTGGGAAGAGGAGGATGGAAAGAACATCCTCCACGGCGTCACGCCGATCGGAAACTGAACAAAAGATTGGGGCCCCGAGCGGGGCCCCAATCGTTTCTAGGCTTTGGCGGCTTCGGCCTCACGGCGGAAGCGCTTGCGCGCGTTGGCATCCAGGTAGCGCTTGCGCAGCCGGATGGACTTCGGCGTCACCTCGACCAGCTCGTCTTCCTCGACGTACGTGATCGCCTGCTCGAGCGTCATCTTGCGCGGCGGCGTCAGGCGGATGTTCTCGTCGTGGGTGTGGGTGCGGATGTTGGTGAGCTGCTTGCCCTTGAGGACGTTGACCTCGAGGTCATTGTCGCGCGTGTGCTCGCCGATGATCATGCCCTCGTACACGGCCATGCCCGGATCGATGAACATCGGGCCGCGCGCTTCGAGGTTGAACATTGCGTAGGCAACGGCGTTGCCCTGGGCGTTGGAGATCAGGACCCCGGCGCGGCGGCCGGCGATCGGACCGCGGTGGGCGCCGTAGTTGTGGAAGATGCGGTTCATCACGCCGGTGCCGCGCGTATCGGTGAGGAACTCGCCGTGATAGCCGATCAGGCCGCGCGTCGGCGCCAGGAACACGAGGCGGGTCTTGCCCGCACCGGCAGGGCGCATCTCCTGTAGCTCGGCGCGGCGCTGGGAGAGCTTATCGACGACGGTGCCCTGGTAGGCCTCGTCCACGTCGATGACGACTTCTTCGACCGGCTCGAGGCGCTGGCCGGTCTGCGGATCGCTTTGGAACAGCACGCGCGGGCGGCTCACCGAGAGCTCATAGCCTTCGCGGCGCATCGTCTCGATCAGCACCCCGAGCTGCAATTCACCGCGGCCCGCGACCTCATACGAGTCGCCGTCTTCGTTCTCGCGCACGCGAATGGCGACGTTGCCTTCCGACTCGCGCAGCAGGCGTGCGCGGATGACGCGCGACTGCACCTTGTCGCCTTCCTGTCCAGCGAGCGGCGAGTCGTTCACCGAGAACGTGACGGCCAGCGTCGGCGGGTCGACCGGATTGGCGTGGATCGATTCGGTGACGGTGAGATCGCCGATGGTGTCGGCGACCGTCGCGGTCTTGAAGCCGGACAGCGCGACGATGTCGCCCGCTTCGGCGGTCTGCACGCCGGTGCGCTCGAGGCCGCGGAAGGCCAAGACCTTGGTGACGCGCGCCTGCTCGACTTCGGCGTTGCCCTGGCCGATCGCCTTGAGCGTGGTGTTCGGATGCACGGCGCCCGAAAGAATGCGGCCGGTGAGCACGCGTCCCAAGAACGCGTCGTATTCGAGCGTCGTCACCAGCATGCGGAACTGCTCGCTCGGCTCGATCGTCGGCGCGGGCACATGGCTGAGAACGAGGTCGTAGAGCGGGCTCAGGTCCTTGCGCTCGCCGTCGAGCGAGAAGCTCGCCCAGCCCTGGCGGCCGGAGGCATAGAGCGTCGGAAAGTCGAGCTGCTCGTCGCTGGCACCCAGCGCCACGAACAGATCGAAGATCTCGGTGAGCACTTCGTTCGGGCGCGCGTCGGGTCGATCGATCTTGTTGACCAGTACGATCGGCCTCAAGCCGAGGCGCAGCGCTTTGCCGGTGACAAACTTAGTCTGCGGCAGCACGCCTTCGGCGGAGTCCACCAGCACCAGCACGCCATCGACCATCGACAGGATGCGCTCGACCTCACCGCCGAAGTCGGCGTGGCCCGGCGTGTCGACGATGTTGATGCGGGTGTCCTTCCAGACGATAGAGGTGCACTTCGCCAGGATGGTGATGCCGCGTTCGCGCTCGAGCTCGTTCGAGTCCATCGCACAGTCCGCGACCTTCTCGTTGGCGCGGAAGGTGCCACTCTGCTTCAGCAGCGCGTCGACGAGCGTCGTCTTGCCGTGGTCGACGTGAGCGATAATGGCGATGTTGCGAATCTGCATAAGTCGGCACCTAGCAAAACCGAGCCGGCGCGACCGCGCTCTCTGCGCAATCGCCTGGCCCAAAAAACGAAAAACCCTGGTGTACGCGCGGTTTTATATGGGACCAACGGCCCCTCTGGCAAGCCGGAGACCCCTGGTAGTGGCGGTTTTCCTGCCTTAGGGGGCGCGGAAGAACCGCCCCTGGCCTACCAGATCCTGGCCCGACATCCCGTTGTTGGGGATGCGGACAACCCCGGTTTCGGCCGTCACCGAGCCAATGCGGGCGGCCTTCTTGCCATGCTTCTTAGCGATGGCCACGACGACGTCCACGTCTTGTGAAGAACAGATGACAGCCAGGCCGACACCCATGTTGAACACGGTGTACATGTCCTGGGCCGGCACCGAACCACGCTCGGCGATGGCCCGGAACAGGGCCGGAACCGCTGGCAGGGCGTCGAGGGTGAACCCGACCTTGGCCGGTACGCGCACCAGGTTGAGGAAGCCGTCGCCGGTGATGTGGGCGAGCGCGCGCACCGACTTCACCTTCTCCAGCATCTCCATCGCCTCGGCGACATAGATAAGAGTGGGCTCTAGGAGCTCTTCGCCGACCGAGCGGCCGACTTCCGGCAGGCGGTCGGTGACCTTCATCTTCGCGCCGCCGAGCAGAACCTTGCGCGCGAGCGTCATGCCATTGGAATGGATGCCGCTCGACTCAATGCCCACCACCGCGTCGCCGGGCTGGCAGTCGCGCCCAACTACGATGCGATCGAGCGGCACGATGCCGGCGGCAGTGCCCGCGAGATCGAAGCCGGAGCCCGGGTTGTGGCCCTTGATCATGTCCGGCAACTCGGCGATCTCGCCGCCCGTGATGGACACGCCGGCGCGCTCGGCACCGACCGCGAGGCCCTCGGCGATGGCGCGCATGACCATGGGATCGACGCGCTCGACGGCGATGTAGTCGACCAAGGTAAGCGGCCGTGCGCCGACGCAGATGATGTCGTTGACGTTCATCGCGATGCAGTCGATGCCGATGGTGTCGTACTTGCCCAGCATCTCGGCGATGAGCGCCTTGGAGCCGACGCCGTCGGTGCTGATCGCCATGCCCATACCGCCGCCGATATCGACGACGTTGGCGTAGAACCCGAAGTCGAGCGCCACGGCGCCAAAGCCGGGCTTGGCCGGCCAGGTGCGGCGCAGGCGGGCGGTCAGGCCCTCGAGCGCGGTCTCGGTGGCGCCGATATGGACGCCCGCCGAAGCGTAGGCGTCCTCGGGTGCTGCAGGAGGCTTGGACATGTCCGCTCGAGCCCAGGGGCGGGATGGGGGTGGGACGGCCGGGGGACACTACCCACCGACCGATCCCAAGCCAAGCGGGGTGTCTGGATCAGCCGAAGGCGAGCACGCCGCCCATGCTGAGCAGGGTGAACAGGCCGACGGCGACAGCCGCCACGAAGGCCGTGGCGAGGATGACGCCGGTACCGGCGGCGCGCAGCAGCGACGCGGCGTGGTGACGCGTCGCCAGGCGACGCACGGGGAGCGACTCGTAAAACGCAGACTGGATGGTGCGGAGGGAGTTGCTGGACATCGGACGTTTGACCTCCCGGTCAAAGCGGTCGCGATCGGCGCATTCAGCGTGTCACGCGATCCATGCCGCTCGCGTTCGATGCGCGCATCTCCTGCGTACTGCATCAACTCAGCGGCAGCGTGACCTTAGCCGGGCACGCGTAAACAACACGTGAAGCGTAAGCACTACCACTTTGGTGCGACCCAGCGTCGCAGCGTGTTCGTGCGTTCGTTGCGGTTACGCGCCTCTACCAGCAACAACGTTGCGCGCTATGCGCGGTGCGCAGACCGATTATTTTCTTGAGCCATTTCATGGGCTTGTTATAGGACCTTCATATGCCGGTCATAGGCGGCCGGTAGGTTTCCGCACCCTTTCGCTGCGCCTCGGTTGTGCCTATGTACAGGTCAACGGGCGCTCGGCTTGGGCCGATTGCGCCTCGGAAACACACGCAACTCCGCGACGTGGCGCGGCTTCCCAACGGAAGCGCTGCCGATTCGTCTGCGGGCATAGGAGACAACACATGACGGTACGCACGTGGAACGGTGAACGCGAACTCAACCTCGGCGAAGCGGCGCGCGCTGCTGCGGCCACCGCGATGGTCGTCGCGTTTGCAGGCATGTTCCTGCTCGTGATGTCGCAGATCGCCACGGTACTGAGCTAACGCACGCAACGAGATTTCGGCGGGGCCCGGGAAGGAAACTTCCCGGGCCTTTTTGATTCGGGCCCGCGCGCCTCGCGCGGACTCGAGTACCTAGAGCGCCTCGCGTTGGCTGGAGTACAGGAACGACCAGATGGCGCCGACCAACACGGTGCCGGTCGTCTTACTGCGGAACAGCGGACTGGCCTCGTTGGCGGCGCCGTGATGGAAGTCGGCGCGCACCTGGCCAAGCACGCGTAGCGCGGGGCTCACCGGTGCGGCGACGCCGAGGGAAATCTTGGCGCCCATGTAGCCGGCCGTAGCGTCGTACGCCGGACGCGTCGCGGTCGCGAACGCGTCGGGCACGCCGTAGAGCACTTCCTGGAACTGTTGATCGGCGAACGTAAGTCCGAGGCCGAGCTTCAGGCGCGTGCCGTTGCCGAAGACGTTGTCGTGCTGGTAGGCGAGTTCCGGCACGCTGAGGAAGCCGATGTGCTCGATCTTGGAGAAGTCGGTCGACAGCACGGCACGCACCGGCAGCTCCAGATCGACGTGGGCATCGCGCGCCGCGCGCGCGAGGACAATCTGCAGGCGGGGGCCGATCTGGCCCATCCAGTCGAGGTCCGGCATACCGGCCCGCGCGAGATTGTCCTTGGACTTCACGTCGAGCGCGCCCGCCAGGCTTATGTCGAGCTCGACGCGCCCCGTGTTGATGAAGCGGCCGCGCAGCAGCCCCGACTCCTCCGAGCGGAACACCTTGCCGCGATAGACGAAGTACGGCAGCGGCACGACCCGCGCCGAATACTCGTCGGCAGCGGGATAGTCCGGCAGATAGCTCGCTCCGACCACCACGCCAAGCTCCCACAGCGGCAACGCCTGTTGCGCTTGTGCAACGGTCGGCGCGCAAACGAACGCCAACGCGGAAAATACGTTCAACCAGAATTTCATAAGGTGTCCTCGCCTCTTCGCGGCGAAGTGTGTCACGGGAGCGTGCGCGGTCAAGACCGCGGCTTGTGTCGTCTCTGCCGCAGGTGCATCCTTGTCGCCGCACAGTTCCGGTGCCGTTGGCGCCGGTCCTTGCGTACCAAGGATGAAGCGGCCCCGGGGGACAGCATGGGGAGCCAAACGCGCTCCGGTGCGCCTGGCCCGGAGTATCGCACGGCCCCCCGAGGGGTGCGTCGCAGCGTGCCCGTCGGCGCGCCTTTGGGTGTGCGTCTCGTCCTCATTCTCGCTTTGTGGATACTGCCGACCGCCGCGTTCGCCCAAACGGCGGCGGCAGGCCAGTGGTTGACCGCCAACGGCGAGGCGCGGGTCGACACGTTCGAATGCCAGGGCACGCTGTGCGGCCGTATCGTGTGGTTGCGCCAGCCGGTGGATGACGACGGCCGTGTGCGCCGCGACGTCGCCAACGAAAAGGAAGAGATGCGCATCCGTCCGATCCTCGGGCTGCAGGTCCTGACCGGCTTCGCCCCCGACGGCGACGACCGCTGGAGCGGCGGAGTCGTCTATGTGCCCGAAGCCGGGCGCGAGTATCGCGCCAGCGTCAGCCTCGAAGACCCCAACACCCTGTTGGTACGCCGCTTCACGTGGCTGCCGTGGCTCGGCTGGCTGCCTGGCCTCAGCGAGACCGAGCGTTGGACGCGGGTGGCGCCGTGAGCCCCCCCGTCACTCTCGGCGCACCGGCCGACGTCTCGACGCGCGCGCGTATCGCGTGGGCACTCTACGACTGGGCCAATTCAGCCTATGCGACGCTGATCGTCACCTTTGTGTTCTCGACATACTTCGCCCTGGCGGTGGTCGAGGACGCGGTGCGCGGCCAGCAGCTGTGGGGTTGGGCGGCGAGCGCCAGCGGCCTTGCGGTCGCGCTGCTCGCGCCCGTCGTCGGCGCCATCGCCGACGCCGGCGGGCGGCGCAAGCCGCTGCTGTTTGTTTTCACGGCGCTGGCGACCGTGTGCACGGCGCTGCTGTGGTGGGCGGAGCCGGATCCCGAGTTCATCGTCTGGGTGATGGTGTGGTACGCGATCGGCAATGTCGGCGTCGAGTTCGGCGTCGTGTTCTCCAACTCGATGCTGCCCGACCTGGTACCGCGCGACCGCATCGGCCGCTGGTCGGGCTGGGCATGGGGATTGGGCTACGCCGGCGGCATCGTCTCGATGGTCGTCGCGTTGGTGGCGCTGGTGCAGGCCGAGCAGCCGTTGTTCGGGCTCGACAAGGAGAGCTTTGAACACATCCGCGCCGTGGCCCCGCTCGCCGCCGTGTGGCTGGCGATCTTCGCCGCGCCCCTGTTCCTGTTCACGCCCGACCGCCCCGGCCGAGTCGGCAACTTGGGCGAGCACGTGCGCACCGGCTTGCGCAACCTCGCCACGACGCTGGCGAGCGCGCGGTCCGACGGCAACTTGGTGCGCTTGCTGCTCGCCAACATGATCATGATGGATGGCCTGGTCACGGTGTTTGTCGTCGGCGGCATCTTCGCTGCGGGCGTGTTCGGCATGACCCAGACCGATGTCCTGCTGTTCGGCATCGTGCTCAACGTCACCGGCGGCATCGGTGCGGCGATGTTTGGATGGGTGGACGATCACGTGGGGCCGAAGCGCGCCATCCTGATCGCGCTGGTCGGCCTGTTCATCACAGCGGCCGGCGCCGTCGTCGCGCCGAGCACGACGCTGTTCTGGGTGTTTGGCTCCGCGCTGGGCCTGTTCGTCGGCCCGGTGCAGGCGGGCGGACGCTCGCTGATGGCGCGCATGGCGCCTTTGGGCCGCGCCACCGAGTTCTTCGGCCTGTTCGCTTTGTCGGGCAAGGCCACCGCGTTCCTTGGACCGGCCCTGGTGGCGACGGTGACTGCCGCAACGCAAAGCCAGCGCTGGGGCCTATCGGTGCTGCTGCTGTTCTTCGCCGTCGGCGGCGCGCTGTTGTGGACCGTGCGCGAGCCGCGCGCGGATTAGCCGTCGAAGGCCCGCACCAGCTTCGTCGGTGCGACGTCGCGCCAACGGCGCAGCAGCAGGCTCTCGATGTACACGGGCTTCGCCTTTGATAGGCGCACCAGCACGCTCGGATGGCCGTCGTAGTGCGGTGTCGTCGTGTAGATGCGCGGTAGCACGCACGCGCGCGGAGCGCGCCTAGGGGCGGCCTAGTGGAAGAAGTGGCGCAGCCCGCTGAACACCATGGCGAGGCCACGCGCGTCGGCGGCGGCGATGACCTCGTCGTCGCGCATCGAGCCACCCGGCTGGATGAAGGCGGTGGCGCCCGCGTCCGCCGCGGCGATGAGGCCATCGGCGAACGGGAAGAACGCGTCCGAGGCCACCACCGAGCCGAACGTCGCTGACTTCGCCGCACCAGCGGCCGTGGCGGCATCGTCGGCCTTGGCACGGGCAATGCGCACGGAATCGAGGCGGCTCATCTGACCGGCGCCGATCGCGGTGGTGGCGCCGTCCTTGGCGAAGACGATGGCGTTCGATTTGACGTGCTTGCACACGCGCATGCCGAACAGCAGGTCGCGGCGCTCGGCCGCGGTCGGCGCGCGCTTGGTGACGACGTTGAGCGCCGCGTCGTCGACCATCGCCGCGTCGCGCGTCTGCACCAGGAGTCCACCGGCAATGGTGCGCGCCGTCAGCCCCGGTCCGCGCGCCGCCGGCATGCGGCCGGTCAGCAAGAGCCGCAGGTTCTTCTTGGTGGCGAACAGCGCGAGCGCGTCGGCGTCAGCGTCGGGTGCGATGACGACCTCGGTGAAGATCTTGACGATCTCGGCGGCGGCTTCGGCGTCGAGCGGACGGTTGGCGGCGACGATGCCGCCGAACGCGCTGACCGGATCACACGCCAGCGCGCGGCGGTACGCCTCGGTAAGCGAAGCACCGATAGCGACGCCGCACGGATTGGCGTGCTTGATGATGGCAATGGCGGGTTCCGTGAACTCGGCCGCGACCTCGATGGCGGCGTCGGCATCGCCGAGGTTGTTGTAGGACAACTCCTTGCCCTGCACCTGGCGCGCGCTGGCGACACCCGGGCGCGGGTCCGTCGTGCGATAGAGCGCGCCGACCTGGTGCGGGTTCTCGCCGTAGCGCAGCGCGAGCGTACGTTCACCGACCAGAACGAGGCGATCGGGCAGCGCTGCGCCGTCGGCGGCGCCGTCTTGGCGCGCGAACCACGCCGCGATGTTGGTGTCGTACGCGGCGGTGCGCGCGAACGCTTTCGCCGCGAGCCGCCGCCGTAGCTGCAGCGACGTCGCGCCGTTGTTGGCTTCGATGTCGCGCGTCACTTCGGCGAGGTCGGCCGCGTCGACGACCACGGTGACGTGCGCGTGATTCTTGGCGGACGAGCGGATCATCGCCGGGCCGCCGATGTCGATCTGCTCGATGCATTCGTCGAACGGCGCGCCCGCCGCGACGGTCTGCTCGAACGGGTAGAGGTTCACCACCACCAGGTCGATCGGCTGGATGCCGTGGCTGCACATGGCGGTGGCGTGCGCCGCGTCGTCGCGCAAGCCGAGGATGCCGCCGTGCACCTTGGGATGCAGCGTCTTGACGCGGCCGCCCAGCATCTCGGGAAACCCAGTGAAATCCGATACTTCGCGCACCGGCACGCCGGCGGCGGCGAGCGCCTTGGCGGTGCCGCCGGTCGACAAGATCTCGACCTTGCGCGCCGCCAGGAAGCGGCCGAACTCGACCAAGCCGGTCTTGTCGGAGACGGAAATCAGCGCGCGAGCGAGGGGAGGCGTGGCCACGGGCGGGCTCCTTCAGAGAAGCGATGAACCGGAATGTCCGGCGCCCAGGCGATCGGCGATGCGTGCCCGCGCTTCCCGATGGTTCAACCCATCCAGCTTCGCCAGTCGCGCGGATGCGTTCTTATAGGGGGCAACCAGAGGAGTCGGCAAGGTGACCCGCGGCGTGTCCGCGCGGGTTGAAAACCCTATGGCCGCAGTACGAGGCCTTCCTTGGCGACGATCGAGCCGGGGCGCTTGGCGGTGACGGCCGTGTGGATGCCGTCCATGAAGTCGTCGTCGTGGTCGGGGTCGTGATGGAACACCACGAACGTCTTCACACCGGCGGCGTCGCACAAGCGCACGCCTTCTTCCCAGGTCGAGTGGCCCCAGTCGGCGCGCTTCGGGAACTCGGCGTCAGTGTACGTCGAGTCGTAGATCACGATCTCGGAACCTTTGATCAGGTTCAGTATGTTCTGATCCGGCTTGCCGATGACGTGCTGCGTGTCGGTCAGGTAGCAGATCGACTTGCCGCCGAACTCGATGCGATAGCCGGTGGCGCGATCCGGATGATTGAGACGCGTCGTGCGCAACTTCACGCCGGGGCGTGGCTCGAGCACTTCGCCGGCGTCGAAGTCGAGGTACGCGACGTTGGCGGTGAAGATCTCCGGCGGCACCGGGAACAGCGGCGAGAACATCATCTCGGAGATGACGTACTTCACCGTCATCTCGCGCGCCTTGAGGTGACCGGCCCAAATACGGATCTGACTCGTCTTGATGAACAGCGGAACGAAGAACGGCAGTCCGCAGACGTGGTCGAAGTGGGTGTGGGTCAGGAAGAGGTCGGTGTCGACGGGGCCGTCCTTCGCCAGCTCGTTGCCGAGATAGCGGAGGCCGGTGCCGGCATCGAAGAGCAGCATGTGCTTGCCGCACCGCACTTCGAGCGAAGCGGTATTGCCACCGTAGCGCGCGGTGCAAGGTCCGGGTGTCGCGATACTGCCGCGCACTCCCCAGAACCGGACGTAAAAGTCCTCACTATCCGCCACGTACACGCGCCCCCTGCCCACGAATCCCCCGATTCAAGGCATTCTGCCCAACTCCCTGCCAGTTCGGAAGTCGCTTTCCTGTTGGATTTGAGAGGGCGTGCGACCCTACGGTACGAGACGGTACCCGCCAGGCTCCGTGACCAGGATTACCGCGGCGGACGGGTCGCGTTCCATCTTCTGCCGCAGCCGGTACACATGCGTATCTAGCGTGTGGGTGGTCACCCCAGAGTTGTATCCCCACACTTCGGACAAGAGCGTTTCGCGATTCACGACGCGCGCCCCTGCCCGATACAGGTACTTGAGAATAGCGGTTTCCTTTTCAGTCAGACGTACTTTTTCGCCGCTCTCCGAGTCGAGCAGCAACTTTCCCGCCGGACGGAACGAGTATCGACCGATCGCAAAGACCGCGTCTTCGCTTTGCTCGTGCTGGCGCATGTGCGCGCGCAGGCGCGCCACGAGGACGCCCAAGCGGAATGGCTTGGTGATGTAGTCGTTGGCGCCCGACTCCAGGCCGAGGATGGTGTCGGCATCGCCGTCCTGCGCGGTCAGCATGATGATCGGCGCTTTGACACCGGAGCGCCGCAGCAGCCGGCACACTTCGCGGCCGTCGAGATCGGGCAGGGCGACGTCGAGCAGGATGGCGTCGAAGCGCTGGGACTTGGCGAGCTCGAGGGCGCGCGCGCCGGTTTCCGCCTCGGTCGTCTCGAACTCCTCATGGAGGTCGAGCTGTTCGTGCAACGCATCGCGTAGCGCGTTGTCATCGTCCACGAGCAGGACCGTCTTGGCAGCGGCCATACGAAGGGGCTCCGGCCGCCTCATTGCGAGAGGGGCCTCCACGAGAAATTCCGGGAAGCGCGCCGAAGAATGCACAAGTCACGGCCAGCGCACAACCAAGCTCAAGGGAAAGTGTGCGCCACAACCACAACCGTGGCAGGAGCGTGCGTCCATGTCCCTTCGCGCTGCCGACGCGGCAAAAGATTCCGGGCGTGACGCCGCGCGCACCGGGAAAGCCACGGGCGCTGCGCCGCTGCCGTGGCGCGCCGATTGCTTGGTAACCATCATGCTCGGTCCAACACGCGGCACGAACGGCAGCATCGCATCTGCGTCGACCGCGCCCGCCGCACCGGCGGCGCGTGGCGTACCGGCGTGGGGCGAAGACGGATTCACGTTTGGCGACCTCGTCGACGTCGTCAACCCGCTGCAGCACATCCCGATCGTGTCGTGGGCCTACCGCGCGCTGACCGGCGACCAGATCGCGCCGGCCGCGAAGGTGGTCGGCGGCACTCTGTTCGGCGGACCGGTCGGCCTGGCGCTGAGCGCGTTCGATGCCACGCTCCAGCACACGACAGGCCGCGACACCGGCGCCACGGTTGTGGCGCTGCTCTCCGGCAAGGGCCGCGGCGCGCCGGCGCCGACGAGCATTGCGCCGGACGGCATTGCCGTCGCCGTGCAGATGCTGCCAGCAGGTACGTCCGGCACAACGCCGACGCTGACCGACGCGCAGATGGCGCGGCTGCTCGGTGGAGCAGGCGCGCCCGCCGTTGTGCCCGTCACTCCCGTGCCGGCGTGGCAGCAAGCAGCGGCGACACTGCCGCAAGATCAAGTTGCGTTGCTGCTGCGCTCGGTCGGGTTGCCGGCGCAGACAGCCACTACAGCACAGACTCGCGCGGCGGTTGCAGAAGCGCCCGTGCAGATCGCCGCTGCGGGAACGGTGCGCGCGCCGTCAGCCGTTGCGATGCCGGCACTACCTGTTCAACCAGTCGTTGTCGCGGACCTGGCGCCGCCCGCAGTCACGGCGCCCGGGGAGGCCGACGAGCGGGCGCGGCGCCGTGCCGTCGACGACGCGCGCACCAACGGCGACGAGATTCGCCGGCTGTTCGCGCAGTAGTCGCGCGCTGCGGCGCGGGCGCTCGGAACGTCGCGCGCTACGGCGCGCGCTCACCGAAGACTGCTGTACCGACACGCACGCTCGTCGCACCGAGTGCAACGGCGTCCTCGAAGTCGGCGCTCATGCCCATGCTCAGCTGCGCGAGGCGATGACGCGTGGCGAGCTTCGCCAGCAGGGCAAAGTGCGGCGCCGGCGGCTCGCCCTGCGGCGGGATGCACATCAGCCCAACCACCGGCAAGTCGAGCTCGCCCTGACAGAGCGACAGGAACTGCGGCAGCTCCGCCGGCAACACGCCGGCCTTCTGTGCCTCCTCGCCGACGTTCACCTCGACGAAGCACGACGGCCGGCGGCCGCTCGTCGCCATCTCGGCGGCCAATGCGTGGGCCAGCTTGGGCCGGTCGAGGGTCTGGATGACGTCGAATAGCGCCACCGCCGCCTTCACCTTGTTGGTCTGCAACGGTCCGATAAGGTGCAGGACGGCGTCCGGATACACCGCACGCAGTGCCGGCCACTTGCCCTGCGCCTCCTGGACGCGGTTTTCGCCGAACGCGCGGTGCCCGGCCGCGAGGGCCGCGGCCACCCGTTCGGCGGGCTGGGTCTTGGACACGGCAATGAGCGTAATGGCGGCCGGATCGCGCTCGACGCCGCGCGCCGCCAGCGCAGTGCGGGCCTGTATGCGCGCGAGGTTTGCAGCAACGTCGGCGCCGGCGGTCTGCGAATGGGGGGGGGACACCGTCGGAAACCTAGCAGAGGCGCAGATACGTAACTACCGTGAGGCGCAGGAGTTGCGGCAAACTCGCGGCCGTGGCTCCTTGTGCGCACATGAAGTACGACGGCCTACGGCACCTCGGCGCGGTGGCAGCGCAATTGCGCGAGCGCGGCGGCAACCCGCGTGCCGCGAACGGCGGTCCACTTCCATCGCTGATCCTTGTGACGGACACGCTCCGGCATCCCGATCCTCTGCCGGCGATGCGCTGTCTGCCGCGCGGCTCAGCAGTGCTATTGCGCGATTATGAACACGCACAGCGCGCGTCGCTTGCCGCAGCGCTTGCCCGGGAGTGCAGTGCGCTTGGGATTGCGCTGTGGGTCGGCGCTGACCTCGCGCTGGCACGCAGCGTCGCCGCAGACGGATTGCACTTGCGCGAGCGCGATGTTGGGCTGTTATCCCGGGAGCAGTGGCATGGGGTGCTGACGACGTCAGTCCATTCGCTCGGCGCCCTTGAGCGCGCCAGCAGGCTTGCAACGGATGCCGCCTTGATCGCACCCGTGTTCGCGACCAGAACGCACCCGGACGCGCGGCCGATCGGCGTGAAACGGTTGCGGGAGATGGTACACGAGGCCGAGATGCCCGTGTACGCGTTGGGAGGCATCAACCTGAGCAATGCCTCACAGTTGCTCGACACCGGCGTCGCCGGCATCGCCGCGGTGGACGCCTTGCACGGCGCAGCTCGATGAGTCGGGGCGACGCTCTTGAGTCCGGATCTGTTCGCCAGAGGCTCCTTGCGCAGGCGGTTCGACTCCAGCGGCAGGGTGACACTGCCGCCGCTGTGACCGCGTGCCGCAAGGTGCTGCGCGCCGCGCCCAGTGATGTCGATGCATGGCAGCTCCTGGCATGGATTGAGTTGCAGCGTGGCAACCTTGCTGCGAGTCTCGAGGCATTCGAGAAGGTAGCGGCGGCAACCCCGCGGGACGCGGCGGCCCATATGAACGTCGGCAATGCGCTGCTCGAGCTGCAGCGTTCCGAGGACGCGTTGCGCAGCTATGACCGGGCGCTGGCGCTCGACCCCGTGCACACCCGGACTTTGTATAATCGCGGAGTGTGCCTCAGTGCACTTGGCCGTCATGCGGAAGCCCTGGCGAGCTACGAGCAGGCGTTGGCGATCGAGCCGCGCCATGTTGACGCGTTGTATGGCAGGGGTAACGCGCTCGCGTCTCTCGGCCGCCACGGAGATGCCGCGACGGCTTTCGAGCGAGCGCTCACCGCAAATCCCGGACGCGCTGACATCTGGATCAACCGTGGCAATTCCTTGCAGGAGCTTTGTCGGCTAGACGAGGCTCTCGCTTGCTACACACGAGCGCGCATCCTTGAGCCAAGCAACCCGGACGCAGCATTCCACGAGGCACTGCTGCGTCTGCTGGCCGGCGACTATAAGCAGGGGTGGCCGCTGTACGAGGCGCGGTGGCGCACCGCAGCTGCTGCGCGCGTGCGGCGTGACCTGCCAGGGTCGCAGTGGCGCGGCGAGAAGAGCGACTTGCGCGGCAAGACGGTTCTGCTGCACGCCGAGCAGGGCTTTGGCGATACGATTCAGTTTTGCCGCTACGCGCCGCTGGTCGCACAGGCGGGCGCGACTGTAATCTTGGAGGTGCAGCCGGCACTGCGGACGCTGATGCGCTCGCTCGCCGGGGTCGAGACAGTGATCGCGCGTGGCGAATCGCTGCCTCGGTTCGACCTGCACTGCCCGCTGCTGAGTCTGCCGTTGGCGTTTGGAACCACCGTTTCCACGATTCCGAGTGTCGTCCCATACCTGCGCGCCCCGGCCGATCGGGTGGCGCAGTGGCAAGAGCGATTGCGTGGTGTGTCGCGCCCCCGCATCGGCGTGGCCTGGGCGGGGAGCGGTGCGTTCGAGAACGATCAGCGCTCTATTGCCTTGGTTACGTTGACTACCGCACTGCCAGTGGGGCCGGCGTACGTCAGTCTGCAGAAGGACGTGCGCGATTCGGATGGCGCGGCCCTGCTCGCGCGGCCCGACATCGCAGACTTCCGGACGGGTCTGACAGACTTTGCGGATACGGCGGCGCTTGTTGAACAATTGGACTTGGTCGTCACGGTCGATACCGCCGTGGCGCATCTGGCTGCCGCGATGGGCAAGCCGGTACTGCTGCTGGCGGCCTACAATCCGACCTGGCGCTGGCTCCTTGGTCGCGGAGACAGCCCTTGGTATCCAACCGTGCGCCTGTTGCGCCAGGCGGTCATCGGCGATTGGTCGGCGGCACTCTCGGTGGTGCGTGAGGCGATCAGCGCCGAGGTACGGCTCGCGCAAAAAACTGAGGGCGGACCGAAGTCCGCCCCCAATTCCATCCCCCAAAGAAGCAGACGTTAGAACGTCAGCTTGGTCTGGATCTTGATGCCGTGCGACGTACGCGTGGCTTGCGTGTTGGTCGAATCGAGGCCAGCGTGGTGCGTGTAGCGATAGTTGGTGTAGCCGAAGTCGAGCTCGAGGCCGGGCGCGACGTCCCAGTTGTACTGGAGGTCGATGGCGCGGGTCTTGGCTTCGAGGTCGGGGTCGTTGCCATTGTCTGCCCACTTCTCCTGGCGGATGCCAGCGAGAACGGTGCGACCGCTGCCGAGGCCGGTGTACTGCACACCGAAATCCCAGCGGGTGGCCGTGTCTTTGCCGGTGCCGACCGCAGTGTAGGTGGCATCCAACTCGTCCTGCTGCGCCTTCTCGTAGGCGAGGCCGAACTCCCAGACGCCCAGCTCGTATGTAGCGCCGACACCGTAACGGACGATGTTCTCGTTCACGTTGGTGCCAGCATCAGCCGCCACGGCGTTGTCGATGCGCTTCACGTAGTGGCCACCAACGGTGAAGGCGCCCACTTCGATGTCAGCGCCGAGGCGCCAACGGTTGTTGTTCTTCACGCCAACCGCGTCCGGGTCGTTATTCTCGGCGTTGGAGGTCGCCCAGCCAAACGATGTGCGAAGGCGGTTGCCCATGACGGAACCGGCCCACTGTACGCCGATCTGGATGTCCTTGTCGGCCGTTCCGACGTCGTCTTCCTGCGTTGCAGCAACCGTGTTCTCCAGCGCGAGGTCGGGCGCATAGGCGAGCGACAGGCGGAACCCGGCAATTGCCGGCGGCTCGTATTGGACGCGGTTGCGGCCGTTGCTGACAACAAGCGAGTTGGTGAAGCTGGCCTGGTTGGCACCGGCCGGATCAAGGGTGTCGCCGTTTGCATCGGTGAGTGCCACGCCATTCGCCGATGAATAGGTGCGGGCGATGCCAACGTCGAGGGAGGTGACGGAGAAGCCTCCCATGGTGACCTTGCCAAGGCGGCCATCGACGTACATGAAGTTGTCGTCGATGATGTCAATGTCGGTCGGGTCGGCGTCGTCAACGAAGTCGCCCAACTCGGTGCCGCCGGCTTCGATCTCGATTTCCCAACCGACCTTCACGCCATTCGAAAGGGTCGCCGCACCGCGGAACTCCAACTCAGCGTCAAAGTCGAGGTTGTGGTTGCGCGGCTCATCGTCAAGCGTGCCGTTGCCGTCCAGGGTGGTAGTGTCCTGGGCCGGCGACTTGTTCATGTACTCGAACCGGAAGGTCGTGAAACCGCCCAGCGTCAGATTGAAGTTGGTGGCGGTCATCGCCGTGCGGGCCTGACCCAGTGCCGGACCGGCAAACATGCCGGCGGCCAGCAAGGCCGTGGTTCCCAAAAGTACTTTCTTCATCCCCGCGTCTCCTCAGTCTTGTTAGGTAACGGAATCCGCTTAGCAGCTGCCCCTTCGGCGGACCGAATCCGCGAAGGAACTGTGGAATTTGTGACACTGCCCGCGTAAACGGTCAAGGTTTGGGCGGCCTCGGCTGTGTCGAATTTTCCCCAGTGTGTCTTGCGCGTCACAGCCAGAGCGTGGCGGATGGGGCCGCGCTCGGGGCGCCTGCCGGACTAGCGCCCATTTTGCGGTTTGTCGTTTACCGACGGCGACGTCTATACTGCAAGGCACTGTTTGTATTTGCGCCCGCGGGCGTTTCTTGGCGTTTTCTTGACATGACCCTCGTTCTTCAGTCACGGCTCCGCGTTGGCTCGGCGGCGCTCGGCGGCCGGCACCGCGCGACCCTAGCGCAGGTTGTGAGTTTGGCTGCAGCGTTCACTCTGAGCGCTTGCGGCGTGTTTGAGCCGGCGCCGCCCGCGCCCGCGCCCCAGGCCCAGGGACTATTCGGCCCCGGAGGCCTGACACTGTTCGATAGGCAGGAGCGCAGTCGTGCCGGCGGTGGCGGTGAGATCGGCGTCAACGCCTTCCTGTGGCGCGCGACCCTCGACACCATCTCGTTCATGCCGCTGTCGTCAGCGGATCCGTTCGGTGGCGTCATCATCACCGACTGGTACGCGCCGCCGACCACGCCGGGCGGCGAGCGCTTCAAACTGAACGTCCTCATCAAGGACCAGCGGCTGCGCTCGGATGGCGTAAAAGTGACGGTTTTCCGCCAGGAGCGGGCCGGAGCCGAGTGGCGCGACGTCGCCGCCAACACCGCGACGGGCGTCGAGCTCGAGAACGCCATTCTGACCCGCGCCCGGCAAATGTGGCTGGACGCGAACGCCGCTCCTTAGGCCGTCCCGCAAAGGCGCCCTCGCGGGCGAAGCGCATTCCATGGCCCGCTACGAACCGGCTGTCGCCGAGAGCAAATGGCAGACGGAGTGGAACGCGCGCGGCGCGTTCACGTGCCGCGAGGACGATCCGCGTCCCAAGTATTACGTACTGGAGATGTTCCCCTATCCGTCGGGGCGCATCCACATGGGCCACGTCCGCAACTACACCCTCGGCGACGTGGTGGCGCGCTACAAACGGGCGAGGGGGCACAACGTCCTGCATCCGATGGGGTGGGACGCCTTCGGCTTGCCGGCCGAGAACGCCGCCCGCGACAAGGGCATCCATCCCAAGGCGTGGACCCTGTCCAACATCGACACGATGCGCGGCGAGCTCCAGCGCATGGGATTGTCGATCGACTGGTCGCGAGAGATCGCCACGTGCCATCCGGGCTACTACGTCCACCAGCAGAAGCTGTTTCTGGATTTCCTGAAGGCGGGTCTGGCGTATCGCAAGAAGGCTCGGGTCAACTGGGATCCGATCGATCAGACGGTTCTAGCCAACGAACAGGTGATCGACGGCAAGGGCTGGCGCTCTGGCGCCCCCGTCGAGAAACGCGAACTCGAACAGTGGTTCTTTTCGATCACCCGGTTCGCCGAAGACCTGTTGCAGGCCCTGGACGGCCTGAACAACTGGCCCGAGCGCGTCCGCATCATGCAGCGCAATTGGATCGGCCGTTCGGAAGGCTGCCGGCTGCGCTGGGAGATGGTTGGCCGCGCGGACCAACTGGAAATTTATACCACCCGCCCGGACACCCTGTTCGGGGCGGCGTTCCTGGCGGTATCGGCCGACCATCCGTTGGCGACCGAGCGCGCGAAGTCTGACGCGAACGCACGATCGTTCATCGCGGAGTGCCACAGCCTTGGCACCAGCGAGGAGGCGATCGAGGGTGCGGAAAAGCGCGGCTACGATACCACGCTGCGCGCCAAGCACCCCTTCCGCGCGGGCGACACCGTCCCGGTGTACATCGCCAACTTCGTGCTGATGGAGTATGGGACGGGCGCGATCTTCGGCTGTCCGGCCCACGACCAGCGCGATCTGGATTTCGCACGCAAGTACGGTTTGCCGGTGCGGCGAGTCGTGGCCCCCACCGATACCGCCGCCGCTGACCTTGAGATCAGGGACGTCGCCTACACCGGCGACGGCATCCTGATGAACTCCGAGTTTCTCGATGGGCTGACCGTTCCCCAGGCCAAGGACGAGGTCGCCAAGCGCCTCGAGAAGGCGGGCACCGGCAAGCGCGAGGTCAACTACCGCCTGCGCGACTGGGGCGTCTCACGGCAGCGCTATTGGGGCTGTCCGATTCCGGTCGTGCACTGCCCGAGCTGCGGCGTCGTGCCGGTGCCTGAGTCCGAGCTGCCGGTGCAGCTGCCCGAGGACGCGCGCTTCGACCAGTCGGGCAACCCGCTCGAGAATCATCCGACCTGGAAGAACACGCCCTGCCCGAAGTGCAGACAGGCGGCGCGGCGCGAGACCGACACCCTCGACACGTTCGTCGACTCGTCGTGGTACTTCGCACGGTTCTGCGCGCCGCGCGCGTCCGTCCCGATCGACGGCAATGCGGCCGCCAAGTGGTTGCCCGTGGACCAGTACATCGGCGGCATCGAGCATGCTGTGCTGCATCTGCTGTACGCGCGCTTCTTCACGCGCGGGTTGCGCGCCACCGGGCATCTCGCCTTGGACGAGCCGTTCTCGGCACTGTTCACCCAGGGCATGGTCGGCCACCAGACCTACAAGGACGACCAGGGCAAGTGGATATTCCCCACCGAAGTGGTGGTCAGTGAGGATGGCCAGGCGCGCCACAAGGACACCGGGCGGCCGGTGACGGTCGGCCGTTCCGAGAAGATGTCGAAGTCGCTGAAGAACGTCGTCGATCCGGGCGGCATCATCGACAAGTACGGCGCCGATACGGCGCGCTGGTTCATGTTGTCGGATTCGCCGCCGGAGCGCGACCTGGAGTGGACCGACTCCGGGGCCGCCGGTGCGTTCCGGTTCGTGCAGCGCCTGTGGCGGCTCTTCGACGAAGGCACCGAGACGTTGCCGAGGACCGGCGCGCCGGCGCCGCAACAGTTCGGTGCAGCGGCCGCGAAGTTGCGGGCGCTGACCCATCGCACGATCGCCAAGATGAGCGTGGACCTCGAGAAGTTCCGCTTCAACGTCGCCGTGGCGCGCATCTACGAGTTCGTCAACGGCCTCTCCGATGCAGGGGGCGACGCGGATCTGAAAGGTCCCGACGGAGTATGGGCACGGCGCGAGGCACTCGAGGCCCTCGCGCGCCTGGTGGCGCCGATGATTCCGCATATCGCCGAGGAAGCCTGGGCTCGCCTCGGGCATCGCACGGTTGTCACCGACGAAGCCTGGCCGACGGCCGACGACGCGTTGGCGCGCGAGGACGTCGTTACGCTCGGCGTGCAGGTGAACGGCAAGCTGCGCGGCACGTTCGACGTCGCCGTCGGCATGGACGAAGCAGCCGTGCGCGTCCTCGCCCTCAAGGAAGCGGAGACGCAGGAGCGCATCCGCAACGCTTTGGAAGGCAAGCCGATCCGCAAGGTGATCGTCGTCAAAGACCGCGTCGTCAACATCGTCGTGTAGGCGTGACGACAGCGCGCCGCACAGCGATCGCGGGTTGGGGGCTGCTCGGCCTGTCCGTGCTGACCCTCGCAGCGTGCGGATTTCGGCCGCTTTACGGCGGCGACCTGGGTGGCGCCGCGATCACCGCCGAGCTTGGCACCGTCCGCATCGGCGAGCTCGACGACCGGCTCGGCCAGATGGTGCGCAATGAGCTGCTGGATCTCGTCACTCCGCTCGGCCAGGTGCCCAACGCACGCTACGTGCTGCAGATCGATCTCTTCGAGGAGAAGGAAGGGCTCGCCATCGAGCGCGATGCGACCATCACGCGGTTCAATCTCACTCTCACGGCGAGCTACGACCTCCTCGATGCGCGCACGCGCGTGCGTCTGAACACCGGGTCCGTACGCGCTACCGCCGCGTACAACGTCTTGCGCGCCGAGTTCGCCAACGTGCTGGCCGAGCGCGACGCGGAGGCGCGCACCGCGCGCGTCGTCGCCGAGGAGATCAAGACGCGCCTGTCGATCTACTTTTCGCGCGCCTCGGGCGCTCGATGAAAATCAGTACCCGCGACGCCGACGGCTTCGTGCGCGCGCCTCACAAGTCGTGCGTGCTCGTCTACGGCCCGGATCAGGGATTGGTGCGCGAACGCAGCCGTGCGCTCGCGGTGGCGGTGTTGGGCGCGGCCGTCGCAGACCCATTTCGTTCGGCCGAAATGAGCGGCGCCGGAATCAACGGTGATCCGGCGGCGCTGGTTGACGAAGCGGCCGCGCTCTCCTTGGCCGGTGGCCGCCGCGTGGTCCGCGTCGTCAGCGCGAGCGATGGCGCTGCCGATGCGATCGCGACGATTCTGAATGCCCGCGCTGGGCGCGACCCGGGTTCGGAGGCGCTGGTCATCCTCGAGGCGGGCGAGTTGGGCCCGCGGTCCGCGCTCCGGCGTTTGTTCGAGGACACGGCGGACGCAGCGGCGTTGGCGTGCTACCCGGATGAGAACGAACGGTTGTCGGAATTTGCGCGGGAGGCGCTCTGGGAATTGGGGCACGCCGTTGACACGGCTGCTCTCGATTGGATCGCTGCGGCTGCAGGAGGCGATCGTTCTATTTTGCGGCGAGAGCTAGAGAAACTTAGCCTTTACGTGGGTCCTGGAATCGCCGTCACCGCTCCGGACGCGGAGGCGTGCTTGGGCGACACCGCTCTTTTGGATGTCGACGAGGTCGCCCTGGCGGCGAGCACCGGCGACCTGGCGGGACTGGATCAGGCGGTCGTACGAGCGTACGCGGCGGGGCAGTCGCCGATCACTCTCTTGCGTGCCATCGGTCGTGAATTGACCCGCCTGCACCCGGCGGCAGCCGCGGTTGCAGCCGGAACGTCCGTGTCCGACGCGATGGGCCAAATGCGCCCGCCCGTGTTCTTCAAGCACAAGACGGCCTACCAGCGCGCCCTCGCGACCTGGCGTCCCGACGATCTCGCTCGGGCGATCGAGGTCGTGGTCGACGCTGAAGTCGCCTGCAAGATGCTCTCCGGAGCGGACGAAGCCGTTGCTTGGCGGGCCGCGCTGCGCGTCGCCAACGCCGCCCGACGCTCGCCCGCCGCCGATCGGCGCTAGTAACGATCGTTCGGAATCGCGGCGATCGCTTCCTCAACGCCTTCGGTAGACCACTCGTTGGGTTTCATCGGATCGTCCGTGGTAGCCAGGTCCATGGCGGGGTTGCCGAGAACGCGGGCCAGTCGCTTGCAGATTTCGTCCAGTTGTTCGAGAGTCGTGTAGCGCACCCGAACCTCACCGCCTTTGTCACGGTGCTGAATCGCGACCGGCAGTCCAAGCGCTCCGGTGATGTCGTGCTCCAGCGCTCGGATGTCCGCATTCTTTTCCGCGGGCGCCGCCGTAGACTTGGGCTTCGGGCCAGCCTCTTGGACCAGCTGCTCGACCTGACGAACGTTCAGATTTTGCCGAACGGCGCGCTGGGCGAGCGCGATCGGGTCCGGAGAGGACAAAATCGCACGAGCGTGTCCCGCCGTCAGCTTGCCGTCGTCAACCAGGGCTTTGACTTCGTCCGGTAGGCCCAGCAAGCGGAGCGTGTTGGCAAGATGGCTGCGACTCTTGCCCAGCGCTTTGGCCAACCGTTCTTGGGTATGGCCGAATTCGTCCATCAGGCGGCGAAAACCCTCGGCCTCTTCGAGCGGGGTAAGGTTCTGGCGTTGCAGATTCTCGACCAGCGCGACCTCGAGCGCGTCGGCGTCGGAGAACTCCTTGATGACTACCGGGACTTGGTGAAGCTGCGCCTGCTGGGCGGCCCGCCAGCGCCGCTCGCCCGCGACGATTTCGTACGACTCATCGGATCCCTCGCCGATGCGACGCACCAGGATCGGTTGCAGGATGCCGCGCTCGCGCACCGACGCAACCAGCTCGGCGATCTCGTCCGGATCAAAGCGCCGGCGCGGCTGGTACTTGCCGGGACGCAAACGCTCGATCGGAACCTCCTTGGAGGATTTCACGCGATCGAGAGTGGCGTAGTCCTGCGCATCCTCGCCCAAGAGCGCGGACAAGCCACGGCCCAGGCCATGGCGCTTGCTGCCTTCTTCCGTCATGTCTGCCCTCCCGCGCCGGCTCGTTGGGGGCCCATCCCCACCGGCGTCGTATTAGGCGGCTAACGATCGTTCGCGTCGCAGGATTTCGCGGGCCAGGTCGATGTAGGCCTGACTCCCTGAACACGTATGGTCGTACAGTAACGCCGGTTTTCCGAACGAGGGTGCTTCCGAGATTCGGACGTTGCGGGGAATGACCGTGTTGTAGACCTTGTCGCCCAAGTGTCCGCGCACGTCCGCCGCGACTTGTCCTGAAAGATTGTTCCGTCGATCGAACATGGTCAGGACGATGCCCTGAATTTCCAACCGAGGGTTCAGCGAACTCTTCACACGCTCGATCGTACGCAGCAAATGGCTCAAACCTTCCAGTGCGTAGAACTCGCACTGAAGAGGTACCAGCAATGCGTCTGCCGCGACCATCGCGTTGAGGGTCAGCAGCCCGAGAGAAGGCGGACAGTCGATCAGAATATGGTCGTACGTTTCCAACGCCGCCGGCATCGCATCGCGCAGACGGTGCGCCCGCCGCTCGACTGCCACCAGGTCAAGCTCGGCGCCCGCCAGGTCCACGGTCGCCGGCACGACGCTCAGTCCCGGAATCTCCGAAACGATGGTCGCGGCCGCCAGGGAGGCTTCGCCGAGGATCACTTGGTAGGCGCTGACCCCGCGCTTTGCGGGAGGGATGCCAACGCCCGTGCTCGCGTTCCCTTGCGGATCGAGATCGATCAGAAGGACCTTCTGACCCACCGCCACCATGGCGGTCGCCACGTTTACCGCCGTTGTTGTCTTGCCAACGCCGCCCTTTTGGTTGGCGATACAAACGACGCGAGCGCGCTTTTGGTCAGATTGCAGAGGTAGAGCTTCCACCACGGGACACACCCTGGATGCGCAGGACCCGGGACGAAGGGTCCGACTGGCTCGGGAACTCGTCCACCGCCATCTTCCACGCCTTTCGCGCTTCGGTCAATGGGCCGCCGTACTCCCGGCCCACCAGCAGCAGATATGTGGTCCCGACGTCGCGCACGGAAGAAGTGATTTCGAAGAGTTCGGCCGGCGGGGCGACCCCTCGCGCCGTGACAACGTCCGCCGCCGCACCACCCAGTGTTTCACGTGAAACAGCTTCCATGCGCCTGGCGTGGACAACCACCTCCGCTCCCGTGGCGCGGCAAACCTCCCGAAGAAAGGCAGCCTTCCGGGCGTCCGATTCGACGAGGTGAACGCGGGCAGCGCCCAGCAGGCTCAGGACGATCCCTGGGAACCCGGCACCCGAGCCGACGTCGATCCAGGTCCGCGCCGACTGTGGCGCAAGCGGAAGGACTTGCGCTGAATCGAGGAAGTGTCGCCGCCAAGGATCCGCCAACGTTTGCGCACCCACCAAGTTGATGCTGCGCTGCCACTTTCGGAGGAGCGTCTCGTAGATGCGGAGGCGGTCCACTGTTTCACGTGAAACACCGGTCGCTGCTTGAAACGCCTCAGGCGAAAGCGGGGCGGTTCGCTCGCGGTCCATCTAGGCCGCGGAGCGTGACTTTACGAAGCTCAGCAGGCGCGTAAGCGCCGCCGGCGTCACGCCCGGAATCCGCGCTGCCGCGCCCAGACTTGCTGGCCGCTGCGCCGCTAGCTTCGACCGGACTTCGATCGACAACCCCGAAATCGACTCGTAGTCGAGGTCCTCCGGCAACCGGACGTGCTCGTCTCGCTCGAATGCAGCGACGTCCGCGCGTTGCCGGACCAAGTAGGACTCGTAGCGCGCCTCGATCTCGAGCTGCTCGAACGCGGACGGCGAAATACCTGCGAGCTCCGGCCAGACCCGAACCAGAGCCTCGCGGCCCGCGAGGCCGGCCCCGAGCATCGCGCTGGCGGTACGCCTTTGTCCGTCCTGGTTCAGACGGATGCCGTGGGCCAACGCCTCTGGCGGCGTGACCGACCGCTCGCGCAACAGCGTCCGTCCGGCATCAATAGCCGCCGCCTTGCGCCGATGCACGCCGAGCCGTTCGGCACCGACCAAGCCGATCGTCGCGCCGCCTTCGGTCAACCGGAGGTCGGCGTTGTCCGCGCGCAATGTCAGGCGGTACTCAGCGCGGGACGTGAACATCCGGTACGGCTCCTTCGTGCCGTGCGTCACCAGGTCGTCGATCAGGACGCCGACATAGCCGTCGGTCCTCGACACAACAAACGGGCCGGAGCCCTGTGCCCAAAGAGCGGCGTTGGCGCCGGCGACCACCCCTTGGGCTCCCGCCTCTTCGTAGCCGGTCGTGCCGTTGATTTGCCCCGCGAGAAACAGGCCCGCGACGCGACGCGTCTGCAGGTCGTGCCCGAGCTGCCGCGGATCGACATAGTCGTACTCGATCGCGTACCCCGGGCGCAGGATCTGCGCCCGCTCCAGCCCGGGCACGGATTGCACGATCGCACGCTGCACGTCTTCTGGCAGCGAGGTGGAGATTCCGTTCGGGTAGACCGTGTGGTCCTCGAGCCCCTCGGGTTCCAGAAAGATCGTGTGCGAGGCCTTGTCCGCAAACCGAACGACCTTGTCCTCGATCGACGGGCAGTAGCGAGGCCCGACGCTCTCGATCTGCCCCGAGTACATCGGCGACAGATGCAGATTCTCGCGGATGATGGCGTGGGTCCGTTCGTTCGTTTGGGCCAAATGGCAGGCGACCTGCGGCGTTTCGATCCGCTCGGTCAGGAACGAGAAGGGCTCCGGCGGGTCCTCACTCGGTTGCCGCTCCAGCCCGGAATAGTCGATGGTCCGGCCGTCCAGCCGCGGCGGCGTACCAGTCTTCAGCCGACCGAGCACAAAGCCCGCCCGCGCCAAGGTCTGCGACAGCCCAAGGCTCGGCGCTTCGCCAACGCGGCCGGCCGGCATCCGCGTCGTGCCCAGATGGATCAGCCCACGCAAGAAGGTGCCGGTCGTGACGACGACCGTACGCGAACGGATGCTCCCGCCGCCCCCGAGCCGCACACCGTGCACGGTCAACCGTCCGTTCGATTCCTGAACGTCGAGATCCTCGACCGGCGCCTCGGCGATATCCAAACCTTGGATAGCGCCGAGCAACCTCTGCATCCACAACCTGTAGAGCGCCCGATCCGCCTGCGCTCGCGGACCGCGAACCGCCGGGCCTTTACTGCGGTTCAATACCCGGAAGTGAATCCCCGCCCGGTCAGCGACACGCCCCATCAACCCGTCCAGCGCGTCGATCTCGCGCACCAGGTGCCCCTTGCCCAACCCGCCGATGGCGGGGTTGCAGGACATGGCGCCAATCGTGTCGAACCGATGGGTCAGAAGCAGCGTCCGGCCGCCGACGCGCGCCGACGCAGCCGCCGCCTCGCAGCCCGCGTGGCCACCCCCGATCACCACGACGTCGTACGACCGGTTGATGACGTCGCTCAGCGCTCTACTTGCCCCGCGGAGCGACTTACTTTCCAATGCAGAAGTCCCGGAAGACGACATCCAGCACCTCCTCAACATCAACGCGACCGGTGATTCGACCGAGCGATCGGACCGCCAGCCGCAAATCCTCCGCCCGCAGCGCGAGTTCGCCCCCGCTCTCCAAGAACCGGGCCAGGCCCGCGACGCACTCGCTCAGCGCGGAATGCTGCCGAACGCTCGTGAGTCCGGGCTCCTCGCTCATGCCCGCGTGCTCTCCGGCCACCCGTTCCAATTCGTGCAGCAGCGGGCCCATGCCCTCTCCGGTCCGCGCCGACACCGGCCACTGCACGGACCCCGGCGCGACAGCAATCGATCGTACGTCCACCTTGTTGACGACGCGCACAGCATCCGGCCCGGCCGCGGCTTGCGTACGTTCGTCTAAATGCGGCCAGACGTTCGCGTCGAAGACCGCTACCCGCACGTCCGCTCGTTGGGCGCGGTCCACCGCTCGGCGCACGCCCTCTCGCTCGATTTCGTCCTCCGACTCACGCAATCCCGCCGTGTCCGATAGGACCACCGGCACGCCGCCCAGCTCCAAGTGCACCTCCACCACATCGCGCGTTGTTCCCGCACGAGCAGACACAATCGCCGCCTCGCGCCGGGCAATAGCGTTGAGAAGGCTCGACTTGCCCACGTTCGGTGCGCCGACGATGGCCACGTGTACGCCCGTTCGTAGCCGCTCGCCGCGGCGCGCCTCACCCAGGGCCTCGCGCATCTCCGGCACCAGCCGATGCACCCGTGCAGCGGCAGCCGCCAAAGCCTCTGTCGGGACCTCATCCTCGGCAAAGTCGATCGCGGCCTCGACGTACGCCAGAGCGCGCAGCACCTCAGAACGCCACCGCTCCAGCCTTCGGCCCAGTTCGCCCTCGAGCTGGCGCTGGGCCTGCCGCCGCTGGCCCTCGGTCTCGGCCCTTACCAGGTCCGCCAGTGCCTCTACCTGGGTCAGGTCCAGCTTGCCGTGGAAGAAGGCGCGGCGTGTGAACTCACCGGGCTCCGCCGCGGTCAAGCCGGGCAGGGCGGCGAGCGTCTCCAGCACCGCGCGGACGACCGCACGTCCGCCATGGATCTGAAACTCGGCTACGTCCTCGCCCGTGACGCTGGCGGGCGCCGGGAACCAAAGCAGTAAGCCGCGGTCCAGCAGTTCAGCCGTTCCCGGGCGCCGCAGCGCGGCAACCGACGCGTGCCGCGGTCGCGGCAGCCGTCCCGCCAACGCCTGAATCGCCCCGCCCGCCGCGGGCCCCGATACCCGTATCACCGCTACTCCGGCGGGCCCCGGTGCGCTGGACAGCGCGAAGATCGTGTCGGCGCCCAAATCTAGGCGGCCGGCGCCTTGGCCGGCATCAGCAGGCGCTCGACAATCTCGCCGCGCACCACGTGGCGTTCCAGGATCTCGTCCATATCCGCCTTGGTCTTGGCCGTGTACCAGACCCCCTCCGGATAGATGACGACGCTCGGCCCGAGCTCGCAGCGATCGAGACAGCCGGCGTTGTTGATCCGCACGTCCTCCAGCCCCAACTGTTTGGCGCGGTCCTTCATATAGTTGCGCAGCGCCACCGAGCCCTTCATGGCGCAGCTGCCGCGCAGGTCGTCCGGCGGCCGTTGGTTGGTGCACACGAACACGTGCTTGCGGTAAAAGAGCGGCTCCGCCACCTGACACTCCTTGAGAACTGGCCCGGGACGCCAAGAAGACCTACTGGCGTCCTACGGCTTTGGCCGCAACCCGTTTCGCGTACTCTGGTTCATGCCGAACGCGCTCGCCAATGCCACCAGCCCCTACCTGCGCCAGCACCAGGACAACCCGGTGGACTGGCAGCAGTGGGGCCCGGCTGTGTTTGCGCGCGCCGAGGCCGAGCAAAAGCCGATTCTGCTGAGCATCGGGTACGCTGCGTGTCACTGGTGCCACGTCATGGCCCACGAAAGCTTCGAGGACCAGGCCACGGCGGCGCTCATGAACGAGAACTTCGTGTGCGTCAAGGTCGACCGCGAGGAGCGTCCTGACCTCGACCTCGTCTATCAGTCGGCGCTCTCGGCGTTCGAGGGCCACGGCGGCTGGCCGCTGACCATGTTCCTCGCCGGCGACGGCGTACCGTTCTGGGGCGGCACGTACTTTCCGCCGGAGCCCAAATGGGGCAAGCCGAGCTTCGCCCAAGTGCTGCGCTCGATCGCCGAGGTCTACCAGCGCTCGCCGGACAAAGTGAAGCAAAGCACCGCCGAGATGGCGCGCGCGCTACAGGCGCTCGGCGAGCCGCAGGCGCAAGGGTCAAACGGCGAGACCGTCACCGCCGGCACCCTCGATCTCTCCGCCAACGCCGTGCTCAATTCCATGGACCCGCTGCACGGCGGTCTCAAGGGCGCGCCCAAGTTTCCGCAGCTCACCGCCTTGGATCTGTTGTGGCGCGGCTATCTGCGCACCGGCATCGCGGCGATGCAGCACGCGGTGACCCTCGGCCTTGATCGCATGTCTCAGGGCGGCCTCTACGATCACCTCGGCGGCGGCTTCGCCCGCTACTGCGTCGACGACTCCTGGCTCGTGCCGCATTTCGAGAAGATGCTCTACGACAACGCCCAGTTCGTCGACCTGCTGACGACCGTGTGGCGCTCGACCAAGAGCCCGCTCTACGCCGCGCGCGTGCGCGAGACCGTCGCCTGGCTGTTGCGCGAGATGCGCACCAGCCAAGGCGCCTTCGCCGCATCCTTCGACGCCGATTCGGAAGGCGAGGAGGGCAAGTTCTACGTCTGGACCGAGGCCGAGATCGACGCGGTCCTCGGCCAGGACGCCGCGGCCTTCAAGAAAGCCTACGACGTCAGCGCCGGCGGCAACTGGGACAGCCACGTCATCCTCAACCGCCTGCACGATCCGGCGCACACCGACGACGCAGCGCTCGCCCGCGCGCGCGACAAGCTTTTCGCCGTGCGCGCCAAGCGCATCGCACCCGATCGCGACGACAAGGTGCTCGCCGACTGGAACGGCCTCGCCATCTCGGCGCTGGTCAACGCCGCGACGTCCTTCGCGGAGCCCACGTGGCTCGCCGCCGCAGAAGAAGTGTTCGCGGCCGTTGTCCGCGTCCACGACAACGACGGCGTGCTGCACCATTCGTCGTTCGACGGCGCGCCCGGTGCGCCCGGCTTCCTCGACGACTACGCCAACATGGCGCGCGCCGCTCTCCTGCTGCACGAGGCAACCGGCAAGATACAATATCTGTCGCGCGCGCTGGTCTGGGCGCGCACCCTCGCCACAGACTTCATCGGCAGCGACGGCTCGTTCTTCTACGCCCACGTCGACGGCGACAAACGGCTGCTGGTGCGCCCGCGCCACGCCAACGACGGTCCGCAGCCCTCGGGCAACGGCACGCTCACCGGCGTGCTGGCGCGTCTGCATTTCCTCACCGCCAACGCCGGCGCCCGCGCCAGCGCCGGGCAGATCGTGACGGCGTTCGGCGGTATGGCGAGCCGCTACCCGGTCGCCTATGCAACGCTACTCAACAACTTCGAGGCGCTCACCACGGCCCAGCAGATCGTCGTGCTGGCCCCGAGCAACGATCCGCTGGCGACCGCGGCCTTCGCCGCGCCACGCCCGGATCGCGTCATCCAGGTCCTGGCGCCCAACACCGCGTTGCCGGAAGGCCACCCAGCGCACGGCAAGACCGCCATCAAAGGCAAGCCGACGGCCTACGTCTGCGTCGGCACGACGTGTTCGCTGCCGGTGCACACAGCCGACGACCTCGCCGCCTTGTTGCAGGCGCCCCGCCCGGAGCTCGCGGCATGATCGCCACCACGACCGTCGCAACGCCCTTCGGCGTCCTGCTCGTGCGCGCCGAGGACGACGAGATCACTGCCGTCGCCTGGCTCGAGGGCAAGTCGCCGCAGCGCGCCCCCGCGTTACGTGGTGACAACGGCGTTCTCTCGCAGGCCCGCGCCTGGCTCGACGACTACTTCGCCGGCCGCTTCCGCGCCGTGGATTTTCCGCTCCGCGTCGACGGCACGCATTTCCAGCAACGCGTCTGGAACGCCATCGCCGCCGTGCCCCTCGGCCGGACCGCGAGCTACGGCGACATCGCCCGCGTCACCAAGTCCGGTCCGCGCGCGGTCGGTGGCGCCTGTGGTGCCAATCCGATCTGCGTTGTCGTGCCCTGTCATCGCGTGCTGGCCGCCGGCCGTCGCATCGGCGGCTACTCCGGCGGCCGTGGCCTCGACACCAAGATTCTTCTGCTGCGCCACGAAGGCGTAGCGATCCCCTCGCCGGCGCGGCGGGCGCGCACGGCCCCACAAACGAGCATGACCCTGTGAGCACAGCAGTTTCTTTCGAGGTGAGCGCAGCGCTCGCCGAAGCGCGTCAGCACTATGTGGAAGGCCGCCTGTCCGACGCCGAGCACATCGTCCGCCAGATCGTCAAAACGTACCCGAACAATGCCGAGGCGTTGTATCTGCTCGGCGCCGTCGCCTACCGCGCCCAGCAGTTCGACATGTCGGCGCGCCACATGCAGCGCGTGCTCGCTCTGCAGCCGCGCCACCACGACGCCATGCTGACGCTGGGAATGGCCCTGCGTGGCCAGAAGAAGCCGAAGGAGGCGCTCCCCGTCCTGCGCAAGGCAGCGACGATGAAGCCAAGCTCGTTCGACGGCCGGTATCACCTGGCGCTCGCCGAACTCGAGACCGGCGACATGGCCGCCGGCGCCAAGCACCTCGAACGCGCGGTGAAAGAAAATCCGGAGTCGGCCGCCGTCCGCAACACGTACGCCGGCGTCCTCTATCAGCTCGGCGACATCGAAGAGTCGTTGCGTCAGTTGCGCAAGGCCGCGTCGCTCGCGCCGGAGGCGACCGACGTGCAGCAGAATCTTGCCGTCGCTCTGCAGAACGTCAACCTGCACGAGGAAGCCGTCGAGCAATTCCGCAAGGTGCTCGCCCTGCAGCCCGATCACTTCGACGCCGTGTACGGCCTCGCCAACTCGCTCGTCTCGATGCGCCAGCTCGACGAGGCGTACGTCCTGTTCGAGCACCTTCTCAAGGAAGGCCCGAAGATGGTGCCGCCGCGCTCCAACTACGGGCTGGCGCTGCGCCACGGCAATCGCCCGCACGAATCCGCCGAGCATTTGCGTCAGGCGCTCGCCGACGCGCACGGCGAGCCGTTCATCGCCGCCAACCTCGCCGAGTCCCTGGTCGCCGCCGGCGACACCGACGAGGCGGCCAAGGTATTACGCGCGTCGTTCGAAAGCCGCCCCTCCGGCGGCGTCATCCTGCAGCTCGGCGACTTGCTCGCGCGCCTCGGCAAGACCAGCGAAGCCATCGCGACGTTCGAGCGCGTGCTGCAGCAGCAGGCCGACAATCCCATCGCGCTCGTCAGCCTGTGCGACATCTGCGGCAAGGATTTGCCGCGCGGCGTCGAGGATCAGCTCGTCATGCTGACCACCAACGAGCAGCGTTCTCCCGGTGAGCGCGCCAAGGCACACCTCGCCCTCGGCCGCACCTACGACGCGCGCGGCGAGTACGACCGCGCCTTCGAGCAGTTCGCCACCGCCAACAAATCACGTGCCGCTGGGCAGCCGTTCGACATGCCGGCGTTCCGCGCCTGGATCTCGCGCCAGATCGCTGCGTTCACGCCCGAAACCGTTGCCGCCAAGCGCGGCATGGGCAGCGACTCCGACGTTCCGGTGTTCGTCGTCGGCCTGCCGCGTTCCGGCGCGACGCTCGTCGAGCGCATCGTCGCCGCGCATCCCTACGGCTGGGGCCTCGGCGAGCCGCAGGACCTCTATGTCCTCGCGCGCCGCCTGCCGCCGCTGATCGCGGCCGGCGCGACCGCCGGCATGGCAATCGCCGCGCCGCAGAGCGAGTGGATGGGGAGCCAAGCCAACCGCGAGTATCCCGATTGCATCCGCGACCTGACCGCCGACGTCGGCCGCCCGGTCGCCGCCGATTTCGTCGCCCTGCGTCAGCGTCACGCACCGAAGGCGAAGCGCGTCGCCGACAAGAGCTCCATGCACTGGCAGTTCGTCGGTCTTGCCCACGTGCTGTTCCCGCGCGCCGCTGTCGTGCACGTGACGCGCGATCCGCTCGACACGATGTTCTCGATCTTCGGCTTCCATTTTCCGGGCGATCATCCGTTCCCGTCCGACCTCACGGCGCTGGGCGTCTACTGGCGCGAGTACCAGCGCCTGATGACACACTGGCGCACGTTCGCGACGATGACCGAGATCAAATACGAGGACTTGGTGCGCGCCCCGGAAGCGACCGCGAAGACCTTGCTCGCTGCCGTCGGCTTGCCATGGGACGCGAATGCGCTGAAGTTCGGCGAACTCGCGCGCCCAGTCACGACGCAAAGCCGCGCGCGGCACCGCAAGCCACTCGACGCAACCCGCGTCGGCAACGCGCAGAACTATGCGGAGTTCCTGAAGCCGCTCCGCGACGCCACCGCCAAGTAGGGGGCGCTAAGTAGCGGAGCGCCGCAGCCAGTACGCCTGCACTGCAATGGCGACGCCGGCGATCGTCACGAACAGTTTGAGCGCGCCGCCTTCGAGCGGCTCGGTCGTGACCAGGAGGACGATGACCGCGGCGTAGACCCATACCGCCAGGAGATGTGCGTCGCGCTTCTGCATGCCTGCTTCCTTTGGTCTACGGCTTGAGCCTTGGCGGCTGGCACTACTCGCTTGCATCGTCGGACTCTGACTGTCGAACGACTATGTGATTCTTGGCGATTGCCTCACGGATCCCCGCCTCGATCAACGTACGGGCGACACTGTCAATGCTGGCGCCGTAGAGCCCCGTACGCCTGAGGTCATCCAGGTAGAGCATGGTTCTTGACGACAATCGTGGGGTCGCTCGATCGCTGGCCACTGGGCGAGAGTATCTCCAGCGGCGACCGCTTGGTACCCATACGAGTACCATTTGGCTACCAATTGGCTACCATATGTAGTATGGTGCCCCGGCGTGGGTGACACGGTGAGTCTCCCCGCCGTAGCACGGTCGCAAGGCCGGAGCGCAATGGGGGACCTTAGGGAGCGCCCCCCTCACGCACTACCTGGCGCGGTTGTCCGAAAGACGCCGCGCCAAGTTGTTTTCGTGGTCCCGGAGCACGGTTCCTCGGCCTGCCGCGCGGCGGTAGATGCGTATGAAATCGGCGAGCCCGCTCCGATGCAGCGTTGTGACGAACACCTCGTCGCCTTGAGTGGTCTTGAGCGCCGCGTGCCAAAACTTGAACGGCTGCGCGCCAACGTCCGCATAGCACGCCTCGACGCACCGCCGCTTGTTTCCGGGGACGAGATAGCCGCGCGACAAGATATCGGGAAGGCGGACGTAGTCTTGGAAATTGACCTCCGGATGACGAAACTGGGTCTTCGTCAACGTCCAGTCAGATATCCAAGCGACAGTGCCTTCGGGCACGCCCAACGCTCGGGCCGCCGTTCTGTCGAGGCGCCAAGCTTCGACTGGTCCGGGGTCGGTTCCAGCTAGGTAGTTGGCGAGTTGAACGTCGTCCACCTCACCTATTTAGCGCTAGGCGTTCATCGAGTCGAAGAACTCGGCGTTGGTCTTGGTGCCCTTCATCTTGGACAGCAAGAACTCCATCGAGTCGACCACGCCCATCGGCATCAGGATGCGGCGCAGCACCCACATCTTGGACAGCGTGCCCTTGTCGACGAGCAGCTCTTCCTTGCGCGTGCCGGAACGCGTGATGTCGATGGCCGGCCAGGTGCGCTTGTCGCTGAGCTTGCGGTCGAGAATGATCTCGCAGTTACCGGTGCCCTTGAACTCCTCGAAGATCACTTCGTCCATGCGGCTGCCGGTGTCGATCAGCGCCGTGGCGATGATGGTCAGCGAGCCGCCGTTCTCGATGTTGCGCGCCGCGCCGAAGAACCGTTTGGGGCGCTGCAGCGCGTTGGCATCGACGCCGCCGGTCAACACCTTGCCCGACGACGGCACCACGGTGTTGTAAGCGCGCGCCAAGCGCGTGATCGAGTCGAGCAGGATCACCACGTCGCGGCCGTACTCGACCAGGCGCTTCGCCTTGGCGATCACCATTTCGGCGACCTGCACGTGGCGCGAGGCCGGCTCGTCGAACGTCGAGCTTACTACCTCGCCGTTGACCGAGCGCTTCATGTCGGTGACTTCCTCGGGCCGCTCGTCGATGAGCAGCACGATCAGGTAGGCATCGGGGTGGTTGTGGCTGATCGAGTGCGCGATGGTCTGCAGCATCATCGTCTTGCCGGTGCGCGGCGGCGCGACGATCAGTCCGCGCTGGCCCATGCCGAGCGGCGTGATGAGGTCGAGCACGCGCGCGCTGGGATCGCCGCCCGCCTTCTCGATCTCGAGCTTGAAGCGCTTCTCCGGATAGAGCGGCGTCAGGTTGTCGAAGTTGACCTTGTGACGAACCTTCTCGGTGTCTTCGAAGTTGACGCTCTTGACGCGCAGCAGCGCGAAGTAGCGCTCGCCTTCCTTGGGTGCGCGAATCTCGCCTTCGACCGTGTCGCCGGTGCGCAACGCGAAGCGCCGCACCTGGCTTGGGGAGACGTAGATGTCGTCCGGACCGGGCAGGTAGTTCGACTCAGGCGAGCGCAGGAACCCAAACCCGTCCTGCAGGATCTCGAGCACGCCGACGCCGGTAATCTCGACGTTGTCTTCGGCGAGCTGCTTCAGGATCGCGAACATCATGTCCTGCGTCCGCAGCGAATTGGCGTTCTCGACGTTGTGCGCCTCGGCGAACGCGAGGAGCTCGGTCGGCGACTTGCGCTTGAGTTCTTGGAGGTTCATGGCTGGTTTCGGGGTCTGATGAGCCTGGGGACAGCGCTCGGGTGGGGGACGGGAAGTGGGGCGGATCAGTCGCCGTCCAGGGCTCGGGTCTTGCGCTCGCGTCTTGAATGCGAGAGTGCCGCGAGGGGCACCGAGCAGGACTGGACTTGGTGGGAAGAGCGGGCGGCGTGCGCCCGCGGTGCTGACGGGGACAGTTAAGGCGAAGATTTCGCCTAAGTCAAACCCACCGAGGAGGGAGACGCGTAGTTGTTACCACAAGTTGCCGCTCGTCACCCGGAGCTTGTGTCGCCGCAGCTAGAACGGCTTCACGATCACCATGACGACGATGACGATCATCAGCACCGTCGGCACTTCGTTGATCATGCGGTAGAACCGCGCCAGCCGCGTGTTGCGGTCGGCCTCGAAATCCTTGCGCCAGCGCGCCAGGTTGCCGTGCAGCGCGCTCATGGCGATCACCGCCGCGGCCTTCACCCATGGCCAGCCTTGGCTCCAATCCACAACCCCTGGTGTGAACACCAGCGTCAGGCCGAACAGCCACGTGGCGATCATCGCCGGATTGAGGATGGCGCGCAAAAGGCGCCGCTCCATCACCTTGAACGTCTCGGACTTCTCCGAGCCGGCCGCCGAGTCCGCGTGATAGACGAACAGGCGCGGCAGATAGAACATCCCGGCCATCCACGCGATCACTGAGACGACGTGCAGCGCAGTGACGATCTGGCGCCACGGATACTCCGCCAACGCGCTCATGCTTTGGCGCCCATTGCCGGCAGCTGCAGACCGCGCACGTTCGCCGCCACGCACAAGCCGCGCGGACAACGCCGTCCCGCATGCAACGGGCACGCACCCAGCGCGCCACTCAACGAACGCTGCACCATGGTCGCCAATCCTTCGATGAATCCGGGCTGTACGCCGACTGCCGGGGCGCGCAGGTACATTGGCACGCCGGCCTTGTGCGCCGTCTCGCGCAGTTCGATGTCGAGCTCCACCAAGGTCTCCGAGTGCTCCGAGACGAACGAGATCGGCGCCACCACCACCGGCGCGCGATCGGCCCCCGCCTGGCGGATCTCATCCTCGGTCGACGGGCCGATCCACGCCAAGCGTCCGACCCGGCTCTGGTAGCACAGCCGCCACTGGGCGGCGACCAAGCCGAGCTCGGCCGCCACCGCCTGCGCTGTCTGCAGGGTGTGCAGCGGGTAAGGGTCCCCCGAATCGGCGATGCGCTTCGGGAGTCCGTGGGCCGAGAACAGCACGCGCGGCGCATTGGTCCCCTGGCCGTGCTGGCGCGCTTGCTCCAGAACGGGCCGGATCACGTCGGCATAGGCACGCACGAACCACGTCTCGGCGCTGTAGCAGCCAACCACCGACGTCCGCGCGCTCGGCGCGGCGCTCTGCCATTCCGCCAGGGATGACGCTGTCGTCGTTGTCGAGAACTGCGGATACAGCGGCAGCAGCACGATGCGATCGGGCGCAAACGCCCGCACCGCCGCAGCCGTCTCGGTCGCCCGCGGATGCCAGTAGCGCATGGCAACGAACGCCCGCGCGGAAACGCCCTTGGCGGCCAGTGCCACCTCCAGAGCGCGGCCCTGGGCCTCGGTCTCCTCGCGGATCGGCGAGCGCCCACCGATCTTACCGTAGATTTCCTGGGCCACCGGCGCGCGGCGGCGCGCAATCCATTCGGCCAGCAGCACCCGCACCGGCGTCGGCACGCGCAGGATGGCGGGATCGCGGAACAGGTTGCGCAGGAACGGCAGCACCGCTTCCGGGCGATCGGGACCGCCTAGGTTGAACAGCACGACAGCGACCTTCGACCCACTCATGCTCGATACGACCGGACGCGTTCGACGAGTCGCGCAACATGCTCCGGCGGTGTGTCCTGGCGGATGCCATGTCCCAGATTGAAGACATGGGGCGCTCCCGCCATGGCATCGATGATACGGCGTACCTCGTCGTCCAGGGCCGCGCCGCCTTGCACCAGCACCAGGGGATCGAGGTTGCCTTGCAGCGCGACGCCAGGAGGCATCTGGCTGCGTGCCACCGCCATCGACATGCTCTGGTCGATCCCCACGGCGTTCACCCCCGTGTCCGCAGCGTAGCGCGCCAGGGCGCCGCCGGTGCCCCGCGGAAAGCCGATGATCGGCACCTCGGGCGCTGCCGCCCGCACACGGCGGACGATTTCCGCGACCGGTTCGACGCACCAGCGTTGGAACAGGGCGTCGGGCGCGGCGCTTGCCCAGCTTTCGAACAGTTGTACGACTTCGGCGCCGGCGCCGATTTGAGCGATCAGGTGGCGTGCCGTGGCATCCACGAGCAGCCCGATCAGTGCCGCAAAGCTTTGCGGATCCCGCCACGCCCAGCGGATCAGGGTCGCGTGGTCGGTGCCGCCCTGGCCCTCGACCATATAGGCCGCCACGGTCCACGGCGCGCCGGCAAAGCCGATCAGCGTCGTCTCGCGCGGCAATGCCGCAGCCAGCCCTCGGATCGACGCATAGACGGGCTCCAGGTGCTCCTCCAGACGATCGGCACGCAGCTTGGCGACGTCCGCCGCCGTCCGTACCGGCGTCAGCACGGGCCCTTCGCCCTCGCGATACTCGAGGTGCATTCCCAGCGCATGGGGGATCACCAGGATGTCCGAGAAGATGATCGACGCATCGAAGCCGAACCTGCGGATCGGCTGCAGGGTCACTTCGACGGCGAGCTCCGGGTTGTAGCAAAGGTCCAGGAACGAACCTGCCTTGGCTCGCACTGCCCGATACTCCGGCAGATATCGCCCTGCCTGCCGCATCAACCAGATCGGTGCAGGGGACAGGCTCTCGCCCGCCAGAACACGCAGCAAGGTTTTATGCTTCACGCGCGCATTTTCCGCGAAGTGCTCTGCCCCTCTAAGATTCATAGATACTTAAAAGAAGGTAGTAGTGGTGGTAGGAGGGCCGGAAAGCGGGGGTTATAAAAAAACCGCGTTCGATGCACAGGTGTCAGGCACGTGTACGACCGCACGCTTGTCGCTAGCTTGTCTCCCATAGCAGAGGTTGTCCCCACTCTGCAGAGGGCGTGGATAGATTGATCCCCTTGTGCGAAGACACTCGGATGAATCCGGGATCGTGCACGTCCGCGCCATGGTAGCGGAACAGCACCCAGGTTATCCCGAAGATAACCTGCATAAGTCTGCGCGCCAGCGTCCCTTGGCGGTTGCCGCACGCCTGATTCTGGCCAGCGGCAGCCCCACACGGGCTCGTCTGTTGCGTGCCGCCGGGATCGACTTCGCAGTCGAAGTGCCCACCGTCGACGAGCCGGCGCTCCGAGCGAGGACCACGGACGGCGCCGAAGCTGCAAGCATCATAGGAACCGCCAAGGCGGTGGCGATATCGGTGCAATACCCGAGTGCGTGGGTAATCGGCTCCGATCAGGTCCTCGGCCTCGATGCGACCCTACTTGGCAAACCAGGCAATCGATCCACGGCTCGGCAGCAGCTCGCCCAGCTCAGCGGCCGCACCCACAAGCTCCTCACCTCCGTGACGGTGGCGCGCGCCGGCAAGTCGGCCTGGCAGCATCTGGAGGTCGCCGAGCTCACCGTGCGGCCGCTCAGTGAAGCGGCGATCGAGCGCTACCTAGGGTTGGTCGGCGACGACGTGCTGGGCAGCCCCGGCGCCTACCATTTCGAAGGCCTCGGCGCGTCCCTGTTCGAAACTGTGCGCGGAGACTATTTCTCCATCCTCGGGCTGCCGCTGCTGCCACTGCTCGGCTATCTGCGCGCCCAGGGAGCGATTCCGGAATGATTTTGTCGGCCAAAGCTCGTATCGCCGGCGTTATGGGCTGGCCAGTGTCTCATTCCCTGTCACCACGCCTGCACGGCTTCTGGATCGAGCGCCATCAACTCGACGCCACGTACATTCCGATGCCGGTGCCGTCGGACAAGTTCCCCGCGGCACTGCGTGCGTTGCCGGCGTTGGGTTTTGCCGGCGCCAACGTCACGGTACCGCACAAGGAAGCCGCGCTGGCGACGGTGGACGACGCGACGGCCGAGGCGCGCGCCCTCGGCGCGGTCAACACCATCGTCGTGCAGAAGAACGGCACGCTGTTCGGCAGCAACACGGACGGGCAGGGGTTCCTCGCCAATGTGCGCGATTTTGTTCCCGGCTGGAGCGCACGCGGCAAGCGCGTCGCCATCCTCGGCGCCGGCGGCGCCGCCAAGGCGATCGCGTGGACGTTGCACGGCGAAGGCGCCGATGAAGTCCGCATCGTCAACCGCACGCCGGACCGGGCCAAGGCGCTTGCCGCCTCTCTCGGCAACCGCGCGCGGGCTGTCGACTGGGATTCTTCCGCCGGCGCGCTCGCAGACGCCGCGTTGCTCGTCAACGCCACGACCCTCGGCATGAAGGGGCAACCGCGTCTCGAGATCGACCTCGGTCCGCTGCCCGGCGACGCGATCGTCGCCGACATCGTCTACAACCCGCTCGATACCGACCTGCTGCTGCGCGCGCGCGCGCGCGGCAACCCGACCGTGGACGGCATCGGCATGCTGCTGCACCAGGCGCGCGGCGGATTCAACGCCTGGTTCGGCCAGGAACCCGTCGTGGACCAGGCGCTGCGCGACTTCGTGCTGGCCGGCCTTTGATCGTGCTCGGCATCACCGGCTCGGTGGGTATGGGCAAGACGACAGCCGCCAAAGCCTTTGCCCGCCTGGGTTTCCCGGTCTTCGACGCCGACGCGAGCGTGCGCGAGCTACTCACCAACCACGCACCTACCATCGCCGCCGTGCGCCGCGCATTTCCGACCGTTGTTCGCGACGGGGCCGTGGACCGCAAGGCGCTGGCCGCCGTCGTCTTCAACGACGCGGCGGCGCTGGAGCGCCTCGAGGGAATTCTCCACAAGCGCGTGCGCACCGCCGAGAAACAGTTTCTCGCCGCCGCCAAGAAGTTCGGGGCGCGCATGGCCGTGCTCGATGTCCCGCTGCTGTTCGAAACCGGCGGCGAGAAGCGTGTCGATGCCACCATCGTCGTCAGCGCGCCGGCCGCCGTGCAGCGCGTGCGCGTCCTGTCGCGCCGCGGCATGACGGCGACGCGGCTTCGTGCGATGCGTGCGCGCCAGATGAGCGACCGGGAAAAACGTCGCCGTGCGACGTTCGTCATAGACACCGGCGCCGGCAAGGCGCAAATGACACGCGAGATTCGCCGCGTCATCGGTATCCTGCTGCCAGAGTAGATCGTTGCGCGAGATCGTCCTCGACACCGAAACGACCGGACTCGATCCGGGCAGCGGCCATCGCGTCGTCGAGATCGGCTGCGTCGAGCTGATCAACACCATCCCGAGCGGCCGCGAGTTCCACAAGTATCTCAATCCGCAGCGGCTCATGCCGATGGCGGCGCAGGCCGTGCACGGGCTCACCGACGAGTTCCTCAAGTCGAAGCAGCTCTTCGCCGAGGTCGCCCAGGAGTTCCTCGACTTCATCGACGGCGCCCGCGTCATCGCCCACAACGCCGAGTTCGACATCGGCTTCATGAACTCGGAGCTGGCGCGCCTCGACCGCCCGCCCATCGCCGCCGACGTCATCGACACCGTCCGCTTGGCCCGCCGCCGCTTTCCCGGTGCCCCCGCCAATCTCGACGCGCTGTGCGAACGCTTCGGCATCGACAAATCGGCGCGCACCAAGCACGGCGCACTCCTCGACGCGCAGCTGCTCGCCGAGGTCTACCTGGAGCTGAGCGGCGGCCGCCAACCGGACCTCGCCCTCGCCGTCACGACGACCACGACGGTCGTGGTGCTGCACCGCGAGCTACGCCCGGCGCGCCCGCACACCGCGAGCGCCGAAGAGCTCGCCGCCCACGCAGCCTTTTTGGCGAAGATCAAAGAACCGGTCTGGCTCGCGGCCTAGCCACAAATCACCGTCATTGCGAGCGTGCCTCGCGATGACGTAGGGCGCTACTTCCCGCGCTTCGGCGCCGCGCCCTTCGCAGCCGGCGCGGCGGGTGCGGGCGGCGCAGTCGGCGTCGCGGCCGGAGCCCCCGGTACCGCGCCGCGATGACGCTGCAGCAGCCGCCCGAAATCGATCGGATCGAGCAGCAGCGGTGGGAACCCGCCTTCGCGCGTGGTGTCGGCGACGATGCGGCGGGCGAACGGGAACAACAGGCGCGGGCACTCGACCAGGCAGATGGTCTCGAGCTTGTCGCGCGGAATGTTCTCCAGCGCGAACAGGCCGGCGTAGACGAGCTCGATGACGAACACGTTGGCGTCGTTGCGCGCTGCGGTCGCGTTGACGTGCAGGGCCACTTCGTAGTGGTCCTTGCCCATCGGCCGCGCCTCGACGTCGACGTTCACTTGGATCTGTGGGGCGGTAGCGCCATCGGCGAGTGCGCGCGGAGCACCAGGATTCTCGAACGACAGGTCCTTGATGTACTGCACGCGCACGGCGACGCGGGGGCCGGTCTGTTCGGCCGCAGCGCCGTCGGTCTTCGCTTCGGTTTCCGCCATGTTCGGGTCTCACCCCCTGCGCGCCACCGGCGCGACGCGAGCGCACCATCGTTCGCGCCCTCCCTGGTGTCAAGCAGCGGCGGGAGCACTAGGTCAGGTGTCGCGCGCCTGCAGAGCCCTTGGATTCCGCGCATTCGTAGGGCCCCCGCCCTGGACCAGCGTGGCAGGGGCCGCTAGTCTGTTAACAAAGGTCCACCCCGTGCATGTACGGCGACCGGTGCCAACAGGCGGCCGGCCCGCGTGTTCGAGTGTGGAACAACAGCCAGTGCAGTATTTTGACATCATCCTGTTAGCCCTGTTGGCGGGCTTCGTTCTCTATCGCCTGGGACGAGTGCTGGGCCGACGCCCGGACGATTCGGGCTCGAGCATGTTCCGCCGCCCGGGCCGCGACGACAACGTCGTCTCATTGCCTGGCCGGGTACCCCGTCCGGGGCCGCCGGCGCGGGCCGTCACCAAGAGGACCGAGCCATCGGACGACGAAGCCCTGGCTGCGGCCGGGGTCGCCGAGATCCGCATGCAGGATCCGGCCTTCGACGTCCAAGAGTTCGTCACCGGCGCCAAGTCCGCCTATGAGTCGGTGGTGACCGCGTTCGCCAAGGGCGACCGCGACACGCTGAAGCGCCTCCTAACCCGCGACGTGCTGGAGAACTTCTCGCGCGCCATCAGCGAGCGCGAGCAGCGCGGCGAGACGCTCGAGACGACCATCGTCGGCGTGCGTTCCGCCGACGTCACCGACGCGCGCATGGCCGGCCGCATCGCCGAGGTCACCGTGAAGTTCGTCAGCGACATCATCAACGTGGTGCGTAAAGCCAAGACCGACCCCGAGGCCTTCGAGGGCGCGCCGCCGGTGAAGGAAGTCACCGACATCTGGACCTTCGTGCGCGACGTACGCTCCGGCGACCCCAACTGGGCGCTCGCGGAGACGCACAGTCCCACCTAGCAACGTCGGAGCCGCCGGTGGGCAAGCGTCGCCTGACGGCGGAAGAGGTGCGCGAGTGGCGTCAGGCGATGGGCGAGATTCCGCCCGATCCGCCCGTCAGCACCAAGGCCGACACGCGCTTCTACCTGCTCGCGGATGCGCCGGCGCCGCGCGCGCCGAAGACCAAGGCCCAGCCGCATCCCGGCCCGCTCGATCCCCACGACGCCAAGGCCATCCGCCGCGGCCGCATCGCCATCGCAGCGCGCGTGGATCTGCACGGCATGACGCAAGACCGCGCCCACACCACGCTGACGCGCTTCCTCAAGAAGTGCGTGTCGGAAGGCTCGCGCTGCGTCCTGGTGATCACCGGCAAGGGCGGCAAGCGCAGTGAGGCCGACAACCCCTACGCCCAGTTCGGCGCCGGCGTCCTGCGCACCGCGCTGCCGCACTGGCTCGAAGCGCCCGAGCTCGCGCCGCTCGTCATCGCCTCCGCCCCCGCCGCGCCGCGCGACGGCGGCGAGGGTGCGCGCTACGTCCTGCTGCGTCGCGCGCGCACCTAGCGCAGCTTCGCGAAGCGCGCGTCCATCACGCTCCAGTTCAGATTGCGGAAGAACGCGTCGACATAGTCGGCCTTCTCGGCCGGCGTGTAGTCGACCATGTAGGCGTGCTCCCACATGTCCATCACCAGCACGATCGGCAGGCCCGCGTGCTGACCGATGTGGTGCTCATCGACCCAGACGTTGAGGAACATGTCGTGGTCGCGGTCGAAGTGCAGCACGGTCCAGCCGATGCCGCGCGTCTTGGCGACCATGCGGAACTCATCTTCCCACGCCGCAATGCTGCCGAACTGGTGCGCGAGCGCGGTGCCGAGGTTGCCGCCGGGCGCTAGCCCTGCCGCCTTGTGCTCCCACTGGCTGAAGTAGAGCTCGTGCATGCGCGCGCCGTTGAACTCGAAGACGCAGCGCCGGCGCGCTCCGTCGAGCGCGAGCGCGTTCTTCTCCACGTCGTGCGACAGGTCCGCTTCGATCTTGCGCAGTCCGTTGAGCGCGGTGACGTAGCCTTCGTACAGCTTGAGGTGCACGTCGACCTGCTCGCGCGAGATACCGCTGAGCTCGGGCAATTCGAAACGCTGCGGGGACGCGAGCTGCACGCCCGCGCTGCGGGCGACCTCCACGTGCTTGACCATCGGTGCCTCCATGCCGGGAGCGCGGCCGTGGCCGCGGGTTCCCACTCACGTAGGCGCCCCAACGCCGCGCCGCAATCGGGCACGCGCGGTAGGGGCTAGAGAATAAAGCGGCTCAAATCCGCGTTCTTGGCCAGCGCGCCGACTTGCGCCCGCACATAGGCCGCATCGATCGTCACCGTCTCGCCGGTGCGATCCGACGCGGTGAAGCTGATTTCGTCCAACAGCCGCTCCATCACCGTGTGCAAGCGGCGCGCGCCGATGTTCTCGACGCCGGAATTCACTTCGGCGGCAATCGTCGCGATCTCGTCGATGGCGTCGTCCGTGAACTTGATTGTCATCTGCTCGGTGGCGAGCAGCGCCGTGTACTGCCGGATCAAGCTGTTCTCCGGCTCGGTGAGGATGCGGCGGAAGTCGTCCCGCGTCAGCGCCTGCAGCTCGACGCGGATCGGCAGGCGCCCCTGCAGCTCGGGCAATAGGTCCGACGGCTTCGACAGATGGAACGCGCCACTCGCGATGAACAGAATGTGGTCCGTCTTCACCGGCCCGTACTTCGTCGCCACCGTCGTACCTTCGATCAGTGGCAGCAAGTCGCGCTGCACGCCCTCGCGGCTGACGCCGGCGCTCATGTAGCCGTGTTCCGAATCGCGCCCGACGATCTTGTCGATCTCGTCCAGGAACACGATGCCGTTCTGCTCCACCGCATCGATCGCGGCGCGCGTCGTCTTCTCGGGGTCGACCAGCTTGTCGCTCTCCTCGGTCACCAGCGTGCGCCACGCTTCGTCCACGGTGGTGCGATGCTTGCGCGTGCGCTTGCCGAACGCCTTGCCGAGGATGTCGTTCAGATTGATCATCCCCATCTGGCCGCCCGGTACGCCGGGAATGTCCATCGTCGGCATGCCGCCGGCGGCGCCCGTCTCGGCCATGTCGATCTCGATCGGCTTGTCGCCGAGCTCGCCCTCGCGCAGCCGCTTGCGAAATGCCTGGCGCGTGTTCTCGCCGGCCGCCGGTCCCACCAGCGCGTCGAGGATGCGCTCCTCGGCCGCCGCTTCCGCTTTCGCGGACACCGCCGCGCGGCCCTTGTCGCGCTCCATGGCGACGGCCGACTCGACCAGGTCGCGGATGATCTGCTCGACGTCGCGGCCGACGTAGCCGACCTCGGTGAACTTCGTCGCTTCGACCTTGATGAACGGCGCGTTGGCCAAGCGCGCCAGCCGGCGCGAAATCTCGGTCTTGCCGACGCCGGTCGGCCCGATCATCAGGATGTTCTTCGGCAGAATCTCGTCGCGCAGGTCTTCCGGCGTGCGCTGGCGGCGCCAACGGCTGCGCAGCGCGATGGCGACTGCGCGCTTGGCATCGCGCTGGCCGACGATGTAGCGATCGAGCTCGGAAACGATTTCGCGCGGGGAAAAGTCCGCCATGCCTTACAAAGTTTCCAAGGTGACGTGATTGTTGGTGAACACGCAGATGCCGGCAGCGATCTCCAGCGACCGCCGTGCGATCGCCTCCGCGTCCATGTCGGCGCGGTCGAACAGCGCGCGCGCCGCCGCCAGCGCGTAGTTGCCGCCCGAGCCGATGCCGATCAGCTGGTCGTCCGGCTCCACCACGTCGCCGGTGCCTGAGAGGAGCAAGCTGACGTTTTTGTCCGCCACCGCCAGGAGAGCTTCCAAACGCCGCAGGTAGCGGTCGGTGCGCCAATCCTTGGCGAGCTCGACGCACGCTCGCGTCAGCTGGCCGGGATGCTTCTCCAGCCGCGCCTCGAGCCGCTCGAACAGCGTGAACGCGTCCGCGGTGGCGCCGGCAAACCCGGCGATGACGTTGTCGCCCTTCAGGCGCCGCACCTTTACGGCCGTCCCCTTGAGGATCGTGTCCTTCATGGTGACCTGGCCGTCGCCGGCGATGACGACCTTGCCGTTCTTGCGCACCGAAATGATGGTGGTGCCGTGCCACGCGGGGGTGGGTTCCGCCATGCCGCCTCAACTGGAGTGGATCGGCCGCTGTGCGGCCAGGAACGACGCTCAAGATGTGGGGAGGGTCCGACCCCCGTCAAGGACGGCCCGGCCCAGCGGCGGTCCCCCTTGGCGACCGTTCTCGGACTACTATCTGTACCAGCGAGGTACATATGGCCAAAACCGAACGAGTTCTTTCAGCCAATACGGCCGCCGCTGCGGCTCAGTTTGGGCGGGACGTGCGCTCGCTGGGCGACAAGGCGACAAAGACCAAGAGCACAGCGGCGCGCACCCTCAAGGTGCTCGGCCTTGATCCTAAGACTGGCAAGTTCACGAAGGGAAAGAAGCGCTAAACCTATCGTGAGTCGCCTTGCGACCACCTTTGTCCTTGGCTACCACGGTTGCTCTTTGCCAACAGCTGAAAGGCTCCTCGATGGAGAGCCGTTCAAGCAGAGCCGAAACGTCTACGACTGGCTCGGCAAAGGCGTCTACTTCTGGGAAGCCAATCCCCTCCGGGCACTACAGTTCGCCAAGGAGCAGCTGGAGCGGAGAGGGGGCAAGCGAGCGAAACCAGGAATCGTTGGTGCAGTAATCGACCTGGGTCTTTGCCTCGATCTGACGACGTCACCCAGCCATCAAACAAATCCAGGCGGCCCACAGACAGCTTAGGCGGATTGTTACCGAGGCAAGAGGCTCGATGCCTCAGAACCGCAGTGCGGGCCTACTTCGCGACCTGGACTGTGCAGTCATCAATCTAGTTCACCAGGCTCGATCGGACGCGGGAAGACCTGCCCTGGACACGGTTCGAGGCGTGTTTGTCGAGGGCAAGCCCGTCTACGAAGGCTCTGGCGTCTCCGAGAAGACGCACATTCAAATTTCTGTCTGCAATCCTGAATGCATCAAGGGGGTCTTTCGCGTAACTCGCCGCTTTCTGACCTTGCCGTAGCGCCACGGACGCTCTTCCTGCTATAGGGGCCCCGCAAGCCCTTTGCCCGCCTGGATTTTACAGGCCGTTTGAGACCCCATGCGCAAGGCCACCGTCGAACGCAACACCACCGAGACCCGCATCCACGTCGAGGTGAACCTCGACGGCGACGGCGTCTACAAGGTGTCGACCGGCATCGGCTTCCTCGACCACATGCTCGAGCAGCTGTCGCGCCACTCCCTCATCGACATCACCGTCGAGGCCAAGGGCGACCTGCACATCGACGCCCACCATACCACCGAGGACACCGGCATCGCCCTCGGCCAGGCCATCTACAAGGCGCTCGGCGACCGCCGCGGCATCCGCCGCTTCGCCGACGTGCACATCCCGATGGACGAGACGCTGACGCGCGTCGCGCTCGACGCCTCCGATCGTCCGTATCTGATCTGGAAGGTCAGCGTGCCGACCCAGCGCCTCGGCGATCTCGACACGCAGCTGTTCAAGGAGTTCTTCCAGGCGTTCGCCCAGAACTGCGGCCTCACCCTGCACATCGAGAATCTGTACGGCGAGAATAGTCACCACATCGTCGAGTCCTGCTTCAAGGGCACCGCGCGCGCGTTGCGCGAAGCATTCTCCATCGACGAGCGCAAGGCCAACGCCGTGCCCAGCACTAAGGGTGTGCTGTCGGGCAACGTCTCTGCGCTTGCTCCGAAGAAGAACTAGATGCGCCTCTACGCCGTCTATGAGCGCCGCGTCGAGACCAAGACGAAGGGCCGCTCGCGCAACACGCCTGAAGACTTCTACGTCCTGGTGAAGGAAGGCTTCTGCTGGCCGGCGCTGTTCTTCGGCCCGCTGTGGGCGCTCGCCAACGGCATGTGGGTGATCTTCCTGCTGCTGATCGCCGCGTTCGCGGGCATCGCCTTCGCGCCCGATCTGTTCGGCGGCGGCCAATTCCCGTTCTGGCTGTGCTGCGGATTCATGGGCCTGCTCGGCTTGTTCGGCAACGACCTGCGCCAGTGGTCGCTCGGCCGTGCCGGCTACGAGCTTGCCAGCATCGTCAGCGGCACCGACCAGATCGACGCCGAGCGCCGCCTGTTCGCGTCCATGAACTCGATGTACGGCTGATCGTGGCCCAAGGGACGAGAAATCCTCTTGGCGTCGCCATCGTCGATTACGGCTCCGGCAACCTGCGCTCCGCCTCCAAGGCGTTCGAGCGGGTCGCCCGCGAGCGCGCCTACAAAGGCGACATCGCCGTCACGTCCGATGCGGACGCCGTGCGCACCGCCGAGCGTGTGGTGCTCCCGGGCGTCGGCGCCTTCGCCGATTGCCGCCGCGGCCTCGACGCCGTCCCCGGCATGGTCGACGCGCTCGAAGAAACGGTGACCAAGCGCGGCACGCCGTTCCTCGGCATCTGCGTCGGCATGCAGCTTTTGGCCGAGCGCGGCTTCGAGCACGGCGAGCATCGCGGCCTGGGGTGGATCGCCGGCGACGTCACCGAGATCGAAGAAGAGGACCTCAAGGTCCCGCACATGGGCTGGAACGATCTCACCGTCACCGCCCCGCGCCATCCCGTTCTGGCCGGCGTCGCGACCGGCGCGCATGCCTACTTCGTGCACAGCTACGCCGTGCGTCCGCAGCGCGCGTCCGACATGCTCGCCACCGTTTCTTATGGCGGCCGCCTTGCCGCCATCGTCGGCCGCGACAATATCGTCGGTACGCAGTTCCACCCGGAGAAGAGCCAGGCCGTCGGCCTCCAGCTCATCGGCAACTTCCTGGAGTGGCGACCCTAGCGCCGTCCGGCGCTGGAGCCAGAGGTATCGGGACGATGGCCGCGGAAACCGAAACCCATCCCGTCAGCACCCACGTCGAGTGGCTGTCGCGTTTCACCGGCACCGACATCGAGGATCTGTGCGTCGCCACCGAGCAGGCGATCCTCGACGGCAACGGCTTCGGCTGGCTCAAGCCGCCGCCGCGCGAAAAGCTCGAGGCGTATTGGCGCGGCGTGCTGCTGGTGCCGGAGCGCGAGCTCGTCGTGGCGCGCTACGACGGCACCATCGTCGGCTCCGGCCAGCTGGTGCGTCCGCCCGCCAACAACGAGGCGCAGGCGTTCGCCGCCATGATCACGACCTTCTTCCTGGCGCCGTCGGCGCGCGGCCACGGTCTCGCGCGCCGCATGCTGCGCGCCATCGACCAGCGCGCCGCCGAGCGCGGCTTCGAGGCGATCGAGCTCAACGTGCGCGACACCCAAAAGGCCGCCATCTCGCTCTACGAGAGCCACGGCTTCGTACGCTGGGCGACCAAGCCGAAGTACGCCAAGGCCAACGGCCAGTTCATCGTCGGCCACTACTACAGCAAAGAGATCACACCCCTGAAAGAGTCCGCCCCGGCGCCGGAAGGCGCCACCCGCGAAACGCAGACTCGCGCGCGCATAGTCCGCCGGCAGGGATCGTAACGACTTGATTCTCTTTCCCGCGATCGATCTGAAGGACGGCCATTGCGTGCGCCTGGTGCGCGGCGACATGGAACAGGCGACGGTATTCAACACCGATCCCGCCGACCAGGCGCGCACGTTCGCGCAACAGGGCTTCAGCTGGATCCACGTCGTTGACCTGAACGGCGCGTTCTCCGGCCTGCCCGAGAACGGCGACGCAGTGGAGCAGATTCTCAATGCGACGCCGCTGCGCATCCAGCTCGGCGGCGGCATCCGCACGCTGGCGCAGATCGAAGCGTGGCTGGAAAAGGGCGTCGCCCGCGTCGTCCTCGGCACCGTCGCGCTGCGCGAGCCCGAGCTCGTGCGCGAAGCGTGCAAGAAGTGGCCCGGCCGCATCGCCGTCGGCATCGACGCGCGCGCCGGCCGTGTCGCGGTCGAAGGCTGGGCGATGAGCTCCGACGTCACGGTGCTCGCCCTCGCCCGCCAGTTCGAAGACAGTGGCGTCGCCGCCATCATCCACACCGACATCGATCGCGACGGCGCCATGCAGGGCATGAACGTCGAGGCGACGGTCGAGCTCGCCCGCGCCGTCTCGACCCCTGTCATTGCTTCGGGCGGCGTCACCAGCCTCGACGACCTGCGCCGCCTCAAGTGGGCCAAGGTCCAGGGCCGTGCCTCCAACATCGAAGGCGTCATCACCGGCCGCGCGCTCTACGACGGCCGCATCGACCCCGCCAAGGCCCTCGCCCTGCTGTAGTCTGCCCCGCCTAGGGGCTTATCGAATGCTGAAGCCGCGCATCATCGCCTGCCTCGACGTGCACGAAGGCCGCGTCACCAAGGGCGTGAAGTACGTCGACCACCGCGACGCCGGTGATCCTGTCTTCCAGGCGCGCCGCTACGACGCCGAAGGCGCCGACGAGCTCTGCTACCTCGACATCAGCGCCAGCCATGAAGGCCGCGACGCGTTGTTCGAAGTCGTCGCCCGCACCGCCGAAGCGTGCTTCATGCCGGTCACCGTCGGCGGCGGCGTGCGCACGCCCCAGGACGTACGCAAGCTCCTGCTCGCCGGCGCCGACAAGGTCGGCATCAACACCGCCGCCGTCGCCAACCCCGACGTGGTGCGCGAAGCCTCCGAAAAATTCGGCAGCCAGTGCATCGTCGTCGCCATCGACGCCAAGCAAGTCGCCCCCGGCCGCTGGGGTGTCTTCACCCACGGCGGCCGCAAGGACGCCAACCTCGACGCCATCGAATGGGCGCACAAGGTCGTCGCCCTCGGCGCCGGCGAAATTCTTCTGACTTCCATGGATCGCGATGGCACCAAGAACGGCTACGATCTGGCACTCACCCGCGCCGTCGCCGACGCCGTGCGCGTCCCGGTGATCGCCTCGGGCGGCGCCGGCACCGAGCAGCACCTCTTGGAAGGCATCACCCAGGGCCACGCCTCCGCCGTCCTGGCGGCCAGCATCTTCCACTTCGGCGAAGTCGCCATCCCGTCCGCCAAGCGCTATCTGGCCGACCACGGCGTCGCGATGCGAGAGTAGTCACAACGCCTCATGCTGAGCCTGTCGAAGCATGAGCCATTCGAGTTTTCAAATGACCCAAGCCATCCTCGACCGCCTGTTCACGACCATCCTCGACCGCCGCGGCGGCGACCCGGCCACCAGCTACACCACCAGCCTGTTCGCCAAAGGCCCGCCCGCCATCGTGCGCAAAGTCGGCGAAGAAACGGTCGAGCTCGTCATCGCCGCCATGCAGGACGACCGCACCGCCGTGATCAAAGAGAGCGCCGACCTCCTCTACCACCTGATGGTCCTGTGGGCCGACGAAGGCATCTCCCCCGCCGACGTCCTCGCCGAACTCGAGCGCCGCGAAGGCACGTCGGGCTTGGCCGAGAAAGCCGCCCGCAAAGGCTAGCGTTCAACCGTCATTGCGAGCGAGCGAAGCGAGCGCGGCAATCTAGGCGTTGTATTTTGTTGTCATGCGCGGGGCGCGACCCGCGCATCCACGAACGTGAGGACGCACGATGGCCTACGACGACAACAACATCTTCGCCAAAATCCTGCGCGGCGAAATCCCGTCGAAGAAGGTCTTCGAGAACGAGCACGCCCTCGCCCTCCACGACATCCATCCCGCGAAGCCGGTGCATGTCCTGGTGATCCCCAAGGGCAAATACACCGACTTCACCGACTTCACCACGCGCGCCTCCGCCGCCGAGCAGACCGGCTTCTACAAGGCCGTCGCCGCCGCCGCGAAAGCGGCCGGCGTCATCGACGCGGGCTACCGCCTCGTCGCCAACACCGGCGTCAACGGCGGCCAGGAAGTGCCGCACTTCCACATGCACATCCTCGGCGGCGCATCCGTCGGCCCGATAGTGGTGCGGGGATGACAACAATGGTGATAGGCGCGCAGCCCGCCATGGTTGAAGATGCCGCGGCCCGCAGTTGCGCGGCATAGGGGGACCGATGGCCAAGAACGAAAAGACCAGTGCAAAGGTGGCAAAGATCGCTGCCAAAGCGCTCAAGACGGCCAAGGCGACAAAGGCGGAAATCCGCAAGCTCGCAGGATCTGCGCTCACGCAGGTGCGCGACAAGTTGAAGCCCAAGACGAAGCCCAAGGCGAAGACGGCGCCCAAGGCGAAGACCAAGACCAAAGCCAAGCGCTAATCCGCCAGACTCTCCGTCCACGCCCCCGACACCTGCCGCGTCGTCGACGGCGTCGTCGCGCGCAGCAAGGGGCGCATCACGCGCGTCGCCATCGACGTCATCGGCGACGAGGATCGGCTCGCCCGCCTCCGCGTCGAGTAGCTGGCCTTGACACGAACTGTATCGAATACCACATACCATGCGTGAAGCAGGCTGCCGCGATCACGCCCAGGGTATCTGCATATTTCCCGCATATCCTATGCGGGCGTGGCTTCAGAGCCACAGATCGTAGCGTGAGACACGTCAGACAAGCGGCCCCCTATTTCGACCGTACTCACCATATTCCGCGAAAAATCGCCGGCGGTCAGACGGCCGCGCCGAGCTGCTTCTGCATCAGGTCCTTGAGCGGCATCTCCGGCCGCGCGCCGAAATGGCTGATGACCTCCGCCGCGGCGATCGCGCCCATGCGCCCCGCCGTCGCGAGGTCCTTGCCGCGGATCAGGCCGTAGAGGAATCCCGATGCGTACAAATCGCCGGCGCCGGTGGTGTCCACCACCTTGGCGATGCGCTCGGCGGCGACCGTCGCGACCTCCTGGCCGCGCACGATCACCGCGCCCTTCTCCGAGCGCGTCAGCGCCGCGACCTCGGTGTGGGCTCGCACCATCGGCACGGCCTCCTCGAAGGTGTTCACCTTGTACAGCGCGGTCACTTCCGATTCGTTGGCGAACAGGATGTCGACGCGCGTCTCGATCAGCTCGCGGAACTCGTCGCGCCAGCGGTTGACGCAGAACGAGTCGGACAGGCTGAACGCCACCTTGGCGCCCTTGGCGCGCGCAATGTCGGACGCCTTGCGGAACGCTTGCTTGGCGCCGGGGCGATCCCACAGATAGCCCTCGAGATAGAGGATGCGCGCGCGGCCGACCAGGTCCGCGTCGACCTCGGCGGGCCCGAGCTCGACCGATGCGCCCAGATACGTGTTCATCGTGCGCTGGGCGTCCGGCGTCACCAGGATGTAGCAGCGGCCCGTGCCTGGTCCGCTCTTCGCCATCGGCGTGGTGAACTCGACGCCGCCGGCGCGCAGGTCGTGCTGGTAGACCTCGCCGAGCTGGTCGTTGCGCACCCGCCCAATGAAGCCGCATTTGGCGCCGAGCGCTGCGAGCCCGGCGATGGTGTTGGCCGCCGAGCCGCCCGACACTTCCTTGCCCGGCCCCATGGCGGCATAGAGCTTGTCGGCCTGCTTGTCGTCGATGAGGGTCATCGACCCCTTGGCCAGGCCATGCTTGGCGATGAACGCGTCGTCCGCGTTGCTCAGTACATCGACAATGGCATTGCCGATGGCGACGACGTCCAGTTGCTGTGCCATAGGTCCCCCGAAATCCGGCGTGCGTATCCGCGCGCGAGGGCCGCAGTATAAGAAGCAGGAATGCCCGCACAAGCACCCCGCCCATTGACGCTCCTCGGAGCCTTCCGCACAGCTACCGACGATCTGCGTGCCCCCGCGGTGCGCAGCATCCTGTGGCGCACCCTCGGCTTCACCGTCGCGGCCTTCGTCGTGCTGGCAATCGTGGTGCAGGCCGCCATCGGCTACTTCACCACCGAGCAGGCCGGCTGGATCCAGGCGATCCTCGACTTCCTCGGTGGCCTCGCCACCCTGGTGCTCGTGTGGCTGCTGTTCCCGGCGGTGGCGACCTTCGTCGCCGGGACGATGATCGAAGGCCTGGTGGCCGCCGTGGAACGGCGTCACTACCCCGATCGTGTGTCGAAGCGCTCGCTATCCTGGCTCGCCGGCGCGATGGCCAGCGCGCGCTTCGCCCTGTTCGTCATCACGCTCAACCTCGTGCTGTTGCCGCTCTACATCTTCCTCTTGTTCACCGCGTTCCTGGCGCCGGTGGTCTTCCTCGCGGTCAACGGCTACCTTCTCGGCCGTGAGTACTTTGAGATGGTGGCCCACCGCCACCTGGACCCGCTCGATGCGCGCGAGATGCGCAGAGCCCATCGCGGCCTCTTCTTCTTCGCCGGCGTGCTCGTCGCCTTGGTGCTAGCGATCCCCATCGTCAATTTCTTCGCGCCCATGCTCGGCGCCGCGGCGATGGTCCACCTGTTCCACCGAGTCGACCGGTCATGACGATGCGTTTCGCTTCCATCGCTGCGCTGCTAGCGCTCGCCGCCTGCGCGGTCCCACCGGCGCCACCGCCCGGCCCCCCGGCACCCGCTGCCGTGCTGACGCCCCAGGCGCCGATGGTGTTCCCGCCCAAGCCCACGCCGCCGCCGCCCGAGCCGGTGCCGCCTGCGGTCGTCGTGCTCCCGCCGCCGGCGCAGCCGCTACCAGCTCCCTTGGCGCCGCCCCCGCCGCCGACGCTGGTTCCCGCGGAACTCGTCGGCAGGCCGCGCACCGATGTCGTCGCGCTGCTCGGCGGTCCCGATCAGGCGCGCAACGAAGCCGGCGCCGAGGTGATCCTTTACCAGGGCGACAGCTGCGTGCTGTTCGTCTTCTTGTATGAGCCGCAAGTCGGCGGCACCCATCGCGTCGAGCACGTCGAGGTCGGCCCGCGCGGCCGCGACCTCAGCCGCGACGCTTCTTGCCTAGCTGGGCTTTTGCAGCGCGCCGCTGCTGGCTAGGCTGCGCCTTCTTCTTCGGCCGCGGCTTGGGCGCCGGCTTGGCGCGCGGCGTCACGGTCGCCGGCATCTCCGTCGCCTTGTCGGCGTAGGCGCACAGATCGGCGACCGGACAGATCGGACATTTGGGCAGCCGCGCCGTGCACGTGTAGCGCCCATGCAGGATGAGCCAGTGGTGCGCACCCATCGCCCACTGCTCGGGCACGACCTTGAGCAGTGCATCCTCGACCTCGTCGGTCTCCTTGCCCGGCGCGAGTCCGGTGCGGTTGGCGACACGGAACACATGCGTGTCGACCGCGATGGTCGGCTGATCGAACACCGCGTTCAGCACCACGCTCGCCGTCTTGCGCCCGACGCCCGGCAGCTCTTGGAGCGCGTCGCGATCGGCCGGCACCTTGCCGCCATGCTTCTCGACCAGCATCGCGCTGAGCGCCGCGAGGTTCCTCGCCTTGGTGCGAAACAGCCCGATGGTCTTGATGAACGGCAGGATGCCCGCGGGCCCGAGGTCGGCCATCTTGGCCGGCGTGTCGGCCACGGCGAACAACGCCGGCGTGGCGCGATTGACCGAGGCGTCCGTCGCCTGCGCCGACAGCACCACCGCCGCCAGCAGGGTGAACGGGCTGGTGAACGCGAGCTCGGTCTTAGGCGCCGGATTGAGTGCCGCGAGCCGCGTGAAGAACTCGTCCACCTGCTTGGGTTCCATGGCGGGACTTGTACCCCCGGCCGCCCGCCGATTGAAGGCCGCTGCGGCGGCCGCTAGCATTCCCGCATGGCGACCAAAGAAGACCTGCTGTTCGACGCCGTCTTGCGGCCGCACCGCTCGCTGTCGAAGCCCGGCTTCCTCATCGTGATGGGGATGCTGACGGTGGTGAGCTTCTTCGCCGGCATGGTGTTCCTGCTCCAGGGCGCCTGGCCGGTGATGGGCTTCTTCGGCCTCGAGGTCGGGCTCGTCTACATCGCCTTCCGCCTGAACTATCGCTCCGGCCGCCTGTTCGAGACCCTGCAGCTTGGGCCCGCCGAGCTCCTGGTGCGCCGCGTCGATCCCGCCGGCCGCGCGGCGTCGTGGACCTTCCAGCCCAACTGGCTGCGCGTTCAGATGGACAACCCGCCCGAGCACGAGAGCCAGCTCGTGCTCACCTCGCACGGCCGCTCGCTGACCATCGGCGCCTTCCTCACGCCCGAGGAGCGCCTCGAGGTGGCCCTCGCCCTGCGCACCGCCCTCTCGCAATGGCGCGCGGCCGAATCGTGAGCGCGCCGACCCTTTCGCCGGCCGTGCCCATCCTGCGCATCTTCGACGTGCAGAAGGCGCTCGACTTCTATGTCGGCTTCCTGGGCTTCCATGTCGATTGGGAGCATCGCTTCGCCCCCGACGCCCCGCTCTACATGCAGGTCTCGCGCGGCGACACCAAGCTGCAGCTCTCCGAGCATCACGGCGACGCCGTGCCCGGGGGGTCGGTGCTGATCGACAACTTCGACGAGGATGGCGACCGCTGCATGACTGCGATTCGACCCGTTCCACAACCGCATCCGCTTCTGGGAGAAGCGCCCGCGCGCGTAGCGCGCAGAATCACGACGAAGGCCTAGTCCTTCAGCCCGAGCACGTCCGCCATGCCGTAGAGGCCCGGCGCCTTGCCGCGCACCCAGCGCGCGGCGGCGACTGCCCCCTCGGCGAATATGTCGCGCGATGCAGCACGGTGCGTGAGCTCGATGCGCTCGCGCTCGGAAGCGAAGATGACCGTGTGGTCGCCCACCACCATGCCGCCGCGCAGGGTGGCGTAGCCGATCTCGCCGCGGCGCCGCTCGCCGGTGACGCCTTCGCGCGATGTGACGGCGACCTTGTCGTGCACTTGGTCGCGCGCCTCCGCGATGGCGTGGCCGAGCGCCTTGGCAGTGCCGGACGGCGCATCGACCTTGTGGCGGTGATGCATCTCCAGAACCTCCGCGTCCCAATTCAAGCTGAGCGCTGCCGCCGCGCGTCGCGTCAGCGCAATGAGCAGGTTCACGCCGACGCTCATGTTGGCCGAGCGCACGATGGCGGCGCGCTTAGCCGCCGTCAGCACCGCGCGGTCCTCGGCGAGGCTGCTGCCGGTGGTGCCGACCACGTAGGCCGTGCCGGTCTTGCCGGCGAGCTTGGCGTGACCGGCCAGCGCCGCCGGCACCGTGAAGTCGAGCACCACGTCGCACGCCTTGAACAGCGCCTCGGCGTCATCCGTGATGGCGACGCCCGTCGTGCCGACGCCGGCCGGCTCGCCGACGTCGCGGCCGAGCCACTGGCTGCCTTCCATCTCGGTGCCGCCGCCGATGTCGGCGTCCGGTGCTGCGCCCACGGCGCGCACCAACGCCTGACCCATGCGGCCGGCGCAGCCCAGTACTCCGATGCGCAAGGTCGCCACGGCTTAGGAACCTTTCAGGTCGTCCCAGAATTCCTTGAGCTTCTCGAGGAAGCCTTCGGACTCGGGATTGGTCGTGCGCGTCTCGCCGGCCGCCGCGAACTGGCGCAGCAGCTCTTCCTGCTTCTTGTTGAGGTTCATCGGCGTCTCGATGGTCGCTTGCACAACGAGGTCACCGGCCGGATCGTTGTTGCGCATCGACGGCATGCCCTTGCCCTTGAGGCGGAACTGCTTGCCCGACTGGGTGCCAGGCGGCACCGCGACGCGGCTGCGGCTGCCGTCGACGCCTGGTACCTCGATGTGGCCGCCGAGCGACGCGGTCACCATCGGGATGTGGGCGCGCACGTAGAGGTTCTTGCCGTCGCGCTGGAACAGACGATGCGCCGAGACGCTAAGGAATATGTAGAGGTCGCCCGGCGATCCGCCGCGCACGCCAGCCTCGCCCTCGCCGGCGAGGCGGATGCGCGTGCCGTCCTCGACGCCCGAGGGAATGGCGACGGAGAGGTTCTTCTCCTTGCGCACGCGGCCCGAGCCCGCGCACGTCTTGCACGGGTTCTTGATGACCTGCCCGGCGCCGTTGCAGCCGGGGCACGTGCGCTCGATGGTGAAGAAGCCCTGTTGGGCGCGCACACGTCCGACGCCATTGCAGGTCGTGCAGGTTTGCGGCCGCGAGTTCTCGGCGGCGCCGCTGCCCTGGCAGGTGTCGCACGTGGCCGACGTCGGCACGCGGATTTGGGTGGTGCGGCCGTGGAAGGACTCTTCCAGGCTGATCTCGAGGTTGTAGCGCATGTCGGCGCCGCGCGTGCGCGCGTTGCCGCCGCCGGGGCGTTGGCGGCCGCGGAACTCGCCGAACAGGTCGTCGAAGACGTCGGCGAACGAGGCGCCGAAGTTGGCGAAGCCGAAGCCGGCGCCGCCGCCCGCCTGACCGTCGAGACCGGCCTGGCCGAAGCGGTCGTAAGCGGCGCGCTTCTGTTCATCCGACAGGATGTCGTAGGCCTCGTTGACCTCTTTGAAGCGCTGCTCGGCGTCCTTCTCGTGATTGCGGTCGGGATGGAGCTCTTTGGCAAGACGGCGATACGCCTTCTTGATGTCGTCGGGCGACGCGCCGCGCTCGACCCCCAACAGCTCGTAAAAATCCTTAGACGCCATAGACCGTCAAATCGCGTGCGCAGCCGCAGTGATAGAAACCCCTGCGGCGCAGTGTGAAGCCAGAGATATGGCAAAGAAAGCCCCGGCCGGCAAATGCCGGCCGGGGTGTTTTGTTGGATCGAGCTTAGGAAGCAGACTTGCGCCGGTTCTCGTCGACCTCTTCGAAGTCGGCATCGACCACATTCTCTTCCGGCTTGGCGCCGCCGGCGTCGCCGCCCGCACCTGCGCCCGGGCCAGCCGCGCCATCGCCGCCGCCCGTCTGCTGCTGCTTGTACATCGCCTCGCCGAGCTTCATCGACGCCTGGGTCAGCGCCTCGGTCTTGGCCTTGATGGCGTCGCCATCCTCGGTGCCGAGCGCGGCCTTCAGCTCCTCGATGCCCGTCTCGATGGCCTTGCGATCGGCCTCGGAGACATTGGCGCCGTACTCCTTGAGGTTCTTCTCGGTCGAATTGACCAGGGCCTCCGCATGGTTGCGCGCCTCGACCAGGGCGCGGCGCTTCTTGTCCTCGGCCGCGTTGCTCTCGGCTTCCTTGACCATCCGGTTGATGTCCGCGTCGGACAGGCCGCCGGAGGCCTGGATGCGGATCTGCTGCTCTTTGCCCGTGCCCTTGTCGCGCGCCGACACGTTGACGATGCCGTTGGCGTCGATGTCGAAGGTGACTTCCACCTGCGGCACGCCGCGCGGCGCCGGCGGAATGCCGACGAGGTCGAACTGCGCCAGCATCTTGTTGTCGGCCGCCATCTCGCGCTCGCCCTGGAAGACGCGGATGGTCACTGCGTTCTGTCCGTCTTCGGCGGTCGAGAACACCTGGCTCTTCTTGGTCGGGATCGTGGTGTTGCGCTCGATCAGGCGCGTGAACACGCCGCCCAGCGTCTCGATGCCGAGCGACAGCGGCGTCACGTCGAGGAGGAGCACGTCCTTGACGTCACCCTTGAGCACGCCCGCCTGGATCGCGGCGCCGATCGCCACGACCTCGTCCGGGTTGACGCCCTTGTGCGGCTCGCGGCCGAAGAAGGTCTTCACGCGCTCGATGACCTTCGGCATGCGCGTCATGCCGCCGACGAGCACCACTTCCTGAATCTCGGCCGCGGTCAGGCCTGCATCCTTCAATGCCGCCTTGCACGGCGCGATGGTGCGCTCGATGAAATCGTCCACCAGCGCTTCCAGCTTGGCGCGCGTCAGCCGCATCGTCAGGTGCTTCGGGCCCGACTGATCGGCCGTGATGAACGGCAGGTTGATCTCGGTCTGCGTCGCGCTGGAGAGCTCGATCTTCGCCTTCTCGGCGGCCTCCTTCAGGCGCTGCAAGGCAAGCTTGTCCTTGCGCAGATCGATCGTGTTCTCCTTCTTGAATTCGTCGGCGAGGTAATCGACCAAGCGCATGTCGAAGTCTTCGCCGCCGAGGAACGTGTCACCGTTCGTCGACTTCACTTCGAACACGCCGTCGCCGAGCTCGAGCACCGACACGTCGAACGTGCCGCCGCCCAAGTCGTACACGCCGATGGTGTGCGCCTTCGTCTTGTCCAAGCCGTAGGCGAGCGCCGCCGCGGTCGGCTCGTTGATGATGCGCTTCACGTCGAGACCCGCGATGCGGCCGGCGTCTTTGGTCGCCTGGCGCTGCGCGTCGTTGAAGTAGGCGGGCACCGTGATGACGGCCTCGGTGACCTTCTCGCCGAGGTATGCCTCGGCGGTGTCTTTCATCTTGGTCAAGACGTACGCGCTGATCTGGCTCGGGCTGTACTTCTTGCCCGCCACCTCGACCCACGCGTCGCCGTTGTCGGCGCGCACGATCTTGTAGGGCACCATCGCCATGTCTTTCTTGGTGATGGGGTCGTCGTACTTGCGGCCGATCAAGCGCTTGACGGCGAAGATCGTATTTTCGGGGTTGGTGACCGCCTGGCGCTTGGCCGCCTGGCCGACGAGAACCTCGCCGTCAGCGGTGAACGCCACGATCGAGGGCGTGGTGCGCATGCCCTCTGAATTCTCGATGACCTTCGGGGCTTTGCCTTCCATCACGGCGACGCACGAGTTCGTGGTGCCGAGGTCGATGCCGATCGTCTTTCCCATTCCGTCCTCGCTATGTGGCAGACCCGCGCGGCCCGATTGGCGCCGGTGGGATCCCCCGTGTTTGGTTCAGCCTTATATAGGAACCGGCCGGCCGGGCCGCAACGTCAGTCCCTGCCAGGGAAAACCCGCATGTACACGTCCAAGGGGGTACAGGGCAGGGGCATGCCGCGCACGGTGGCTGGCGCGCGCCGCACGTTTCACGAAAGCTCACACGAAAGATTTACACCCTGGACGCGTGGAAGCGTGGTCCCGTTCGGCGGTTTTGCAGGGCCTGGGAGGCCTCCGTAGACCCGGCGAAACGCCGACGATTTGCGCCGAAGAGGCGCACCAACAAAGGGACTCGATCCATGAAGAAAATGATTTTCGGCACGCTGTCCGCAGCGCTGCTGCTCGCCGCCGGCGCCGCGTTTGCCGCTCCCGCCGTTCAGTTCGTGAACACCCCGGCCGGCATGGTCATGGCCGACACCAAGGGCATGGTCCTCTACACTTGGGATCGGGACACGCCGGGCGCTTCGACCTGCACCGGCACCTGCTTGACCAATTGGCCGCTGTTCAAGGCCGCCGCCACCGACACTCCGGGCGGCGACTGGACCATCGTCACCCGTCCGGACAACGAGCGGGTGTGGGCCTACAAAACCAAGCCGGTCTACTACTACGTCCAGGACACCGCGCCGATGGAGATCAAGGGCAACCAGCCCACCGGCACGTGGCACGTGATCGTCCAGGGCATGTGAACCGAATATCTGCGCACGGGTTGTGCGCGGACCGCAGCGGCCGGGTCCTTGGACCCGGCCGTTTGCGTTTCGGGCCTAGGCCTGCGGGTCGGCCTTCGGCGCCGCCTTGGCGATGCCGACCATGGCGGGGCGCAGCAGACGCCCGGCGATCGTAAATCCGGGTTGGATGACTTGCACCACGGTACCGGGATCCTTGCCGGTGTCGGGCACCTCGAACATCGCTTGATGCAGGTTGGGATCGAACTTCTGCCCCAGCGGCTCGACGACCTTCACGTTGTATTTCTCGAGCGTGCTGATCAGCGCGCGCTCGGTGAGCTCGACGCCGGCGAGCAGCGCCGCAAGCTTGGCGCTATCCGATTCGGCGGGGCTCTTGGCGCTGTCCAACGTGCGGCGCAGGTTGTCGGCGACGCCGACCACGTCGCGCGCGAAGTTGGCGACGGCGAACTTCGACGCGTCGTCGCGCTCGCGCTCGGCGCGCTTGCGCACGTTCTCCGCTTCCGCGAGCGTGCGCAACATCCTGTCGCGCATCTCAACGAGCTGCTGCTCTGCCGATGGGCCGGCCTCCGCAGCTGCCGCCTCGGCGGCATTCGCAATGGCCTCGGGCTCATCTTCGCCCACGGGCGGCTCGTCGTCGGCGCGACGGTCGTGCGGGTTACGTTCCATCATGAAGCTGCTTTCCCTTAGCCGATGAGTCGGCCGACCATCTTGGCGGTGTAGTCCACCATGGGAATGATGCGCGCGTAGTTGAGGCGCGCCGGGCCGATGACGCCGATGGCGCCGACCACAGAATCGTTGCCTTCCCCGTACGGTGCAACCACCAGCGAACATCCCGCCAGGTCGAAGAGCTTGTTCTCCGCACCGATGTAGATGCGCACGCCCTCGGCGCCATCGGCAAGATCGAGCAGGCGCAGCACGTCTTCCTGGGACTCCAGCGCGTCGAACAGCCGCCGGATGCGCTCGAGGTCGGCGATGGCGGTGACGTCGTCCAACAGGTGCGCCTGGCCGCGCACGATCAGGGCGCGCGGACCGGTGCCGCCCGCCCACGTGGCAAGTCCGGCTTCGACGACGCGCGTCGTCGCATCATCGAGTTCGGCGCGCCGCTCGCCGATTTCTTTGCGGATCACTTCGCGCGCTTCGCCGAACGTGCGGCCGGCGAGGCGTGAGTCGAGATAGTTCGATGCCTCGATCAAGCTCGACGGTGGCATGCCGCGCGGCACCTCGGCGATGCGGTTCTCGACCAGGCCGGTTTCGGTGACCAGCACGACCAGCGCGCGGCCCGGCGACAGCGCGACGAACTCGATGTGCTTGATGCGCGCGTCCTTCTTGGGCGCGACGACGACGCCGGCACAACGCGACAGACCGGACAGCATTTCCGAGGCGGCGCTCAAGACGTCGCCGAGGCTGCGGCCGTCGGCGTTGCAGCGTGCCTCGATGGCGGCGCGCTCGTCGCCGTTGAGCGAGCCGACTTCGAGCAGGCCATCGACGAAGAAGCGCATGCCCGCCTCCGTGGGCAGGCGGCCCGCCGAGGTGTGGGGCGCAAACAGGAGTCCGGCGCCCTCCAGCTCCGCCATGACGTTGCGGATGGAGGCCGGGGAGAGGCGAATATTCAGCCGTTTGGCCAGCGTGTGGGAGCCGATCGGCTCGCCGGTTTCCACGTAGGCCTCGACGATGCGGCGGAAAATCTCGCGGCTGCGCTCGTTTAGCTCATGAAGCATGGTCGAAAAATGTAGGTAGGTGGGGGGTCCACGTCAACGCGACCTCAGCCGCCGCGTTCCCGATACCACGCCCCGCTGGACGCCGCGACTGCTACGCGTGGTATGGAGTGCCTCCGCTCAAGCCCCACCCCCCCTTCCGGCCAAGCTCAAGGAGCCCTCATGCGACCGTCCGGCCGCCAGATCAATCAGATGCGCGCCGTCACCCTCGAACCCGGCGTATCCAAGTACGCCGAAGGCTCCTGCCTGGCCCGCTTCGGCGATACCCACGTCCTGTGCACCGCGACGGTCGAGGAAAAGGTGCCGCCCTTCCTGCGCAACACCGGCCGCGGCTGGATCACGGCCGAGTACGGCATGCTGCCGCGCTCGACCACGGAACGCACCGAGCGCGAGGCCGCAAAGGGCAAGCAGAGCGGACGCACCCAGGAAATTCAGCGCCTCATCGGCCGCTCCCTGCGCGCCGTAACCGATCTCGGCGCCCTCGGCGAGCGCCAGGTCCGCGTCGACTGCGACGTGCTGCAGGCCGACGGCGGCACCCGCACCGCGGCGATCACCGGCGCGTTCGTGGCGCTCTCGGTGGCGATGGCGGGCGTCATGAAGGCGCACAAGCTGTCTACCAACCCGCTTTCCGGCAGCGTCGCCGCCATCTCGTGCGGCATCACCGAGAACGGTCCGGTGCTCGACCTCGACTATGCCGAAGACGTGAAGGCGCGCGCCGACGCCAACTTCGTCATGACCGGCGATGGCAAGCTGGTCGAGGTGCAGGGCACCGCCGAGGCGGCGCCGTTCAGCCGCGACGAGCTCAACAAGCTGCTCGACCTCGCCGCGCACGGCATCGCCGAACTCGTCCAACTGCAGAACCGCGCCCTTGGCCGCAGCGCGTGACGCGCGCCGCCTGACGGGCACGACGCTCGTCCTGGCGACGCACAATCCCGGTAAGGTGCGCGAGATTCAGGAGCTCTTGGCTCCGTTCGCGCTCACCGTCACCTCGGTCGGCGACCTCGGCCTGCCCGAGCCCGACGAGACGGCGACGACGTTCGAGGGCAACGCGCACATCAAGGCGCTGGCTGCCGCGACGGCGAGCGGTAAGCCGGCGCTCGCCGACGACTCCGGCCTCGTCGTCGACGCCCTGGACGGCGACCCGGGCATCTACTCGGCGCGCTGGGCGGGACCGAAGAAGGACTTCGTCCTCGCCATGAGCAAGGTCGAAGACGCGCTGCAGGCCAAGCGCGCCCAGGATCGGCGGGCCCATTTCGTCGCCGCGCTTGCCTTGGGCTGGCCGGACGGCCATCTCGAGACCTTTGTCGGCCGCGTCTACGGCACCCTGGTGTGGCCGCCGCGCGGCAATCACGGATTCGGCTACGATCCGATGTTCGTCCCGGACGGACATACGCAGACGTTCGGCGAGTTCGACCCGGCCTACAAACACTCGATCAGCCATCGTGCAGACGCATTCCGCCAACTCGTCGCAAGTTGTTTCGCCAACCGCTAGCGCGGCGCGCGAACTCGCGATCTATGTGCACTGGCCGTTCTGCTTGGCGAAGTGCCCGTACTGCGACTTCAACAGTCACGTGCGCGAGCGCATCGAGCAGGATCGCTGGCGCGCGGCATACGCGCGCGAGATCAAACGCGGCGCCGAGGGCGTTCCCGGCGGCGTTGTCACGAGCATCTTTTTCGGTGGTGGCACGCCGTCGTTGATGGAAGGCGCGACCGTTGCAACGGTGCTCGACGGGATCGCGGCATCGTTCACCATCGCGCCGGACATCGAGATCACCCTCGAAGCGAATCCGACTTCTGTCGAAGCAGCACGCTTCCGCGACTACCGCGCGGCGGGCGTCAATCGCTTGTCGCTCGGCATGCAAGCGCTCGACGACGCGGCGCTCAAGTTTCTCGGCCGCGAGCACAGCGCGGACCAGGCGCGCGCTGCACTGGCAACCGGTCGCGCCGTGTTTCCGCGCGTTTCGTTCGACCTCATCTACGCGCGCCCCGGGCAGGACGTTGCGGCGTGGCGTCGCGAGCTTGCCGAGGCGCTCGCCTTCGGCACCGAGCACCTGTCGCTCTACCAGCTGACCATCGAGGAAGGCACGCGCTTCCACGAGCGCGCCTCGCAAGGGGCGCTGACGGTGCCGGACGATGACCTGCAGGCCGATCTCTACGAGGTGACCGGCGAGTTGTGCAACGCGGCGGGATTGCAGGCGTACGAGGTTTCCAACTACGCCCGCGCCGGCTCCGAGTGCCGCCACAACCTGACCTACTGGCGCTCGGGCGAATGGATCGGCCTAGGACCGGGTGCCCACGGCCGGCTGCAGGACGGCCACGCCCGCATCGCCACCCGCGCCATCCGCAGCCCGGAGCAATGGCTCGCCGCGGTCGAGGGATTCGGCTCCGGCGCCGAGCCCGACGAGCGCGTCGACCCCGAGGCCGCGCTGCGCGAGCGCGCGCTCATGGGCCTGCGCCTGTCCGAGGGCATCGCGGCGGCGGAATTCGTGCGCACCACTGGGCGCACGATCGACGAGGCGTTCGGCAATGCGTTGCCGGCGCTCGTCGAGGATGGATTCCTGGTTTGGGATGGCAGTGCGGTGCGCGCGACGCCGCGCGGCCGTCTCGTGCTCAACCGCGTGCTGGCGGCGCTGCTCGACTAGTTCGTGAGCCGCACGAAGGTCGTCGCAGCGGGCTCGAGCACGCGCGGCCCGCGCGCGGTCACCTCTAGAACCGCGAGCCCCCGCTCGGCGATGCCGTCCGGGCCGAAGCGGAAGATGCCGTCGGTCCCGGCGAAGCCGCTCGGATTGGCGAGCGCAGCACGGCTGTAGTCGGCGGCGCCTTCGTTACGCCCCAAGGCCGCGGCCAGCGCCACGGCGTCGTAGGCGAGGGTGGCGATGCGCACCGGGCGATAGCCGTACAGCGTCTGGAAGCGCTCCATGAACGCCGCCGTCGCGTCGGGCGGTGGTGCTGCGTACCAGCCGCCGACCAGGGACGGCTCCTGGCCGATGGTGGGATCGTCCCACAGGCCTGTGCCGAGGAAGCGCACTTGGCTCGGATCGATGTCGAAGAACGGCAGCAGGGGCGCGATCTGGCGCAACTCCGCACCGCCCTCGGCGATCAGCAGCGCGTCGTAGCCGGGCCCGCCCAGGGTGTCGAGACCGGCGAGCTGCTGTAGCTGGGCACGCGCGTCGGCGTCGTTCTGCGCTTCCAGCACGCGCCGGCGCGCCACCAGACGATCGCGGCGCACCTGGTAGCGCGCGAGCGAGCGCACCTGCTCCATCACGTCCTGGGCGTTGGCCGGATAGAAGCTGACGTCGGTGAGCTCGCCGCCGAGCTGCGCGGCGGCGAAGCGCAACTCCTGCACCACGGCGGTGCCGTACGGAGTCTCCGGCGCCAGCACGGCAAAGCGGCGCAAGCCGCGCGAGGCCGCGAACGCGGCGATGCGATCGACCTGCTGCTGCGGAATGAAACCCATCAAGTGGACGCCGTTGCCGGCGACGGACGTGTCGGTCGAGAACGCCACGACGCTGACGTTGCGTGCGCGGGCGAGCGGCGCGACCGCGGCGACCTCAGCACTGAACACCGGCCCCAGGATCAGCTCGGCACCTTCCTGCAGCGCGATAGCCGCGGCGGCGCGCGCGCCGTCCGCGGTGCCTTGGGTGTCGCGGGGCAGGAGTGTTACGCGCGCGTTGCCGACCTCATGCAGCGCCATCAGCGCCGCGTTGAGGAGCGCTTGGCCGACCGCCTGCTCCGGCCCTGACAGGGGCAGCAGCAGGGCGACGCGCACCGAGCCGTTGGCGGGGCGCTGTAGCTGCGGCGTCATGATCTGCGGCAACAGCAGCGCCGGCAGCGGCACCAGCACAGGTGCGGCGTCCGCCGCGGGCCGCGGCACGATGGCAGCCTGGGCCGCCGGGCCGACCGGATTCGCAGGCGCGGGGGTTAGGGCAGGCGCGGGCGCTGCCGGCTGTGTGGCCTGCGGGTTGATCAGCGCCAAGAGCTGCGCTGGTGCGTTGCGGGCCATTTCGCCTAGGCTAGGCCCCGAGGAGCATCCGGACAGGCCCAGCGCGAGCAGCGTCGCGACGGCCGTCGTTCCGACCACCCGTGCGGCCCAGCGCCGCATCAACGTCGGCCAATATGAAATCATTCGCGGATCTCGAGGTCGATCAGCCCCTCAGCGCCGGTCTTTATATCGTCGCGACGCCGATCGGCAACTTGCAGGACATCACCTTGCGCGCGCTGAACGTGCTGCGCCGTGCGGACTTGGTGGCGTGCGAGGATACGCGCGTCACCGCCAAGTTGCTCGCGCATTATGACATCCGCGCATCGACCACGCCGTATCATGATGCCAACGCCGAACACGCACGGCCGCACTTGCTCGCGCGCCTGCGCGAAGGCGCGAAGGTCGCGCTCGTGTCGGACGCCGGCACGCCGTTGATCTCGGACCCTGGCTTCAAGCTGGTGCGCGAGGCGACCGCCGCGGGCATTCGTGTCATCCCGATCCCGGGCGCGTCGTCGGTGCTGGCAGCGCTGTCGGTGGCCGGGTTGCCCACCGACAAGTTTCTGTTTGTCGGCTTCTTGCCCGTCAGGAGCGGCCAACGGCGCACCGCCATCGACGCGGTGCGGGCGGTGGCGGCGAGCTTGGTCGTGCTCGAGGCGCCGCAACGCCTCGGCGACTGCCTTGCCGATCTTGCCGCAGTGCTGGGCACGCGGCCGGCGGTGATCGCGCGCGAGCTCACCAAGCATTTCGAGGAGACTGTGCACGGCGACTTGGGCGAACTTGCGGCGCGCTATGCCGCGGCTCCGCCCAAGGGTGAGGTGGTCATCGTCATTGGTCCGCCCGGCGAGGACGATCTGGTCGCGGATGACGACGCTACCGATGCGCTCCTCCGCGACGCGCTCACGACTCTGCGTCCTGCCGACGCCGCGGCGGTGGTCGCCCAGCGCACCGGCCGCACCCGCCGCGAGGTCTATGCGCGGGCGCTCGCCCTGCGCAAACCGTGAGCGAGCGAAGACAGGCCGCCGAACGGGCCGGCCGCAGCGCCGAAACCCTGTGCGCCTGGTGGCTGATGCTGCGCGGCTGGCGCATCCTGGCGCGGCGCTCGCGCCACGCCGTGGGTGAGCTCGACATCGTGGCGGTGCGCCGTGGGGTCATCGCCTTCATCGAGGTGAAGGCGCGCCGCGACGTCGCCGCCGCGGCGGAATCGATTGGCGCGCGCCAGCAGGAACGCATCGCGCGCGCGGCTGCAGCGTTTCTGCAGCGCCAGCCGCATCTGGCCACACATGACCAGCGCTTCGATGTGATGCTCGTCGCACCCTGGCGCCTACCCGTTCATATTCCGAACGCCTGGCATATACTGGGCTAAGTTCGCGGCCACCCCTCTCATTCCCGAGGCGTTCCTGCGCATGACTCCATCCCGTTCGACAGTTCTTCTGCTTTCCCTCGGCCTCACCGGCGCCCTGGCGACCAGCGGCTGCGCGCCCGTCCTGATCGGCGGCGCGGCCACGGCCGGCGTCGCGGTCGCGCAGGAGCGCACCATCGGCGACGCCATCGACGACACCGTGATCCAGGCGCGGGTCAAGGACCGCCTGCTGCAGCAATCGGGCAACCTGTTCCTGCGCGTTGGCACCGAAGTGCTGGAAGGTCGCGTGCTGCTCACCGGCAGCGTGACGGCGCCCCAGGATCGCGTCGAGGCCGTGCGCATCACCTGGACGGTACCGGGCGTGCGCGAAGTACTGAACGAGATTCAGGTTGCTGAGCGCGGCGGCGTCGCCAACGCGCTGGTGGATGCGCGCATCACGACCACGCTGCGCTTCCAGCTCATGGGCGATCGCGCCATCTCCGACATCAACTACTCGATCGAGACGGTGAATGGCATCGTCTACTTGATGGGCATCGCGCAGAACCAGGTTGAAGTCGATCGCATCGTCGGCTATGCGCGCAACATCAACGGCGTGCGCCAGGTGATCAGCCACGTGGTGCTGCGCAACGACCCACGTCGCTAGGCCGCGCCGCTAGCCGAGACGACCATGGCCCTGCGCGTCGCCATCCAGATGGACCCGATCGAGGGCATCGACATCGCGGCCGACTCGACGTTCGTCCTCGCCCTGGAGGCGCAGGCGCGCGGTCACGCGCTGTTCCACTACCATCCGCGCAGCCTGGTGCTGGCACAGAGCCGCGTGCGCGCCCGCGCCCGGCCTCTCACGGTGCGGCGCGAGACGGGCAACCACTTCACCCTTGGCGCGCCGCAGGTCCTCGACCTCGCCAAAGTCGACGTCGTGCTCATGCGCCAGGACCCGCCGTTCGACATGGCGTACATCACCGCGACCCATATACTCGAGCATGTCCAGCCCGGCACGCTGGTGGTGAACGATCCGGTCAGCGTGCGCAACGCGCCCGAGAAGCTGTTCGTCACCCACTTCGACGACGTGATGCCGCCGACGCTGATCACTTCGGACCGCGACGAGATTCTCGCGTTCCGCGAGGAGCATCGCGACATCATCGTCAAGCCGCTGTACGGCAACGGCGGCGCCGGCGTGTTCCACATCACTCCCGACGACGAGAACCTCGCTGCGCTGCTGGAGATGTTCACCAACCTCTATCGCGAGCCGATCGTCGTGCAGCGCTACATCCCGAAGGTGCGCGTCGGCGACAAGCGCATCATCCTCATCGAAGGCGAACCGGCCGGCGCGATTCTCCGGGTGCCCAAGGCGGGCGAGGCGCGCTCCAACCTGCACGTCGGCGGCACCGCCCAGGCGACGACCCTTGATGCTCGCGAGCGCGAGATCTGCGCCACCATCGGCCCGCGCCTGCGCGAATTGGGACTGGTGTTCGCCGGCATCGACGTCATCGGCGGCTTCCTCACCGAGATCAACGTGACCTCACCGACCGGCCTGCAAGAAGTGAATCGCTTCGACGGCGTGAAGCTCGAAGCGCGCATCTGGGACGCCATCGACAAGCGCCTCGCTGTACGGAAGGAAGCCTAGTGGCCACGCACTCCGATTCTCTCGAAGAAAGGTTCGTTGCCGCGCTGCTCGAATCCGGCGCGCTGCTGCGTGGCGAGTTCAAGCTGAAGAGCGGCAAGCTCTCGCCGTACTTCGTCGACTTCGGCCGCATCCCGGACGGTCCGACCTTGGCTGCCGTCGGCCGCTGCTACGCCGAGAAGATCGTGCGCGATGTCAGCGCCGACAGCTTCGATGTCTTGTTTGGCCCCGCCTACAAGGCAATCCCGTTGGCGGTTGCGACCTCGATGGCGCTGCATGCGCAGTTCGGCATCGCAAAAGGCTTTGCGTTCAACCGCAAGCAGAAGAAGGAATACGGCGAGGTCAGCCTGTTTCTCGGCGCCCGGCTCGAGCGCGGTGCACGCCTTCTAATCATCGACGACGTCCTCACCGACGGTGGCACCAAGATCGAGACCATCGACCTGCTCGCGGCCAATGCCGACGTTCGCCCGGTGGGTACCTTGGTAGGCGTGGACCGCAGCGATGGCCCCGAAGTCGTGCGTGCCTTTCAGGAGCGTACCGGGACCTCATTCTGGTCGATCGTCACCTTCGCCCGCCTCGCGGAAATCGACGCAAAGCGGCCCGCCTGAGCGGCTAGGTCTTCGCCAGTAGTAGGCCGCGACGCGGCCTTATTTCCAGAGAATCCGCCGGTTTCAGCCGCCGCATCCGCCGCGGCTGCGGGTGCCTCCGACAACCATCGCGTGCTACCTGGGCGAGCAGCGGCCTGTTCACATTATCCCGCATAGGTAGTACCTTTGTCGGCGCAGCAACCCTGCGCGGACCGGCCCAGTCCCTCTGCCAGACTGGCGGTTCGATAGACCCCCCAGTGCCGCAAACTCTCTCTGCGGCCTGAAGCCCGCGCCCCGCTCGTCCGGCGGGGCGCGGGTTCCCTTTTTTGGGAACCCGGCTCCGGCCTCAGTCCTGAGGAGCCGCCGTCAGGTTCAGATTGAACATCGGCGTGCCGAGCGCGCCCATCACCGACACCCACAGCAACAGCCACGCCTCGGCGCCGCGCGCCGCCTGAATGGCGCCGAGGTCGATCAGCTCGCTGTCCTTCCAGCCGAATTGGCGGAGGATCTGCGCGGCCGTCGCCTTGGCCGCCGCATCGTTGCCGCTCAGGAAGTTGACGTGGTCGCCCGGCAGCAAGCGCGGGTTGACCATCAGGGGCGCCGTCAGGGTGTTCAGAGTCTTCACCACGCGCGCATCGGAGTACGTGCGCTGAATCTGCTCGCCGAGCGAGTCGGTGTTGGACACCGTCAGGGTCGGCGGCACGCCGCGCGAAAAATCGAGCGGGTTGGAAACGTCGATCAGCACCTTGCCCTTGAGCGCCGCCACGCCCGCCTGCTGCAGCGCCTCGAGCGTGCCGGTGCCGCGCGTGCAGTTGAAGACGATCTCGCCGGCCGTCGCCGCGTCCCGGAAGGTACCAGCGCGGGCGCTGCGCTTGGTGCGCTGCACCCAGGCCTGCGCCTTTTCATTGGCGGCGTCGCGCGCGCCCATCGTCACGTCGTGGCCGCACTCGACCAACCGCGAAGCGATAGCGACACCGACCATGCCGGTGCCCAACACGGCGATCTTCATGCGCTTCTCCTTGCGTTGAACTCAGTTCGGTCCGGGCAGCACGACGCGCACGATCAGGCCGCCGCCGTCGCGATCGCCGAGGCTGATGTCGCCGCCGTGGCCGCGCACGACCGAGCGCACCACCGCAAGGCCGAGGCCCATGCCGCCGGTCTCGCGGCTGCGCGAGCCCTCGATGCGGTAGAACGGCGCGAACACGCGCTCGCGCAGCGCGACTGGAATACCGGGTCCGCGATCTTCGACGCGCACCACGCACGCGCCGTTCTCGGTGGTCAGCGTGACGAGCGCCTCGTCGCCGTAGCGAACGGCGTTGTCGATCAGGTTGGCGAAGGCTCGGCGGAGCGCCACCGGGCGGCCCTCGAACACAGCGCGGTCGGGTCCCTGGTAGCGCACGTTGCGGCCGGCGTCGGAGTAGTCGGCGCACAGGCTCTGCAGCAACGCGGCGAGGTCGACACGCGAGCGCAGCTCTTGGACCGCCTCGTCGCGGGCGAACGCGAGCGTCGACTCGATCATTTGCTGCATCTCGTCGAGGTCGTTGACCGCCCTGGCGCGCTGCTCGTTGTCGTCGATGAACTCGGCGCGCAGCTTCAGGCGCGTCAGCGCCGTGCGCAGGTCGTGGGAGATCGCCGCCATCATCATGGTGCGGTCGTCCACGTAGCGGCGCAGGCGTTCCTGCATGCGGTTGAAGGCGCGGATGGCGCGCCGCACTTCCGGCGAGCCGTTCTCCGGCAACGGCGGTGCGTTCACGTCGGTACCGAAGCGATCCGCGGCGAGCGCGAACTGGCCCACCGGCGCGGCCGTGCGCCGCACCAACAGGAACGTGACGGACAGAACGGCGAACGCCAGCGCCGCCCACGCCCAACCGCGCACCCATGGGTCGCCTTCGTTGGGCTCGGGCCGCGCATCGAACATCAGCCAACCGCCCGTCACCGCGACCGCGACAAAGATGCCGTCGCCTTCCGGTCCCCGCGTCGGCCAGATGCGCACCGGCCGCTCGCCGAACACAGCCAAGCGCGGCAGCAACTCGGCGATCAGGCCTTCCGGCGGCGGCGGCGTAATCGGCGGCGGCTGCGGCCGCAAGCTCACGGTGAAGTAGCGTGTGCTGACCAGGCGTGGCACGTCGCGCCGGCGTTGGGGCGGCTGCCCCTCGTAGGTTTCGACGACGCTGATGACGCGCTGGGAGATCGATTCGGCCTGCAACGCGATGGCGCCGATGGTGCGGTCATAGATGTACGTGCCGAGCGGGATGGCGCCGAAGACGGCGAGACCGACCAGCACGATCAGCATCATGCGGCCGGCGAAGCTCTGCATCCATTCGCGCCAGCCGCCGCGCCCGTGCTCCGGCTCTGCATGGGCCGACGCCACCGGGACGAGCTCGCCCAGGCTTGGATCGATGCCGCCCGGCGTCATGGCTTGGAGACTTCAGAGGCGAACACGTAGCCGCCGCCGCGCACTGTCTTGATGCGCACCGGCTCGCGCGGATCGTCCTCGATCTTGCGGCGCAGGCGGCTGATCTGCACGTCGATGCTGCGATCGAACGGAATGGTGTCGCGGCCTCGAGTCAGATCGAGCAGCTGGTCGCGCGTCAGCACGCGTTGCGCGCGCTCGACCAGCGCCAGCAGCAGGTCGTACTCGCCGGAGGTGAGCGGCACGAGCTCGCCGTCCGGGCGGTAGAGCTCGCGCCGGTCGGTGTCGAGCTTCCAGCCCTCGAACTCGAGCACGCCCTTGCGCGCTTCTGCGCTCGGGAGGCCTTCGGCGCGGCGCAGCACGGCGCGGATGCGGGCGAGCAGCTCGCGCGGATTGAACGGCTTCGGGATGTAGTCGTCGGCACCCATCTCGAGCCCGATGATTCGGTCAGTGTCCTCGCCGACCGCCGTCAGCATGATGACGGGAACCTGGCTGGTGGCGCGCACCCACCGGCACAGCGCCAGGCCGTCCTCGCCGGGTAGCATGAGATCGAGGACGATCAGGTCGAAGCGGCCCGTCTCCAGGATCTTGCGCATCTCGCGGCCCTCGGCCGCGGCGGCGACGCGAAAGCCGTGTTTGCGCAGGAATCGCGACAAGAGATCACGAATCTCACGGTCGTCGTCGACGACCAGAATATGCGGGCTCGTTTCCATGACCTCTGAAATATAGCGGCCCTGGGCCCGCTTTCGCGGTCTCTTGGTGACAGAAGGTTGCGGCCGGGTTCGGCCGTAACCGCCTGTTACGAAAAGGGCGCTTCCCGAAACATCCTGCAAGACCCGCGCAATGGGCGAGCAACACCTGGCACTTACAACCGAGACGTGAGCGGCCAGTGCCGCGAACGAAGGGCCCCTCCCAGGGCCAGATGGAGAAGCCCCATGAACCGCAAGTCCCTCATTCTTTCCGCCGCCGCGATGGTTGGCCTGGTTGCTCCGATGGCCCAGGCATTCACGGTGGTTCCCGCGGCGTACGTGTCCGGCGTCATCACAGCCATCGACGCCGACCGCGCCACCGTTACCGTCGAAGGCAAGGCCTACACGGTCGCCCCGACCCTGCTGGACGACGCCGAGCTAGGCGCGGACGTCACCCTGACCCTCGTCGCCATGAAGACCGTAGCGATCGATCCGACGGCGCTCGAGGTCGAGGAAGAGATCGTCGAGTAGTACGCGTACCCCACTCCTGTTTGCTCGGACGGGGCGCGCCCCCAAGGCGCGCCCCGTTCCGATTCAGGGCGGCGAACGCTCGCGCCCAAGGCGGATTGTTACGGATCATTTCCGGGAGCGACGCAGTAACGGCCGGTAACCAATCGCGCCTTGGCTGAAATCCTCGCGCAACACGCGGCCCGCATAAATGCGAATGCGCGGCGAGTGTCGCGTCAGCCCCGGGGACCAAGGAGACCGTAATGAATCGCAAGTACGTTTATGCAGGTGCGGCGGCCGTCGCGCTCGCGGTGCCGTTGGCACTGTCGGCGTTGCCTGCCTCGTCGCAGGAAGCGCCCGGCAACGGGCCGACCATCGTGCGCCCGGACGCGCAGATGATGGAGCGCATGTTCGAGATGATGCGCGGCCCCGATGGCCGCATGACCGTGCAGCCGGGTCCGCAGATGCGCGAAATGATCGAGCAGATGCAGGCGCAAGCGCGCGGTGGCGAGCGCAACATGCAGATGCGCCCGAACATGCCGGGCCCCCAAGGTCGTGACGGTCGCGGTCCGCAGGCCGACGGCGGTCCGCGCATGCAGATGACGCCGCCGCGCCCCGCGGTGAATCCGCTCGAGCAGTACGACACCAACAAGGACGGCGCCACCACCCAGGCCGAGATCGACGCCATGCGCGGTGATCGCCTCAAGCAGTTCGACCGCAACAACGACGGCAAGCTCAACATCGAGGAATACACCGCGCTGTGGCTCGATGCGTACCGCCGTCAGATGGTCGATCAGTTCCAGGGCCACGATGACGACGGCGACGGCGCCATCACGATCCTGGAGTTCAACGAAGACTTCGCGAACATGGTGCGCCGCGCCGACCGCAACGGCGACGGCAAGGTGGACGCGACCGATGTCGCGCGTCCGCAGATGACGCCGCCAGCGGCCGCTCCGGGCGCGCAGCCGACCGTCGTTCCGGGTGCTCGCCCACAGACGGGCAACCCGCGCGCCATCTAGTACGGCGCGCTCTTAGTACCGCGTGCCCGAGCGATCCGCGTCCGGTCGCTCGACCGATCGAGGTCCGGCCACCCCTTCACGGGATGGGGCCGGACCTCGGTCTCTCCTTCGAGAGCCTGCCGCCAAGGCGCGCTCGGCGCCCGCGTGACGCGACCCCTTCCTCTCCGTACACTCGCTCCCGCTGAACATTCCGCCATGGGCGGCATTGCGGGTTGGGAATGGTTGCGCGCGTCAGCACGGTCGCGTTCCAGGGCATCGACGTATTGCCGGTCGACGTCCAGGTGCAGGTCGCCGCCGGGCTGCCGGCCTTCACCATCGTCGGTCTGCCGGACAAAGCCGTCGGCGAAAGCCGCGAGCGGGTGCGCGCCGCTCTCTCCGCTATCGGCTTGGCACTCCCCGCCAAGCGCATCACCGTCAATCTGTCGCCGGCGGACGTACTGAAGGAAGGAAGCCACTTCGATCTTCCCATCGCTCTGGGCTTGCTCGTAGCGATGGACGTGCTGTCGGCGGAGGACGTGTCCGGCTACGTGGCGCTGGGCGAGCTCGGGCTCGATGGCACGCTGGCGCGCGTTGCAGGCACGTTGCCGGCGGCGATCGGCGCGTCTGCGGCCGGCAAAGGAATCATCTGCCCGGCGGAGAACGGCGGCGAGGCGGCATGGGCCGCCGACGTCGAAGTGCTGGCGCCCAGGAGCATCCTGGGGCTCGTCAATCATTTCAAGGGCACGCAGGTTCTAAGCCCACCGCAACCGCGGGTCGCGGAAGCCCCCTCGCACCTCCTCGACCTTGCCGACATCAAGGGCCAGGAGGTAGCGAAGCGCGCCCTCGAAGTGGCTGCCGCTGGTGCGCACAACCTGCTGATGATCGGACCACCGGGATCCGGCAAATCGATGTTGGCCGCGAGGCTTCCCGGAATTCTTCCGCCGATGGACGCAGCGGAGGCTCTCGAAGTCAGCATGATCCACTCCGTCGCGGGTCTCTTGTCGGGCGGTGCCCTGACCCGCACGCGCCCGTTTCGCGACCCGCACCACTCGGCGTCGATGGCCGCGTTGGTTGGCGGCGGACAACGCGCGCGTCCCGGCGAAGTCTCGCTCGCGCACGGCGGAGTGCTGTTCTTGGATGAGTTGCCGGAGTTCGCCCGCGCTGCGCTGGAAGCATTGCGACAACCCTTGGAAACAGGCCGCGTCACCGTTGCGCGGGCGAACGGCCATGTCACCTACCCAGCCCGGGTGACCTGTGTAGCTGCGATGAATCCGTGCAAGTGCGGAAACCTGGCTCGACCCGACCTCGGCTGCGGCCGCGCGCCGAAGTGCGGCCGCGAGTACCAGTCCAAGATCTCCGGTCCGCTCTTCGATCGCATCGATCTGCATGTCGACGTGCCGGCGGTGGACGTCGCCGACCTCGCGCTGCCGCCGCCGGCCGAAGGCTCCGCGGCGGTCGCAGCGCGCGTGGCCCGCGCGCGCAACGTGCAAAAGGAACGCTATGCCGGCACGGACGGCGGCATCCGCACCAACGCCGAGGCAGACGGCGAGCTTCTCGCCAAGGTGGCCGCGCCCGACGCGGACGGCGCCACGCTGCTGTCGGATGCTGCAAAGAAGATGAGCCTCACCGCGCGCGGCTATCACCGCGTGCTGCGCGTGGCGCGCACGCTCGCCGACCTCGATGGCGGCGGCCCGGTGCGCCGAATCCATGTCGCCGAGGCGCTCAGCTATCGCCGCGTGGCGATCGCGTGAAGGAGTGCTGCCAACGCCGCACCCGACATCATCCGTAACACAAGGGTCTTTGACTCAGTCTCCGCAACGGACGATTAGTCCTGCCAATGCACGCACAGCGCGGAGAGGCCCTTATGATGCGTCGGAGAGCATTCCTTCTTGTCGCCATGGCTGCCGCCATGACTGATCTTCCGGCATTTGCGCAGGAAGCCGCTCGACTGAATCCGAATACCGCCACCGCCGAACAGCTGGCCCGCCTGCCCGGACTCAGCGCCACGCTGGCTGATGCCGTCGTCCGGCAGCGGCCGTTCGCTTCCATCGTCGAGTTCAATGCCCTGGTGCGCCAGACCTTGTCGGAAGCGCAGGCGACGAGCGTCTACGAGAGCCTGTTCATCCCGGTGAATCTCAATACAGGGACGACCGCGCAGATCACGTTTATTCCAGGCATGACCGCGCGCATGATCCGCGAATTCCTCGAGTATCGCCCGTATCGCGACATCGAGACGTTCAACCGGGAGATGGGCAAGTACGTGAACCAGGCCGAGGTCGCCCGCCTGCGCAGCTACGTTACCCTCTGACGGAGCTGCAGGGCGATACGCACGGCCTCGAGGCTCGCGAGCACGCCGAGATGGATGTACGCGACGCGCGGGTCGAAGGCGCTCAGTATCCAGTGAACGAAGACCAGGATCGCGGCGACATAGACATGCCGATGCAAGCGCTTCCAGGCGCGCCGCAGAAGACGCATCGAGGCGTCGTTGCTGGTGACGGCGAGCGGAAGAAAGACGGCTAGGGCGATCCAGCCTGCCAGCAGCCACGGTTCCCCGGACTCCTCGACAATCAACCGCAGGTCGGCCTTTCGAAAAAGGTAGATCCCGGTATGGGTGACCGCGTACGCGAACGTCGCGACGCCCAAGTCGCGCCGCCGCCGCATCAGCCAGCTCACCCACGCGCCGCGCCGGAACACCAGGCGCACCGGCGTGATCGCCAGCGTCAGGATCAGGAGCTGCGTGGCCCAGACACCGCTGTCGCTGACCACTTCGCCGTACGTGGCGCCGCCCGTCGCCCACCGCGACAGCAGCCAGAAACCAGGCATCGCGAGCACCGCCCACAGCAGCGGCCGCGAGTTCAACAGACCTTTCATAGCTCTGGGGACAGTAGCACTGGTGCGCTCGGTTACCGCCGCGTGGTCTTGACGGGGTAGGCAGGACTGCGGGACATAGTGGACGGCCGGTGGGCGCGTGCGGGGAGGGCATGCGATGCACTTCCCTACCTTGGTAAGCAAGCGGCTGGAGCACATCCGTAACGCCCGCCGCTCGCGCGCCGAAATCGATGCCCTGCAGCTCCGCAAGTTCCGGCGCCTAGTCCGGCACGCGGTCGCGCATTCACCCTACTATCGCGATCTCGTCGACGCGCGGCGGATCGATGTCGATACCTGCTGCGTGGAGGATTTTCCTCCGCTTACCAAAGGCGACCTGATCGCCAACCTCGACCGCATCCTGACGGTCCCCGCGATCACGCGCACCGCGATCACCGAGTTCCTCGAGCGGTCCCACGATTCGTTCGAGCTCTTTCAAGGCGAGTACTACGTCGTTAACAGTTCCGGCACCTCGGGCATGCCGGGCTACATTGCGTTTTCCAGGCGCGACTGGGCACGCGGCATTGCACACGCCCTGCGCGTGAACCCACCGAGCCTGGGCCGGCGCCGCGTCGCCTACTTCGCGCGCACGAAGGGGCACGCCGTGGGAGTGAGCTTTGCCACCTCGACCAAGCGATGGCCGCTCTCCCTGATCTATGATGTCGCACTGTTCGACCTCAACGAGCGGCTCGCCAACGTCATCGAGGGACTGAACCGGTTTCGCCCCACCATCCTGATGGGATACCCGAGCGCCCTCACCGCGCTCGCAGGAGAGCAGCGGCGCGGGGCCCTGCGCGTGCAACCCAAATGGGTTCAGAGCAGCGGTGAGCCGGTCACGCCGGGCGACCGCGCCCTGATCGAGTCGACGTTCGGCGCGCCGTTCACCAACGTCTATTCGTGCACCGAACACATGCTGATGGGGTTCAGCCGCTCCGAGTTCGAGGGAATGTACCTGTTCGAGGACGACCTGATCTTCGAGATGGCCGCCGACCACACGCTGGTCACCAACCTGTTCAACTTCACGACACCGCTGATCCGCTACCACATGAACGACACGCTGGTTCCGGTGGCGGACTCGGTGCGGGCGCTACCCTTTACCAAGATCGCCGAGATCGTCGGCCGCGGCGAAATGGGTGTGCACTTTACCAACGCCCACGGCGTCGATGACGTCATCCAGCCGAGCGCAGTTGCCGTACTGCACGCCAAGAACGTGAGGGGTTTTCAGGTCTATGTGACCGGCAAGACGTCCTGCGCGTTGCGTGTTTGCCTCGACCACGGCCTGGACGAGGATGCGCGGCGCGCGGCCCTATCGACCATCCACGCAGGGTTCCGCGACCTGCTCGCCACGAAGGAGATGGGGAACGTCGCCCTCGCACTTGAGGAGGTGACGGAGTTCCCGCGCGACGAGCGCAGCGGCAAGTTCCGCATCGTCGCGTATGCGCCGGGAGTGCAACGAACGTAGCCGCAGCCGCGTCGTGCTGGCGGCCCGCGACCGCCGGGTGCATAAGTAGACGCATGACGACCAAGAGCTATCGCATCGCGCACCACAGGTTCTGCAATCACTTCGGCGTGCGCTCGTTCGAGCGCGACTCCGAGGATCTGGCGACCGCTCCAGTGCGATTCTCCGGCGGGCGCAACAGCAACTGGATGAACGCACCTAAGGACGTCCGCAATCTCTAAGCGCACGTCCCTCTAGGTGCAGGACGACCTCCCCGACGTCGGCACGACGGTGCTGCTGGTCGCGGTGCTGCTCGGCGCTGTCGAGGGCCTCACCGAGTTCCTGCCGGTGTCCTCGACCGGACATCTCATCCTGCTGGTCGACCTGCTCGGCTTTCGCGGACCGCCTGGGCGGGTGTTCGAGGTCTTCATCCAGCTCGGCGCCGTCGCCGCGATCGTCTGGGTCTACCGTCAGAAGTTCCTGCGCGTCCTGCTCGGCCTCACGCGCGATCCCGAGTCCCAGCGCTTTGCCGCCAGCATTCTGATGGCCGTCATCCCCGCCATCCTCATCGGCGCGGTCGCCCTCGACTTCATCAAGGCGCACTTGTTCTCGCCGTGGACCGTGTCGTTCGCGCTGATCGTTGGTGGCTTCGCCATCTTGTGGATCGAGCGCCACCATCCGCCCGCGCGCGTCACGGCGAGCGAGCAAGTCAGCCTCGGCCTCGCCTTCAAGATTGGCCTGTGCCAGGTCGTGGCGATGTTCCCGGGCGTGTCCCGTTCGGGCGCCACCATCATGGGCGCCATGCTGCTCGGGGTGGGGCGCGCCGCCGCCACGGAGTTCTCGTTCTTTCTCGCCGTCCCGACCATGGTGGCGGCAACCGGCTACGACCTGCTGCAGAACTGGAGCGATCTCAGCGCCGATGACGCCCTGATCCTGGCAATCGGATTCCTCAGCGCGTTCGTCACCGCCATGCTGGTGGTGCGCACCCTCATCGCGTTCGTGTCCAAGCGCGGGTTCGCCCCGTTCGCTTGGTACCGCATCGCTCTCGGCAGCGTGATGCTGCTGATCCTCGCCGGCCGGTAGCCGCGCCGGCAAGGCGTTGATGCGCCTGAGAAAAACCCATTGGTAATGCCATGTTGCGAGGCGTCGGAGGGGCAACATCGCGTTACAAATCGGCCCTCCACCGACATTGTGCCGCAACCTCTACTGCCTATCTCTTGCCCTCAGGAAGGCCGGAAGGATCCGGCACACCGGGCAAGAGGATCACATGGCCAACAACACAACCGACATTTCGACCCGCAGGAATTTGGGCCGCGGCCGGCTGGCCGGCGCGCTCGGCATCCTGTTCGTGCTCGCCTCGCCGCTCGTCGCGGGTGCCGCCGGCATCCCGATCGACGAAGCGCGCGGCGGCATTCCGACCTTGGCGCCCATTCTCGAGCTGCGCGCGCCGGGCGTCGTGCAGATCCAGGTCTCGGGCACCGCTGAGCTGCGGGCCCGCAACGGCACCACGCAGCAGCGCCAGGTGCAGGGCGCCGGCTCCGGCGTCATCGTCGACGCTGAGAAGGGCTACGTGCTGACCAATCATCATGTCATCGAGAACGCCAGCGCCATTCGCGTGACGTTGAGCGACGGCCGCACCCTCGATGCCACCCTGGTCGGCAGCGACCAGGCTACCGACATCGCGGTGCTGAAGGTTGCTGCGGTGCGCCTCACGGCGGTTCCGTTCGGCGAACCGGAAACGCTCAAGGTCGGTGACTTCGTCATCGCCATCGGCAATCCGTTCGGCCTCGGCCAGACGGTGACGTCGGGCATCATCAGCGCACTCGGTCGCAGCGCCCTCAACATCGAGGGCTACGAGGACTTCATCCAGACCGACGCGTCGATAAACCCGGGCAACTCGGGTGGCGCGCTCATCGACATGAACGGCCGCTTGATCGGAATCAACACGGCGATCCTCGGGCCCGGTGGCAACATCGGCATCGGCTTCGCCGTCCCGGTCGACATCGCCCGCTCGGTGATGGATCAGGTCGTCAAGTACGGCGACGTCAAGCGCGGCTTGCTCGGCGTCGACATCGAGGACGTCGCGGTCAATCAGGTCGCCAAGGCCGGCGCCCTCATCAAGACGGTGCGTGCCGGTTCGGCCGCCGAGAAGGCCGGGCTCGTCGCCAATGACGTCGTCGTCGCCTTCAACGGTGCCAACATCCGCGGCGCCAACGACCTGCGCAACAAGGTCGCCCTGACGCGCGTAGGTAACAGCGTGAACTTGACGGTTCTGCGCAACGGCAAGACCCAGACCGTCGAGGCGAAGATCGTCGAGACCGCGCCGACCCTGTAAGTACGTCGCGCGCAAAGCCGCCGCCGGGATTCCCCTCCCCGGCGGCGGCTTTTCTTTGCGCGTCGCGCCAAAGGCGCGCGTGCCGATGTACTGCCAAGCCATCGCTTCGAATGCGCGTTCCTATCTCTTCGCGCGCGTTGCCCTGCGGCAAACTGTCCCTATTCTTCCCCTACCTCGTTTGGGGTGGGGGATAGAGGGGAGCCATGGGCAAAGCAGTTTGGGCGAGCGCGCGCAGCGCGCTGCAGGTGGTTGCATTGTTGGTTGGTGTGGTCGTGCCGGCAGGGGCAGCCGGCATTCCGCTCGATGAGACGCGCGGTGTCTTCACGCACGCGCCGGTTCTCGAAGCGACCGCGCCGGCGATCGTCAGCGTCGTGGCGTCCGGTGTCGTGCGCGCCTCGGTGCGCGCCGTCGGCCTGGCCAAGCGCGGCCAGAGCGAAGGCTCCGGCGTCATCATCGACGCAGCCAAGGGCTACATTCTCCCCAGCCACCACGTCGTCAACGGCGCCACGTCCGTGGCGGTCGTCCTGCAGGACGGCCGCGCGCTCGACGCCAAGGTAGTGGGCGGCGACGTCATCACCGATATCGCCGTGCTGCGCATCTCGCCGGCTGACCTCACCGCCATTCCGTTCGGCGATCCGACCACCCTGCGCGTCGGCGACTTCACCGAAGCACAGCCGCTCTAGCGCTTGCCTCGTTCGCCGCATGGGTGCCTGATGCGCCTATGCGGCCCAAGGCCTACAGCGAGCTCGCCGATTGGTGGCCGCTCTTCACCGCGCCCGTTGAATACGGCGACGAGGCGGCGGTCTTTCACGACATCTTCGCTGGGCTTTCGCCGAGCCCGCGCACGGTGCTCGAGCTTGGATGCGGCGGCGGCAACGTCGCCACCCACCTGAAGAAGTCCTACGCGCTTACGCTCACCGACCTCTCGCCGGAGATGCTCGCCGTCAGCCGCCAGCAGAATCCGGAGTGCGAGCACATCCTCGGTGACATGCGCACCCTGCGCCTGGATCGTGTGTTCGACGCGGTCTTCATCCACGACGCGGTGATGTACCTGACCACCGAGGCAGAACTGCGTCAGTGCATCGCGACGGCGCACGCCCATTGCCGCGCGGGCGGCACGGCGCTGTTCGCGCCGGATTGGACCAAGGAGAACATCCGCCTCGGCACCGACACCGGCGGACACGACGGCGGCGACGGCCGCGCATTGCGCTACCTGGAATGGATCACCGATCCCGATCCCACCGATACCGTCTTCACGACCGACTACGTGTTCGTCTTGCGCGAGCGCGACAGTGTCCGCACGGTACTCGATCGCCACACGGTCGGCATGTTCCCGCACGCCACCTGGATGCGCTTGCTTGCCGAGGAAGGTTTCCGGGCGCGCGCGCTCCTCGATCCAAGCGAGCCGCTGCGCACGCTGTTCGTGGCGGAGCGTCTCGCCTAGACGCGGCGCGCCATCACCTTGATGCCGGGCTTCCAGGCGAACGCGCGCTCTGCAACTGCGAGCCCATGCTTGCGCAACAACCGTGTGAGGCTGCGCGGCGTGAAGTACAGGCAGTGCTCGGGCGGCTTGTAGGCGTCCCAGCGCGCCAGCGGCGGCCGCCGCCAATGCCCGATGTCGGGCGTCGTCAGGTACAGCGCCGCACCCGGCCGCATGACGGAGGCCAGCGCCGCGGCAAAGCGGTTGGCATCCGGCGCGTGCTCGATGACCTCGGAGCAATACACCGCGTCGAACATTTCCGCGCCGCGAGCCGTGTCCGCGAACTGCTCAAGGGTCGCGACCACGAAGCGGTTGGCCGGGAAGTGCTCCTTCGCCCACGCGATCGATGCCGGGTCGGGCTCCACTCCGACCGCCTCGAACCCAGCTTGGCGTGCCGCCTCCACCATGAAGCCGCCATTGCAGCCGGCGTCGAGGAAGCGGCCGCGCGGCGCCAAGCGCTGCAGCTTGCTCATGCGCCCACGCGCCCGCGCCAGCTTGCGTTCGGCCTTGGGGAAATAGCGCGCGCCGATGCCCTCTGCCTCGTAGAGGCCCGCTTGCACCTCGGCGGAGGGGATCGGATGCAGGAAGACGAACGTGCACGCCGGGCATCGATACAGCGCGCCCTGCGCATCCGCGTGGTACGGCGCGACCGCGGTGCTGCCACAGACCTGGCACGCCGGCACGGTCATGGCTGGTACTGCCGAATGCGCCGCCACTTCTGATGCGGCCGGTCGATGAAGTCATGGACCACGCCGGCGAGGGCGATGCGGTGGCCATGGAACGGCACCAAGGCGATCGCCTCCTGCGCGGTCACCCAGCGAAAGTCGGTATTCTCGTCGTTGAGCGTGACCGGCCCCGGCGCGTCGATGGCGGCGACGAAGATCGGCACGATCTCGAGCCCGTTGCTGTCCGGCTGATAGAAGCTGTCGCAATAGCCCGCCGAGTACAGCCGTGCCACGACGAGTCCCGCCTCCTCGTGCACCTCGCGGACGGCGGCATTCCATGCCGGCTCATCCGCCTCGATGCGCCCGGTGATCAGGCTCCACTCGCCGATGAACGAGCCGGTGCCGCGCTTCAACAGCAGCACGCGCGCACCGGCGCCGCTGCCCGCCAGCACCACCACGCCGACCGCGCGGCACTGAATCGGAACGCTTCCGAACGTCATGGCACGACCTTGCGGGCCTCGCGGCGGGCGGTCAAGCCGTTGCGGCGGTACGCGAGTCGGTCGCGCTCTATTCGGCGATCACCGCGGTGACGTTCGTCTGTTTCTCGCGGCAGGCCGCCGACCTTTACCGCGCACTCCTGCGCTCCGAGTAGGTGCGGCAATGGCAATCGGCATGGTCGTGGGCGTCGGCGGTGTCTTCGGAGCGACCGTAGTCGATCCCGCTATCGGTGTTGCGATCGGCATCAGTCTGGGGGCCGCCGCCGGCTTCGCCTACCAAGAGGTCCGCGACCGCGAACGCTGACGCGCCAGCCGTCGCCTCGCCCCCGGGCGGGCTGATACCGTGCGCCCATGGAGCCGAAGGCGCGCGACACCACCAAGGCGGCGGAAGCCTCGCCCCTGCTCACGCAGTTTCTGGCCATCAAAGCCGAGCATCCGGAACACCTGCTGTTCTACCGGATGGGCGACTTCTACGAGTTGTTCTTCGAGGACGCCGTGGTCGCCTCCGCGGCCCTCGACATCGTGCTCACCAAGCGCGGCAAGCATCAGGACAACGACATCCCGATGTGCGGCGTGCCGGTGCACTCCTATGAGTCGTACCTGCAACGGCTGATCCGCAAAGGCTTCAAGGTCGCCATCTGCGAGCAGACCGAGGACCCTGAGGACGCTAAGAAACGCGGCTCGAAGTCGGTGGTGGCGCGCGCCGTGGTGCGCGTCGTCACGCCGGGCACGCTGACCGAAGAGACGCTCCTCGATGCGCGCGCCCACAACTATCTTGCGGCGCTCGCTCAGGCGGGCGGCGAGCTCGCGTTGGCGTGGATCGACATCTCTACCGCCGAGTTCTGCGTCGCGCCGACGCCGGCCGCGGGTCTTCCGGCTGAGCTCGCGCGGCTCAATGCGGGCGAAATCCTTGTCGCCGACTCTCTCATCCAACGGCCGGAGCTGTTCGAGGCGCTCGCCGATTGGAAGCCGGTGTTGACGGTGCTGCCATCCGCGCCCTTCGACAGCGCGGTGGGTGAGCGCACGCTAAAACGGGTGTACGGCGTCGCCACCCTGGATGCCTTCGGCGCGTTCACCCGCGCCGAGCTTGCTGCAGCCGGCGCGTTGGTCGACTACGTCGAGCGCACCCAGCGCGGCCAGGTGCCGCGCCTCGCACCACCCACCCGCATCGCCGCCGGCGCAGCCATGGCAATCGACGCCGCGACCCGGCGCAATCTCGAACTGGTGCGCACCCTCGTCAACGAGCGCAAGGGCAGCCTGCTCGAAACCATCGACCGTACCCTGACCGGCGCCGGCGCCCGCTTGCTGGCCGCGCGCCTGTCGTCGCCCCTCACCGATGCGGCCGCTATCAACGCGCGTCTTGACGACGTCGCCTGGTTCGCCGGCCACGCGGCTACGCGCGCCGGCGTGCGCCAGCACCTGACGCGGGCGCCGGACATCGAGCGCTCCTTGATGCGCTGCCTGGTAGGGCGCGGGGGTCCGCGCGACCTCGCCGCCATCGCCCAGGGCCTGGCGCGCGCGGCACGCCTGCGCGAGGCGATCGCCGCGACGGCGGAGGCACCTGCGGGCATTCAGCAATGCTTAGGCGACCTCGGTCACCATCAGACGTTCATCGACAAGATGGGACGCGCCCTCGCGCCCGAGCTGCCGGCGCTGACGCGCGACGGCGGCTTCATCGCCAAGGGCTACAGCCCGCGCCTCGATGAGCTGCTCGCGCTCCGCGACGAGAGTCGCCGCCTGATCCTAGATCTGCAGGCGCGCTATGTCGCCGAGACCGGCGTGCAGCGCCTCAAGATCGCCCACAACAACGTGCTCGGCTATTTCGTCGAGGTCGGCACGTCGCATGCGGACAAGCTGACCGGATTGGGCGGCCGCTTCCACCATCGCCAGACCATGGCGAACGCGGCGCGTTTCTCGACCGTCGAGCTCGCCGAGCTCGAGCGCAAGATCTCCGAGGCCGCTGATCAGGCGCTCAAGCTCGAACTGAAGCTGTTCGAGGACTTCTTACAGGAGCTGCGCCTGCTCGCCGACGATATCGCCCGCGCCGCTCGCGCGCTCGCCGCGCTCGATGCCGCCAGCGCCCTCGCCGAACTCGCCGAGGACCGCAACTGGTGCCGCCCCAAGGTCGACACCAGCCTCGCGTTCTGCATCGTGCGCGGGCGCCATCCGGTGGTCGAGGCGGCCCTCGCCAAGGGCCGCGAGTCGGCGTTCGTGCCCAACGACTGCGACCTGGGCCAGCAGCGCCTCTGGTTGATGACCGGTCCGAACATGGCCGGCAAGAGCACCTTCCTGCGCCAGAACGCGCTGATCGCCGTGCTCGCGCAAATGGGCGCGTTCGTGCCGGCCGAGTCGGCGCACATCGGCATCGTCGATCGCCTGTTCAGCCGCGTCGGCGCCGCCGACGATCTTGCCCGCGGCCGCTCCACGTTCATGGTCGAGATGGTCGAGACGGCGGCGATCCTCAATCAGTCCGGCGAACGCGCCCTCGTCATCCTCGACGAGATCGGTCGCGGCACCGCCACCTACGACGGCCTGTCGATCGCTTGGGCGGTAATCGAGCATCTGCACGAGGTCAATCGCTGCCGCGCGCTGTTCGCTACGCACTACCACGAGCTCGTCTCGCTCGCCGGTCGCCTGCCGGCGCTGGCCAACTACACGGTGCGGGTAAAGGAGTGGCGGGGCGACGTCGTCTTCCTGCACGAGGTCGTGCGCGGCGCCGCCGAGGCAAGCTACGGCATCCAAGTCGCCAAGCTCGCCGGTTTGCCGCCCGCGGTGCTGACGCGCGCGACCGAGGTGCTGGGTCAGCTGGAAAAGGACGAGCCCGCCAGCGCCGCCGTGCGCCTGGCCTCGGACCTGCCGCTCTTCTCTTTGCAGCCGCGCCCGGCCGTGCGACCGGCGCAGCGTTCGGCGGTCGAGGCCGAACTCGCAGATCTTCGCCCCGACGATCTTTCGCCCAAGGACGCCCTCGAGCTGCTCTACCGGCTCAAGGCTCTCCTCAAAAAAGAATAAGGACGCACCACGCGCCAGTTTGCGCGCGTGCGCCCCTACGTCGTGAAGGCGCTGCGCCCGGCGATTCGCGTCCCATTCGATCCGCCGGGCGCAGCCATTCCGATATGGGCGGAGGGCGCGCGGCACGGCACTGTGCAAAAGGGGTGTTTCGGCACGGCGCGCGCCCTCCCAAAAAGGAGCGATTGCCTGACCGGAGTGGCGGGCAGCATCTGGCGTTTCGGCCGGGCATGTGCTTGAACGGATGGAGAAAAGGCCCGGAATGCCGCGCCCCGACCTCGCCGAGATGAAACAGACTGCGCCGCCCACGCTGGTGCAGCAGTTGCGCAGCGTTGCCGGTGTCGCCGTTGGCGGCGCCGACCCGGCTCAGGCGCGAGCGGTCCGCACCGAGCTCAAGCGTCACCTGGCGGAAGGACGCGCCGTCATCCGCGCCCGCTTCGATGCCGGCGAGCGCGGCATGCGCGCCGCGCGCGCCTTGGCGCGCTTGACCGACGACGTCGTGCGCGCCCTCTTCTCGTACGCCACCGAGACCGTCTACCCAGCCACCAATCCGACCAAGGCCGAACGTCTCGCACTCATCGCCGTGGGCGGCTACGGCCGCGGCGAGATGGCGCCGTCCTCGGATGTCGATCTGCTCTTCCTGCTTCCGTACAAGCAGACGCCGTGGGGCGAGCAGGTCGTCGAGTACATGCTCTACGTGCTGTGGGACCTCGGCCTCAAGGTCGGCCACGCGTCGCGCTCGGTGGACGAGTGCATCCGCCTGTCGCGTAGCGATATCACCATTCGCACCTCGATCCTGGAAGCGCGCCTGCTGTGCGGCGATGCCCCGCTGTTCGAAGAGCTACGCAAGCGTTTCAACGCCGAGATCATCGCCAACAACGGCCCCGCGTTCGTCGAGGCGAAGCTCGCCGAGCGCGACGAGCGCCACAAGAAGCTCGGTGACTCACGCTATCTGGTCGAGCCGAACGTCAAGGACGGCAAGGGCGGCCTGCGCGATCTGCACACGCTGTTCTGGATCGGCAAATACCTCTACCAGGTCGAAGACCGCTCCGAGCTCGTGCCGCACGGCGTATTCACCGAGCGCGAGCTGCGGCGCTTCACCAAAGCCGAAGACTTCCTGTGGAGCGTGCGCTTCACGCTGCACTACATCACCAACCGCGCCGAGGAACGCATCACCTTCGACGTCCAAGGCGAGCTCGCCCAGCGTCTCGGCTACAAGCAGCGCACCGGCGCGCGCTCGGTCGAGCGCTTCATGAAGCACTACTATCTCTACGCCAAGGAAGTCGGCGACCTCACGCGCATTTTCTGCGCCGTGCTGGAGGAGCGCCACAAGCGCCGCCCGCGCTTCCGCCTGCCGCTGGTAGGGCGCGACAAGCCGGAGATGGTGGACGGCTTCGTGCTGTCCGGCGGTCGCGTCGATGTGGGCGAGCCCGGCATGTTCGCGCGCGATCCGGTGATGATGCTGCGCCTGTTCCATCTCGCCCAGGAGCGCAGCCTCGACATCCATCCCCACGCGCTGCGGGTGGTGACGCAGAATCTCAAGTACGTGGACGCGGCATTGCGCGCCGATCGCCGCGCCGCGCAGCTGTTCCTCGAGATGCTGACGTCGCGGAAGGATCCCGAGACGACGCTGCGGCGACTGAACGAAGCTGGCGTGTTCGGACGCTTCATGCCGGACTTCGGCCGCGTCGTCGCGCAGATGCAGCACGACATGTACCACGTGTACACCGTTGACGAGCACACCATCCGCGCTATCGGCATGCTGGCGAAGCTGGAATCCGGCAAGTTGCGCGAGGAGAATCCCCTCGCCACCGACATCATCGACAAGGTGCTGTCGCGCCGCGCGCTGTTCGTCGCCGTGCTGCTGCACGACATTGCCAAAGGCCGCGGCGGCGATCACTCGACTCTCGGCGCCGACGTCGCCGCGCGCGTCGGCCCGATGCTCGGCCTGGAGGAGCAAGAGACCGAGACGGTTGCATGGCTCGTGCTCAAACACCTCGATATGAGCAAGACGGCGTTCCGCCGCGATGTGCACGATCCCAAGACCATCGCCGATTTTGCTGCCCTCGTGCAGAGCCCGGAGCGCTTGCGCCTGCTCCTGGTGCTGACCGTGGCGGACATCCGTGCCGTCGGTCCGGGTCGCTGGAACGGCTGGTCGGGCCAGCTGTTGCGCGAGCTCTACTTCGCTACGGAGGCCGCCCTGGCGGGCGGGGAGTCGATCGTCGGCGCCAGCAAGCAGCGCATCGAGGAAGCGCGCCAGGCGTTCGTCTCCGCCACTGCCGACTGGCCGGCGGCTGAGCGCGACGCGCACATGGAGCGCTTCTACCCGACCTATTGGAACTCGTTCGATCTCGACATTCAGCTGCGTCACGCCCGCTTCCTGCGCGGGCTCGGGCGCGATGCGGGCTCGCTCGTCGTCAACGTCGAGACGCTGCCGCAACCCGGCGTGTCCGAGGTCACCGTGTACGCCCAGGACTACGCCGGCCTGTTCGCCGGCGCCGCCGGCGCCATGGCGATGGCCAGCGCCAACATCGTCAACGCCCGCGTCGTCACCTTGAACGACGGCATGGCGCTGGAGAGCTTCTGGGTCCAGGGCGCCGATGGCGGCCCGCTCACGCGGGCCGAGGAAGTCGCGCACCTGAAGAAGACTCTCACCGAAGTCCTGACCGGCAAGGTCTCGCCGGCCAAGGTGCTGCGCCAGCGCCCGGACCTTGGCCGCACCCGCGTCTTCACCGTGCAGCCGCGCGTGCTCGTCGACAACGCCGCCAGCGACAAGTTCACCATCATCGAGGTCAACGCCCGCGACCGCCGCGGCTTGCTGTTCACCATCACGCACGCGCTGCTCGACTTCGGCGTGACGATCTCCAGCGCGCGCATCTCGACCTACGGTGAGCGCGCCGTCGATGTCTTCTATGTACGCGATCTGATCGGCCACAAGATCACCGCGGAGCCGCGCATCACGCGCTTGCGCGAAAAGCTCCTGACCGCACTCGCCGACGAACCGGTGCCCGCGTCCGTGCCTGCGGCGGCGCGCGCGCCTGCTGCCGAATAGTCATCTCGCGCACTAGCCCGGTCGCTGCGGCGCCGTGAACCTGTTCAAGGCCAGCGCCACCATCGGTGGGTTCACGTTCCTAAGCCGGCTCACCGGCTTGGCGCGCGACATGCTGATGGCGTCGATCCTCGGCACCGGCATGGTGGCCGACGCGTTCTTCGTCGCCTTCAAGCTGCCCAGCCTGTTCCGCCGCCTGTTCGCCGAGGGCGCGTTCAGCTCGGCGTTCGTGCCGATCTTCTCGTCCCTCTTGCAGCGCGACGGCCGCATTGCGGCGCGCCGCTTCGCCGAGGAGGCTCTCGCCGCGTTGGCCCTTGTACTGCTCGCCCTGCTGGCGATCTTCGAGATTTTCATGCCGTGGCTGATGCTCGGTCTCGCCCCCGGCTTCGTCTCTGATCCACCCAAGTTCGACCTCGCCGTCGAGCTGACCCGCATCACCTTCCCGTACCTGGTATTCGTCAGCCTGGTGTCGCTCATGGGCGGCGTGCTCAACAGCCTCGGCCGCTTTGCCGCGCAGGCTGCCGCGCCGATCCTGCTGAACATCGCGCTGATCGGCGCACTGCTGATGTTCCGCGACACCCTCGCCACCAACGGCCACGCGTTGGCGTGGGGCGTGTTCGCCGCGGGCGTGCTGCAACTCGGCGGCATGCTGTTCGCCTGCTGGCGCGCCGGCTTCGTGCTGCGTCCGCGGTGGCCGCGTCTCACGCAGCCCGTGCGCGAGCTCGGACGCCTGCTCGTTCCCGGCGCGATCGGCTCGAGCGCCGCCCAGGTCAACATCGCGGTGGACATCATCATCGCCTCGCTGCTGCCGACCGGCTCGGTGTCGTACCTCTTCTATGCGGACCGCCTGGTGCAGCTGCCGCTCGGCGCCGTCGGCGTCGCGGTCGGCACGGCGCTGTTGCCGCTGCTGGCGCGCCAGCTCAGCGCCGGCGATCAGGGCGGTGCGATGCACAGCCTCAACCGCGCCATCGAGCTGGTGCTGCTGCTCTGTGTGCCGGCCACCGTGGCGCTGATGATCGCGGGCCAACCCATCGTCGAGGTCCTGTTCGAGCGCGACGAATTCACCGCCGCCTCGACCAGCGCCACCGCTGCCGCCGTCGTCGCCTTCGCCGTCGGCCTGCCTGCCTACGTGCTCATCAAAGCCCTCTCGCCGGCGTTCTTCGCGCGCAGGGACACGCGCACGCCGGTCCAGGTCGCCGTGTTCGCCCTGGCGCTCAACGTCGTACTCAACCTGGCGCTGATGGGCCCCATGCTCCACGTCGGTCTGGCGTTGGCGACGGCCATCTCCGCCTGGGTCAACGCCCTGGCCCTCGGCCTCATCCTGCGCCGGCGCGGCCACCTCACCTTCGACGCCCGCCTGGTGCGGTCCTTGTGGCGCGGCACCCTCGCCGTCGCCCTGATGGGCGCGGTGGTGTGGGCCGCCGTCACCTACGCGCCACCCGCGGTGTTCGACGGCGACGGTGTCTCCCAGTGGGTCGGCCTCGCGGTCATCGTGACCCTCGGCCTAGGGGTGTACGGCCTGGCCCTGCAATTCCTGGGCGTCGCTACCCTGCGGGACTTCCGCCAGATGGCTCGCCGCCCCGGCCAAAGTTCGCCGAGTTGACCCAAGGCGTGCGGGCGCGCGATAAGCGTCCGCCATGACCAAGCCAGCCAAGCGCATCCTCTCGGGCGTCCAGCCCACCGGCAACCTGCACCTCGGCAACTACCTGGGTGCGTTGCGCAATTGGGTGCGCCTGCAGCAGGAATACGAGTGCTTCTATTGCCTCGTCGACCTGCACGCCATCACCGTGCAGCAAGACCCGGCCGCGTTGCGCACGAGTACGCGCGACGGCGCCGCGGCGTTGCTCGCCATGGGCGTCGATCCCAAGACGTCGGTCCTGTTCGTCCAAAGCAACGTTGCCGCGCACGCCGAGCTCGGCTGGATCTTCAACTGCGTCGCGCGCCTCGGTTGGCTCAACCGCATGACGCAGTTCAAGGAAAAGGCCGGCAAGAACAAGGAGCAGGCGACCGTCGGGCTCTACGTCTATCCGACGCTGATGGCCGCCGACATCCTCATCTACCGCGCCACCCACGTGCCGGTCGGCGACGACCAGCGCCAGCACCTGGAGCTCACCCGCGATATTGCCCAGTCGTTCAACTCGCAGTACGGCGTCGAGTACTTCCCCTTGCCGGAAGCCCTGATTCTTGGCGAAGCCACTCGCGTGATGAGCCTGCGCGACGGCACCATGAAGATGAGCAAGTCGGACGCCTCGGACTACACGCGCATCAACGTCTCCGATTCGTCGGACCTGATCGCCCAGAAGATTCGCAAAGCGCGCACCGATGCCGAGCCGCTGCCCGGCGATCCCAAGGGCCTCGAGACGCGCGCCGAGGCCAAGAACCTCGTCGGCATCTTCGCCGCCCTGGCCGACCGCACCCCGGCCGACGTGCTGCGCGACTACGACGGCGCCCAGTTCTCCAAGTTCAAGGAGGACCTCGCCGAACTCACCATCGCCAAGCTCGGCCCGATCAACGACGAATTGCGCCGCCTCAATGCCGATCCCGGCTACGTCGATGGCATCCTGCGCGATGGCGCCGAACGGGCGCGCGCCGTGGCCGACCCGATCGTCCGCGAGGTGCAGGAGATCGTTGGGTTCTTGCGCCCGTAGCCGTCCCGCGCCTTGATCGCCGCCGCCGCGTCCCCATCTACAGAGAAAGGAGGGGGACATGGCAGAGACTTCTGAGAACCCGCGCCGGCTCCCGTTCTGGGACCGGGTGCGCATCCCGTTCCGTCGCGGCCCGAGCGCGTCCTCCGGCGCGGCCGCCGACCGGGCTGCGGTATCCCCACGTCGGCGCCGCTTGCTGCGCATCGCGTTCTGGGCCGTCCCGGCAATCCTGTTGCTGTGGTACCCGCTCGGC
>CAMDPO010000005.1 GCA_945904955.1 Rhizobium sp. Q54
ACCGCATCACCTCCAACGTGCGCGAGCTCGAAGGCGGCCTCAACCGCGTGCTGGCCTACTCCAACCTGGTCGGCCGCCCGATCACCTTGGAAACCACCCAAGAGGTCCTCAAGGATCTTCTGCGCGCCAACGACCGCCGCGTCTCCATCGAGGACATCCAGAAGCGCGTCGCCGAGCACTTCAACGTGCGCCTCGGCGACATGCACTCGCCCCGCCGCGCCCGCGCCGTCGCGCGTCCGCGCCAGGTGGCGATGTACCTGTGCAAGCAGCTCACGACGCGGTCGCTGCCCGAGATCGGGCGCAAGTTCGGCGGCCGCGACCACACCACGGTCATGCACGCCGTGCGCAAGATCGACGAGCTCAAGCGCGAAGACTCGGCGTTGGCCGAGGACATCGAGCTCCTCAAGCGCTCCCTCGAAAGCTGACGCTCGGCCTCCGAGCCTCATTGCGAGGAGCGTCGCGCTGAACCGCGCGCCTCAGGCGCGCCGCGCCCCTTCGGTGCGACGCGACGAAGCAATCCAGGAGTGGTCTTTTCCGACCCTTCTGGCGGCTCCTAAGCCTCTGATCTAGCGGCCATTTCCGGGCCTGAAAAGGCATGCGGCAAGCCCAACCGTGTGCTAGTGTTTCGCCCCGGTTGCAGCACGTGTCTCGCTCCTCCTTCGGCCCCGCCTACCGCGTCCTTCCAGGCGCCGGGCATGTGCCTCCGCCGGGCGCTCCTGCCACCGTGTCTCCGACCAGGAAGTCATGAAGCTACGCATCGAACGGGCAGCTTTGCTCAAGTCGCTCCAGCACATGCAAAGTGTCGTCGAGCGGCGCAACACCATCCCGATCCTGTCCAACGTCCTGCTCGATGCGAGTGGTGCCAAGCTCGCCCTCACCGCGACGGACCTCGATCTGTGGATGGTCGAGCACGTCGCCGCCACGGTCGAGCAGCCGGGCGGCACCACGGTGCCGGCGCAAACGCTGTACGACATCGTCCGCAAGCTGCCCGACGGCGCCGAGGTCGAGCTGGTCACCGAGACCGACGGCCGCCTCCTGGTGCGCGCCGGGCGCTCGCGCTTCCACCTGCCCAGCCTTGACCGCGAAGACTTCCCGCTCATGCCGGACGGCGACCTGCCGCACCGCTTCAATTTGGCGGCCGCCGACCTGCGCCGCCTGATCGAGAAGACGCGCTTCGCCATCTCCACCGAGGAGACGCGCTACTACCTGACCGGCATCTACCTGCATGCCGCCAAGACCGAAACCGGCACGACCCTGCGCGCCGTCGCCACCGATGGCCACCGTCTGGCGCGCATCGAGACGGCGCTGCCCAAAGGTGCTGCGCAAATCCCCGGCGTCATCGTGCCGCGCAAGGTCGTCACCGAGATGTACCGCCTCATCGAAGGCGCCGACGACGACGTCGCGCTGTCGCTGTCCGACTCCAAGATTCGCGCCGAGTTCAACGGCGCCGTGCTCACGTCCAAGCTCATCGACGGCACCTTCCCGGACTATCAGCGCGTGATTCCTTCCGGCAACGACAAGATGCTCGAAGTCGATGCGAAGGCGTTTGCGGCCGCCATCGACCGTGTCTCGACCGTCTCCACCGAGAAGTCGCGCGCCGTGAAGATCGCCCTCGAGAAGGGCAAGGCGACGCTGTCGGCGTCTTCGGCCGAGAACGCGTCCGCCACCGAAGAGCTCGCCGTCGGCTACGACGCCGCCAGCATCGAAATCGGCTTCAACGCGCGCTATCTCATCGAAATCCTCGGCGAGATCGACGGCGAGTCGGCCGAGTTCGCCTTCGCCGACGCCGTGTCGCCGACCATCGTGCGCGACACCACCGACCAGGGCGCGCTCTACGTCCTCATGCCCATGCGGGTCTGAACCGGTTTTGACAGTCGAACCGTTCCGCGTCGTCTCGTCTCCGCAACAGCAGCCGGTTCCCGCGGCCGCCGTCGCGCTGACGCGACTCTCGCTCACCGACTTCCGCAACTACGCGTCGCTGCGTATCGAAGTCGAGCCGGCCTCGGTCGTGCTCGCCGGCCAGAACGGCGCCGGCAAGACCAACCTGCTCGAAGCCATCTCGCTCTTGGCGCCCGGCCGTGGCCTGCGCCGTGCGCGCTTGTCCGATCTCATCCGCCGCGACGCCGGTGGCGCGGAAGTGCCCGGGCGAACCTGGGCGGTCGCTGCGCACGTACGCACGAACCTCGGCGAGACCGAAGTCGGCACCGGCCTCGTGCAAGGCGGCAGCGCCGCTGACGCCGAGGACGACGAGGAGTCCGGCGCCGCGCCCGAACGTCGCGTTGTCCGCGTCGATGGCCGCACCCGCGGGCCTGCGTCGCTCGCCGGCGTGCTCGCCGTGCGCTGGCTGACGCCTGCCATGGATCGCCTGTTCGTCGAAGCCGCCAGCGCGCGCCGTCGCTTCCTCGATCATCTTGCCGCCGGCCTCGACGCCGGCCACAGCCCGCGCGTCAACGCCTACGAGCGCGCCCTGCGCGAACGCGGCCGCCTGCTGCGCGATGGAGTCGCGCGCTCCGCGCGCGCGAGCGAAGGCGCCGACCGCCACTGGCTGTCCGCTCTCGAAGGCACGCTGGCCGAGCTCGGCGTCGCCATCGCCGCCGCGCGCCGCGAATACGTCGCGCGTCTCGCCGCCGAGATTGCCGCCGAGGCGGTGACGCCCCTGCGCCTCACTGTGGCCGGCAGCGTCGAAGACTCCCTTGGCCAACATCCGGCGCTCGCCGCCGAGACCAAATTCCGCGAGGCCCTCGCCGCCAGCCGCGACCACGATGCTCTCTCCGGTGGCGCCGCCGTCGGCCCGCACCGCAGCGACCTTAGCGTCTGGCACGCCTCCGGCCTGCCCGCCGCGCAGTGCTCCACCGGCGAACAGAAAGCTCTGCTGCTCGCCATCGTCCGGGCCGACGTGCGCCTGCTCACTGCTGCCCAAGGCCGCCCGCCGCTGCTGCTCCTCGACGAAGTCGCCGCGCATCTCGATGAGCGCCGCCGCCGCGAGCTGTTTGACGCTGCGCTCGCCTGCGGTGCCCAGGTATGGGCGACCGGCACCGATCGCTCCCTGTTCCGCGCCATCGAAGGGCGCGCCCAATTCTTTGCCGCCGCCAATGGCGCCCTTACCCTGAGCTGAAGACGGCGGTCGCCGAATGTCCCAAGAACCCGAAACTCCCGCGAACACCGACGCCGCCCCAGGCGACGTCCAGTCCGACGTCCAGTCCTATGACGCCGGCTCCATCACGGTCCTCAAGGGCCTCGATGCGGTGCGCAAGCGTCCCGGCATGTACATCGGCGACACCGATGACGGCTCCGGCCTGCACCACATGGTCTACGAGGTTGTCGACAATTCGGTCGACGAAGCCCTCGCCGGCTTCGCCAAGCAGGTCGTGGTGACGCTGCTGCCCGATGGCTCGTGCCGCGTGCTCGATGACGGCCGCGGCGTGCCGGTCGGCATCATGGCCGCGGAAGGCAACGTCTCGGCGGCCGAGGTCGTCATGACCCAGCTGCACGCCGGCGGCAAGTTCGACCACAACACGTACAAGGTCTCCGGCGGCCTGCATGGCGTTGGCGTGTCGGTCGTCAACGCGCTGTCCAGGTGGCTGGAGCTCCGCATCTGGCGGGAAGGCAAAGAGCACTGGATGCGCTTCCGCGACGGCAAGGCCGAAGCGCCGCTCAAGGTCGTAGGCCCCGCCGGCAAGCGCACCGGCACCGAAACCACCTTCCTGCCCTCGACCGAGACGTTCACCAACATCGAGTTCGATCTGCCGACGCTGGAGCACCGCCTGCGCGAGCTCGCGTTCCTGAACTCCGGCCTAGCGATCGTCCTGGAAGACAACCGCGGCGTCGAGCCGAAGAAGTTCGACTTCCACTACGAGGGCGGCATCGAGGAGTTCGTCACCTACCTCGACAAGAAAAAGACCGCGCTGCACAAGCCGCCCATCGTCATCAATGGCGAGAAGGACGGCACCGTCGTCGACGTGGCGCTGCAGTGGAACGACAGCTACCACGAGAACATGCTGGTGTTTACGAACAACATCCCGCAATCCGACGGCGGCACGCACCTCGCCGGCTTCCGCGCCGCGCTGACGCGCACCGTCGCCCGCTACGCCACCGAATCGGGTGCCGGCAAGAAGAAGAAGGACGAAGTCCACCTCACCGGCGACGACGCTCGCGAAGGCCTCACCTGCGTGCTCTCCATCAAGATGCCGGACCCGAAGTTCTCGTCGCAGACCAAGGACAAGCTGGTCTCTTCGGAAGCCCGCGTGGTGGTGGAGTCGCTCGTCGGCGACAAATTGGGCGAGTGGTTCGACACCCACCCGGCCGAAGGCCGCGCCATCATCGCCAAGATCTACGAGGCCGCCGCCGCGCGCGAAGCCGCGCGCAAGGCGCGCGAGCTCACCCGCCGCAAGGGCGCTCTCGATGTCTCGAATCTTCCCGGCAAGCTCGCCGACTGCCAGGAGCGCGACCCCGCCAAATCCGAGATCATCCTCGTCGAGGGCGACTCCGCCGGCGGCACCGCCAAGCAAGGCCGCGACCGCCGCATCCAGGCCGTCCTGCCCTTGCGCGGAAAAATCCTCAACGTCGAGCGCGCCCGCTTCGACAAGATGATCTCCTCCCAGGAGATCGGCACGCTCATCACCGCGCTCGGCACCGGCGTCGGCGAAGAATTCGACATCACACGCGCGCGCTACCACCGCATCATCATCGCCACCGACGCCGACGTCGACGGCGCGCACATCCGCACGCTCTTGCTGACGTTCTTCTACCGGCAGATGCCGAAGCTGATCGATTCCGGCTTCATCTACATTGCCCAGGCGCCGCTCTACAAAGCGACGCGTGGCAAGTCCGAGGTCTACCTCAAGGACGACCGCGCCATGGAGCGCTACCTGGTCGACACCGGCCTCGATGACGCCGTGCTGGAAGTCCACGGCGGCGGCCAGCGCTCCGGTCCCGACCTGCGCCAGCTCGTCGAGCACGCTCTCACCGTGCGCCGCTTGCTCAAGAACGTCGCCCAGCGCTACCGCGTCTCGGTGGTCGAACAGACCGCCATCGCCGGCGCCCTCAACCCGGCCGTGCTCGAGGATCCCGAGAAGGCCAAGGGCGCCGCCGCCTACGTCGCCCGCCGCCTGGATCTGCTCGCCGACGAGCACGAGAAGGGCTGGGTGGGTCAGCCCACCGCCGACGGCGGCCTCTCCTTCACGCGCACCGTGCGCGGCGTCAAGGAAGTCGAGCAGATCGACGGCCGCCTGATCCGCTCCGCCGAAGCGCGCAAGCTCGACGAGCAGGCGCCCGAGCTGCAGGAGACCTACCTGAAACCTGCCTTGCTCAAGCGCAAGGGTGAGGACCGCATCGTCATCTCCCCAACCCAGCTCTTGGACGCCGTCTTCGCCTTCGGCCGCAAGGGCCTGTCCATCCAGCGCTACAAAGGCTTGGGCGAAATGAACGCCGAGCAGCTCTGGGAGACGACGCTCGACCCCGAAGCCCGCTCGCTGCTCCAGGTGAAAGTCGCCCACGCCGACCAGGCTGACGACGTCTTCGCCACTCTGATGGGCGACGACGTCGAACCCCGCCGCGACTTCATCATCGAACACGCCCTCGAGGTCTCCAACCTCGACATCTGACCGAGAGAGCCTTTTGGTGTGGGTGCGTTGCACCCCTGGTTTGTCATGCCCGGGCTTGACCGGCTTGACCCGGGCGTCCACGCCGCGCCATCACGTTCGCCTCGGAACCGAATTCTCGCGGCACACCGACCATGAAAACCTACGTAGCCCTCCTGCGCGGCATCAACGTCGGTGGCAAGAACAAGCTGCCGATGGCCGGCCTCAAGACGTTTCTCGAGGAACAGGCCTGCGCCGACGTCCGCACGTATATCCAGAGCGGCAACGTCATCCTCCGCTCACCGCTCGACGCGAAGGCGTTGGGCGCAAAGATCGAGAAGGGCTTATCCAAGACCTTCACGCTCGACAGCGCGACGATCCGCGTGTTGCTCCTGACGAAGAAGCAACTCCAGCAGATCGTCGAGGATCGGCCGAAGGGATTCGGCGACCAGCCCGCCAAGTTCCACAGCGACGTGATCTTCCTGATGGGGATCACTGTCACGGAGGCCATGAAAGTCTTCGCGCCGCGCGAAGACGTCGACAGGGTGTGGCCGAGAAAGGGCGTCATCTATTCCCAGCGCCTCAGCGCCCAGCGCACCAAGAGCCGCCTCAGCAAGATCGTCGGGACGCCCGCCTACCAATCCATGACCATCCGCAACTGGAGCACCACCACCAAGCTGCTGGCGATGCTCGCGCAGTAGTCCGCCGGCGTTTCACCCGTCAACCGCCCTCTCCCTGCAAAGGGAGAGGGCCGGGGTGAGGGTCAAACAAACCGCTTCGGCGCGTCACCGCTACCGACACCAAGGTTCTGGTTTCCACGCGAATCGCTTAAGAAGTTCCACCGTGAATCGTATACAATAGGTATTGACACGTATCGTAACTACGTGTACGCTTCCCCAAATACTCCGTTGGGAGCGATACGTTATGTCTATCCGTCACCAAGATGATGGCTCCGGCGGCCAAGCGGGCCAGATCGCCGGTGCGGACCATAGATCGCCCATAGATTCCATATTCGAAGTCGAGAAACCGGCGGGCCGCGACCTCACCACCGGTCGCTTTGTCAAAGGTTGGCGCGGCCGCCCCAAAGGCTCCCTCAACAAGCTCACCCTGCTCCGGCGCGCGCTCGCCTGCGATCCGCCGCAGCTCCTCCGTCAGTATTTGGAGTCCGGCCTCGCGTCCGGCGACGCCATCGCCATGCGCATCGCGGTCACACGGCTCTTGCCCGCGCGCGCCGGCGTTCCGGTCGAGCTCGACCTGCCGAGCATCCGCACTGCCGCCGACATCATCGCCGCGAACAGCAAGGTCATCGCGATGGTGACGGAGGCACGCCTGACGCCATCGGAAGGCTTCAAGGTCTTCGCCATGCTGGAGAAGCAGCGGCGCGCGCTGCGCGCCGAATGCGTTCCGTCCCAGCCGCCCGCGCGTCCTATCCCACGGACGTCGCGTGCTACCAGTTCGCGCGGATGATCGGAGCCATCTCGTGGGCGGGCAGGGCCTCGCGGAAATGCGTCTTGTAGCGCCCGTCGCGACCGAGGAAGAACACGACGCCCGTGTGGGCGACGACATAGTCGCGCTCCACCTGATAGCCGGGGGCGCCGAAGTTCCCCACGAGACGCTCGGCGCCGAACGCTGCCAGCGCCGCCTCGATCTGCTCGTCGGTGCCCGTCAGGGCGCGCACGTTCGGGTGCAGCCCGCGCACGTATTCCTCCAGCACCGCGCGCGTGTCGCGCCCCGGGTCCACGGTGATGAAGTACACCTGGATGGCGTCCGCGGCGGTGCCGAGCTCTTCCAGGGTCAGGTGCAAGTTCTCGAGCGTGAACGCACAAATCTGCCGGCAGTGGGTGTAGCCGAAGAACACCAGCGAATAGTGCCCGCGCAGCGCAGCGTCGGTAACGACCGTGCGTTCATGATCCGTCAGCCGGAACGGTCCCACCGTGTCGAGGGCCACGCCCGGCCGGTAGGGGAGCACGTCCACCAGCGCGGGCGGCAGCGCGGCCTCGGCGACTGCCATCGGTGCCTCCGGTGGTGCCGCGGCGCGATCGGCGACGCGCCCCAACCAGGTACCGAGCGCTGCAACGGCTGCGAAGAACACAACGGCCGCGGCGATCGCCACGATCGCGCCGGCGTTGCGCCGCATGGATGGGTCTGCCTAGAGCAGCCGGCGCAGGCGATCGGTCATGTCGGCGGCCGACGTCGCGTGGCTGAAGCTGGTGACGAACTTTCCGTCCGGTCCCATCAGGTAGAGGATCGAGGTGTGGTCGACGAGGTAGTTCTCGTCGCCTGCCTCGGCGCGAATGGCGCGATACACCCGGAACGCCTTCATGGCGCGGTCGATCTCTACCTCGCTGCCGGTCAGGAACCGCGTGCGCGGGTGAAAGTGCACGGAGTACTCCTTGAGGCTCTCGACCGTGTCGCGCTTCGGATCGACCGTCAGGAACATCGGCACGACGCGGTTGCCCACCGTGCCCAGCGCATCGATCGCTGTCGCCATGTTGGTCAGGGTGATCGGGCAGACGTCCGGGCAGAACGTGTAGCCGAAGTAGATCAGCGTCCACTGGCCGATGAGGTCGTTCTCGGTGACCGCGATGCCGTCCTGGTCCACCAGGTTGAAGGCACCGCCGACCAGCGCCGTGCCGCCCTCCGTGCCCGTCGCCTCCAGGCGCCGGCCGCGCTCGGTCTCGGTCTCGCTGAAGAACAGCGCTCCCGCGACGGCCGCCACGGTGGCCACCAAGAGCAACAGGAAAAGCCAGTCGCTGCGCCGCATGGCCGCATCCTAGCCCATCGCCCGCACCCCCCGGCGGACCCAGATTGCCGCAGGACCGGCGTCCGGCGCGTGCGCCGGCCACGCAATGTTGACGCGCCGGGGTCGGCGGCAGACTCTGGCCGCCTTGGGGGACCTCGATCTCAGTCTGGCGGGCTTCGGCACCGCGCCCGAGCCGCTGCTGTTGCTGGCGCTGGCCATCGTGCTCGACCTGGTCTGGCCGACGCGCCGTCGCCCCGGCATCTTCGATCTCGGCGCGCCCTTCGCCAGTCTCGCCTCCCGCCTCGCCCAGCGCCTCCACCGCCCGGGCCGCAGCCAGGCCAAGTGGTTGTTCCGCGGCACCTTCGTCACTCTCGTCGTCATGATGGTCGCGGTGGCGGTGGGCGTTGCGGTCGCCTACGCCATGGCCGCCGCGCCGTTCACCTGGATCCTCGCGCTCTTCTTGTTGCTCGCTGCGATCGCCGCGCGTCCACCGCTGGAAGACGCGCGCGCCCTGGCCAAGGCTCTCACCGCCCGCGACCATCGCGCGATTGCCGTGACGATCCTCGGCGCCGAAGCCGCGACTCTCGACGAAGCCGCGCTCGCCCGCGCCACCGCCGTCAACCTCGGCCGCCGTCTCAGCGCCGGTCTGTTGGCGCCCGCGTTCTGGTTCGGCCTGGCCGGCATGCCCGGGCTGTTCTTCGCGGTCGCCGCGCTCGCCACGGCGCGCGTGCTCCCCGAAGAGTCACCGCGCTTCGCCGAGTTCGGCCTGGCCGCCACGCGCCTCCGCATCGCCGTGCTGATCCTGCCCGACCTGCTCGCCGCACTGCTCATCGCCATCGCGGCGGTGCTGACGCCCAAGGCCTCCGCGCGCCGCGCCTGCGGTGCTCTCACCGCCGGCCGCAATCGCTACCGCCTGCCGCGCGAGAGCCTCGCTGCTGCGGCCATGGCCGGCGCCCTCGACATGCCGGTGCCGGCCCAGGCTCTAGGCAAAGGCGGTGGCGAGCGCTCGGCGCCGCGCTGGAGCGGCGATGCCGGTGCGGTACTGCGTGCCGCCGCCCAGTCCGATTTGCGCCGGGTGTCCTACCTCTACGGCGTCACCTGCGTGCTCACCCTCGGCGCGATAGTCCTCTTGGTGCTGGCAAAGTTCGCGGCCTGAGCGAACGCCGGCGCGCGTGCCGTCGTTGCCGTCAAAGGCGTCTGCTTGGTTCACGTCGATCTCGGACAAATCCGCGTTGCGGCTCAGCAGCGCCAGCGCTCCGTGCCGTGGCGCGCCTACTTCAAGTTCCTGCTGCGGCGCACCCTGCGCGACACGCAGCGCATTCCCGTTCCGGCGGGGCACGTCATCCCCGAGCCGATTGCCGTCGGCGTGCTCGACGTCCTCGCCGGCTACGACACGATGACGTGGCTCGGCCACGCCACCTTCTTGGTGCGCCTCGACGGCAGCACGATCATCACCAATCCATTCTTGAGCGCGCGCGCCTCGCTGTTCCGGTGCATCGGTCCGCGCCGCTTCGTGCCGCCCGGCATCGCGCGCAAGAACTTGCCGCCCATCGACGTCGTGGTCCTCTCGCACAACCACGATGAGCACCTGGACCTCGCCACCCTCGCGCTTCGCGCCCCGCCACAGAGACCATCGCCAAGGAGGTGCTCGAGAGCGCGCGTCAGAACAAGGAAGACGTTGCCGCCGTGGCGAGCGTCTCGGCCGACATCAGCGAGTACGTCACCGCGCTGGCGGTCACCTTGGCCGAACGCGCCAAAGAAGAGAGCCTCGTCGCCGACGTCTCCCGCCGCATCAGCGTCGCCGGAGTCGTGGCGATCGCCTGTGGCCTCTCCGCCCAGGTCGTCGGCATCGCCCTCGCCGAGATCATTCACCCATCTGCAGTGGCAGGCCTTTGATGCGGGCGACGGGGAACGCCACGGCCGGCAACCATAGTGCCGGCCGCCCGCGGCCAGGGCCCGGAAGGACTTAGCTCGGCCTTGTCAGCCCGTCGCATTGGGGCCATCTCCCCCTTTGCGGGAGTGGCCGCGCCCGAGTACAAACCCCGTCCCGCCGCCCTAGAGTAAGGACCGAATGACTGCGCTGGCCGAAGGGTCTCCGACCCAGGGCACGAAGGCGCCTAGCCGCCTTTGGCAGAGCGACCGCCGCGGACCGGGGCGGGTACGCTTGCAGACGCTTGTCGTCATCCGCTGGCTGGCGGTAGCGGGCCAGCTCGGCGCCCTGCTGTTCCTGGCCTTCGGCCTGGAGTTCGACGTGCCGCTGCTGCTGGCCCTCGCCGCGGTCGGCACTTCCGCGGCGCTCAACGTCATCGTCAGCCTGCGCTACCCAGTGTCCACCCGCCTGAAGGACGCCGAGGCGGTTCTCTTTCTTACGTACGACACGCTGCAGCTCGCGGTGCTCGTCTATCTCACCGGCGGCACCACCAACCCGTTCGTCGTCCTGTTCCTGGCGCCCGTCGCGGTATCGGCCACGGTGCTCAGCTTGCGCTCGACCCTGTGGGTCGGCCTCGTCGTCATGGTGTGCGTGTCGGTGCTGGCGGTGTTCCACCACCCGCTGCCGTGGCGGCCCGAAGCGCTCGAAGTGCCGCCGCTCTATCTGTTCGGCCAGTGGTCGGCGATCTCGATCGCGGTGGTGTTCCTCTCTGTCTACCTGTGGCGCGTCTCCGCCGAGGCGCGGCGCTTGTCCGACGCCCTCGTCGAGACGCAGCTGACCCTCGCCCGCGAGCAGCGCCTGTCCGCACTCGGTGGCCTCGCGGCCGCCGCCGCCCACGAGCTCGGCACGCCGCTGTCCACCATTGCCATGGCGGCCAAGGAGATGGCGCGTGTCATCCCGTCCGGCCAGCCGCTGCGCGACGACGCCGACCTGATCGGCCGCGAGGTGCGCCGCTGCCGCGAGATCCTCGGCCGCATTGCCCAGCGCCCGGAAGGCGTCTCGGAGCAGTCCCTGCACCGCATGAGCCTCGCCTCGTTGTTGCGCGAAGCCGCGGCGGCGCATCACCGCGACGGCGTCGATCTCGAGATCATCGCCCCCGAAGGTCCTCCCGAGGTCGCGCGCCGGCCGGAGATCGTCCACGGCCTCACCAACCTCATCGAGAACGCCGTCGATTTCGCCCGCACCAAGGTCATCGTGCGCGCCGACGTGCGCGAGAAAGACGTGCGCATCCAAGTACTTGATGATGGCCCCGGGATGCCCCACGACGTGCTTGGCGCCCTCGGCGAGCCGTACGTTTCCTCTCGCAAGGATGGCGAGGGGTTAGGTCTTGGCGTATTCATCGCCAAGACGCTGTTGGAGCGCACCGGCGCCGAGCTCAACATTTCCAACCGCACTACCGGCGGCGCCCAGTTTGAGATGATCTGGCCGCGCGACGCCCTCTTCACGGAGACGAAAGCATGAACCAGTCGCCCGTATCCGCGGCCCACGCCGCTCCTCTCAAGCCGGCCAGCGGCCAGCGCACGCTGCTCATTGTCGATGACGATGAGCCGCTGCGCACCCGCCTCGCTCAGGCGATGCGCGCGCGCGGCTACCACGTCGAGACGGCCGCCGGTGTTGCCGAGGCGCTCACCGCGGCGCGCACCTCGCCGCCGGAGTTCGCCGTCGTCGACCTGCGTCTCATCGACGGCTACGGCCTCGACGTCGTGCCCAAGCTGCGCGAAGCGCGCCCCGACATGCGCATCGTCATCCTGACCGGCTACGGCAACATCGCGTCGACCGTCGCCGCCGTGAAGGCGGGCGCCGTCGACTACCTCGCCAAGCCCGCCGACGCCGACGAGGTCGAAGCGGCACTGCTCGCCGCAGCCGACGGCAAGGCGCCGCCGCCCGAGCGGCCGATGTCCGCCGACCGCGTGCGCTGGGAACACATCAACCGCGTCTACGAGCTGTGCGACCGCAACGTGTCCGAGACGGCACGTCGCCTCAACATGCACCGCCGCACCCTGCAGCGCATCCTCGCCAAGCACTCGCCGCGCGAGTAGACGTGACCACCTTCGTCATTGCGAGGAGCGCAGCGACGAAGCAATCCAGAGCAACGGAGTCCGGCCCCTGGATCGCTTCGCCTTCGGCTCGCGATGACGATGATTGAGTCGCCGCGCGTACCCGACCACCTGCGCGTTTACGCGATCGGCGACATCCACGGCCGCGCCGATCTGCTGCGCACGCTCTTGGACAAGATCCAGGACGACGCGGCGCGCGCTCCCGACGGGGAGCGTCGCATCGTCTTTCTCGGCGACTACGTCGATCGCGGCCCCAACTCGAAGGGCGTCATCGACACATTGCTCGCCGGTCCGCCGCCGGGTTTCTCTGCCTGCCACTTGTCGGGCAACCACGAGCACATGCTGCTGAAGTTCCTCGACCGTCCGGAGTCGGGAAGTCATTGGCTGTGGAACGGCGGCATGGAGACGTTGCGCAGCTACGGCGTTGATTTCGAGAGCGACCTGCCCGCCCTGCGCGATCGCCTCGCGGCCGCGTTGCCCAAGTCGCATCACGATCTTCTCCGCGCGCTCCGCATGTACGAGGAGATCGGCGACTACGCCTTCGTCCATGCCGGCGTCCGCCCGGGCGTCGCCATCGCCGACCAGGACCTGGAGGACCTCCTGTGGATCCGCGACGAATTCCTCACGTCCGACGCTGACTTCGGCAAGGTCGTGGTGCACGGCCATACGCCTACCCGCCAGCCGGTCCTGGCCGCGAACCGCATTGGCTTAGACACGGGCGCCTTCTCCTCGGGCCGCCTTTCGGCAGTCGTGCTGTCCGGGGCGACCCGGCGTATTCTTAGTACGTGATCGTTCATTGCACGGACGCCTGGCACGTGCTGAGCGAGAAGCGGAAGGACCTTGGCGGGCCTTACAAGACCGAGGCCGAGGCCAAGAAACGTCTTGCCCAGGTTGAATTCTTCAAGCACACGAAGGCGGCCGGGGCGTCCAAGCGGAGTAGCGGCGCCAAGAAGAAGACGACTTCCCGGGCGAAGACTTCACCACGCAAGACAAAGGGGCCGGCCACGTGACTTCCTTCGACGCCAGCGCTTATCTGAAGAACGAGCACGCCGAGCATGTTGCCGTCGCGAACGCGTTGCTCGCCAAGGTCGCCGAGCCGTTCGACCGCTTGGTGAAGGTCGTCACCGACTCCCTCGTCAAGGGCGGCAAGGTCATGTTCTTCGGCAACGGCGGCAGCGCCGGTGACGCCCAGCACCTCGCCGCCGAGCTGGTGGTGAAGTACTCCAAGGACCGCAAGCCGCTCGGGGCGGTCGCGCTCACCACCGACACGTCGGTGATCACCGCGACCGTCAACGACTTCGGGCCCGAGCACGTGTTCGTGCGCCAGGTGCAGGCGATCGGCCGCAAGGGCGATGTCGCCTTCGGCATCTCGACCTCCGGCAACTCGCAGAACGTCATCCTGGCGCTGCAGGCAGCGAAGGACATCGGCATCACCCCGGTCGGTCTCGCCGGCGGAACCGGCGGCAAGATGATCGGTCTCGCCGATCCGCTGCTCGTGGTGCCCAGCACCAACTCCGCGCGCATCCAGGAGATGCACATCTTCCTCGGCCAGGTGGTGTGCGGTGCGGTGGAACGCGCGCTCGGTCTCGTCTGATCCGCCAAGGGATGTGACATGACCGACCCGTCCGCGCTCGCAGGCGTCCTTGAAGCCCTGCCGCGCGCGCGCGTGCTTGTGGTCGGTGACGTCATGCTCGACCGTTTCGTGTCGGGCGCGGTCGAGCGCATCTCGCCCGAGGCGCCGATTCCGGTGGTGCACATCCAGTCCGAGACGGCAATGGTCGGCGGCGCCGGCAATGTTGCGCGTAACGTCGTCGCGCTCGGCGCCGGCGCCAGCCTCGTCGGCTTGTGCGGCGACGACGCGACGGGTGGCGCCCTGCGCGGCCAGATCGCCGCGCTGACGGGCCTCGATCCGCATCTCGTCGTCGAGAAGGGCCGCGTCACCACCGAGAAGACCCGCTTCTTCGGGGGCAGCCAGCAACTCCTGCGCGCCGATCGCGAGGTCGCCGCCAACCCCAGCGCCGAAGCGGCCAGGGGCCTGCTCGCCGCGGTCGACGCCGGCGCCAAGGGTGCCGGTGCGGTCGTCATCTCCGACTACGCCAAGGGTGTCGTCAGCGCCCCGGTTGTCGCGCGCGCCCTGGAGCAGGCGAGGAAGTCCGGCGCTCCGGTGCTGGTCGATCCCAAGGGCAAGGACTTCCGCCGCTACGCCGGCGCTGCGGTGCTGACTCCCAACGCCAGCGAACTCGCCGCCGCTACCGGCATGCCCGTGAACACCGATGACGCGGTCGTCGCTGCCGCCACGGCCGCGCTGTCTCAAGCCGACGTGCGCGCCATCGTCGCCACCCGCGGCAAGGACGGCATGACCGTCGTCGAGCGCGGCCACGCACCGGTCCATCTACGCGTCCGCGCCCGCGAAGTGTTCGACGTGTCCGGCGCCGGCGATACCGTCGTCGCGACGCTCGCCGCCGCTCTCGCCACCGGCGCAACCCTGGTCCAGGCGGCCGAGCTCGCCAACGTTGCCGCCGGCATTGTCGTCGGCAAGATCGGTACCGCCGTTGCCAGCAACACCGAAGTGCTCGAGGCGCTGTACGCGCGCGACTTGCTCGCTGCCGACGACAAGATCGTCGACCTCGCCGGCGCGCTCGAGCGCGTGCAGCGCTGGCGCCGCAACGGCGAGACGGTCTCCTTCACCAACGGTTGCTTCGACCTCGTCCACCCCGGCCACGTGTCGCTGCTCAACCAGGCGCGCGCCGCCGCCGGCCGCCTCGTCGTCGGCCTCAATACCGATGCCTCGGTGCGGCGGCTGAAGGGCGAGTCGCGCCCGATCCTGGATGAGGCCGCGCGCGCCACGGTGCTGGCCTCCTTCGCCGTCGTCGATCTCGTCATTCCGTTCGACGACGATACGCCGCTCAGACTCATCGAGACGCTGCGCCCGGATGTGTTGGTGAAGGGTGCCGACTACACCGTTGCCACCGTTGTCGGCGCCGAGGTCGTGCAGTCCTACGGCGGCCGCGTCGTTCTGGCGACGCTCGTGCCGGGCGTCAGCTCCACCAACATCGTGTCGCGCATCGGCGCGTCCCAGCGCCGCTCTTAAAGCCGGCGCCATGATCGTCGTCACCGGCGGCGCCGGATTCATCGGCTCCAACATCGTTGCCGCGTTGGAGGCGCGTGGCGGGGCCGACATCGTCGTGTGCGATCGCCTGCCCGGCGACGAGCGCTGGAAGAATGTCGCCAACCGCACGCTTGCTGCCAAAGTCTCGCCCGAGCGTCTGTTCGACTTCCTGCGCGCCAACGCCGGCGCCATCGACGCCATCATTCACATGGGCGCCATCAGCTCGACCACCGAGACCGACTTCGGCCTGCTGATCGAGAACAACTATCTGCTGAGCTTGGCGCTGTGGGACTGGTGCACGGACAACGGCGCGCGCTTTCTCTACGCATCTTCGGCCGCGACCTATGGCGACGGCGCTGCGGGCTTCGACGACGACGCGGCGCCGGGCGCGCTCGCCAAGCTGCGCCCGCTCAACCCGTACGGCTGGTCGAAGCACATGTTCGACCGCCGCATCGTGCGCCTGCTGGCCGCGGGTGCCGCTCGCCCGCGCCAGTGGGCTGGGTTCAAGTTCTTCAACGTCTACGGCCCGAACGAGTATCACAAGGGCAGCCAGCGCAGCGTCGTGCACCAGGCGTGGGACACCGCGGCGGCCGCCAAGCCGGTTGTGCTGTTCCGCTCGCACCGCACGGGCATCGCCGACGGCGAGCAGGCGCGCGACTTCGTCTACATCGACGACGCCGTCGATGTCGTGCTGTGGTTCCTCGACCACCCCGATGTGTCCGGCCTGTTCAACCTCGGCTCCGGCACGGCGCGCTCGTTCAAGGATCTCGCTCTTGCCGTGTTCGCGGCCGCGCAGCGCAAGGCGCGCATCGAATTCACCGATACGCCTGAGGCGATCCGCGAGCGCTACCAGTACTTCACCGAGGCGCCGATGCAGCGCCTGCGCAACGCCGGCTATGCGCGTCCGTTCACGTCACTGGAGGAGGGAGTGCGTCGGTACGTCCAGGACTTCCTGGCGACCAACCACCCCTATCGCTGAGCTAAAACTCGATGTCCTGGATCAGCGGCAGGCTCGGGTCGTAGGCGCTGCTCAGCCGGAACGCCGCCGCCCGCGCGAAGCGCAGCGTCAACGCCTTGCGCCGCGCCGCCGCCAAGGGAGCGCCACTCGGCGGCGTGCTGGGTGCCGGCCGCAGCACCTGTCCGCCAAAGCGATCCGCGATGATCAGTCCGCTATCGGCCGGCAGCACCGCGCGCGGAAACGTCTCCGGCACCGCGAAGTAGAAGACGTCGCAGAAGTCCAGGTACTCGGTCCACTTCTTGTCGGCCCGGAAATCGGCCAGGCTCGACTTGACCTCGGCAATGGCGACGGTGCCGTCGCGGCGGATGCCGGCGACGTCCACCCGCCGGCCGATGCCGAGCGGGAATTCCACCAGCGCGCAGTAGCCGACGTCATGGAACAGGCGCGCCACGCCGCGGGCCAGCGCCACGCCGTCCGGCGACAGCACCGCTTGGTCGTTGGGGAACGGGAGCAATTCATCCATGACGCCGTTCAGTGTATCTTCCGCGCCCGCCCGACCTGAAGAGCCATAGTCGTATGAGCCTGCAAGCGCTGATCTGGGACGTCGACGGCACCCTCGCCGAAACCGAGGAGGCCCACCGCCACGCCTTCAACCGCACCTTCGCGGCGCACGGCTACGACTGGGAATGGAGCGTCGACAAGTACCGCGAGCTGCTCAGGACCACCGGCGGCGTCGAGCGCATCACCCACTACTTGCGCACCGATCGTCCCGGCGCCCTCCCCGAAGGGGAGTTCGTGGACATCGTCAAGAAACTCCACAAGGCCAAGACCGCCGCATACGTCGCCGCCATTGAGAATGGCGAAGTGCCCCTGCGTTCCGGTGTCGCCCGCCTGATGCGCGAAGCGCGCGCCGCCGGCGTGCGCCTCGCCATTGCCACCACCACCAGCGCCCCCAACGTCGAGGCGCTACTCAACAACTGCGCCGAGGGCGTGCGCATCGACTGGTTCGACGCCATCGGCGCCGGCAACATCGTGCCGAAGAAAAAGCCCGCTCCCGACATCTACAACTGGACCATCGAGAAGCTTGGGCTCGATCCACGCGACTGCGTCGCGTTGGAGGACTCGCGCAACGGTCTGTTTTCCGCCCGGGCCGCGGGCATCCCGTGCGTCATCACGTACTCAAGCTACACCGACGACCAGGAGTTCCCCGGCGCGCTTGCTGTCGCCGATTGCTTCGGCGAGCCCAGCGAGCCGGTGCGCGTGGTCAGCGGCGACTTCGCCGGCCGTACGCACATCGACCTCGACCTCGTGCGCCGCTGGCACGCGCGCTAGGGCACGCGCAGCGCCGCCCGCAGCCGGTCTAGCGTCGCGGCTCGACCTGGTGCCGCCGCAGGAAATCGAAGACCTCCGCATAGTGGATGGCGAAGTTCAGCCCCTCGGCTTCGCGTAGCTTGAAAGTGTTGACGCCGACGACGCGGTCGCCGAGGAACAGCGGCCCGCCGGAATTGCCGGGATTGATCGCGGTGTCGGTTTGCAGATAGCGGACCTTGGGACCGCCGGTCACACCCGCCGCTTCCATCTCGCGGACCGCGCTGACGACGCCACGGGTGAGGGTGTACTCGAGGCCGCGGGGATGGCCGATCGCCTCGACCGTAGCGCCGACCGGCAACGCCGTGTCCGCGCGAAACAGCACCGGTTCCCCCGCCGCTTGCACCTGCACCAGAGCGAGATCGCGCAGCGCGTCCTCCGCGATGACGCGACCGCTGCCGTTGGCGCCCGACTGCTGTTTCACCGTGACCAACCGGCTGCCTTCGATGACGTGGAAGTTGGTCAGTACGACGTCGGGCGCCACAAAGAATCCGCTGCCGGCGCCGGTTGTGGTCTCGATCGCCACGACGCTGCCGTAGCGGCGGTCGGCCGGCGGCGCCGCGACGCGGGGTGCCGCCGCTACGGCCTGCGGCGCCGTCACAGCCGCGCGTAGCTCGGCAGGCGAAGGCAACGGCCGTGGCGCTTGTCCTTCCGCCACTCGCAGGATATCCGCGAGGCTTACCGTCACCGCCGCGTCCTCGAACGCCGTCACGTCCCGCTCGCTGACGGTACCCGCCGCTTGTTGCGTGCGATTGCGGTCGTCGGCGTGCAGGTCGTAGACCAGGTTGAAGTCGCGCGACTCGCGCAGGTCCAGCGTGCCGGTGAAGTACGCGCCGCCCGCGCGATCGAGCACGTGGAAAGCCACGCCGCCGACCTTCTGCACGCCCACCGATGCGCGCGTGAAGCGATAGGAGCGCCACACCGGCTCGTCGATCTGCTGCGGCGTGCGCCCCAGGGTCACCAGCGCATCGTCGTAGTTCTTGCGTGCCCTGATCACCGCCTCCGGAATCGGCGCCAATGCGCCGAGCAGGTTGCGCATCGGATCGGGCGCGGCGTTGGCGCGGTCCAACTCAACTCGGGCGCGCAACAAGTTGGCCTCGGCGACCTGGAAGTCGATGTTGGGAACGGTGCGGATGCCCGCTTTGTATTCGGAGTCGACCGCTTGCCGGTTGTCGGCGTTGCGCGCGACCCGCGTCGTGCCGGCCGCGACGATCACCACGAGTCCGGCGCCGGGCGCGTTCAAGACCGCGTCCAAGGACGCTCGCTCTGCGTCGCCGGCGAGCGCGAGCGGAAATCCGCCCCGTTGCATCGCCACCGTGCTGATCAAATCGACCACCGTAAGCGAGCCCGCTGCGGTGGCGACGGCCGGCAGTCCGGCTGTGCGGGCCTTGGTTTGCACCTCGCCGTTGGCGCGCGCGGCCGCTACGACGCCGCGCGCGCGGGCTGCCGTCACCTCGGCAGCGGCCAGGCTGGCATGGCGCGCGATCAGGTCCGCGCGGCTCGACGCCGGCATGTGGTCGCGGTAGCGCGCGTACACATCGGCCAACTGCGCGCTGGTCGCGAATGCTGCGTAGCGCGCCGCCGAGTCCGGGTTCTGGCGGTGGAACTCGCCGACATCGAGTGCGACGGGGTAGGCGTTGAAGAAGTTCGGTTCGGTGACCAGGTCGTAGCGTGCGAACGCATCCAGCGCCGACGCGCCGATCTGCGCTTCGATCGCACGCACGTCGTTCTCGGTACCGGGTGTTGCGCGCGCCTGTTGCAAGGTGGCTTGGACAGCGCGCCACTCGCTGGGCGTGGTCGGCCAGCGCAGTGCCGCGAGCGGCGAGGGGCCCGGCGCAGCGGCGATCGGCTGCGTCGCTTCGGTGAGACGCGGCGCGCCCGGCTGCGCGGTTTCCGGCGTTGCGCATCCCGCAACCAGCAAACCCACCGCGGCTACCAGTAGCCCCGCCCGAATCCCCGCCATCACAGCCCCCCGGCGCGTTGAGAACAAAACAGGATCGCCTCGAATCCGGTTTGCGGTCAAGCCCCCGCCACGGACGCGCGCGACTCGCCCCCGGCCCTGGGGTACTCTCGCCGCAGTACGGGTTTCGGGGGGTCTTCCATGAAGCGTAGCTTTGTCGCGGCTCTCGCCGGCGCCGCCGCGAACGTTGTAGCCGTCGTCTCTGCGTCGGCCAACCCGACCGCCTATAATGTTGCGCCGCTGCTGCAGGCACGCGATCCCTTCGCGGACCGCTTCTGGGGCCTTTTGCAAGGTCCGGTCGCCCCGCCGCAGCCGCCGGGCACGGCCGGTCTGCTCTACGATTTCCGCGAGGTGCTCGGCCGCCCGGATCTGTTCGCCGAGCGTTTCTACGGCCAGGCGGTAGCGATGCCGCCCGCGGCCGCACCACAGGCGCAGCTTACGCCCGCCCCCGCGCCCGTCACCGCTGCTCCGACCGCCGTGCTGCGCGCTCCGGCACCGGTGCCGGTGCAGATCGTCCAGGCGCCTGCGCCCGCTGCACGCCCGATCCCGGCGGGTCTGACCCTGGCCGCGGCCGCAGAGCCGAGCCGTTGGTACATGTCGGGCGCCGTCGGCGCCGCCACGCTCAGTGAGGCGACCAACACCGGCGCCGCGGTCGCCAACCAGGCTGCGTACGACGTCGGCCCCGTGCTGGTGTTCGCGGTCGGCAACCGGCGCACGGCCAGCCTCGCCTTCGAAGGCGAGGTCGCGCTGCGCACGTTCGGTCTCTCGACCATCACGCCGGCCGGCGGCACCCCCGTCACCGCCACGGGCACCGTGTCCAACGTCGCGTTGATGGCCAATGCCGTCTGGAACACGAACTTCGGCTGGCGCTTCAATCCATACCTGTTGGGCGGCGGCGGTATTGCCGCGCACAAGCTGGAAAACGTAGATGCGCCGGGCATCGTGGGTACGACCGGCGACGATATCGTCATCGCCTATCAGCTCGGATTCGGTGCCGATCTGCCGATCAATCAGCGCTGGTCGCTCGACACGTCCTACCGCTATTTCTCCACGCTTGCGCCGGAGTTCACCGACGCCGGCGGCAACACATTTGAAACTGCGGTCGCCAGTCACAACTTCTTAGTCGGCGCCCGCTACCGCTTCTAGGCAGGATCGGATTCCCGTCATGCGACACGACGCGATGTTCTTCGCTCGCTGGCTGCGCGATCCGCGCGGCATGGGCAGCGTCGTTCCCTCCGGGCGAACACTGGCCTTGGCAATGGCCGAGCCTGCGGCCAGAGCCTACAAGACTCCCATCCTCGAGCTTGGCGGTGGCACCGGCACGGTCACCGAGGCGCTGTTCGAATGCGGCCTCGATCCGCACGATCTCATCGTCATTGAGCGCGACGCACAGTTGCATCGTCACCTCGAGCTGCGCTTCCCCCAGGTGCGCGTGGTGCGCGGCGACGCGGCGCACGCTCATCGCCTGCTCGCAGAGCTCGGTGTCGATGCCGTAGGCGGAGTCGTCTCCAGCCTGCCGCTACTGTCGATGCCGCTGCTGGCGCGCCGCCGCATCCTCGGCTCGGCGTTCCGCAGCCTCGGCGCCGATGGCTTCCTGCTGCAGTTCACCTACGGTCCGCTGTCGCCGCTGCCCGATCGCATGCTCACGACTCTCGCCCTGCGCGGCCGCGTGATCGACCGGGTTTGGCGCAACGTTCCGCCCGCCACGGTGTGGCGCTACGAGCGCGTTCCGTCGCAGTCCGCGGCGGTCCCCCAGCCGGATCCCTTGGCCGATCCCTCGGCAAGTCCTTGACTTTCGCGGCAGTTCGCCGCATATACCCCTCGTACTCCGGTCCTGACGCGACATCTCGCCACTGGTGAGGGCGCGCTTTGCGATACTTAGGGGTACGAGTAGGTACCTCGACGATCGCGCGTGGCTCCAGTCCCTGGAAGCCTCGTCCCGAGTTCCCTAAAGAGTAATACGGCCTGGCCCCGATGCGCGCGGACCGGCCCAATGCCCAAGCAATTGTTGCTGGGCCACAGAAAGAATCTGTCCACTTGAACGAGAACAACTTTGCAGCACTCGGCCTGGCCGAGACGCTGATGCGTGCACTTACTGCCGCCAATTTCACCACGCCCACGCCCATCCAGTCGCAAGCCATTCCGCCGCTCGTCGGCGGTAGCGACCTCATCGGTCTGGCGCAGACCGGCACCGGCAAGACCGCTGCCTTCGCGCTGCCGATGCTGCAGCGCATCGCCAAGCACACGACGCGTCCCACGCCGCGCATGCCGCGTGCGCTGGTGCTCGCGCCGACCCGCGAGCTTGCGCTGCAGATCGCCGAAGCCACCCGCACCCTCGGCCGCTTTACGCACCAGCGTGTTGCCGTCGTCATGGGCGGCGTCGGCATCGGTGGTCAGGGCAAGATCCTGAACCAGGGCGTCGACATCCTCGTCGCCACGCCCGGCCGTCTGCTCGACGTAATGGAGCAGGGCATGGTGCGTCTCGATCGCGTCGAATACTTCATCCTCGACGAGGCCGACCGCATGCTCGACATGGGCTTCATCCGCGATATCAAGAAGATCGTCGCCAAGCTGCCCAAGGAGCGTCAGTCGGCGCTCTTCTCGGCGACCATGCCGAACGAGATCGCCGGCCTCGCCCGCGAATTGCTGAAGGATCCCGTGCAGGTGTCGGTGACGCCCGCCCAGGTCACCGTCGATCGCATCGACCAGCGCGTCTACTTCGTCGACACCGCTGCGAAGCGCACGCTGCTCATGGAGCTGTTGCAGGCTCCCGAGATGTCGCGCGTCATCGTCTTCACGCGCACCAAGCACGGCGCCGATCGCGTCGCGCAGCACCTGGAGAAGGGCGGCGTCGTCGCCGCCGCGATCCACGGCAACAAGAGCCAGGGTCAGCGCCAGCGTGCGCTCGGCGAGTTCAAGTCGGGCCAGGCGCGCGTACTCGTCGCCACCGACATCGCCGCCCGCGGCATCGACGTGATCGACGTGAGCCACGTCATCAACTTCGATCTGCCGATGGAGCCGGAAGCCTACGTCCACCGCATCGGCCGCACGGCGCGCAACGGCGCCGCTGGCATCGCGCTGACGTTCTGCGACCACACCGAGCGTGGCCAGCTGCGTCAGATCGAACGCCTCACCAAGACGCCGCTGGTCGTCGCCATGGGTGCGCGCACGCACGCGCCCGCCGGTGGCGAGCAGGAGCGTCCGCGCCAGCAGCAGCGCCGTCCGCAGCAACAGCGTGGCCGCGGCCGCGGCGGCAACCGCCCGCGCCGCGCCGCCTAAGTTTGGACCGGTTCCCTCTCTTGGGAGGGGGAGGGGACCGGTTCCATCTCTGCCGCTAGCCTAAGATTTCTGCGACTTTTTCGGCCCGTCGATTTTTTCGACGGGCCGTTGTCGATTCCGGCACGCCTCGCTCGTCGTCTCCGTAGGACCACCTGAGACACGAGGAGAAGCCTGATGTTCCGCACCGCTCTCGCCGCCGCCGTTCTGCTGCTCAGCGTTCCCGCCATCGCGCAGCCCGCCGCCACCGGCGCGCGCGTCGAGGTGATGGGTATCGGGAGACGAGCAGGCCGTGTTGAAAGCGCACAGCATCGGCTAGCGCGATGCGACGGCCCGAATCGGCGGAGTCTGGCGCGCCCGGCAGGACTTGAACCTGCGACCCCTGGCTTCGGAGGCCAGTGCTCTATCCACTGAGCTACGGGCGCGCGAAGCGGCCACCATACTCGTCGCTCCGCAGGGGCGCAAACCAACTACACCGCCCAAGGGGTGCAAGCACCGGCTCAAACGGCCGCAGCCAGCCGCCCGTGACGGGCTTACGCCCGGGCGCTATCATCCGGCCCTCATGACCGTGACCACCACCGACGCCCCCGAGATCGTCCAATCGGACTCGACCAAGGTCATCTGCGACGGCAATGGCCTCGGCGGCCACCCCAAGGTGTATCTGACCATGGGCGCGGGCCACTCGGTCGACTGCCCGTATTGCGATCGCCGCTTTGTGTTGAAACCCGGCGCAAAGGCCGCATCCGGCCACTAGGTCCTCAGTAATGCGTATTGTCTCCGTCAATGTTGGTGGCCTCAGCGAGATGCTGAACCGCCGCGGACAGCTGTACCTTTCCGGCATCCTGAAGTCGCCGGTGTCCGGCCCGGTCAGCGTTACCTTCGCCGGCGTCATCGGCGACGCCCAGGGCGACCAGAAGGCGCACGGCGGTCCCGACAACGCGGTGTACGCGTATTCGGCCGATCACTACGCCGCCTGGCGGCGCGAAGAGAAACGCGACGATCTTGGCCCCGGCTTCTTCGGCGAGAACATCACCGTCGCGGCGCTCCACGAACAGGACGTGCGCATCGGCGACGTCTACTGCGCCGGCTCGGCGCTGCTCGAGGTGACGCAGCCGCGGCTGCCCTGCGACACGCTAGGCATCCGCTTCGGCGACAAGCATTTCCCCGATCGCTTCCTCAAGAGTCGCCGCACCGGTATGTACCTGCGCGTCCTCAAGGAAGGCACCGTGCACGCCGGCGACGAGTTCCACCGCGAGCGCGCCGGCACCGTGACGATCCCCGATGCGGTCGACATCATCGAAGGCGATGCGGGTACCACAGTGACTCTGCGCAAGCTCTCCGCGGAATCCGCGCTCTCCAAGCGCTGGCGCGCCAAGGTCGACAAGAAGCTTGCCGCCCTCGCCACTCCGGCCGGCGCCCCCTGATGCGCGGCGCGACGCTCGTCGCTCTGCTCGCCGCCGGTGTCGCATTCGCGGCGCTGGCGCAACAGCCGCCCGCGACGACGCCCGCGGGGCAACCCAACGCCCAGATGCAGCAGGCCGCCGCCGGCGGACCGAACTGCCACCAGACCCACACCGCCCTCAGCCGCGACGGCATGGCCTTCACCGCCGAAGGCGAGATCCTGGTGCGCGCCTCGGTGCCCGATGGCGTGCGCCTTCCGGGCGGCACCCTCGGCGTCTACTACGTCACCGGCGGCGACGACCACGGCATCTTCCTGGGCAAGCCGTCCGGCAATCGCTGGGAGCGCGGCGAGAAGGTGCTGCTCGACGGAGTCTTCGACGGCAACGCGGTCGATCCCGACGCGGTCAACCTACGCGACGGACGCATCCGTCTCTTCTATTACAAGGGCTCGTTCGTCGGCGGCGCGGTGCCGTCGCCGATCGCGCCGTTCTATTCCGCGATCTCCACCGACGGCGTCCGCTTCACCGTCGAGGGCAAGGTGTTCGAGATCGAAGGCGGCACCGACCCCAGCGTGGTCCTGCTGCCCGACGGCTCGTGGCTGCTTGCCGTGGCGCGCGCCCAGCAGCAGCAGATGGTGGTCGCCCGCTCCACCGACGGGGCGCGCTTCGAGACGGTCACGACCCTCGCCAACGGCGGCATCCCCGAGCTCTTGGTGCTGCCGAACGGCAACGTGCGCCTGTTCTTCAACGGCTCCGGCGGCGCCGGTACGCCGCCCGGCATGGTCAGCCGCATCTCCACCGACGGCGGCCGCACCTGGACCAACGAGCCAGGCACGCGCCTCAATCACCAGGGTTTTTCGGCTGATCCGTCCGTGGTGCGCTTGGACAACGGCCAGTACCGGATGTTCTACAAGACGACGGACCAAGCCTGTGAACAGGCCAACCGCCCGCAAGGTGCGCCGGTCGCCGGCCCAGGTGCGCCCGTGGGCGCTCCCCTGGGTGCTCCGGGCGGCGCCCCGCAAACCTTCGGCCCGGGCCAGCAGCCGCTACCGCCGCTGCCGGGCGGGCCGGCAGGCAATCCCAAGGGGCAGCCCAAGGGCCCGCTCGCGCCCTAACCCACGCGGGAAGTCCTCGCCGGGGCGCGCTATATAACGACGCCCATGCCCAAGTCCGCCGCGCCCTCCGCCGCGACCCCGCTCTATCTGGTCGACGGCTCCGGCTACATCTTCCGCGCGTACCACGCGCTGCCACACCTCACGCGCAAGCGCGACGGCACGCCGACCGGCGCGGTCTACGGCTTCTGCAACATGCTGGCGAAGCTGCTCGCCGACATCGAAGCCCAAGGTGGCGCCGGCCACATCGCGGTGCTGTTCGACGCGGGGCGGAAAACGTTCCGCTCCGCGATCTACCCGGCCTACAAGGCGCAACGGCCGCCGCCGCCCGAAGACTTGGTGCCGCAGTTCAAGCTCATCCGCGACGCGGTGCGCGCCTTCAACCTGCCGTGCATCGAGCAGGAGGGCTTCGAGGCCGACGACATCATCGCCACCTACGCGCGCCTGGCGCGCGAGGCCGACACCGATGTCGTCATCTATTCGTCCGACAAGGACATGATGCAGCTCATCCGCCCCGGCGTGCGCATGCACGATCCCCTCAAGGATCGCGCCATCGGCGAGGCCGAGGTGAAGGAGAAGTTCGGTGTCACGCCCTCGATGCTCGGCGACCTCTTGGCGCTCACCGGCGATACCTCCGACAACGTGCCCGGAATTCCCGGCGTCGGCCCCAAGACCGCGGCCGAGCTGCTGACCGCCTACGGCAATCTCGAGTCGTTGCTGGAGCACGCGGCCGAGATCAAGCAGCCCAAGCGCCGCGAAGCGGTGATGACCAACGCCGACAAGGCGCGCATCAGCCGCCGGCTCGTGGCACTCGACGAGAACGTCCCCGTCGCGCAAACCGTCGCCGACCTCGCCGTACGCATGCCGGACCCGAAGGTCCTGTTCCCGTTCCTGGAAGACCTCGAATTCGGCAACCTTGTGACGCGTCTGCGCGCGCGCTACGGAACCGCTCCGGAGGAGCGCAAACCAACAACCGCCCCTGCCGTGGTTGAAGTGACTCCGGTTCCCGCGCCGCCCGAGCCGTCGGGCGGAACGCCCGCCTTCGGCGGGACCCCGCTCGCCGGCCCCGCCGTTCGCCTGGCGCCGCCGACGCGCTACGCGACTCTCACGACGCTCGAAGGGCTGGCGGCGCTCGCCGACGACGCGCGCAGTACCGGCATCGTCGGCGTGCACGTCGAGATCGATCCGCCCGACGAGAATGGCGGCGACATTGTCGGCGTAGCACTCGCCGCCCAGCCGGGCATCGGCTGGTACGCGCCCCTTGCCGTCGCCCGCTCGCAGTCGTCCCTCGCCATCGAAGGCCCCGACGAGGAGCACGCCTTCGGCCTGGTCGAGGCGCTCGACATCCTCAAGCCGCTGTTCGAGGACCCCTCCGTGCTGAAGGTCCTCTACGACGCCAAGCGCACCATGAAGGTGCTCGCCCGCCACGGCGTCAGTCTGTCCCCCATCGACGACACCCTCCTGATGTCGTTCGTCCTCGGCGGTGGCCGCGATGAGCATGGCCACGGCGACATCTGCGAGCGCGAGCTCGGCCTGCGCCCGCCGCCGCGCAAGGAGATCGTCGGCAGCGGCAAGGCCGGGATCGCCTTCCCGCAGGTGCCGCTCGACCGCGCTACCCCGTACGCCGCCGGCCTCGCCGACACCGTGCTGCAAAGCCGCGAGTGCTTGCGCCGCCGCATCCTCAGCGAGCATCTCGTCTCGGTGTACGAGACCATCGAGCGCCCGCTCGTGCCCGTGCTGCTCGCCATGGAGCAGGCTGGCGTGCGCATCGATCCCGAAGCGCTGGCAGCGCTCTCTGCCGACTTCGGCAAGCGCATGACGACGTTGGAGGCCGACGTCTACCGGGTCGCCGGCCGCGAGTTCAACATCGGCTCACCCAAGCAACTGGGGGAGATCCTGTTCGACACCATGAAGCTCGAAGGCGGCCGCAAGACCAAGACCGGCGCCTGGAGCACCGATGCCGACGTGCTCGACGCTCTCGCCGCCGAGGGTCACGAGTTGCCCCAGAAGATTCTCGACTGGCGCCTTGTCGCCAAGCTCAAGTCCACCTACACCGACACCCTCGCCCACCAGATCGACCGCGTCTCCGGCCGCGTCCACACGTCTTACCTGATGGCCGGCGCCGCCACGGGGCGTCTGGCCTCGACCGAGCCCAACCTGCAGAACATCCCGATCCGCACCGAGGAAGGCCGCCGCATCCGCCGCGCCTTCGTCGCCCCGCGCGGCCATAAGCTGGTCTCCGCCGACTACTCCCAGATCGAGCTGCGCCTCCTGGCCCACGTCGCCAAGATCGACTCGCTCAAGGACGCGTTCCACAAGGGCGTCGATATCCACGCGCTCACCGCGAGCCAGGTGTTCGGCATTCCCTTGGAACAGCTCGACCGCGACACGCGCAACCGCGCCAAGGCGATCAACTTCGGCATCATCTACGGCATCTCGGCGTTCGGCCTCGCCCGCCAGCTCGGCATCCCGCGCGGCGACGCCGGCCGCTACATCGAGGCGTACTTCGAGCGCTACCCCGGCATCCGCGCCTACATGGACAGCGCCAAGGAATTCGCCAAGCGCAACGGCTACGTGGTGACGCTGTTCGGCCGCCGCGTGCACATGCCCGGCATCCACGACCGCAACCACTCCATGCGCTCGTTCTCCGAGCGCGCCAGCATCAACGCGCCGCTGCAAGGGACCGCCGCCGACATCCTGAAGCGCGCCATGGTGCGCATGCACCGCGCCCTCGCCGAATCGCGCCTGAAGTCGCGCATGCTCCTCTCGGTGCACGACGAGCTCCTGTTCGAAGCACCCAACGGCGAAGTCGAAGCCCTCAAGGCTCTCGCCAAAAAAGTGATGGAAGGCGCCGCCGTCCTCGACGTGCCGCTCACCGTGGCAACCGGCTCCGGCGACAACTGGGGCGAAGCGCACTAGCACCCTTGTGCCTTGCGGTTCGCGGGCCGTCGCGCTATCAGTACTGCTATCATGGCGCAGGTGTTGGTTCGGAATGTCGAAGACCAAGTGGTTGCCGCCCTCAAGCAGAAGGCGCAGCTCCACGGTCGTTCGCTGGAGCAGGAACTGCGGTTGATTCTGAGCGAGGCAGCGAAGCTTTCTCCGGAGGAGCGCGTCGCCGTAGCCAATCACATCCGCGCCATGACGCCACCGACTGCACGGCAGACGGACAGCACCGACCTCATCCGCGAGGATCGCGATCGCCGGTGACGCTCGTCGTTGATGCCAGCGTCGCGTTCAAATGGTTCATCGAGGAACTGCAGTCCGACGCCGCACTGCGCGTGCCAGCGCTTCCCGAAGACCTAATCGCACCAGATCTCATCATTGTTGAGGTGGCGAATGCGCTGTGGCGCGGTGTGAGGGACGGGCGGGTGCTTACTACGCAGGCTACGGAGGCTCTCACGTCTCTCCCGCGGTTCTTTGCCGAGCTTGCGAGCTCGGCAAGTCTCGCGCCGCGTGCGTTTGCCATCGCCTGCGACCTGTCGCACCCGGTCTACGATTGCTTGTACCTGGCGCTGGCGGAGCAGCGCGATGCGCGCGTCGTCAGTGCCGATGCGCGACTTAAGAACAAGGTGGCGGGCACCGAGTGGGCGCGCCGCGTTGTCGGACTTGGCGCGCGGCGGCTTCGATAGAGAAGTCGGGCTGGCGCCGCGCTACCGCTCGATGCGGATCACGACGCGGCGCCCCGCGCGCGGAGCACGCCAACCAACGACGGGTCTAGTTTGGTCTGGTTGAGCTAGCGCTCAATACGTATGACAACGCGACGGTTCTCGGCGCGATTGTCGGGCAGCGGGTTGCCGGCTTCGTCGCGGTTGGGAAGCTTGGGCTTCGTATCGGCGTAGCCGAGCACCGTGATGCGGTCCGCCTTGACGCCGCGGCTGATCAGGAAGCGCGCCACAGCCGAGGCGCGCGCCGTGGACAGCTCCCAGTTGGACGGGAACTGGTTGGTGTTGATCGGCACGTCGTCGGTGTGCCCCTCGACGTCGATGCGATAGCTCTGCACGCCGAGGAAGATCAAGTTCTGCGCGACGCGGTCGAGCAGCGGCTCGGCCGCCGGCAGGACGACTGCCTGGCCCACCGCGAACATGTCGCCGGTCTTGAAGTCGAACGTCGAGCCGCGCTTGTTCACCTGCGCTTGCGCGGCGGCGTCCATCTCGACGCCTTCCACCGCCAGCTCCTGCTGCAGGTTCTTCACCAGCTGTTGGAACGGTGTTGGTGGCGGGGGCGCGTTCTCCTGGGTGGTGAACGCCTTAGTGATCGACTGCGCCGCGGTCTCGAACTTGCCGGGGTCCGGATCCGACAGCGAGTACAGCACCAGGAACAAGGCCATCATGTTGACGACCAAATCGGCGAAGCTTAGAAGCCAGCCCTCTTCTTCTTCCGCCTGATGCGGAGGTTCGGGAGGTCCGCTGCCGCCGCTCATGCCGCGGCCTTCTTACCCTTGCCGCCGCCGCTCTTCTGGTCGATGTGGTAGTGGATCGCGGGGTCGAGGTAGCTGTTCATCTTGTCCTGGATGTAGCGCGGGCTCTTCTGGTCCGCGAGCATCGCGAACCCTTCCGACACCAGGAAGTTGCGGAAGCGCAGGATCGATTCCTTCTGCATCAGCTTCGATGCCGCCGGCATGAAGATCATGCGCGCGCTGATTACGCCGTACAGCGTCGCCAGAATGGCAACCGCGAAGCCCTCGCCGATGCCTTCCGGATTGCTCTGCAACGACTGCAACATGACGACGAGGCCGACGAGGGTGCCGACCATCCCGAAGGCCGGGCCGTTGCCCGCCATCGACTTGAGAATCTCGACCGGGATGGTGGCACGCGAGAACGCGCCGTTCGATGCGGCGCCCAGCATCTGGCGCACTTCATCACCGGAGTAGCCGGTGATGACGAGCTCGATGCCGTAATTCATGAAGTGGTCCTGGTTCTTCGCGCCTTTGATTTCTTTCTCAAGCGCGACCAGGCCGCTCTTCTTCACCAGGTAACCCCAGCGAATGATCTTGCCGGTCTCGACGGTGAGCATCGAGCGGTTGGCTTTGCCCCGGATGAACACGCCGCCGACTGCGCCCAGCGACTGCATGACGTAGCGGAACTCGTAGCCCATGAAGGCCGAGGCCAACGTTCCGCCGAACACCAGCAGCATGCCGGACATGTGGAAGAACGACGCGAAATCCGTCGTGATCTCGATGATCACGATGAAGATGATCGCGATGCACGCGATGAAGCCAAAAAGCGAGGCTAGTGACATCTGTGTCGTGGACCCCCGGGCCAGGGACTATACACGATGCATGCCGCCCCCTTGAAGGCTCCAAAGCCCCGGAATCCTTGGTCAAGACCCACCTCTAAGAGGCTCCCCGGGCCGTCTCTCCTGGACGCTGCATCGCCCGGTATGGAAAGGTGGCCGCCCCTCGCCACCCGGCCCCCAAGATGCGCAGCTTTTTTCTCCTGGTGACCTTCCTGTCGGCGTTGGTCTTCCCGTGGCTGGAAGCCCCGCCCGCCAGTGCCCAAGACATAGAAAACCTGGCCGCCCAGGCGCGCGCCGCCTTCTTCGATACCGCCTGGGCCGAGGCCGAGCGCCTCGACCGCATCGGCTATGAGGCCGCCGCGCAGAAGTTCGGCCCTGAATCTCCCGAGGCTGGCTGGTGGCTCGCCGCCTTGGCGGATGCCATGTGCCGCGCCGACTCCACGCCCGTGAATCGTCCCTGGACCGATCGCGCCCATACCCAGGCCCTGCCCCTGGCCGTGCGTGCCATGGGCATCTTGGAGCGCGCTTACGGCAAGGACGACATCCGCACGGCCAACGCCTACATGTCCACCACGGTGGCGCTGGCGGGGCTCTATCGCCACCCCGAGGGCGATCCGTATGGCCGCGCCGCGCTGCGCATCGTCGAGAAGACGCAGCCGAGCGCCGAGCGCGACCTACTGGTGCTGAAGCTTTGGTATTACGCGACCCATCTGCACATCATCGACCACAACGTCGAGGCGCAGGAATACGAGGAGCGTCTGAGTTTCGCGCAGTACGGGCGCCTGATCGACCCCGCGCGCCTGGAATAGCGCACGCCTTGCGCGGGATGGACCCGCACCTCCCCGTCGGCGGCGATCTACTGCCCGATGGCGCGGCGCCCGTCCCACCACTGAACGCGGTGGAGCGACTCCTCGGCCCGGTCGAGCTTCCCGCATTCGGCGCACAGCCGCTTGCCGCCCGACCCTTCGATGCGCTGCTTGAGTCCGCGCCCGGTCCCGCAGTCGCTGTTGTCGTGATAGATGCCATCCAGTGGCGTATGCCACGGCCCGGTCCTCGACATGTTGGTAACCCTTGCCCGAAAAACCCCTCGTTCAACTAACGGTAAGGGTAGGCCAGAGTGACGGGGTACCCCATACGGCACTTACCTGAGCGGGGCCGTGCGAAGGGCATACCCCGTTCGGGGCAAGCGGACTCTGCCCGCAGGAAGCTGCCTACACCGGAGTCGTCGTTGCGGAATCCAGCGCCGCGCGAATCGCCGCGGGATCGGCGAGCGCATCGGCGAACGAGAGGCGCGCCGTAGCGCCGTCGGCGCGTGTGTCGACGCCTTCGGGATCGGCGCCGGTGACGCTCCACTCGCCCGGCCCAAGCTTTTGCGCGAGGAGCGTGCGCACCGCGGCATCGTCGTTCAGCGTCGCGACGAGTTTGGTCTCGCTCGCCACGAACGCGGCGACCGCCGATTGCGGCAGCAGAATCTCGCGCTCGTCCACCCAGTGGATGCGGCCGAAGCCGGCGACCAGATGGGCGCGCTCGACCGCGATGCGGAACAGTCCGAAGTCGGCGAAGCCCGCGTAGGCTTCCGCCTCCGGGTGGCGCGCCAGGAATCGTCCCAGCTCGGCTTTGTCCGCCGATCGCGTGGCGCGGCCCAGCACGGTGGCGCGGCTGCCGGCGAGCCGGCTCGGACCCGGTTCGGTGCCATCGAAGAGCAGGGAGATGCGGGCGTCGCCGGCCATGTTCTTGGTGTGCTCGGCCAGGCGCGACAGCAGCAACAGCGGCGCGCCATCGATCGCGGTCGCCACCAGCACCAGCGATGCGTAGGGCCAGCCGCTGCCCGCCAGCTGGGTCGCCAGGGTAGCGGTGGCGCGGCCGCGCATCAGCCGGCGCACCGCGGCGCCGTTGGCGTCCGCCCCCAGGGGTGCCGGGTTGTTCATGCCAAGTGGTAATCCGCCATCGAAGCGCCCAAATCTCCAAGCATCATGCTGATGTCTGTTCGGCTAGCAAGGACCGGCGCGCCGTCGTGCGCCGGCCGTCCTCCCGGAGGCCTAGTGTATACTCAACGGGATGAGACCCAGCCGGCTGCCTTGCTGGGGGATGACGTGCCGCACACCATTGCGTTGGTCGACGACGACTCGAACATCCTGACCTCGGTCTCCATGGCCTTGGAAGCGGAGGGGTTCAAGGTTCGCACCTTTACGGACGGGGCCGAGGCTCTGCGCTCGCTCACCGCCAAGCCCGCCGATCTCGTCGTGCTCGACATCAAGATGCCCCGCCTCGACGGGATGGAGCTGTTGTCGCGCTTGCGCCGCATCTCCGACGTGCCGGCGATCTTCCTCACCTCCAAGGACGACGAAGTCGACGAGGCGCTCGGTCTCAAGATGGGCGCCGACGACTACGTGCGGAAACCGTTCTCCCAGCGCCTGCTGGTCGAGCGCATCCGCGCGGTGCTGCGCCGCGTCTCCACCGCGCCTGACGGCACCGACGACGCCGCCGAGAAGCCGATCATGCGCGGCGACCTCATGCTCGACCCGATCCGCCACCGTTGCATCTGGCGCGGCGCCGAGGTGGCGCTCACCGTCACCGAGTTCCTCATCCTGCGCGCGCTGGCCCAGCGCCCCGGCCACGTGAAGAGCCGCGACCAGCTCATGGACGTCGCCTACGACGACAACGTCTACGTCGACGACCGCACCATCGACAGCCACATCAAGCGCCTGCGCAAGAAGTTCCGCGAAGTCGATGCGGAGTTCTCCAGCATCGAGACTCTCTACGGCGTCGGCTATCGCTACAGTGAGCAAGGCACGCCGGCCGGCGCCGGCGACTGACGTGTGTGCCCGCGTCGCGCGGGACGCGCGCTGGGCGCGCGCAGCGCGCCTTCGTAACGAACCGCCATGGTAGCTGAGACAGAAACTCGTCGGACGCCGCGCTTCAGCGCGCACAGCGCGAAGGCGCACGTGTCTGTCGACGACGGGCACGTCGATGCCCCGCGCGTCCGCCGCCGCTGGCTGCCGTCGCCGCTCACCGTCCGCATCCTGGCGCTCAACATCCCCGCCCTCGGCATCCTGTTGGGCGGCGCGCTGTTCCTCGGCCAGTACCGCGAGGGCCTCGTCGAAGCGAAGTTCGAGAGCTTGCGCGCCGAGGGCGCCATCATCGCCGCCGCCCTCGGCGAAAGCGCCGTGCCGCTCGACGGCCCCAACTTTGAACGGGAACTAGCGCGCCAGCTGGTGCGGCGCCTGGCCGCGACCGGCGCATCGCGCGCCCGCCTGTTCGACACCGAAAGCTTCCTGGTCGCCGACAGCCAGGGCCTCGGTCCCGCGGCGCTCGCCGTCCGCGCCCAGACCCTGCCGGAGCCAGGCCACGAATCGTGGTTCGATCGCGTCGTCGGCGGCATCGACGCCTTCATCTTGCGCGCCCCGTTAAACCCCGAGCGGCTGCCCCCGTACCGCGAGAACGCCGTCCAGCTCGCCACCGACTACGACGAGGTCACCCTCGCCCTGGCGGGCGAGGTCGGCACCGCGCTGCGCCAGCTCTCCGACGGCGAGATGCTGGTTTCCGTCGCCATCCCGGTGCAGCGCTTCAAGCGCGTGCTCGGCGCCCTCATGCTCACCGTCGAGGGCGGCGACATCGAGGAGAAAGTCCGCGATGTGCGCGTCGCCATCCTGCAGGTGTTCGGCCTGGCGCTCGCCGTCACCGTGCTGATGTCGATCTACCTGTCCGGCACCATCGCGCGGCCCATCCAGAGTCTGGCGACCGCGGCGCACCGCGCCCGTGTCCGCTCGGGCCGCCGCACCGACATTCCCGACTTCACGGCGCGCAACGACGAGATCGGCGACTTGTCCGGCGCGCTGCGCGAGATGACCGACGCGCTGTACGGGCGCATGGACGCCATCGAGGCCTTCGCCGCCGACGTCGCCCACGAGATTCGCAACCCGCTGTCGAGCATCCGCAGCGCCATCGAGCTGCTGCCGCGCACCGAGGACGCCGAGCGCCGCGCCAAGCTGGTGGCGATCATCTACGCCGACGTGCGCCGTCTCGAACGCCTGATCAACGACATCTCCGACGCCAGCCGCCTCGGCGCCGAGCTCGCCCGCGCCGAGTCCAACGCCGTCGATCTCGTGCTCCTCGTCCGCACCCTCGTCGAAGTGCTGCGCGAGACCCAGGCGGCGAGCACCGCCGGCGTCACCTTCGTGGTCGACGCCGACGGCCCGGTGCCCGTGCGCTGCGTCGAGGGCCGCATCGGCCAGGTCATGCGCAACCTGCTCGCCAACGCCATCTCGTTCAGCCCCCAGGGCGGCGCCATCCGCATCGTGCTCAAGCGCGCCCATAACGAGGTCGAGGTGGCCGTCGAGGACGATGGCCCGGGCGTGCCGCCCGACAAGCTCGACGCCGTCTTCGACCGCTTCTATTCGCTGCGTCCCCAAGGCGAGCCGTTCGGCATGCACTCCGGCCTCGGCCTGTCGATCTCCAAGCAGATCGTCGAAGCCCACGGCGGCCACATCTGGGCCGAGAACCGCATCGGCTCCACAGGCAAAGGCCAGACCACCATCCTCGGCGCCCGCTTCGTCATGACCCTGCCGACGGACTAGAGTCCCCTCTCCCTTTGCAGAGAGAGGGCGCTACGGGAGACTCAGACGATGCATCGCGTCCACGCCACCTGCGTCGCACTCGGTGATCACGGTGCCCTGCTGCTCGGCCCCTCGGGCAGCGGCAAGTCCGACCTCGCCCTGCGTCTCATCGACGCCGGCGCCCTGCTGGTCGCCGACGACCAAGTCGCCCTCCTCGTGCGCGACGGCCGCCTGGTCGCCAGCCCGCCGCCCCACCTCCCGTCTCTGTTGGAAGTCCGCGGCGTCGGCCTCGTCCCCCTACCGCGCCGTGCCGAAGTGGCCCTCTCCGCCGCCTTCTCGCTGCGTCCCGGCGGCCATACCGAACGGCTGCCGGAGCCCGCCATCTGGCGTCACACGGGCGTCGCTATCCCCCTGTACACCGTCGATCCGGAGGCGGCTTCGGCCGCCGCGCGGGTCCGGCTGCTGGTCAGCACCGCCCCGCTTGCCGTAGAACCGGAGGCGTGGAGCCCCAAGGCGGACACGTTCGATGAACCGACCGGCGCGTGAAGGTTCGCCTGCCCTAGCTGCGGTACCCGCCGCTGCGCGCACGCCGGTCGTTGTCGTCACCGGCCTGTCCGGCGCCGGCAAGTCGAGCGCCCTGCACATCCTCGAAGACGTCGGCTACGAGGCCATCGACAACATCCCGGTGTCGCTGCTCGGCCGCCTCCTGTGGCCGGGCACCGAAGAGAAGGCCGCCCAGCGCGAGCCGCTCGCCGTCGGCGTCGACATCCGCACCCGCGACTTCCACGCCGACGCGTTTCCGCGCGAGGTCGAGCCGCTGCGGGCCCGCGCCGACCTCGACCTGCGCCTCGTCTTCCTCGACTGCGAGTCGAGCGTGCTGGTGCGTCGCTTCACCGAGACGCGCCGCCGCCACCCCTTGCATCCCGACCGTCCGGTCGACGACAGCATCCGCACCGAGCGCTCGCTGCTGGCCCCGGTGCGCGAGGCTGCCGACGTCGTCATCGACACCTCGCAGCTGTCGGTGGCCGAGTTGCGCCGTCTGCTCGAGCGCCGCTTCGCGCCGGAAGGCCTGCACAAGCTCACCCTGTCGGTGGTGTCGTTCGCCTACGGCAAGGGCCTGCCGCGCGAGGCCGACCTCGTCTTCGACGTGCGCTTCCTGCAGAACCCGCACTACATCGATGCGCTGCGCCCCGGCAGCGGCCTCGACGCCCCCGTCGCCGCCTACATCGAGCAGGACCGCGGCTTCGCGCCGTTCTTCGAGTCCCTCACGGTGATGCTCGGCGGCCTGCTGCCGCGCTACCGCGAAGAGGGCAAGAGCTACCTGACCATTGCGGTCGGCTGCACCGGCGGCCGCCATCGCTCGGTGCTGGTGGCCGAACGCCTCGCCGCGCACCTGCGCGCTCACGGCGACAACGTGGTGCTGCGCCACCGCGATCTGGAACCGGCGCGCGCGCGTCCCGAAGACCCGCTATAAATCTCCATGATGGGCACGGACGGTGAGCCGTCGGTCCGCGCGACCGTCGTCGTCGGCAATGTGCGCGGCATTCATGCGCGCGCCGCGGCCAAGGTCGTCAAGCTCGCCAAGACGTTCGAGGCGAAGCTGACGGTCACCAAGGACGGCGAAACGGTCGGCGCCGACTCGATCTTGGGTCTGCTGATGCTGGCGGCGACCCCCGGCACGACGCTCGAGCTCGCCGCCAGTGGCCGCGACGCTGCCCAGGCGCTGGACGCCCTGGCCAAGCTTCTGTCGGCCGGCGACATGGGCGAGATATGAACGACCGGTCATGAACGACTCTGGCGACACTGCGGCCAAGGACACGAAGACGCCCCAGCGCGTCCTCGAAGGCCTCGGCGTCGCCGACGGCGTCGCCATCGGCCCGGCCCACGTCATCGAGGTCGGCCGCCTGCGCGTGCGCGAGTACAAGATCGGCGCCGGCGATGTCGCCGCCGAGCGCGAGCGCTTCGCCGATGCGGTCGCGGCCTCGGCCCGCCAGCTCAAGAAGCTGCAGGCGCGCACCGAGAAGATGTCGGGCGCCGCCGCCGAGGAGCTCGGCTTCCTGCTCGAGGCCAGCCAGCAGATTCTCCAGTCCTCGCGCCTCATCCGCCGCGTCGATGAGCGCATCGCCGCCGAGCGCGTCAACGCCGAGTCCGCGGTGCAGTTCGAGGTCGGCCGCATCGAGGAAGAGTTCGCCCGGATCCCCGACGCCTACCTCGCCGCGCGCGCCCAAGACATCCACGAGGTCGGCGCGCGTCTCATTCGCCGCCTGTCGAACGTGCCGTACGCCGGCTTCGCCGACCTGCCCAAGGGCTCGATCATCATCGCCCATGCCATCACCCCCGCCGACACCGTGCTGATGGATCCCGCCCGCATCGGTGGTTTCGCCGCCGCGGTCGGCGGACCCGAGAGCCACTCCGCCATCATGGCGCGCTCGCTCGGCCTGCCTGCCGTGCTCGGCATCCAGGACCTCGAGGAAAAGATCCCGCCCGGCGAGACCGTCATTCTCGACGGCGCCAAGGGCCTCGTCATCGTCGCGCCGTCGCCCGCGACCCTCGCCGAATACGCGCGCGTGCGCCGCCGCCTGGTGCGCGAGCGCGGGCTGCTCAACCGCCTGCGCACCCTGCGCGCGGTCACCCTCGACGGCACCAAGGTGATGCTGCAGGCCAACGTCGAGCTGCCCTTCGAGGCGGAGGCCGCCGTGCGCGCCGGTGCCGACGGCATCGGCCTGCTGCGCACCGAATTCCTGTTCATGAACCGCGACGAGCTGCCTACCGAAGACGAGCAGTACGCGGCCCTGAAGCCGTTCGTCGTCGCCATGAACGGCAAGCCGGTGACCATTCGCACCCTCGACGTCGGCGGCGACAAGCTGGCCCCGGCGCTGCGCGAGAAGATGCCGACGGGCCCCAATCCGGCGCTCGGCCTGCGCGCCATCCGCCTGTCGCTCAAGTACCGCCCGCTGCTGGAAGCACAGCTCGCCGCCATCCTGCGCGTCGGCGCGCTCGGTCCCGTGCGCCTGCTGCTGCCCATGGTCGGCACCGCCAGCGATCTCATCAAGGTGCGCGCTGCGATGGGCCGCGTTGCGGCGCGCCTGAAGAAGGCCAAGGTGCGCATCGCCGATCCGCTCCCCCCCCTCGGCGCCATGATCGAGGTGCCGGCCGCCGCGCTCGCCGTCAAATCGATCGCTGCCCACGCCGACTTCCTGTCGCTCGGCACCAACGACCTGACGATGTACACGCTCGCCATCGATCGCGGCGACGAGCACGTCGCCGATCTCTACGACCCGCTCCACCCGGCGGTGCTGCAGCTCATCCACCACGCCATCCTGGGCGCCAACACCGCCGGCGTGCCCATCGGCCTGTGCGGCGAGATGGGCGGCGATCCGCGCTACACCTCGCTGCTGCTCGGCCTCGGCCTGCGCGACCTGTCGATGCGCGCTACCGGCCTCGCCCGCGTCAAGCAGCGCGTGCGCGCGGTGGACATCGATGAGGTCACGCGCCGCGCCCACCTGATGCTGGAGCAGCCGGATTCGGCGCACATCGCCAGGCTCTTGGACAAGGGGGCCTAGGTCAGCGCGCATCAGCGCGCAGCCTCACGTCCGTCGCGCGTCAGCGCGCCTCGCGGCCCATGTCAGGCAGCTCGGCGATCTGCTCGGCGAGGTGCTGTTCTGGTCGCGGCGCATGCCGGTTCCACAGCGGGATGCGCACGCGCGCCGGCGGCGACAGCGACGTTCCCATGTTGGCGAGGAAGGTGCGCGAGGGCAGGGCGACGACCTCCACCTGGCAACTCGTGTTGTAGCCACGCACCAGGAACGGGATGTAGTAGCCCGAGAAGCTCTCGGTGCATTTCACCAGCGCGACCGTGCCGACCTCGTCCGGCGTTCGCGCCCGCACCGCCTCCGGCAGGCGGTCGTGAATGCCGTCGAGGCGCCTGTTGTCCGCGTCCAGCACCAGCACCCGGCCGCGCCGCTGGAACGGCGCGACGCTGACCGTCTCGTCCTTCGGCGCGACGAAGAACGCCGCGATGTCGCCGTCGAACTCGGCGCCACCGCCGTCCCAGCGCGACCACACCCAGACCCCGGCCGCGACGACGGCCGCCACCACAACGATCTCCAAGGGCCTCACGGCGTCCCCCCGAGCCAGGCTCGCAAGCAAGCGCCGAAGTCTAGCGCACTCGCCTGCTACCATGGACCCATGTCGCGCCGCACGCTCGCCGCCCTCGTCCTTGGCCTCGCCGTTGCCGCCAGCGTCGCCTTCTTCGCGCTCTCCGGCCGCCGGCCGGACGCTGCCGCGATCATGACCGTGCGCCCCGACGACGTGACCATCGGTTCGCCCGACGCGCCCATCGTCGTGGTGGCCTACTACGCGTTCACCTGCACCGCGTGCGCCGACTTCCATCGCACGACATTGCCGGCGCTCAAGCAGCGCTGGATCGACACCGGTCGCGTGCTCTTCGTCTACCGCGACCTGCCGCGCGGCGCGCGCGACCTCGCCGTCTCGACCTTGTCGCGCTGCGCGGCCGGCCTGCAGAAGGACCGCTACGTGGTGTGGCTCGACTTGTTGTTCGCGCGCCAGGCCGAATGGCTGCGCACGCCCGAGCCGCTCTCGACGCTGTTCAACCTGGCGCGCGAAACCGACTTCGTCGGCTTCGACCGCTTCCAGCTCTGCCAGGGCAATCCCGCCACCGAGGCCGCCATCCTGGATTCCGTCGCCCGCGCCGAACGCGCCGGTGTCCGCGCGGTCCCGGCGATCTTTGTTCAAGGCCGTCGCGTCGCCCCGGCCGATCTCGAACGGGCGCTCGCCGTGGTATCCGGCTAGGCTCTGAGTCCATGGGCAAGCGAACGAAAGTGGCTGCGATTGCGATGCTCCTCGCCGGCGCGGCCGCCATGGCGCTCTGGCTGTGGGACCCTGTGCGTCCCGGCCTCATGGCCGCGCAGCCCGACGATCTGGTGCTCGGCGATCCCAACGCGCCCGTGCGCATCGTCGCCTACGTCGCGCCGTCCTGCCTGGCCTGCGGCGCCTTCCATCGCGAAGTCGTGCCGCGCTTGAAGGCCGAGTGGCTCGACCCGCGCCGCGCGGTGCTGGTCTATCGCAACGCACCCAGCAGCGACACCGACCTCGTGGTGTCCAAGTTCTTGCGCTGCATTGCCCCGTCCAGCCGGCCGGACCAGTCCCTGGCGTGGCTTGAAGTCGCGTTCCAAACCCAGGCGACGTGGCTCGCTGCATCCGATCCGGTCCAAGGCCTGCAGCGTGCGGGACGCGAGCTCGGTCGCTCCAACTTCGACCGCCTCTGCCTCGACCATCCGGTCGTCGAGGAGAACGTGATGCGCGCCCGCGATGCCGCCGCCGATGCGGGCGTCCGCACCATGCCGGCGATCTTCGTCCAGGGCCGCAAGGTCTCGCCCGCCGACCTCGACCGCACCCTTGCCAAGGTCGCGAGCGCCCAGCGATAGGGTTTCGCGGCGGTGCGTGGCACGCGCTGCTCGGCGACGGTTGTGTCCGGGGGACCATCCACCAATGGCCAGAAACCAGATCGCCTTTCGGCTGCTCTTCGCCGTGACGATGGCGGTGTACGCGACCATGCTGTTGTGGTCGCTGCCCATCGTTTCTGCCGCCGCCGGCGGCCAGGTACCGTTCGACATGCGGCCCGGCGGCTACTCGTTCGCGGACGCCCGCGAATTTCTGGTGGCGTTGTCTCCGGACGGCCGTGACTTCTACGTCACCGTGCAGCACCGCCTCGACATCGCGTACCCGGCGCTCATCGCCGCGACGCTGTTCTTCGCCATCGCTGCGTTGCTGCCGGCGCGCGCGCGTCGCTGGCGCTGGTGGATCGCGGCGCCCGCGCTCGTCATCGCCGCGTTCGACTGCGCCGAGAACAGCGCCGTTGCCGCGATGCTGGCGGTCGGTCCCGCCTCTCTATCGCCGGACCTCGCAGAGCGTGCGAGCCGCCGGACGGTACTGAAATCGAATCTCACCCTGGTGGTGATGACGGCAGTTCTCGTCCTGCTCGCCTGGCACGCCGTGGCTTGGTTCCGCGGCCGCGCGTAACGCGCGACCCGCGGCAACGCTCAGGCCGTTGCGCCCTGCTTCGGCGCGAGGTGGGCGCCCACCGAGCTGAGCAACAGGATGTACGCCTGATCGGCGACCTCGCCGATCGACCGCGTGCGCGCGAACATGGCGCGCGCCTGCGCCAGGCACTCTTCCCGGCTCGGCATCTGCGGCAAGTGCAGGTTCGCCAGCACCTCGTGCGCCCGGTCGCGGGCGTGCTCCAGCTTCGTTTGCAACGCGGCGAGCTCCGGCTCATGCAGCGCCGCGGCTATTGCCGCCGCGATGCGCTCGGAATTGAAATGCGCCGCGAGCTGCTCGGACGCGCGCTCGATGACGCGGTGGCCCAGGCGTTGCTCGTTGCGCACGACCGCCTGCGGCGGTGTCTTCAGGTCCCACACCACGCGCACCCACGACAGCGCGCGCAGCACGTAATAGGTCGGGTCGTACTCCCACCAGCGGAAGCCCTGGCGCACGCTGCTCTGGTAAGCGTGGTGATTGTTGTGCCAGCCCTCGCCCATGGTGAAGATCGCCAGCAGCCAGTTGTTGCGCGAGTCGTCGCCGGTCACGTAGCGCTTGGCGCCGCGCACGTGGGCGAGTGAGTTGATGCAGAACGTCGCGTGATAGACGAGCACCGTGCTCCACAAGAAGCCGACCACCAGGCCGGACCATCCGGCGATGGCGAAGCACAACCCGGCCAGCACGAACGCGGGCGTCAGCTCGAAGCGGTGCAGCAGCAGCAGCTCCGGCGCGCTGGCGAGGTCCGCGACCTTGGTCAGGTCCGTCTTGTCATGATGCCGGCGATCGAAGATCCAGCCGACGTGGCTGTAGAAGAATCCCCTGCGCACCGGCGAATGCACGTCGTCGTCGGTGTCCGAGTGCAGGTGGTGATGGCGATGCTTGGCCGCCCACCACAAGATGCTTTTCTGCGCGGTGCTCTGCGCCAGCACCGCAATGACGAAGCGGAACACGCGGCTCGTGCTGTACGCGCGGTGCGAGAAGTAGCGGTGATAGCCCGCGCCGATGGCGAAGATGCGCACCCAGTACAGGACGACACCCAGCACCACCGCCTCGACCGTGACGCCCGTCCAGATCGCGGCCAGGCAGCCGAGGTGAACGAGAACGAACGGGATCGCGTGCGGATACAGGATGTCGTCGTGGCCGGGGGCGGGCGTCGTGGGCGGTGCGCCGGTCGGGGTCAGTTGGTTCACTTCGGACTACTCGCTCCACAAGGACGCCGCAGCCGACGGTGGCGAAGGCCGGCAGACGTGCGGGAAGGGCAGAGGTTGCCACGCTCGCCCCAAACCATACATAGCGCCCACCGGAGGTTGTTGACACGATACGTATCGTATGCTATACATCTCGTGCTCAACCGGCTCATCGCATGGGTCGCCAGAAAGGCCCGAGACGACGTAAATTCCAGGTATTTGCGTGATTCTTCCGCCTCTCGCGATGTTCGTATACAACCTGTAGCGCCATCCTCATATTCCTACATAAAGATTTCTTTATGCTTGTTGTGAGGCCGTGCTATATCCGCGGCGCCCTCCACGACCTTGAGCAGACGTGGCGCGCCCATCCCAATCCCAGCGCAGAGAGCTGACCGCATCATGACCACCAAGACTGCCGCCGCGTCCGCGACCCCCATCGCTCCGCCGAAGGGCTTCACCGATTTCAAGGTCGCCGACATCAAGCTCGCCGACTGGGGCCGCAAGGAAATCGCCATCGCCGAGACCGAGATGCCGGGACTCATGGCGATCCGCAAGGAGTACGCCGGCAAGAAGCCGCTCAAGGGCGCCAAGATCGCCGGCTGCCTGCACATGACCATCCAGACCGCGGTGCTGATCGAGACGCTCGTGGACCTCGGCGCCGACATCCGCTGGTCGTCGTGCAACATCTTCTCGACGCAAGATCATGCCGCGTCCGCCATCGCCGCGCGCGGCATCCCGGTCTACGCCTGGAAGGGCGAGACCGAGGACGAGTACTGGGAGTGCGTCACGCACACCATCGAGGGCCCGAACGGCTGGCGCCCGAACATGATCCTCGACGACGGCGGCGACCTCACCGTCGTCATGCACGACAAGTACAAGGCCGACATGAAGAACGTGCGCGGCCTGTCCGAGGAAACCACCACCGGCGTGCACCGCCTGTACCAGATGCAGGAAGCGGGCACCCTCATGGTGCCGGCGTTCAACGTCAACGACTCGGTCACCAAGTCGAAGTTCGACAACCTCTATGGCTGCCGCGAATCACTCGTCGACGGCATCAAGCGCGCCACCGACGTCATGATGGCCGGCAAGGTCGCGGTGGTGTGCGGCTTCGGCGACGTCGGCAAGGGCTCGGCGGCGTCCCTGCGCAGCCAGGGCGCGCGCGTCATGATCACCGAGATCGATCCGATCTGCGCCTTGCAGGCGGCGATGGAAGGCTACCAGGTCACCACGATGGACGACGCCGCGGCGATCGGGGACATCTTCGTCACCGCCACCGGCAACAAGGACATCATCACGCTCGAGCACATGCGGCAGATGCATGACCGCGCCATCGTCTGCAACATCGGCCACTTCGACGCCGAGATTCAGATCAGCAGCTTGCGCAACTTTGCGTGGCACGAGGTGAAGCCGCAGGTCGACGAGGTCGAGTTCCCCGACGGCAAGCGCCTCATCGTGCTGGCCAAGGGCCGCCTCGTGAATTTGGGGTGCGCCACCGGCCACCCGTCGTTCGTTATGAGCGCGTCCTTCACCAACCAGGTGATGGCGCAGATCGAGCTGTGGACCAACCACGCCAAGTACGAGAAGAAGGTCTACGTGCTGCCGAAGCACCTCGACGAGAAGGTCGCCACGCTGCACCTCGCCAAGCTCGGCGCCAAGCTGACGACACTCTCCAAGGACCAGGCCGAGTACATCGGCGTCCCCGTCACCGGCCCCTTCAAGCCGGCCGCCTACCGCTACTAGTGCGCCCAACGACCCTCCCCCGCTTGCGGGGGAGGGCAGGGTGGGGGGTGTAGCAGAGGACACGGTCATAGCGGCGCATCCGCGCTACCATGGCCGCTGACGCACGCTGAAATAGCGCGGGGGATGCGCGCGATTTTGAGGCGAGTACACGCACGTCGTTTGCGGACCTCCCTCTCCCGAATGCAGGAGAGGGGTGGGGTGAGGATGCTTGCCGCGATCGCGGGGGCTCTTTTCCCGTTGCCCGCCCTCGCCCAAACCACGACCCCCGCCGCCGCCCGTTCCGAGGCCATTGCGGCCCTGGCGCTCTCCGGCGCCATCGTCCTCGCCATCATCGCCCTCGGCGTCGGCCTCATTCTGGCGTGGCGCGGCCGCCGCCGCGCCGCCGCCGATCGTCGCCGCATCCGCGAGCTGTTCGGCACGCTCGCCCGCACCACCGCCGTGCTCGATGCCGCTCCCGCCGGGTTCTTCGAGTGGTCGGCGCTGTCCGGCCTCGAGACCTGCTCGTCCGGCCTCGCCCAGTCGCTCGGCGCCTCGCCGGTCGCCGTGAAGACCTTCCGCGACCTGTCGCCCTACTTCACCGACACCGACTTCGCCGTCCTCGAGGTCGCGGTCGATGCCCTGCGCGCCGAGCGCAGACCCTTCGACCGTGTCGTGCGTGCCAAGAACGGCCGCGTGCTCGAGACGTGCGGTCGCGTCGTGTGCGCCGCCGGCACCGGCGAGCCGCTCTCCTTCACGCTGTGGTTCCACGACGCCACTGCCTTCGCCGGTGACGTTGCGGTGGGCCAGGCCGCGACCGCCGCCGCCGCCGCCGAACGCGACCGCCTCGCCCAGATCCTCGACCTCGCACCCTTCCCGGCGTGGCGGCGCGGCTCTGACCTGCGCATCGCGTGGGTCAACCGCGCCTACGCTGCAGCGGTCGAGTCCGACTTCGCGACGATCGTCGCCAACGCCGTCGAGTTCGCACCGGGCGCCGGTCCGCAACAGTCGCGCTCGCTCGCCGCGCTGGCGCGCGAAACCGGCGTCGCCCAGACCGACACGCGCCGCTTCAACGCCGCCGGCGAGCGCCGCGTCTACGAGATCACCGAAGCGTCCCTGGCCGATGGCGGCGCCATGGGCTTCGCCCGCGACGTCACGGCGCGCGAAGAGGCCCACGCCGAGCTCAAGCGCCACACCCAGGCGCACGCCGCCGTCATGGATCGCCTGCGCTCGGCCATCGCCATCTTCGGCCCCGACCGCAAGCTGCGCTTCTTCAACGAGGCCTACTTCCGCCTGTGGAAACTCGACGAGCCGTGGCTGCAGACCGGCCCCAGCCACGCCGAGATCTTGGAAGTCCTGCGCGAGGCGCGCCGCATCCCCGAGGCCGCCGACTTCCGCGCCTACAAGTCCCAGGTGATGAGCCTCTATGCGTCCGTGCTTGCGCCGGAGGAAGAGGTCCAGCACCTCCCCGACGGCCGCACCCTGCGCGTCATCACCTCGCCGCACCCGTTCGGCGGCCTGATGTTCCTCTACGAGGACGTCTCCGATCGCCTGGAGCTCGAGCGCGCCCGCAACACCCTCGCCGAGGTGCAGCGCGCCACCTTCGATCACCTGTTCGAAGGCGTCGCGGTGTTCGGTGGTGACGGCCGCTTGAAGCTCTACAACAAGCGCTTCGCATCCCTGTGGGTACTGGACGAGTCGTTCCTCAACTCCGAGCCCCATGTCGCCGACGTCGCCGAGCGCTGCCGCGATCTCTTCCCCCACGGCGGCGCTTCGTGGGCCGTCGTGAAGGACAAGATCGTCAGCCGCGCCTTGGACCGCAGCGCGCGCAACGCGCGCCTGACGCGACCGGGCGGTTTGGTGGTGCACTACGCCTCGGTGCCGCTGCCCGACGGCAACACTCTCTACACCTACCTCGACATCAGCGAGGAGCCTCCGGCATCGGTGACTCACCGGAGGGGAGCCGCCGGCGCGAGCTGACCGGACTACTCCCGAAGCGCGCACCAGCCACGCCCTAGCCCGCGCTAGGCTCCAGCCATGCGCTTCCTTTTTGTCGGTATCGCTGTCGTGGCGCTGAGCGGCTGCGCCTCCTCCCCGGGTGGGCCGGCGCGGCTCGCCATGGGCGTCGAAATTCCTTGTGACCTGGCGGAGGCGGAGCTGCGCGACCTGCGCGGCCGCACCAACGCCATGGAGCGCATCGAGAAGGCCGAGCTCAGCCGCTCGCTCGCCCTCGTCGATGCCGCCGCCATCCTGGGCGGCGACGTGCGCGCCATCCGCCAGGGCCTCATCGACCGCTCCAACGCCAACCTGCGCCTGCACATCGGCCTGGAAGCCGACATCGCCTGCGGCTTCGCCGCGCCGCGCGCTCCGGTCACCCAACCGGCGCAAGCGCCGCGCGCGACCACCCGCACCGTGCGCGTCTGAAGGAGCCAGCCGTGGTCATCAACAAGAACAACAACCCGGTCTGGCTCGCCGCCGGCATCGCCCTCGGCATGCTGATCGGCGTTAGCCTCCGCACGGCGCCGGTCGCGGCCGGGCAAGGCACGTTCGCCACCGGAAACTGGGTCGTCGTGGAAGTGACGGGCGCGGCCCCAAGCCGCGAAGCAGTGCGCTACAACGCCGCGACCGGCATCATGCAGCTCTGCAACCTCACCACGCTCACCTGCGGCAACTCCGTGCAGCCTTAGTCCGCCGCCAGCAGCCGCGCCATGCGGTCGAGCTCATCGCGCGGCGTGAACGGGATGTGACTGAGGCCGAACATCGCCTGCCCGTCCTTGACCTGAGCGAAGCGCGCCGAGGTGATGTCGTCGGAGTGGTGCAGGGGCACTACGACTAGGTGCGCGTGCGCGACGCCAAATCCATGCACCACATAGCCCATGCGTTGCGGACGCAACTTGTTTTGGGAGCGTCGCGCAAGTCGTTGCGCTACCAGTAGGACGTGCGTCGCAACGTCGTCCGGCACGTCGATGAAGTGGTCGATGTGCGCCTTGGGAATGACGAGGAACTCGCCGGGACGCGTTGGTCGCAAGGTCATGAAGGCGACGAGCGTGTCGTCCTCATACACTCGGCTAGCGACCTCTCGCCCTGCGATGATCTCGCAGAAGACGCAGGGCCGCGGGTCAGCACTCACTTCGCGCCCGGCACGCCCTTCGACGTGGAGTACTCGAAGTGCAGCGCCTTGTCGGGGTTGAGGAGCGGATGGATGGCGTGGGCGGCCTGCGCTGCCTCGGCGAAGCCGGACAGGATCAGCTTCAGCTTGCCCGGATAGGTGGCGATGTCGCCCACGGCGAACACGCCGTGCAGGTTCGTGGCGCACGTCGCCGGGTTGACCACGATGTGCTTCATCTGGTCCAGCGTGATGCCCCACTCGGCGATCGGGCCGAGGTTGTTCACCAAGCCGAAGAACGCCAGCACGACATCGGCGTCGAGCGCCTTCTCCTCGCCGTCGAGGGTCGCGACCTTTACCGCCGACAGGTGGCCGCCTTGTCCTTCGAGACCGGACAGGGCGTAGGGGATCACCATCTCGATGGCGCCGCTGGCCGCAAGCTCGTGCATCTTGCGCACGCTCTCGGGTGCCGCGCGGAACTTGTCGCGCCGGTGCACGACCCACACCTTGGCGGCGATGCCGGCGAGCGCCAGCGCCCAGTCCACCGCGGAGTCGCCGCCGCCGGCGATGACGACGCGCTTGCCGGCGAGGTCGCCCTTGCGCCGCACCAGGTAGAACACCGACTTGCCTTCGAACGCTTCGACGCCGGGCAGCGGCAGCCGCACCGGCCCGAACGCGCCGGTGCCGCCGGCGATGATGACGGCACGCGCCTCGAGTGCGGCACCGCCGGCGATCTCGAGCCGCCAGCCGTCGTTGGTGCCGTCCGCCCGTGCGCGGATCGCAGACATGCGCAGCACCGGATGACCAAGGCGGTAGACGGGCTTGAACGGCGCGGCCTGCTCCAGCAGCCGGTCGATCAGCTCCATCGCCATTACCGAAGGGTAGCCGGGGATGTCGTAGATCGGCTTCTCGGGATAGAGCGCCGCGCATTGCCCGCCCGCGGTGTCGAGCACGTCGACCACGGTCGAGCGGAAGCCGAGCATGCCGACCTCGAACACCGAGAACAGGCCGACCGGCCCTGCGCCGATGATGGCGACGTCGGTCGTAAAGTCGGAGTGCGCGTCCATCGGGCTACCTTGTAGACGAGCGCCTGCGCCGCGCAAGGCGGCGCTGCAGGCCCGCGGGGCCTAATTTCCCCAGTAGAACGTGCTGAACAGGCGCAGGAAGTCGATGCGGCGCGCCGTGAAGGCGGCATCGGCCGTCTTCAGGTCGGCGCCGGTGGTGGCGCAGGTCAGGTGCCAGACGCGCCCGGGCGGCGTGCGCACCAGGAACATCATCATCACCGTCGGCTGTTGCGCCTTGGTGTCGGTGGCGGCGATCATCGACACCCGCGCCGGCAGGTTGCCGATCTTGGTGCCGACATTGTCGCGCACTTCGACGTTGGTGAAGCGCGCCGCGGGCAGTCCTTTGACCATGTCGTCGTCGTAGACCGGATGATTGAGCATGCCCCAGTCGAGTTGCGGCTGGGTCAGACCCCAATACTCACTTACGTCGTACAGGTAGACCTGACAGCTCGCGGGGTTCGGACCCGGCGGCGAGTTGAGCACCATTTTGACGGCTGGATCAGTCGGCTCGGCGACGATCCAGTCGGCCGGATGCGCAAGGCGAAAGCCGAACTCGGCATTGCGCAGGCTCTTTTGACCCGCTGCCTGCGCCAGCTGCACCCCCTCAGGCGCCCGCGCCGCGGGCCCCGCGACCTCGGCAGCCAACGCCGCCGGGGCGCACAGGGCGACCGCGGCGACCATCAGGGGTGCAAGACGCGCGTTCATTTGCGCCTAGCTTGGCCGGGCGCGCGCGTAGGCGCAAGACCCGCCGAATGGGCTACAAACAGGGCCGGACTCCGGCGCCTCGCCGCACCATGCAAAAGAACCTGCTCACCCTGGATGACACCGAGCGCTTAGCTGCGCGCGTGGCGGCGCGGGCGATGGTCGGCGACTTCATCGGCCTGTCGGGCCCGCTCGGCGCCGGCAAGACGGCGTTCGCCCGCGCCTTCCTGTTGGCAATGGCCTCGCGCCAAAAGGCGCCGCCGCCGGCCGAGGTGCCGAGCCCCACCTTTACCTTGGTGCAGACCTACGAGCTCGGTGCCCTCGAAGTGGCCCACTTCGACCTCTATCGCATCGGCTCGCCTGAGGAAGCCGGCGAGCTCGGTCTCGACGAAGCGCAAGCGCGCGGCATGGTCCTGGTCGAGTGGCCGGAACGCCTCGGCGATCACTTGCCGCGCGACCGCCTCGACATCGCGTTGTCCGTGGATGCGTCCGAGCAGCGGCGCGCGACCTTGGTCACGCACGGCACGTGGCGGACGCGCGCGCTATGAAGCCCACGCCAACCGTCTTCAACGTTCCCGCGGGCGTCACCTTCGTCGACGCCTTGGTCGCCGGCATTCGTGCCCGCCACGGCGATGACCCGATCGCGCTCAGCTCGGTCACCGTGCTGCTGCCGACGCGCCGCGCCTGCCGCGCGCTGCGCGACGCCTTCCTGCGCCTGTCCAACGGCAAGCCGACCCTGCTGCCCGTCATGCGCCCGCTCGGCGACATCGAGGAAGACGAGCTCGCGCTTGCCGTGGCCGAGCAGAGTTGGGAGGGGGACGACGCTGCCGCGACGCTCGCGCTGCCGCCGGCGCTCTCGCCCATCCGTCGTCGCCTGCTGCTCGCGCAGCTGATCCAGCATCGCGACGCCGACATGCCGGCAGACCAAGCGCTGTTCCTGGCGGGCGAGCTCGCGCGCCTCCTCGATCAGATGCAGATCGAGGAGGTGCCGTTCGCAGCGCTCTCCGGCATCGTGCCCACCGAGCTCGCGCATCACTGGCAAGAGGTGCTGACCTTCCTCGGCATCGTCTCGGACGAGTGGCCGCGCCTGCTTGCCGCCGAAGGCGCGATGGACGCCGCCGAGCGGCGCAGCAAGCTGCTCGACGCCCAGGCGGCGCTGTGGTCGGCGCGCCCGCCACAGGGTCCGATCATTGCGGCGGGCTCGACCGGCACGGTGCCGGCCACCGCCCGCCTGCTGCGCGTCGTCGGCCGCCTGGCTGAGGGCTGCGTCGTGCTCCCCGGTCTGGACGTCGCCATGCCCGAGGCATCCTGGAACGACGTCGACGCCGCCCATCCTCAGTACGCGATGAAGCATCTGCTCGACGTGCTCGGCGTCGCCCGCGCCGGAGTCGACCTCTGGCCCTCGCCAGGCGTCGCTGCGCCGATGCCGGCGCGCATCACCCTGCTCGGCGAAGCACTGAAGCCGGCCGCGGCGTGGGCCGAGCCGAGCGCCGGACCGATCGACCCCGAGGCCGCGCGCAATCTCTACCGCCTCGACTGCACCAATCCGGAGGAAGAAGCGCGCGCCATTGCGCTCGCGCTGCGCGAGGCACTCGAGACCGAAGGCCGCACCGCCGCGTTGGTCACGCCCGATCGCGCCTTGGCGCGGCGCGTCACCGCCGAGCTCGGGCGCTGGAACGTCGCGGTGGACGACTCCGCCGGCACGCCTCTCGCGCTCACGCCGGTTGGCACCTTCCTGCGCCTGACCGCGACCATGATCGCGGAAGACCTCGCGCCGATCCCGCTGCTCGCGGCGCTGAAGCACCCGCTCGCCGCCGGCGGCAGTCCGCCGCAGTCGTTCCGCTGGTTGGCGCGCCGGCTCGACTACCACGTGCTGCGCGGCCCGCGTCCAGCGACAGGATTCGCGGGGTTGCAGGCCGCGCTCGATCCCATCCAGGAGAAGATGCCGCGCGTGGCGCTCGCGCTGCGGCCGTGGCTCGCGGACCTGGAACGCCGCGCCGCCCCGTTTGCGGCCGTGATCGCCGCAGACTCCGCACCGCTAGCCGACCTCGTCCGCGCCCACGTCGGCTTCGCCGAGTCGCTCGCCGCGGACTCAGGTACGGAGGGTGCGGGCCAGCGCTTGTGGAGCAACGACGACGGCGAGGCCGCCGCGGTATGGGTCGAGGAAGTGCTGCGCGTCGCGGCACAAGGCGCGCCGCCATTCGCCTGCCGCCACTACCCGCGCGTGCTCACCGAGCTGATGGCCGGCGTCACCGTGCGGCCGCGCTTCGCCAAGCATCCGCGCCTGCACATCTGGGGTCCGCTCGAGGCGCGCATGCAGCAGGCCGACGTCCTGGTCCTCGGGGGCCTCAACGAGGGTACTTGGCCGCCCGAGATCACGACCGACGCGTGGATGTCGCGGCCCATGCGCAAGCAGGTCGGCTTGCCGCCGCTCGAGCGGCGCGTCGGTCTCGCCGCCCACGACTTCGCGCAAGCTGCCGCGGCGCCCACCGTGCTGCTCACCCGCGCCACCAAGGTGGACGGCGCGCCGACCGTGCCGTCGCGCTGGCTCGATCGCTTGGCAGCGGTTCTCGCCGGAAACCGCCTATCCCTCGAGGCGCCGCGCTGGCTCGTCTGGCAGCGTTCCTTTGCCCACGTCGACGTTCCGGTGCCGCTGACCGCGCCGGTGCCAAAGCCGCCGGTCGACAAACGTCCGCGCAAATTGTCGGCCACGACCATCGAGACCTGGGTGCGCGATCCGTACGCCGTCTACGCGCGCTACGTGCTGCGCCTGCGTGCGATCGACCCGATCGACGCGGACCCCGACGCGCGTGATCGCGGCCAGATCATTCATCGCGCCATCGACACCTTCCTGCGCAGCCAGCCCGACGTCACCGCCGCCGACGCGCTGCCGCGCATGATCGAGTGCGGCCGCGTCGCGTTCGAGAACCTGTTCGCCAAGCCCGGCGTGTGGGCGTTCTGGTGGCCGCGCTTCCAGCGCATCGCCGCGTGGTTCATCGAGAACGAGCGCGCGCGACTTGGTGTTGCGCGCCTCGCCGCGAGCGAAGTGCACGGCGAGAGCGACATTGCTGCGCCAGCCGGTGCGTTCCGCGTCACCGCCACCGCAGACCGCATCGATCGACTCACGGCGGGCGGGCTCGCCATCATCGACTACAAGACCGGCTCGACGCCTCCGGTTGCCGACATCCAAGCAGGATTTGCGCCGCAGCTCGCCATCGAAGGCATGCTGGCGATGCGCGGCGCCTTCCCCGGCATCGCCGCCGCCCGCGTGGACGAGCTCGCGTACTGGAAGCTGAGCGGCCTCGGCGACATCGGCAGCGTGACGCCCGCCGCCAAGACTGCCGAGGGCGTGCAGATGCTCATCGCCGACCTCAGCGACGGTCTCGCCGCGTACGTCGCCGCCTTCGACGATCCGTCCATGCCGTACCGATCGCGGCCGCGGCCGGACTTCGCTCCGCGCCACTCGGACTACGACCACCTGGCGCGCGTGCGTGAATGGTCGGCGGGCCCCGGCGAGGACGAGATGATCCACGTGGTGCCGCGATGAGCCTGCCTCTGCCCACGCGCCGCCGCGCGACGCTGCAGCAAGCGACGGCGTCCGACCCGCGCGTCTCGTCGTGGGTGACGGCGTCCGCCGGCACCGGCAAGACCCAGGTGCTCACCGATCGCGTCCTGCGCCTGCTGCTCGCCGACACCAAGCCCGGCGCCATTCTCTGCCTCACCTTCACCCGCGCCGCTGCCGCGGTGATGAAGGCGCGCCTCACCGAGGTGCTGGGCAAGTGGGCGACCGCGCCCGAGGAAGTCCTGGCCGAAGACCTGCGCCTGCTCATGGGGCTAGGCGATCGCGCCAGTGCCACGGAAGTGCGTCGCGCGCGCCGTCTGTTCGCCGAGGTTCTGGACGCGCCCGGCGGCCTCAAGGTCGTCACCATCCACGCCTTCTGCGAGTCTCTGCTGGCGCGCTTCCCGGTCGAAAGCCGTGTCGCCGCGCATTTCGAGGTCATGGACGAGCGCACCGCGGCCGAACATCTCGAAGCAGCGCGCGACCGCGTGCTCCAGCGCGCCCGCATCGATCCCGCGCTCGCCGTCAAAGTCGGTGGCGTCACGGCGCGCGTGAATGAGCAGAAATTCGGCGAGCTGATGGCCGAGCTCGCCAAGCATCGCGCCCGCGTCCGTTCCCTCGTCGCCGGCGGCATCGACGCCGCCTTCACCCGCGTCCGCGATTGCCTCGGTCTGCGCGTCGGCGAGACCGCCGAGCGCATTCTTGCCGATGCCTGCCGCGATGGTTCCTTCGATCAGCTCGGACTGGAGCGGCTATGCCGCGAGCTCGGGCGCGGCGCCAAGACCTACATCCAGCGCGCCAAGGACCTGCTCGACTGGCTGCGCGCCACCGCCGCCGCGCGAGAAGCCACGTTCGACGACTACCGCAGCCTGTACTTCACCGAGAAGGACGAGCGCCGCAAGACGATCTTCAACGACAAGGAGCTGGCAGCAGCGCCGGAGCTTGGCCGCGTGCTCGATGCCGAGGTCGATCGCATCGCTGCCGTGCACGAGCGCTTGCGCAAGGCCGAGGTCTACGACGCCACCTCGTGCTTGCTGGCGTTCGCGGCCGAGCTGCTCGACGAGTACGAGCGGGGCAAGCGGCGCCAGGCGCTGCTCGACTACGACGACCTCATTCTGAAGACGCGCGACTTGCTGGGGCGTCCCGGCGTCGCACCGTGGGTGCTCTACAAGCTCGACGGCGGCATCGACCACATCCTCATCGACGAAGCCCAGGACACCAGCCCAGAGCAGTGGCAGGTGATCAAGGCGATCGCCGACGAGTTCTTCGCCGGGAGGGCCGCGCGCGACGTTCGGCGCACCGTGTTCGCGGTCGGCGACTCCAAGCAGTCGATCTTCGGGTTCCTGCAGGCGGACCCGCAGTCGTTCAAGGCGATGCGCGACTACTTCGGCGAGCGCGTCACCGCCGCCGACGAGGATTGGCGCCCGGAGACCCTGGTCGAATCGTTCCGCACCGTGGAGCCGGTCCTCAGGGCCGTGGACCGCGTCTTTGCCGCGCCCCCGGCGCAGAACGGCCTCCTGCTCGCCGACCCCGAGGTCCATCACGTCGCCCACCGTCGCGGTCAGGCCGGCTACGTCGAGCTGTGGCCGACCGAGGTGCCTGACGAAGCCGAGCCGGCGCGCGCTTGGGACCCGCCCATCGAGCAGGAGCATCGCCGCTCCGCCAGCGCTCGCCTAGCCGAGCGCATCGCCAAGACCGTGCGTGATTGGATCGGCACCGAAATGCTGTCGTCGCGCGGCCGCGCCGTCCGCCCCGGCGACATCATGATCCTCGTGCAGCGCCGTGCCGACTTCGTCGAAGAAGTCGTGCGTGCCCTCAAGATGCAGGATGTCGCAGTCGCCGGCACCGACCGCATGCTCATCACCGAGCAGCTGCCAGTGCAGGACCTGATGGCGCTCGGCGCCTTCGCGCTGCTGCCCGAGGACGACCTCACCCTCGCCACTGTGCTCAAGAGTCCACTCGTCGGCCTCAGCGAAGACGCGCTCTATGACCTCGCCGCCGATCGCAAGCGGCCGCTGTGGTCGGAGCTGCGTGCCCGCGCCGGCGAGCGCCTCGACTTCGCTGCGGCGGTGAAGACGCTGAAAAGCGTCCGCGCCCGCGCCGACTTCGCTACGCCGCACGCCTTCTACGCCAGCCTGCTCAACACCGGCGGCCGCATGGCCATCCTCCGCCGTCTTGGGCCGGAGGCCAACGATCCGATCGACGAGTTCTTGGCGCGCGCCCTCGAATACGAGCGCGCCCATCCGCCATCGTTGCAGGGCTTCCTCGACTGGATCGGCCGCGGCCAGGTGGTGGTGAAGCGCGACCTTGAGGTCGGTCGCGACGAGGTGCGCGTGCTCACCGTGCACGGCGCCAAGGGCCTGCAGGCACCGATCATCTTCCTCGCCGACACCTGCTTCATCGGCCAGACCGAGCCGCTGTTGCACTGGCGCGAACACAACGGCAAGCCGGTGCTGTTGTGGACGCACCGCGTCAAGTTCGCGGACACCGTGACGCGCGACGAGCGCGCGCTGGCCCGCACGCGGCGCGAGGAGGAGTATCACCGCCTGCTCTACGTCGCGATGACGCGCGCCGAGGATCGGCTCATCCTGTGCGGGTACGAGACCAAGGTCACGCGCAACGAACGCTGCTGGTACAGTCTCGTCGACGCTGCCCTGCGGGGCAGCGAGCCCGCGCCCGAAGACCTCGAGGGCGGCGTGCTGCGCTGGGCGAGCGCCCAGACCGAGGCACCCGATCGCGCCAAGGGCGAGGAACGCGGACCGGCTGCGGAGTCGCAGAAGCTGCCGGCGTGGGCGCTACGCGCCGCGCCGACCGAGCCGGCGCCGAAGTCGCCGCGCGCGCCGAGCCGGCCGCACGGCGTCGAGCCGCCCGCGTTCTCGCCGCTGGCAGCGGCGGAGGCCAGCACCGGCATCCGCCGCGGCGTGCTCATCCACCGATTGCTGCAACTCCTGCCCGCGATGGCGCCGGCGCAACGGCGCGCCGCAGCCACACGATTCCTCGCCACCAACGCCGCCGAGTTCTCCGCCAGCGCGCGCGAGGAGATCGCGAGCGCGACGCTCGCCGTGCTCGAGGAGCCGTCGTTCGCCCACCTGTTCGGCCCCAACAGCCGCGCCGAGGTGCCGCTCGTCGGCGCGGTCCGCCTGCGCAAGGATCACGACGACGTGCTGGCCGGACAGATCGATCGCCTCGTCGTCAGCGACAAAGAGGTCCTCATCGTCGACTACAAGACTCATCGTCCGGCGCCCGCCGACGTAGCCAGTGTGCCGCCCATCTACTGCCAGCAGATGGCCGCCTATCGCGCGGCGCTCGCCGCGATCTACCCCGGACGCGTGATTCGCTGCGCGCTCCTGTGGACCGACGGGCCGCGCCTCATGGAGCTGCCCGCGGCCCAGCTTTCCAGCGCCTAAAGGTTTCGGTCCGCGACCTTGACGATGGGGGGTGGGCTCCCTACTTTTGTGCCCACGCCTCCGCGATGGCTTTCCGCCGCGCGGGGGCGCTTGATCCAGGGCCCAAGGACCTTACGCACCATGAGCAAGGCCACTACCGACGACACCTTCGATGCCGACGTGCTTGGCAGCAAGAAGCCGGTGCTCGTCGACTATTGGGCCGAGTGGTGCGGGCCGTGCTTGCAGATCGCTCCGGCGCTCGAAGAGATCGCCAAGGAGTTCGACGGCAAGCTGACCGTGGCCAAGCTCAACATCGACGATCATCCGATGACGCCGACCAAGTACGGCGTGCGTGGCATCCCGACGTTGATGCTGTTCAAGGACGGCCAAGTCGCGGCGACCATGGTCGGCGCGCGCCCCAAGGGCAAGCTGGTCGAATGGATCAACTCGGTCATCGGACCGGAGACCGCCGCCTAACCGTCTAGCGGCTTAGCACCCCCACCCTGTCGCGCGGAACGCGCGCCCGCTATTTGTGGGGCGCGCCTCTGGCGCGACCGCGCGCTCCTTGCGGGGCGCGCTGGGAAACCTGTCTGCGATCGAGCTCCTCCTGCCTTCTGGGAGCTCGGCGGGCGATACGCTCGCACGTGGACCGTGTTCCTCCCCGGTCGACGCGCGCCTTGGACGCGCGCTGGCGCCGGGTGGGGGTGCGAACGGTTCCGTCATTGCGAGCGAAGCGAAGCAAATCCAGAGCTCGCGCCTGTGACCCCTGGATTGCCGCGCGCCCGTTGGGCGCTCGCAATGACGCGCGATTGGGCGCGTCACTTCAGCTCGCGGCCGTCGGCCTCGATGATGTGGGCGGTGAGATACAGCGAGCCGGTGATGAGCACGCGCGCCGGCGGACCCTTGTCGGTCGCGGATGCTGCCTGCTCGTAGGCGTCGGCGAGCGATTTGGCTGCCTTGGCCTTGATACCGGCCTTGGCCGCCGCGGCGGCCAATTCCTTTGCTGGGATGCTCGCCTCTTGGCCCGGCACGTCCACCGTTACCAGCGCCTGTACGTGCGGCGCCAGCGGCGTGAAGTAGCTGACCGCGTCCTTGGTGTTGATCATGCCGACGATCAGCACCAGCGGCTTTGGCGACTTCTTCTTCCACTCAACGAACATCTCGGCCAGCGCGGCGGCGGCGCCCGGATTGTGCGCGCCGTCGACCCACAGCTCGGTGCCCTGGTTGAAGTTCTTGATCAGCCTGCCGTCGTCGATGCGCTGCAAACGGCCCGGCCACCTCACGTCGCGCAACGCTTCCGAGATGGCGTAGTGGCCGATCATGAACTCACCGAGTTGATCGATGGCCGTCACTGCGAGACCGGCGTTGAGCACCTGGTGGGGCCCGGCCAGGCCGGGTACCGGCAGGCGCTCATAGGTGAGCGTCGGCACCTTGACGTGGATCTTGTCGTCCTCGTGCTCGGACTTGCGCACCGACCAGTCGCGGCCGTGCAGAATCAGCTTCTTGACCCCGACCTCTGCGGCGCGCTTCTCGATGGCCGCGAGCGCCGCGGGCTCCTGCGGTCCGATCACGGCGACGACGTCCTTCTTCAGGATGCCGGCCTTCTCGGCAGCGATACCGGCGAGGTCGTCGCCGAGGAAGGCGACGTGGTCCACCGACACCGGCGTGATGACGCACAGGCGCGGCTTATCGATCACGTTGGTCGCGTCGAGGCGGCCGCCGAGGCCGACTTCGAGAATGACCGCCTCGGCGGGCGCGCGCGAGAACGCGAGGAACGCCGCGGCCGTGGTGATCTCGAAGAAGGTGATGGGGTCGCCCTCGTTGGCTTTCTCGACCTCGTCGAGCACCGCGACCAGCTCTTCCTCGGTGATCAGCGACGAGACGGAGGCGCGCCGGGCGACGCGGATGCGCTCGTGGAAGCGCACCAGGTGCGGCGACGTGTAGGTGTGCACGCGCTTGCCGGTCGCCTCGAGCGCGCCGCGGATGTACTGCACCGTCGAGCCCTTGCCATTGGTGCCGGCGACATGGATGACCGGCGCCAGGCGCTGCTCGGGGTTGCCGAGCTTGTCCAGCAGGCGCTGGATGCGCTCCAGCGAAAGGTCAATCTTCTTGGGATGGAGCTGCTGCAGCCGCTCCAGGACTTCGTTGCTCGCCATGGATCGCAGGCTACTCGGCGGCGCGCTTCAGGTCGCTACCTTCGTTGGCGCTGTCGCCACGAAAGACCGACGGCGGGCTGAACGGGATGGCGATGGTGCCGTCCGCGTCAGCCGCCTCGCTGCGCTTCTTGTTCATCAACAGGTCGATGACCCGAATCAGCGTGCCGCGCAGCTCGCGGCGGTGCACGACCATGTCGACCATGCCGTGGTCCAAGAGGTACTCGGACTTCTGGAATCCGGCCGGCAGCTTTTCCTTGATGGTGTTCTCGATGACCCGCGGGCCGGTGAAAGCGATCAGCGCGCCCGGCTCGGCGATGGCGATGTCGCCCAGCATCGCGAACGACGCAGTGACGCCGCCGGTGGTCGGATCGGTCAGCACGACGATGTAGGGCAGGCCGGCATCGCGCACCATGCTGGCGGCGACGATCGTGCGCGGCATCTGCATCAGCGACAGGATGCCCTCCTGCATGCGGGCGCCACCCGAAGCGGACAGCGCGATCAGCGGCGCCTTGCGCGCCACGGCTTCGCGCGCCGCGGTGACCAGCGCCTCGCCGCCCGCCATGCCGAGCGAGCCGCCGAGGAACGCAAAGTTCTGCACCGCCGCGACGACTTTGTTGCGGCCCATGGTGCCGCGCGCCACCAGCATGGCATCGTCGTCACCGGTCTTGGCGCGGTTCTCTTTCAGGCGCTCGGAGTAGCGCTTGGCGTCGCGGAACTTGAGCGGGTCGGCGACCACGCCGGAGACTGCGATCTGCTCGTACTCGCCGCGATCGAACAGGCTCTTCAGGCGGTCGCGCACGCCGAGGCGCATGTGGTGCTCGCAATGCGGGCACACCGAGAGGTTGGCCACCAGGTCGCGGTGGAACACCATCTTTTCGCAGCCGGTGCACTTCTCCCACAGGTTCTCCGGCAACTCGCGCTTGCGCACGAGGGAGCGGATGGTGGGACGGACGAAGTTGGTCAGCCAGTTCATGCAAACCTCCGTGTTGGTTCGCGTGCAGTCGCACGACGCAACTACCGGGACGCGCGCCGCACGCCGCCCGCGAGCTCGCGGGTGAGCGCCGTTACGCTTGCCACGATTTCCGCTGGTTTCTTACCCCCGGCGGCGGTTTCTCCGATGCAGTCTACCAAAACCGAGCCCACCACCGCAGCATCTGCAAAGGCCGAGATGGTGGCGGCTTGGTCGGCCGAACGAATGCCAAATCCGACGGCAATCGGCAGCTTGGTGGCCCGCCGCAGCTCGTCCACGGATACCCGGACGGTCTTGGGGTCGGGCGCGCCCACGCCGGTGATGCCAGCCAGGGACACGTAGTAGAGGAAGCCCGAGGTGTTCTCGAGCACCTTGGGCAGGCGCTTCTTGTCGGTGGTCGGCGTCGCCAGGCGGATGAACGACAGGCCGGCGGCGCGCGTGGGCAGCGCCAGTTCCTGGTCTTCCTCGGGCGGCACGTCCACGGCGATCAACCCGTCGACCCCGGCCGCCTTGGCGTCCTTGAGGAACGCCGGCACGCCATACGCGTGGACCGGGTTGTAGTAGCCCATCAGCACTATCGGCGTGGCCTGGTCGCCGGCGCGGAACGACCGCACCATCTCCAATGTCTTTTTCATGTTGGCGCCGGCTTTGAGGGCGCGCAGGTTGGCGCGCTGGATCGCCGGACCGTCGGCCATCGGATCGGTGAACGGCATGCCGAGCTCGATCACGTCGGCGCCGGCGCCGGGCAGCGCCTTGAGGATCTCGAGCGACACCTCGTGGCCGGGATCGCCGGCCGTGATGAACGTGATCAGTCCGGCGCGCTTCTCGGCCTTCAGCGCAGCAAATCGAGCCGCAATGCGCCGCTCGCCAACCAATACGTCCCCGGTGGCGGCCACTAGAGCTTCGTCCCCAGCGCCTTGGCGACGTTGAAGATGTCCTTGTCGCCGCGGCCGCACAGATTCATCAGCAGGATGTGGTCCTTCGGGAGAGTCGGCGCGAGCTTCTTGACGAAGCCGAGGGCGTGCGACGGCTCGAGCGCCGGGATGATGCCTTCAAGACGCGCGCACATCTGGAAGGCGTCGAGCGCCTCTTGGTCGGTGATCGATGTGTAGGTGACGCGCTTCGCGTCCTTGAGCCACGAATGCTCGGGCCCGACGCCCGGATAATCGAGACCCGCCGAGATGGAGTGCGCCTCGGTGATCTGGCCGTCGGCATCCTGCAGCAGGTACGTGCGGTTGCCGTGCAGCACGCCCGGCACGCCGGCGGTCAGCGATGCTGCGTGCTGTCCCGTCTCGACGCCGTGGCCGGCCGCTTCGACGCCATAGATTTTGACATTCGGATCGTCGAGGAACTCATAGAACAGTCCCATCGCGTTCGAGCCGCCGCCGATGCACGCCACCAACGAGTCCGGCGCGCGCCCTTCGGCGGCCTGCATCTGTTCGCGCGCTTCCTTGCCGATGATCGACTGGAAGTCGCGCACCATCGCCGGATACGGGTGCGGTCCCGCCACGGTGCCGATGATGTAGAACGTGTCGGCGACATTGGTGACCCAGTCGCGCAACGCTTCGTTCATCGCGTCTTTCAGCGTCTGCGATCCGGAAGTCACCGGCTTCACCTCGGCGCCCAGCAGCTTCATGCGGAACACGTTGGGTTGCTGGCGCTCGATGTCGGTGGCGCCCATGTAGACGGTGCACGGCAATCCGAACAGCGCCGCCACCGTCGCCGTCGCGACGCCATGCTGGCCCGCGCCGGTCTCGGCGATGATCCGCTTCCGCCCCATGCGGTTGGCGAGCAGGATCTGGCCGATGCAGTTGTTGATCTTGTGCGCGCCGGTGTGGTTGAGCTCGTCGCGCTTGAAGTAGATCTTGGCGCCGCCCAGGTGCTTGGTCAGGCGCTCGGCAAAGTACAGCGGCGACGGCCGCCCGATGTAGTGGGTGTTGTAGTAGTCGATCTCGGCCTGGAACTTCGGATCGGCCTTGGCATCGCGATAGGCCTGCTCGAGTTCGAGAATCAGCGGCATCAGCGTCTCGGCGACGAAACGTCCGCCGTAGATGCCGAAGTGCCCGCTCTCGTCGGGCCCCGCCTTGAAGGTGTTGGGAATCTGTTTCATCGCTACAACGCGCGTACCGTCTTCAGGAATTCCGTGATCCGTTCGGGACTCTTGTGCCCCGGCTTGTCCTCGACGCCCGAGGATACGTCCACCGTGACTGTGCCGCTCGCCTTCACCGCCTGGGCGACGTTGGCCGCGGTCAGCCCGCCCGACAGCATCCACGGCTTGCGCCACTTGGTGCCGGTCAACAGCTTCCAGTCGAACGCAGTCGCGTTGCCGCCCGGAAGCGAGCCGCTTGTAGGCGGTTTGGCATCGAACAGCAACCAATCGGCCACGTCCTCATAGGCCTTGGCCGCCGTGACGTCGGCTGCATCGCCGATGGCGATGGCCTTCATCACCGGCCGGCCGGTGCGGGTGCGGATCGTTTCCACGCGCTGCGGCGTCTCGTTGCCGTGCAGCTGGATGATCTCGATCGGCACCTGCGCCAGTACGCGCTCGAGCTGAGCATCGGTGGGATCGACGAACACGCCAACCCGCTGCACGCTTTCTGCTCGCACCGCGAGCTTGGCGGCGTCGGGCGTCGCGACGAAGCGCGGCGACTTCTGCACGAACATCAGTCCGACGAAGGTGGCGCCGCCGGCGACGGCGGCGTCGATCGCCGCGGCGTTGTTTACGCCGCAGATTTTTGTTTGCACGGGCATGTTCCTAATGCGCCTTGGCGCGGCGCGCTGCGGCGACTTCATCCCACAGCACCGACGCGGCGCTGCGCGGATCGGGCGCCTCGGTGATGGCGCGGCCGATGACGAGGTAATCGGCGCCGGCGCGAATGGCGTTGCCGGGAGTATCGACGCGCTTCTGATCTTCGTTGCGGGCGCCGACGCCGCTGCGCAGCCCCGGCACCAGCAGCAGGAATTCCGGCGACAGCGCGTCGCGCAGCATGCGCACTTCTTGCGGCGAGCACACGACGCCGTCGCAGCCGGCGTCCTGGGCGAGCTCGGCCAGCGCGCGCACATGGGCGTGCACCGCGCGCTCGACGCCGAGGTCCTTGAGGTCGCTGACGTCCATGCTGGTCAGCATGGTCACCGCCAGCACCTTGGGCGGCTTCGCCGATTCTCGGGCCGCCTTGACCGCCGCTTCCATCATGGTGCGGCCACCGTTGGTATGGATGGTCGTCATCTCGACACCCAGCTTGGCCACACCGCGCATGGCCGCCGCGACCGTGTTGGGAATGTCGTGCAGCTTCAGGTCCAAGAAGATCGGCAGCCCTTCGCTGGTCATCGCCTTGATGCCGGCCGGGCCCTCGGTCGCGAAGAACTCCAAGCCGAGCTTGAGGCCGCCGACCGCGCCCTGCACCTGGCCGGCGAGCTTGCGCGCCGCAGCGAGGCTCGCCGTGTCCACGGCTACGAAGATCGGGTTGGCGACGACGGTGCCGGTCGTGGCGACAGGACTCATGGTCCGCCCCCGGACGCTGCGATGCGCGGCACTTGGCTCACGGCCCCCTGCGTCGCGCCTTGGGGTGCGGTGCGCGTCCGGAACCCTTCGATCTCGCTTTCCAGGTGCTTCACCCGGCGGTGCAGATCGCGGGCGCGGGCGCGCCAATGGTGCTGGCCGAACCAGGTGGCGACGCCACCGATCACCAGGCCAAAGAACACCGCACCGATCAGCAGCAGGTACAGAGGCATCTCCAGGGCGTAGGGCAGGGGCTGGAAGTCGACGAAGGCCGCTTTGCGGTTGTTGACCGCAAACACAGCCGTCGCCACCGCGAGCGGCAGGACCACCAGCCAGAACAGGAATCGCACGGCCCCTACTTACATCAACTTTTGCGACCCGGCACCGGTCGCCGGGCCCAGATTGCGCGGCCCGGCACCCTGAAGGGCGCCCGCCGGACGGTCAGCCCGGGGCCTTAGCGCGGGTGGGCGCCGGGGCGGGGCCATCGGTATTCAAGCGCTGGCGCAGCTCCTTGCCGGTCTTGAAGAACGGCACGTGCTTCTCGGCCACGTAAACGGCCTCGCCGGTGCGCGGGTTGCGGGCCATGCGCGAGGCGCGCCGCTTCACCGAATAGGCACCGAAGCCACGCAACTCGACGCGGTCGCCGCGCGCCAACGCCCGGGAAATCTCGTCGAAGATCGTCGTGACGATCCGCTCAATATCGCGCTGGAACAGATGCGGATTCCGCTCCGCCAGACGCGCGATCAGCTCGGACTTGACCATTCGGGGCCTCCCGCCGGGGCCCCGACCGCTCCGGTCAAGGCTTAGCGAAGGCCGTCAGGTTGCCAGAGCGAAACTAGGCCGTCAATCCTAAGTGTTTCAGAAAACAGCGTTTTTCGAACTAGACCGAACACCCCGGTGGGCACGTCGAGGCGGCGGCTGGGCTCGATCCGGTCGACGGGGAGGTCGCGGCTGACGTCGCGCGCCTCGGCCAGCCAGACGCGCGCTTCCTCGATCCCGCCGGTGGCGTCGATCAGGTTCAGGGAGGAAGCCTGGCGGCCGGTGTAGATGCGGCCGTCAGAGAGTTGCAGGGCGGTGGCGGGGGCCAGGCCGCGCCGTTGCACCACCAGGCCCACGAACCAGCGGTAGGTGTCATCCACCACCGCCTGGATGGCCGCGCGGGCGCCTGGGGTCACCGGCTCGAACGGGTTGGGCTGGTCCTTGAGCGGCGCGCTCTTGAACAGGGTCGGCGTGACGCCGAGCTTCTCCATGGCCCCGGTCAGGTCGAAGGTCTGCAAGACCACGCCGATCGACCCGGTGATGGAGTTCTCGCGGGCGATGATGCGATCCGTGGCCAGCGCCACCATGTAGGCGGCCGAGGCGCCGGTGCCGGCGATGACCGCCACGACCGGCTTGGCGGCGGCCAGCTCGCGCACCGCCCGATACAGCTCTTCGCCGGCGACGACCGTGCCGCCGGGGCTGTCGATGCGCAGGATGATCGCCTTGACCGAGTCGTCGGCGCCGAGCCGGGCCAGCGTGCGGAGGCGTTCTTCGTCGTTGAGGATGACGCCGTCGATGTCGACCTGGGCGATGCGATCGCCGAGGGAGATGCGCTCGTCGTCCCACACCAGGAACCCGACCGCGCCGATCGCAACGACAAGGGCGAGCAGGCGCCAGAAAACGAGACGCCGCTTCAAGCGGCGGCGGTTGGCGATGGCATCGGCGTCGAGCGACATGAGCTTGATCCTAACAATAACCCCTCGACGTTGTGCGTCGAGGGGTTACTAGCGTTAACAAGCGAATGTCGCCAGAAGGTTACTCGGCGTCGGCTTCAGCCTCGCCTTCGCCTTCGTCGTCCTTGGCCTTCTTCTTGGTGCCGGCCTTCTTGGGTTCGCCCTCGCCCTTGGCGCGCATTGCGGCGCCAAGGATGTCGCCGAGCGAAGCGCCCGAGTCGGACGAGCCGTAGTTGGCCATCGCCTCGCGCTCGTCGGAGATCTCGAGCGCCTTCACGGAGAGCCCGATCTTGCGCAGGTCGGCGTCCATGGTGACGACCTTGGCGTCGACCTTGTCGCCGACAGCAAAGCGCTCGGGCCGCTGCTCGGAGCGGTCGCGGGCGAGGTCCTGCTTGCGGATGTAGGCGTTCAGGCCTTCGCCGAACACCACGTCGATACCGCCGGCATGAACCGCCGAGATGGTGCAGGTGACAGTGTCGCCCTTCTTGTACTTGACGACGCTCGCCTGCGGATCGGCGGCCAGCTGCTTGATGCCGAGGCTGATGCGCTCCTTCTCGACGTCGGTGTCGAGGACCTTCGCCTCGACCATGTCGCCCTTCTTGTAGTCGTTGATGACCGTCTCGCCGGCCTTGTCCCAAGACAGGTCGGAGAGGTGCACCATGCCGTCGACGCCACCGTCCAGGCCGATGAACAGGCCGAACTCGGTGATCGACTTGATCTCGCCCTTGATGACGGTGCCGGGCGGGTGACCTTCGGCAAACTGGCCCCACGGATTCTCGGTGCACTGCTTGATGCCGAGCGAGACGCGGCGGCGGTTCGGATCGACGTCCAGGACCATCACCTCGATCTCCTGGGAGGTCGAGACGATCTTGCCCGGGTGGACGTTCTTCTTCGTCCAGCTCATCTCGGAGACGTGGACCAGGCCTTCGACGCCCGGCTCCAGCTCCACGAAGGCGCCGTAGTCGGTGATGTTGGTGACGCGACCCTTGAACTTGGCGTTCACCGGGTACTTGGCGTCGACGCCCTGCCACGGATCGGCCTCGAGCTGCTTCATGCCCAAGGAGATGCGCTGGGTATCCGGATTCACGCGGATGACCTGCACCTTCACGGTGTCGCCGATGGCGACGACTTCGGTCGGGTGATTGACGCGGCGCCACGCCATGTCGGTGACGTGCAGCAGGCCGTCGATGCCGCCGAGGTCGACGAACGCACCGTAGTCGGTGATGTTCTTGACCACGCCTTCCAGCACCTGACCTTCGGTCAGATTGGCGATCAGCTCCTGGCGCGCTTCCGCACGAGTCTCTTCGAGGACTGCGCGACGCGAGACAACAATGTTGCCGCGGCGGCGATCCATCTTGAGGATCTGGAACCACTGGTCGGTGCCCATCAGGTGCGAGACGTCGCGCACCGGACGCACGTCGACCTGGCTGCCCGGCAGGAACGCAACGGCGCCGGAAAGATCGACGGTGAAGCCGCCCTTCACGCGGCCGAACAGCACGCCCTGGACGCGCTTATTGGCCTTGAACGACTTCTCGAGCTCGGCCCACGCCTCTTCGCGGCGCGCCTTCTCGCGGGAGAGGACTGCCTCGCCCTGGGCGTTCTCCATCCGCTCGAGGAAGACTTCGACCTCGTCGCCCGGCTTGATCTCGGAGGCGCGGCCGCGCTCGGAGAACTCACGCAGCGAGACGCGGCCTTCGGACTTCAGTCCGACGTCGATCACGGCAGTGTCGTTCTCGATCGAGATGACTCGCCCTTTGACGACCGACCCCTCGAGGCCGTCGTTGTTGCCGTACGATTCTTTCAGGAGGTCGGCAAAAATCTCTTTGGACGCGGAAGCAGCGGTGTTGGTGGATGCGGTCATGAAGGGGTGCCGGATTTGCGCCCGCGGCGGGGGATTAAAGGTTGCACAGGCGGGTTCGCACACGGTGTGTGTGCAAATAGCACCCCATCGTTGCGTCGCTTAAGCGACCCAACCGCTGGGACCTCTACGAACCACGCTAGTTCTGGCCGGAAACAAAGGCTTTCGCGGCCTCGAACGCCGCGTCTATATCGAGTTTCGTCGTATCAAGCAAGAACGCCCCCGGGGCCACCCGGAGCGACGATTGGGCTCTTTCCTCGTCCCGACGGTCCCGCTCGACCACGGATTTCAGCACTTCTGCGCGGCTGACGGTGGCCCCGCCGGCCGCCAGCTCCTTCCAGCGCCGTTCGGCGCGAACTTCGGCGGAGGCGGTCACGAACAGCTTCTTATCGGCGTTTGGCAGCACGACCGTGCAGATATCGCGGCCCTCGACCACGGCACCTTTTTGTCCCTCGGGCGGGCGGCGCGCGAACTCCCGCTGGAAGTCGAGCAGTGCGGCGCGCACGCCGGGAACGGTCGCAACCCGCGACGCGATGTCGGACACGCGTTCCGTGCGCAGGTCCGGCGCCAGCAGGTCACCCGCATCGAGCAGTTGCGCCTCCTCGGTGGCGCCGGCCGAGTCGTTGGGTGCCACGCCGGCGCGCAGAACCCGTGAGGCGACCGCGCGATAGAGCGCGCCCGTGTCGAGATGCGCGTAGCCGTAGTGCTCGGCGAGCTTGCGCGCCAGCGTCCCCTTGCCGGCCGCCGCGGGCCCGTCGATGGCGATGATCATCGATTGGGAATCACGATCGAGGCGCCGAGGCTGCCCATCAACGACGCAAAGCCCGGGAAGCTGGTGGCGATCGTCTCGGTGCCATCGACGCCGATCGCCGACTTGCTCGACAGGCCCAGCACCAGGAACGCCATGGCGATGCGGTGATCGAGCGCCGCGTCCACCATCGCGCCGCCCGGCGGGGCGCCGCCGAGCCCCTCGACGGTAAGTGCGTCGCCGTCTTCCGCGACGCGCACGCCGCACGCCTTCAAGCCGACGGCGATCGCGGCCAGACGATTGCTCTCTTTGACCTTGAGCTCGGCGAGTCCTTCCATGCGCGTCGTGCCCTTGGCGAGCGACGCGGCCATGGCGAACACCGGGTACTCGTCGATCATGCTCGGCGCGCGCTCGGCCGGCACGCGAATCCCCTGCAGGCGGCTCGCTTTTACGAGGATGTCGGCGGTCGGCTCGTCATCCTGATCGCGGCGATTCTCGAAGCGGATGTCGCCGCCCATCTCGCGCAACGAATCGAAGATGCCGATGCGCAGCGGATTCATGCCGACGTTCTCGATGCGGATCTCCGATCCCGGCACGCTCAGCGCCGCGACCGCCAAAAACGCCGCCGAGCTCGGATCGCCCGGCACGTTGACCGCGTTCGGGCGCAGTTCGGGCTCGCCCACCACGGTGACGTAGCGCAGCTTCTTGCCGTCGATGATTTCGTCTTTGACGCGCACGGTGGCGCCGAAGCGGCGCAGCATGCGTTCGGTGTGGTCGCGCGTCGGCTCCGGCTCGATCACGGTCGTCTCCCCCGCCGTGCCGAGGCCGGCGAGGAGGATCGCCGACTTCACCTGCGCGGAGGGAACCGGCAGCGTGTACTCGATCGGCGTCGATTCCTCGGAGCCGGTGATGGCGAGCGGCAGGCGCGCACCCGAGCGCGCCAGCACCTGGGCGCCCATGCGGCGCAGCGGATCGGTGACGCGCGCCATCGGCCGCTTGCACAGCGACGCATCGCCGGTGAAGAAGCTTGTGAACGGCTGGGTCGCGACGACGCCCATCATCAGGCGCGCGCCGGTGCCGGAGTTGCCGAGGTCGAGCACGCCACCCGGCTCCTGGAACGAGCCAAGCCCCGGCCCGTCCACCACCCAGCGGCCGTCGGCCTGGCGCTCGATACGGGCGCCGAGGGCGCGCAAGGCCCCCGCCGTGGACAGGATGTCGTCCCCCTCGAGCATGCCCGTGACCGTGGTGCGGCCGGCAGCCAGCGCCCCCAGGATCAGGGCGCGGTGGGAGATCGACTTGTCACCGGGGACGCGGACGGTGCCGCGGAGCGGTCCGCTTGGTGATGCGCGAAGCTTTGCCATGGTCCAATGGGTTGGCCGCGGGCCTCGTGCGGCGACCGGAGAAGCGGCGCGTCTGTAGCATACGCCTCTGGACTGCCGCCAGCGGCGGCGCCTCGACAAATCGACAGCGAGGCGGCTGCGCCGCGCCGCCGGGCCAGGGCGGCGGCGGCGCGACAACGCGGGGTGCATAGGCCGCCGACCCGAGGTGCCTTCGGCGCAGTTCCGTGCAAACCTGTGGACATGCCGGTGCCTTCGTGGCACACGGACCCGCCAATTTTCAGTGCCCTCCGGCCCGTGGGCCGCTCTATTCCTGAGCTTGGCGATCGCGACTTGGCCGGAGGAAACCCGTAGGGCGATGTCCCTGGGCGGAACTGCCCGCAGGAGGTTCATAGGTGGCGAAAGCGGAATTGGGAGGCAAGCGGGAATGCCAATCCTGCGGTACCAAGTACTACGACCTCGGCAAGGAGCCGCCGGTTTGCCCGCGCTGTGGCACCGTGTACAGCGCCGCGGCCGCTAAGGCCGCCGCCGCTGCGCCAACGCCCGTCGCGAAGCCGAAGCCGAAGCCCAAGCCGGAGCCGCGCGTCGCGCCGGTCGCCGCCGAAGGCGACGAGGAGCCGGCGATCGTCGCGGACGAGGAAGAGGGCGAGTTCCCCGACGACGAGGAGGAGTTCGTCGAGGAGGAAGCCGAGGAAGAGGAGGCTCCCTTCGAGCCGGAGCCGGAGGAGAAGTAAGCTCCTTGATTCCCAAGAACGGCCGGACATAAGGTCTGCCGCCGCGCGGCTTTGCAGCGCGCCCACGTTTCCGGGGCCATAGCTCAGTTGGGAGAGCGCTTGAATGGCATTCAAGAGGTCAGGGGTTCGACTCCCCTTGGCTCCACCAGTTCACGAAGGGCTCGGCCGCAAGGTCGGGCCCTTCTGATTCCCGCCGCTAGCCGCTAGAACGAGAACATGCCGGCGCGTCCCTGGCTGCTCCTGCCCGTCGAAGTCAAAGTCCGCGAATTCCACGCCAAGGTGTTGCAGGCGGTGGTCGCGGCCGAGCGCGGCTTCGACGTGGTGCTCGGCGAGCAGAACGCTCTGCAGCGCGGTCTCGATCTGCTGCCGCGCGGCCTCGCCATCGACAAGAGCGTCGATCGTTCGAAGGTGCCGATCTTCCAGCGCGCCACCGCACTCGGCGATCGTCTGGCGTCTTGGTGCGAGGAAGGACTCGTCTACCGCGACCGCGACACGTACCTGCACGAGCGCGTGCATCTGGAATCGCTCGCCCAAGTCGATCGCTTCTTCGCCTGGGGCGACGTGCAGCAGGCCGACATCCTGCGCAAGGCGCCGGACGCGGCGTCGAAGATTCTCGTTACCGGCCATCCGCGCTTCGATTTGCTGCGTCCCGACGTGCGCGCGGTACACGACGCCGACGTCGCCGATCTGCGCCGCCGCTTCGGCCGCTACATCCTCGTGGCGACCAACTTCAGCCGCTTCAACCACTTCATGGGCTACGACTTCTGGATCGAAGCGCTGCAGCGGCGCGGCACCATTGCGACGCCAGAGCAGCTCGCCTTCTTCCAGCGCTGGCGCGACTACATCGAGGTGCTGTACCGCGCTTTCGTCGCGGCCATCCCGGTGCTGCGCCGCGCCTTCCCCGATCACGCCATCGTCGTGCGCCCGCACCCGTCCGAGAACCACGAGCGCTGGCGCCAAGAGGTCGCGGGCCAGGGCAACGTCGCCGTGGTGTTCGAAGGCAGCGCCATCCCGTGGATCGCCGGCTGCGACGCGATGATCCACAACAGCTGCACCACCGGCGTCGAGGCCTACCTGCTCGATCGCCCCGTCATCGCCTACCGCCCGGCAACTGACGCGGTGCTGGATTCGCATCTGCCCCACGCGCTGAGCGAGCAGGCGGCGACCGAGGACGAACTGGTCGCGCGCGTGACGGCAGCGCTCGCCGGAAACGTGCGGGTCCCCGCTGGCGCCGGCACGGAGGCGGCCCGCTACATCGCGGCGATCGACGGACCGTTGGCAGCCGAACGCGTCGCGGACGGCCTCGCTGCGCTGAACATTGCGCCCCACGATTACCGCCCCGGCGCCGGCGTGCATGCTCGCGTCGCATTCGATCGCGTGCGCGAAGCCGTCGCGCCACTGGTGCGGCGCTGGCGCATGGGCTCCGGCTACGCCGCGTACGGAAAGCAGAAGTTCCCCGGCATCGCGCTCGCCGAGATCACCGAGTTCGTTGCGCGGCTCGCCGCCGTGACCGGCCGCTTCCAAGATGTAGGCGTAACGTCGCTGCCCGTGCCGAGTTGCTTCCGCATCGGCCTGCGCCGCTAGCGCGTCGCGACGACACCGGGTTAGCGGCGGCGCAGCACCAAGAAGCGGATGTGGTAGGCGAACGGCGACAGCAGCAGGTTGCCGAGCACGTAGAACGCACGGAACGGCGGGAAGCCCTGGTGCGTCTCGACGTAGTGCAGCGCCCGTCCCATCGGCCCAAGCTCTTCGCGGAGGCCGATCATGCCGCCGCGGCCTTCCTCGTGCACCAGCTCGAAGCCGGCGCTGGCGAAGTCCGCAGCAATAGTCGCGCTCGGAAAAGCGAACTGCCAGAACGCGTCGCGCTGCTCGGGGCCGTCGCGGAACTCCGGGTAGGCGCCACGCCGGATGCCAAGCCGGTTGAGCGGCGATAGCGACGGAAAGGTCAGGAACAACGTGCCGCCCGGGCGCAGCACGCGCCGAATCTCTTCCTGGATGTCGCCATAGCCGCCGAAGAAATGCTCGATGACGCCCAGAGACCAGTAGCCGTCGAAGCTGGCGTCCGCGAACGGTAGGCGCCGCGCGTCGCCACACACGATGGGCAGCTCCGGCACCGCGGCATGCACTGCGCGTACCGTCTCGGGTGCGAAGTCGAGTCCGACCGCATCGAAGCCGGCGCGCCGCAGGGCGAACACCTTGTCGCCCCGCCCGCAACCGCCGTCGAGCACGCGCGCGCCGGCCGCCAGGTGCTTCTTGGTGTTGCCGACGACGAACCAATTGCGCGGCGCGGTCACCGCGCGGCGCAACGCGTCCGTCCGCCACCAGTCGTCCCACGCCTCGGTGGTGGCGGCGCGCCCGACATAGACGAGGCGGTCGTTGGCGCGGTCGTAGTAGCGGACGTTGTTGGGCGGCGCGGCGGTCATCGCGTGGACGGTAGCATCGCGCTTGGGTCAGGCGCGAATGCGCGCCCAGCCGTCACGCCGAAGGCGTGCCGCGCACGATGTGTGCGTTGACGGCGAGCGTCTGCGGCGGCATGGTCCGCGCGCCGCCCCCGCTCGCAAGGAATTGCATCGATGACCACCACCTGGTTCGACGAGACGCTGTACCCGTTCTATCGCCAAGGCATCCGCGTCGACGGCGTGCTCTTCAAGGGCCAGACCAAGTTCCAGACGGTCGAGATCCTGCTGAACGAGCGGCTCGGGCGCGTGCTGTGCCTCGACGGCGTGGTGCAGACCACCGAGGGCGACGAGTTTTACTACCACGAGAGCATGACCCACGTAGGCATGCTGGCTCACGGCCGCGTCGAGAGCGTGCTCATCATCGGCGGTGCCGACGGCGGCATCCTGCGCGAGGTGCTCAAGCATCCCAACGTGAAGGAAGTCGTCATCGTCGACATCGACGGCGAACTCATCGACATGTGCAAGGAGCACCTGCCGCTCCACCACGCCGGCGCCTTCGACGATCCGCGCACCATCAACCTGCCCGGTGACGGCGCCGCCTACGTCGCCGAAACCGACAAGCGCTTCGACCTGATCCTGGTCGATTCCACCGACCCGCAGGGCCCCGGCATCGTCCTGTTCCAGGCGCCGTTCTTCGGCAACTGCAAGCGCGTCATGAAGAAGGGCGGCCTCATGGTCACCCAGAACGGCGTGTCGTTCTACCAGCAGGAAGAGCTGCGCGACGCCCACCACCACCGCCTGCAGGTGTTCAAGAACGCCGGCGCGTACCTCTCGCCGGTGCCCTGCTACGTCGGCGCCCACATGGCGTTCGGCTGGGCCAGCGACTCCATGATGCTGCCGAGCATTCCCCAGGCCACCATTCGCCGCCGCCTGAAGCAGTCCGGCATCGAGACGCGTCACTACAATCCCGAGATGCACGCGGCGTACTTCGCCATTCCGAACAACCTGCGTCCGCTGCTGGCCGAAGGCCACGAGCGCACCGGCCTCGCCGGCCTGGTGAAGGCGATCGCCAGCCGCCTCGGCGGCAAAGCCAAGAAGGCGGTGGCCAAGGCGGCCCCGAAAAAGGCGGCCAAGAAGGCCGCCCCTAAGAAGGCCGTAGCCAAGAAGGCGGCCAAGAAAGCTCCCGCCAAGCGGGGCGCCACCCGCCGGGCTGCCCCCAAGCGTTCTGCCCCAAAGGGGCGAGCTGCGGCCAAGAGGGGCGCCAAGGCGAAGAAGTCCGCTCGTTCGCGCCACTCCTAACGGTTCTTGATCGGGGGGGCTCTGCCCCCAATATTGGTCTATGACACAGCCGGTACCGCAGGTCGGGCCGGCGGTGTCATGGGCGGCGGGAAGGTGCCGATTTCGGGTCTTCCCTCGCCACTCGCTCTAGACGAGGAGACCTGTATGACGCTGTTCGAAAGCCCCTTCCTGCTCGGGTTCGAGCAGTTCGAGCGAACCTTGAACCGCATAGCCAAGTCGGCGGGGGACGGCTACCCCCCGTACAACATCGAACAGATCGGTGACGATGGCATTCGCATCACCATCGCGGTTGCCGGTTTCACCAAAGACGACCTCGATGTTGCGCTGGAAGAGAACCAACTCGTCATCCGCGGCAAGCGTCGTGGCGAACAGGACGAGCAAGATCGCGTCTTTCTGCATCGCGGCATTGCCGCGCGCCAGTTCCAGCGGGCCTTCGTGCTCGCCGACGGGATTGAGGTGGTCGGAGCCGGCCTCGACAGTGGCCTGCTCAGCATCGACCTCCGCCGCCCGTCACCGGAAACGGTGAGCCGGAAGATCGAGATCAAGGCTCCCGCCAAGAGCGATACGGCGATCAACGCCCCACGTCTCAAGGCCGCCGGCTAGCGGCGCGCCTCCAGGAGGAGTTGGATCATGGAACGCATCGAATTCGGACGAGTCGATATGCCGCCACTGATCGATCCGACGGTCGCCTACGTGAAGGCCGTCACCATCGAAGGTGTGCGCGCCTACGCCATCTACCTCGCGGACGGCACCCAGCTCGCCATCGCGCCGAGCCGTGAGATCGCTTTCGCCGCCGTGCGCCAGCACGAGCTGGAGCCCGCGTCGGTTCACTAGCCTTCTGATCGCGGGATGGGCCGCTTGGGCCCATACCCGTGGCGCGAATGATCCCTGAGAACCTGAGTTGAACGAACGCCGGAAACGTACACGGCGCCGGCAGCGTCTGCATTCCGGCGCCGTGCGTTCGTTGGGACGTCGGCTACGCCGCGTGCGGCGTCGCACTCTCCGTCAGCAGCGCATACAGCGCGTCCGCGTTGCGCGAGCCGCGCAGCTTCTCGCACATGGCGCGGTCGCGCAGGACGCGGCTGACCTTGGCGAGGGCTTTGAGGTGATCGGCGCCGGCGCTCTCGGGCGCCAGCAGCATGAAAACGAGGTCGACGGGCTCACCGTCGATGGCGTCGAAATCTACGGGAGTCTCGACGCGCGCAAAGAATCCGTAGAGTCGGTCCAGGCCCGGCACCTTGCCGTGTGGAATCGCGATGCCGCCGCCGATGCCGGTGGTGCCGAGGCGCTCCCGCTCCTGCACCACGTCGAAGATCTGGCGTTCGTCGAGCTTGGTGACCTTGGCCGCACGTGCCGCCATCTCGGCGAAGACCTGCTTCTTGTTCGTCGCCTTGAGCGTTGGCACGACGTTGCCAGGGCCAAGCAAAGCGTTCAAATCCATGTCCGAACCTCGCCCCCGTACTGAAAATGTGGGCAACACACGCATCATCGACCAGCGCTTGTCGGCGCTGTCAGAGGACGCCATCCGTTCTGGGATCAAGTCGCGAATGACCACGACCCATGGAAACGCACCCGGGGGGCTCCGTGCAGGCCACAATCAGGGCCGGCAAGGCCAGACTCCGTCGAAAAAACGGGCACCCGGCGCATTTTGGACGCGGGACCATAGGCCCGCCCCCGGGGGGTGTCAATCGAACACAATATGACAGTTTTTCACGGGTTTCAGGCCGATTCCACGCCCCCAGCGTGGCCTTGGCGGGACGCTGCTGCGACGCATGGCATGGCCTGGCACCGCAGTGCGCCGCGCCGGTCGGCGAGTTCTTGGTTACGGGGCGTTGCCGCCGAAGCGCCTGTCACGTGTTGTTACAAAACAGCCGTCACGGCGACACGCGGCAGGCATATTGCTGACACCGCAAGCGCTTACATGTGATGCAGCGCAGCGCGGCGTGCCGATCGGAACACCCTGTCCTCCCCCGGGGTTCCCCGGCGCGCCACGCGCGCACTGATTCGAGCGGGGGCCGTCATGAGTGTGGTGAGCGATATTGTACGGCTGCGTTGGTTGCAGGGCCGTTGGCGTTGGGCCGCCGTCGGTCTCGCGGTCGTCGTCGTCGTCGGCACTGCCTGGGCGATCACCCAGGGCGGCGATGCCGCGGCGCCGGAGTTGCGCACCGCTTCCGTCGATCGCGGTGCGATCGTCACCGCCATTCCTGCCAGCGGTCCGGTCCAGGCGATCGGCAGCGTCAACATCATGACCCAGGTCAGCGGCCAGCTGATCGAGGTCAACGTCGACTACAACACTCCCGTCACCGCCGGTATGGTGGTGGCGCGCCTCGATCCCGAGCTGTTCCAGTCGCGTCTCAACTCCGCCGAGGCCGACTTGGTGATGGCGCGCGCCAGCCTCCTCTCCTCCCAGGCCGCGGTCGATCGCGCGCGGACGGACATCCGCAGCACGGAATCCTCCATTACCTCCAGCCGGGCGCAGCTAGCCAACGCGCAACTGGCGCTGGAGCAGATGCAACGCGATCTCGACCGCGCGACCGAGTTGTTCGCGCGCAACGTTGTCGCTGCTACCGCCGTGCGCGATGCCGAAACCAAGCTGAATCAGGCGCGCACCCAGATCGAGCAGACGACCGCCAACATCAACGGTCAGCTCGCCACCCTCGATGGCCGGCGCTCATCGCTGACCATCGCCGAGGCAGGCGTGACGTCGGCGCGTGCCACCATTCAGCAGAAAGAAGCGTCCGTCGCCGAGGCCAAGACCGAACTCGAGCGCACCGTCATCAAGGCTCCCGCCGACGGCGTCATCATCGTCCGCAATGTCGAGGCCGGCCAATCGGTCATCGCCGGTACCAACCAGCCGACGGTGCTGTTCACCACGGCCAAGGACCTCGCCCAGATGAAGCTCCTGGTCAGCGTCGACGAATCCGACATCGCCAAGGTGCAGGTCGGTCAGCCCGTGACGTTCGCCGTCTCCAGCTTTCCCGGCCGCAACTTCGCCGGCCGTGTCGCCCAGGTGCGTCTCGCCGCCAAGACGGTGCAGAACGTCACCACCTACCAAGTCGTCGTCGCCATCAACAACAGCGACCTCGCCCTGCTGCCGGGCATGACCGCCAGCGGCAGCATCATCCTCGCCCAGCGCGACGTGCTGCGCGTTCCCAACACGGCGCTGCGCTACGCGCCGGCTGGCGCGGCGACGGTCACCAACGCCCAGGCACCGCTGCAGAACGGCGGCCGCGCCGGCCGCGTGTTCGTGCAGGACGAAGCGGGCAAGCCGCAGATGGTGGCGATCGCCATCGGCGCCACCGATGGCCGTTTCTCCGAAGTGTTGGCCGGCAATCTCACGCCTGGCCAGAAGATCATCACCGGCACCACGGTCGACACGACGGCGCCCGCGGCTGCACAAGGTCCGCAATTCCAAGTGTTCGGCCCCGGCGACGCTCCGCCGCCCGGCTTCCAGCCTCCGCCGGGCGCCCAGGTGCAGATCCGGATCGGCGGATAGCGTCGCGGCCCCGCAGGGGCGCAGCTAGCTAGGCGATCATCTTTTTCAGGCGCCGGCGGTCCACCGACGAGGGGATGCGCATCGCCTCGCGGTACTTGGCGACCGTGCGCCGGGCGATGTCGATGTCGGCGACGCGCAGGATTTCGACGATGCGATCGTCGGACAGGATCTGCTCCGGCGTCTCGTGATCGATCAGCTGGCGGATGCGCGCGCGCACCGACTCGGCCGAGTGGTTGGCGCCACCGTCCGCGGACGCGATCGCCGACGTGAAGAAGTACTTCATCGGGAAGATGCCGCGCGTCGTCGTCATGTGCTTGTTCGCCGTGACGCGGCTCACCGTGCTCTCGTGCATGCTGATGGCGGTGGCGATGTCGCGCAGGTTCAACGGCCGCAGGTAGGCGACGCCGTGGGTCAGGAACGCTTCCTGCTGCGCGACGATCTCGGTGGCGACCTTCAGGATCGTGTTGGCGCGCTGATCCAGCGACTTCACCAGCCAGTTGGCTGAGCTGAGCTTCTCCGACAGATACGATTTGTCGGCTTCCGAGTTGGCAGACGACGAGATGCGCGCGTAGTAGCGGGTATTGACCAGAACCGAGGGGAGCGTGTCGGCGTTGAGCTCGATCAGCCAGCCGCCCTTCGGCCGGGCGCGCACGAACACGTCGGGCACCACGGTCTGGGCGAGGTCGGTGCCGAACGCCAATCCCGGCTTCGGGTTGAGCGACTTGATCTCGGAGATCATGTCGAGCACGTCTTCGGTGCTCTGATTGCAGACCTTGCACAGCCCCGGCACGTCGTTGCGCGCCACCAGGTCGAGGCGGCTCAGCATCGCCTGCATGGCCGGATCGAGGTGATCGCGCTCCTTGAGCTGGATAGCCAGGCACTCGGCCAGCGTGCGTGCGAATACGCCCGGCGGATCGAAGCGCTGCAGGCGCGATAGCGTGCCCTCGACGCGCTCGATCGTGGTGCCGACCGAATCGGCCACCGCTTCGAGGTCGCCGACCAGGTAGCCCGCGTCGTTGACGAGGTCGATGAGCTGCACCCCGATCAGCCGGTCGACCATGTCGCCGACATCGAGGCCGAGCTGGCCGCGCAGGTGGTCCTGTAGCGACTCGTCCTTCGACGTGGATTGCTCGAAGTCGAACTCTTCCGAGTCGAAGTCGCTGCGGCCGCCCTTGCTGTGCAGGTAGAGGTCGCCACCGACGCCGTCGCCGGCGGAGGGCTCGTCGGCATTCATCGCCTCGTGCATGCCGACATCGAGCGGCGTGTCGTCCGATTTGCCGTCGCGTACGATCTGGTCGAGCGTCGTGGTGGAGGAGTCGCCGGTCGTCTGGGCGACCTGGTCGCCCGGTTCGTTCTCGACCGTGCGCTCAGCCTCGCGCTTCTCGAGCAGCGGATTCTGTTCGAGCTCACCTTCCACGTACTCGGCGAGCTCAAGATTGCTCAGTTGCAGCAGCTTGATTGCCTGCTGCAGCTGCGGGGTCATCACCAGGGTTTGCGCCTGGCGGAGCTCTAGTCTGGGTCCGATTGCCATGTGGGCGCGTTACAAGCTGAAACGCTCTCCCAGGTACACGCGGCGCACATCTTTGTGGGCGACGATTTCGGCGGGCGGGCCCTCCATGAGCACGCGGCCCTCGTGCAGGATGTAGGCGCGGTCGACGATGTCCAGCGCCTCGCGCACGTTGTGGTCGGTAATCAGAACGCCAAGTCCACGGTCCTTCAAATGCGACACGAGATCGCGGATGTCGGCGACGGCGATCGGGTCGATGCCGGCGAGCGGCTCGTCGAGCAGCATGAACGACGGACGCGTCGCCAGCGCGCGGGCGATCTCGACGCGGCGGCGCTCGCCGCCGGACAGCGCTTGGGCCGGCGTGCGGCGCAGATGGCTGATGGAGAACTCGGCGAGCAACTCGTCGAGGAGGGCCTCACGCGCGTCGCGCATCGGCTCGACCACTTCGAGCACCGCGCGGATGTTTCCCTCGACCGTGAGGCCGCGGAAGATCGACGCCTCCTGCGGCAGGTAGCCGACGCCCAGCCGTGCGCGGCGGTACATCGGCAAGTTGGTGATCTCGTGTCCGTCGAGGAAGATGCTGCCGTAGTCCGGCGCGATCAGTCCCGACAGGATGTAGAAGCAGGTCGTCTTGCCGGCGCCGTTCGGGCCCAACAGGCCGACCGCTTCGCCGCGCTGCAGCGACAGCGACACGTCGCGCAGTACGGGGCGCTTCTTGTAGGACTTGCCCAGCATGTTCGCGAGCAGGCCGTCGTTGGAGGCGACCAGGCGCGGACCGTTCGGGTCCTCGGGTCGCTGGCTCGCGGACGAACTGGCGGGAGTTCCCGAGGCGCTCATAGGTACCGTGCGACGACCCCTACTTGGGGTTGCCGCCTGCCTCCGGAACGAAGACGCCGCGGACTCGGCCATCGGCGCCCACTCCGGCGCCACCTTCCATGCGGCTTGTGCCATTCGCAAGGTTCAGTACCAGTCGTTCACCACGCAGGACGTTCTCACCTCGGGTGAGTACCACGGCACCGGTTAACGTAATGATACCGGGGCCGACCTCGTAGATGGCGGCGTTGCCCTGGGCTGTCTCCTGCGGCGTCGAGATGAAGACTTTCCCCGTCGCTTCGAGCTTGTCGAAGCTGTTGGCGCCGCCCTGGGCGCCGTAGGACACTTGGACGCGGTCGGCCTTCAGCATCATGACGCCCTGGGTCGCTACGACGGCGCCGGCGAACGTCGCGGTGCGGCGGTCCTGCTGCACGTCGAGCGTATTGGCGACGATCTCGATCGGCTCGTTCAGGTTCACCGGCGGCGGCGCGATCTGCGCCCCGGCAACGGCGGCGCTGAGCGTGAGCGCGGCTGCCGCGAGCACTCTGATAGGGGTCACGTTCATCCTGCTGCGCGCGGGTTCATGACGACGCGCACGCCGCCCGACAGCTGCAGGCGCTTGCCGTCGGCGCTGTAGATCATGGTGTCGGCGCGCATGGCGCCGAGCGGGCCGTGGCCCTCGACCAGGCGCGTGCTGCGCACCGTGCCGTCGCCAAGGTTCACCACCGCTTCGGTGGCATGCATCTCGTAGCCGACGTTCGAGTACACATCGATGATGCCGCCCAGCACCAGGACGCGGTCGGCGCGCCGGTACTCGCCGGTGTCGGCGGTGATCGACAGCCAGGTGCCGTCGCCGGTGGTGATGTCGGCCTGCAGGGTCGTCAGCTCGAAGACCTCGAAGCCTTCTTTCTGCAAAGCGCGGTCGGCGGTGACGGTGAACGGCCGGTTGGCTGAATCGGTGCCGGCGAAGCGCGCCTTGGTGACGCCCAGCGCTCCGGTGTTGTCGCGCTCGAGGTCGGCGAACGTGAAGCGGAACGAGCCTTCCTCGCTGCCGTAGATCTGCGGCCAGGCCAGGATCATGACGATCAAGGCCAGCGCGACCACCGGCAGGAGGAACTTCATCGCGCCGACGAAGCGGCTGTAGCGGCGGCTGCCGCGCACGTCCGGTGCGCGCCGCCGTCCAAAGCCGAGGCGCGCCTCGCTCGCAAGGTTTTCGGGGCCAAGGCCGCTCGGCGCGTCCACGGTCATTCGTTGTCGCGGGTGCGCGCGTCCATGTCGACGCCGGCGCGCAGGCAGTCGTGCACGTGCAGGATGCCGATCGGGGGTCCGTCGGCGCTGTTGTCGTCGACGACGAACAGGCTGGTGATGCCGCGGCCGGAGTTGGCGACGGTCATCCAGCCAAGGGCGTCCGACGCCAGGCTGCTCTTGGCGATGGTCTTCGGATTGGCCGTCATCACGTCGCGGGCGCGGCGGTCCAACAGGTCGCGCGACATGTGCCGGCGCAGGTCGCCGTCGGTGATGATGCCGGCGAGGCGGCCGCGCTTGTCGGTCACGCCGACGCAGCCCAGGCTCTTGCGCGTCATCTCGATGAGGGTGTCGGCCATGCTGGTGTCCTCGGCCACCAGCGGCAGCGCCTCGCCCGTGCGGAACAGATCGGACACCCGCACCAGCTTGCGGCCGAGACGGCCGCCCGGGTGCAGCTCCTGAAAGCGCTCGCTGGAGAAGCCGTTGCGGTCCAGCAGCGCCACCGCGAGCGCGTCGCCGAGCGCCAGCATCATGGTGGTCGAGGTGGTCGGGGCGAGGCCCATCGGGCACGCCTCCGGATGGTTCGGCAGCACGAGCACCGCGTCCGCGGCGCGCGCCAGCGTCGATTCGGGCCGCCCGACGATGGCGATCAGTGGGATCGCGAAGCGCCGGCAGTGGGTGATGATGTCGGCGAGCTCCGCCGTCTCCCCGGAATTCGACAGGAGCACGACCGCGTCGCCTGCGGCGATCATGCCGAGGTCGCCGTGGCTCGCTTCGGCAGGATGAACGAAGAGCGCCGGCGTGCCGGTGCTGGCGAACGTCGCAGCGATCTTGCGCGCCACATGGCCGCTCTTGCCCATGCCGCTGACCACGGCGCGGCCCTTGGCTGCGAACAGCAGGTCGATGGCACGCTCGAAGGGAGCGCCCAACCCGTCGCCAAGCGCCGTCTCGATCGCCTTGACCGCGTCCGCCTCAATCTTGAGCACGCGCGCCGCCGCCGCCAGCGTCGTGCTGACGCGGTCGGTCTTGACGGCGCTAGCGGTTCGAACGTTGCTCATCCCGACAGTCCCGGAGGGCCAGAAATGGCCGAAATCTGCGAGAACTATGGGGGGCGCCACCTCAAAAAGCAAACGGCATGAGTTTTGCTGTGCCGGTGCGCCGTTAACTATTCGTTAATGTTTGGCCGCGGGGGACCTGCATCGCCCCGCTTCGCGCCGAAGGTGCGCCAGCGCGCGGAGCGCGCGTCCCGCGCGACGCGGGGAGGGCTGGGGCGGGGGTCGCTCGGCTCTCGGTCTTGGGCCCCGCGCAATACCCGCGCCGCGGCCGGGTCTAATGCGCGAAAACGTCCATGTCGGCCCAGCCGCCGAGGTCGAGCTCGCTGCGGATGGGCAGGAAGGCGAACGCGGCCTGGGCCAGGTGCAGGCGGTTCTCGCGGGTCAGCATGCGCTCGAGCTCGGCTTTGAGCCGATGCAGATGCAGGACGTCCGACCCGGCGTAGGCGATCTGCTCCTCGGTGAGGGTTTCGGCACCCCAGTCCGACGATTGCACCTGCTTGGACAGCTCGATGCCGAGCAGGTCCTTGCACAGGTCCTTGAGGCCGTGGCGGTCCGTGTAGGTGCGCGCCAGCTTGGAGGCGATCTTGGTGCACCAGATCGGGCTCGCCAGGATGCCGAAGGTGTGGCGCATCACCGCCACGTCGAAGCGGGCAAAATGGAACAGCTTGGTGACGGCCGGGTCGCCGAGCAGCGCCCGCAGGTTCGGCGCCGCGTACTCGCCGCGGCGCAGCTGCACAACGTGGGCGTTGCCGTCGCCGCTGGACAGCTGGACCAGGCACAGCCGGTCACGCGCCGGCGCCAGACCCATGGTTTCGGTGTCGATGGCGACCGTGTCGCCAAGTCGCAAGGCGGCCGGCAAGTCGCCGCGGTGGAGAGTAACTGCCACCCGCTAGCGGCCCCCGTCGCAAACGCGAAGGGCGCCGTGTGCTGCTTGCCGAAGTGGTGCCCAGGAGAGGACTCGAACCTCCACGACCTCGCGGCCGCTAGTACCTGAAACTAGTGCGTCTGCCAATTCCGCCACCTGGGCAAAGGGGCTGTTTGCGAGGCTTTCCGGTACCGGTAGCGCGAGGCGATGTCAACGATTGCGACGGGGACGGCCAGGGGACTGCCACGTTCTCGCGACAGTACGCGCATGCGCTCGGCGGCGCGGAGCGGCTAGTATCCCGGCGCGCGGGGGAGGGGACATGAGCGGCTTGGTGACGATCTTCGGCGGCTCGGGCTTCATCGGCCGCTCTCTGGTGAAGCGTCTTGCCGCCGCCGGTTACCGGGTCCGCGTCGCTGTGCGCGATCCGGAAGGCGCGCTGTTCCTCAAGCCCATGGGCGCCGTCGGCCAGATCGAGCTGGTCGCCGCCAACGTGCGCGACGACGCGTCCGTGGCCCGCGCCGTGCGTGGCGCCGATGCCGTGGTCAGTCTCGTCGGCATCCTCGCGGAGCACGGCAAGCAGACGTTCACCGCGGTGCACGCCGAAGGCCCCGCCCGCATCGCGCGCGCCTCCAAGGCTGCCGGCGCCGGCCGCCTCGTGCTGGTCTCAGCGCTCGGCGCCGACATCGCCGCGCAGTCTCGCTACGCGCGCACCAAGGCGGCAGGCGAGGGGCTGGTGCGCGGCGCATTCCCCAACGCCACCATCGTGCGGCCCTCGGTCGTGTTCGGCGACGAGGACGGCTTCCTCAATCGCTTCGGCGCCGTCGCCGAGATCTCCCCGCTGCTGTTCGTTTTCGGCGGGGGCGATGGCCCGCGCTTCCAGCCGGTCTATGTCGGCGACGTCGCCGAGGCGCTGTTCCGCATCCTGCAGCGCCCGGAAACCGCCGCGCAGACGTTCGAGTTGGCCGGCCCCGATGTACTCAGCTGGCGCGCGCTCCTGCAGATGGCGCTGCGCGAGACCGGCCGCCGGCGCCCCATCGTGCCGCTGCCCTGGCCGCTCGTCTCTCTGATGGCGACGGTCGGATCGGTGCTGCCGATGCCGAAGCCGTTGAAGATCACCCGCGATCAGATCCGTTCGCTGCGCCGCGATTCGATCATTGCCGGCTATCAGCGCACCCTGCGCGATCTCGGCATCGCGCCGACGCCGATCGCGACGCTGGCGCCCGCGATTCTCTCGCGCTACCGCCGCAACCTGGACGTGCCGAAGATCAGCGTGCTCTAGGCGTACACCGTGTGTCGCGCCGAAAGGCGCGCTACGCGTAGACGGTATAGAGCAGCGCGGCACCGACCAAGAGCCTGTACAGCGCGAACGGCGCCAGGGAGCCGCGCTTCAGCCACCGCATCAGGAAGGCGATTGCGCCGAGCGCCGCAACGAACGCGACGCCCGCGGCGATGGCGCCCTCGGTGCCCATCGCCCACCCTTGGGTGCGCGACAGCGTCCACGAATGCCACCCGACGAAGGCGACGACCGGCACGACGCCGAGCAGCATGGCGAAGCGCGCCGCGTCCGTGCGCTCAAATCCGAGCAGCCGCGCTGCGGTCATCGTGACGCCGATGCGTCCCGCTCCCGGCACCAGGGCGATGGCCTGGGCGAGCCCGATCGCCAGTGCCGTGCCGCCGCTCATGTGCTCGATGCGGCGCAGGGTCATGCCCATGCGGTCGGCCAGGAACAGCAGCGCGCCGAATCCGACCATGGTCCAGCCCAGCATCAGCAGCGAAGTCTCGGCGTCCGGCTGCAGGTCCAACAGGATCAGCGCTACGCCGGCGGCGATCACCGGCACCGACCCGATGAACAGCTTCACCGTCAGGCGCGCGTTGTCGCTGCTGCGGCCGACCGCGAGGTGATAGGTGCCGACCACCGCCGCCAGCAACTCGCTGTGGAAGTAGACCAGCACCGCCAGCACGGTGCCGAGATGCACCGGAATCAGGAGTGTTTCGGCAAGGTCGGCCAGCGGCAGCACGCGGCCGGCCAGCGTCACGTGGGCCTCGGAGCCGACGGGCAGCAATTCGGTGACGCTCTGGACGACAGCCAGAGCGACGATGTTCAAGAAATCCACGCGCCGGGCCCCACGCGGGAGAAAAGCAGGTGGAGTTTCGCCCATTGCGCCCGCTCGCGCAATTCATGGTGGCCGTCTTTGTGAGGAACACACGCTTCGCGAGTCGCGCGGGTACGCGCGCCTTTGGCGCGACGGGGCGTGCGCCGGGCCGCGCCGCCCTGTAGATATGAGCCGGCAGCACGGGAACTCGATGCGCACGCTGTATCACGGCTGGCTTTCGCCTTTTTCGCGCAAGGTCCGCATTGTCCTGGGCGAGAAGGGGCTCGAGTTCGATCTCGTCGTCGAGAAGGACTGGGAGCGCCGCCGCGAGTTCCTCATGCTCAACCCGGCCGGTAGCGTGCCCGTCCTGGTTGAGGCGGACGGCGCGGTGTACTCGGACGCCAACGCCATCTGCGAGTACCTCGACGAAACTCATGCGCCGGGCACGCTCGTCGGTTCGGACGCCCGCGAGCGCGCCGAAGTGCGCCGCCTGGTCGCCTGGTTCGACCAGAAGTTCTATCGCGAGGTGACCAACAACCTGGTCGGCGAGAAGCTCTACAAGCGTTTCATGGCCATGGGCACGCCGGACTCCGGCGCCATCCGCGCCGGCCACTCCAACCTCGGCACCCACCTCGAATACGTCGGCTGGCTGTGCGACCGCCGCACTTGGCTGGCCGGCCCCACGTTCGGGTTGGCGGATGTCGCCGCCGCCGCACAGATCAGCTGCGTGGATTACCTCGGCGACATTCCGTGGAGCGACTACGCCGGCGCCAAGGACTGGTACGCGCGCGTCAAGTCGCGCCCGAGCTTCCGGCCGCTGCTCGCCGACTATATCCCCGGCCTGCCGCCGCCCAAGCACTACGCCAACCTGGATTTTTGAGATGGCCGCCGCGCGGGACGCGCGCCCAACCAACAAGGACGCGCGAGCGGCGATCCGCGCCCGCGCGTTACAGGCCGGCTTCGATGCGGTCGGCTTCGCGCGCCCGGCTGCAGCGACCGCCGCCGGCGAGCGCCTGCGCCAGTTCCTGGCGGAAGGCCGCCACGGCGACATGGCGTGGTTGGAGAACCGCGCCGACTGGCGCGCCGACCCCACCGCCCTGTGGCCCGAGGCGAAAAGCGTCATCGTCTGCGCCCTCAACTATGGCGCGCCGGAAGAGGCGACCGATGCGAGCCGCGGCGTCATCGCCACCTACGCCCGCGGCCGCGACTACCACGAACTCCTGAAGGGCAAGCTCAAGTTCGTCGCCGACTACGTCACCGGCCCGCTCAGCGCCGACGTGAAGGTGTTCACCGATACCGCGCCGGTGCTGGAGAAACCGCTCGCCGCCGCGTCGGGCCTCGGCTGGCAGGGCAAGCACACCAACCTGGTGTCGCGCACCTTCGGCTCGTGGCTCCTGCTCGGCGAGATCTTCACGACCCTCGACCTCGAACCCGACGCGGCCGAGCTGGACGCGTGCGGCACCTGCTCGCGCTGCCTCGATGCCTGCCCGACCGCCGCGTTCCCGGCGCCTTATCAGCTCGATGCGCGCCGCTGCATCTCGTACCTGACCATCGAGTACGACGGACACATCGCCGACGAGTTCCGCGCAGCCATCGGCAACCGCATCTTCGGCTGCGACGATTGCCTCGCCGTCTGCCCATGGAACAAGTACGCCCAGACCGCCCACGAGGCAAAGCTGCACCCGCGCGCCGAGACGACCGCGCCACCGCTCGCCGAGCTCGCCGCCCTCGACGACGCCACCTTCCGCAAACGCTTCGCCGGTACCTCGATCAAGCGCTCCGGCCGCGACCGCTTCGTCCGCAACGTCCTCATCGCCATCGGCAACAGCCGCGATCCGTCGCTCCTGTCCGTTGCACGCGCTCGGCTCGACGACGACTCGCCGCTCGTGCGCGCCATGGCCGCTTGGGCCCTCTGGCGTCTGGCGCCCGCTGCCTACGCCGCCGAGCGATCCGCCCGTCTTGCCGCCGAAGGCGATGCTGGTGTTCGCACCGAATGGAGCCGCGCCGACGCCGCAGGCGTCCAGGCGACGACGTGAAGCTCTTCTGCTTCGGCCTCGGCTACAGCGCCCTGGCCCTTGGTGCGGAACTGCTGGAGGACGGCTGGCAGGTCGCCGGCACGTGCACCGGCGAGGAGAAGCGGGCGGCGCTGCGCGCGGCCGGCATCGACGCCCACCTCTTCCGTCGCGATCACCCCATCGCACCGGCAGCACTCGCCGGCACCACTCATCTGCTCTCCAGCATCCCGCCCGACGACTTCGGCGACCCCGTGGTCGACACCCACGCCGCCGACATCGCCCTGCACGTGCCGAGCCTCGCCTGGGCCGCGTACCTCTCCACCACCGGCGTCTACGGCGACCGCGCCGGCGCCTGGGTGGACGAGACATCCGATCTCACGCCCAGCGGCCCGCGCGGCATGCGCCGGGTGCGCGCCGAAGCGGCGTGGTTCACCCTGCACACCGAGGCGAGCCTGCCACTGCACATCTTCCGTCTCGCCGGCATTTACGGTCCCGGCCGCAGCACGTTCGACCAGCTGCGCAACGGCACCGCCCACCGCGTCGACAAACCGGGCCAGGTGTTCTCGCGCATCCACATCGACGACCTCGTCGCCGTGCTGCGCGCCTCCATGGCAAATCCGCATCCCGGCCGCACCTACAACGTGTGCGACGACGAAGCCGCGCCGCCCGCCGTGGTGACGGAATTCGCCGCGCGTCTTCTCGGGGTGCAGCCGCCACCGCTGGTGCCGTTCACGGACGCGAAGCTCTCGGAGATGGCGCGCTCGTTCTATGCCGAGAACAAGCGCGTGCGGAACGACCGCATCCAGCAGGAGCTGGGCGTGCGCCTGCGCTACCCGACCTACCGCGAGGGGCTCGCCGCCTTGCTCGCCGAGGACTCCGCCTGACGCACCAGGTCGTCGACCGCGCGCACGATGTGGCCGAGCTCATGCGGCTTGGACATGCGGTGGCCGCCGCCCTTCACCAAGGTCAGCGTCGCGTCCTCGCAGTCGAGCTGCTCGAGCAGCCGCTGGGACAGCTTCCACGGCACCGCGTTGTCCGCCGTGCCATGCAGCAGCCGTACCGGCTTTGCGATGGCAACCCGATCCTTCAGCACCAGGTGCCGTCGCCCGTCCTCGATCAGCGCCCGCGTCACCACCGTCTCGCTGTCGCCTTCCGCCGACGGTCCGCGCCAGGGTGTGCCGCTCAGAATCTTCATCCGCCATTCGGTGTCGAACGCGTCCCACATCAGCGTCTCGGTGAAGTCCGCCGCCGTGGCGATACCGACCAGTCCCGCAACGCGCTCCGCCCGCGCCATCGCCACGCGCAGCATGATCCAGCCGCCCATGCTCGAGCCGACCAGGATCTGCGGACCCTCGGTCGCTCCATCGACGATCGCCAAGGCGTCGCCGATCCACGTCGACAGCGTGCACGATTCGAAGTCGCCGCCCGTCTCGCCATGGCCCTGGTAGTCGAAGCGCACGTAGGCGCGCCCCGAAGCGCGGCAGTACGCCTCCAGGGCCAGCGCCTTGGCGCCCTCCATCGACGACCGATACCCGGTCATGAACACCACCCCCGGGGATTTGCCGGGGATGCCGCGATACGCAATAGTGACGTTGCCACTCGGTCCGCCGCTGCCTGCCGGTGTCTCGCCCGGCTCGATGCGGCGGCGCAGGCGACTTACGGGAGCGGGCTTCCCTGGAACAGCTTCCATTGACCTTGGGCCAAATTGACTTTCGCGCAGACTAGCACCGCCCCGTCACACGCCGCACACGGTACTCCCTTGGCCGATGTTCCCGCCGTCCTGCAGGTGCTCCCCTCCATGAATGGCGGCGGCGTTGAGCGCGGCGTCATCGACGTCGCCGCGGCGCTGACCGCTGCGGGATGGCGCGCGATCGTCGCGTCGTCGGGCGGTCCGCTGGTGCGCGAGTTGCTACGCGCCGGCGCCATCCACGTGCAGCTTCCCATCGAGGCACGCAATCCGTTCCTGTTCGCCCGCAATTCGCGCCTGATCGGCGCCGCCGCGCGCGAGCACAACGTGTCTCTGATTCACGCGCGCAGCCGCGCTCCGGCCTGGGCCGCACGCGCCGCGGCGCGCCGCCTCGACATTCCCTTCGTCACCACGTTCCACGGCTACTACAGCCACTCGAACCCGGCCAAGCGCTTCTACAACTCGATCATGATCAAGGGCGATCGCGTCATCGCCATCTCGCAGTTCATCGCCAAGCACATCCGCACGGTCTATCGCGTCAACGACGACCGCGTCGTGACGATCCCGCGCGGCGTCGATCCCGTCGTATTCGACCCCAGCGCCGTCAGCCCGCATCGCCTGGCGCGCCTGTCCAAGGCATGGCGCCTGCCCGACGGCCTGCCCGTCATCATGCTGCCGGGCCGTCTCGCCCGCTGGAAAGGCCAGCGCGTGCTGCTGGAGGCGCTGCCGCGCATGAAGCGGCGCGAGTTCGTCTGCGTCATCGTCGGTGGCCGCAAAGGCCACGATCGCTACCGGGCCGAGCTCGAAGACATCGTCGCCAAGCGCAACCTCGAATCGCTCGTGCGCTTCGTCGACCACGAGAGCGACATGCCCGCCGCCTACATGCTCGCCGACGTCGTCGTCTCGGCAAGCACCGAACCGGAAGCCTTCGGCCGCGTCAGCGCCGAGGCCCAAGCCATGGGCCGCCCGGTCGTCGCCACCAGCCACGGCGGCACCATGGAGACCGTGGTGCCCGGCGAAACCGGCTGGCTCGTCCCGCCCTCCGATCCCGACCTGTTGGCGATGTACCTCGACCAGGCTCTCGAGCTCGACATCGCCGCCCGCGAGCTCCTCGCCCGTCGCGCCCGCACCCACATCCTGCGCAACTTCAGTCTGCAAGGCATGTGCGCCTCCACTCTCGACGTCTACCGCAGCGTCCTGAATCGACACGGGACTCGCTAGCGCCGAATGCGACGCATCCTCGTCATCAAGCACGGCGCGCTTGGCGACTTCGTCTTGGCGACCGGTCCGTTCACCGCGATCCGCGCGCACCATCTCGGCGACAACGTCACCCTGCTGACGACGCCGCCCTATGTTGACTTCGCGCGCCAAAGCCGCCTGTTCGATCAGGTGTGGGTAGATACGCGCCCCGGCGTCTTCCAGGTGAGCGGGTGGTGGTCGCTGCTGCGCCGCCTGCGCGATGAGCCCATCGCCCGCGTCTACGACCTGCAGACCTCATCGAGATCGAGCTTCTACTTCCGCCTGCTGCCGCGACCGAAGCCCGAGTGGTCCGGCATCGCGCACGGCGCGTCGCACCCCCATGCCGGTCCCGAGCGCGTGCGCCTGCACACCGTCGATCGCCAGGCCGAGCAGCTGCGCCTCGCCGGCATCGACCACGTGCCGCACCCCGATCTGTCGTGGGCCAAGGCCGACATCAGCCACCTGACGTTGCCGCGCTCGTTCGCCCTGCTGGCGCCCGGCGGCTCCGCCCATCGTCCCGAGAAGCGCTGGCCCGCGTCCCACTTCGCCGCACTGACCCGCGAGCTCACCAAGGTCGGCATCACGGCCGTGGCGATCGGCGGCAAGGACGACGTGGCGGCAACGCGCGCCGTCGCCGAGGCGGGTGGCATCGATCTCGCCGGCAGCACCACGCTCGCCGAGGTGGTCGAACTCGCCCGCCGGGCGAAGGTCGCCATCGGCAACGACACCGGCCCCATGCACCTCGCCGCCACCGCCGGCTGCCGCTCGGTCGTGCTGTTCTCCCACGCCTCCGACCCGGCCCTGTGCGCGCCGCGCGGGCCCGTGGTGCGCGTCCTGCGCGAGCCGGTCCTCGCCCAGCTCACTGTCGCCGAGGTAGCGGAAGCCGCCTTGAAGGGGATGGACGCCTAGCCTACTTTCCCGGCGTCGGCGCTCGCAGCGCGCCGCCCATATGGTTTCCGCCGACAAAGCAGGCTCTCTCGTGGTCGCCCTGACGCTTCCGGACGGCAAGGTCCGCAATTATCCCGGCCCGGTCACGGGCGCCGAACTCGCCCGCGACATCGGTCCGGGGCTCGCGAAAGCCGCCATGGCGATTCGCGTCAACGGCAAGGTGTGGGACCTCTCGCGCCCCATCGAGCAGGACGCCACGGTCTCGATCGTGACGCGCAAGGACGACGACGCGACGGTCTACGACATCATCCGCCACGACACAGCGCACGTCCTCGCCGAGGCGGTAAAGGAGCTCTATCCCGACGCCCAGGTGACGATCGGCCCGAACGTCGAGGACGGCTTCTACTACGACTTCGCGCGTAGTGCGCCGTTCACGCCCGACGACCTGGCGCGCATCGAGGAGCGCATGCGCGAGATCGTCAAGCGCAACGAGCCGCTGGTGCGCGAGGTGTGGGACCGCACGCGCGCGGTCGCCTACTTCGAGAGCTTGGGCGAAAAGTACAAGGCCGAGCTCATCGCCGGCTTCCCGCCCAACGAAGACGTCAGCGTCTACAAGCAGGGCGCGTTCATCGACCTGTGCCGCGGCCCGCACGGCCCCACCACGGGCCACGTCGGCCAGGGCTTCAAGCTGATGAAACTGGCCGGCGCCTATTGGCGCGGCGACTCTAAGAACGAGATGCTGCAGCGCGTCTACGGCACCGCGTGGCGCGACGAGAAAGAGCTCGCCGCCTACCTGCACCGCATCGAAGAAGCCGAGCGCCGCGACCACCGCCGCCTGGGCCGCGAGATGGACCTCTTCCACTTCCAGGAAGAGGCGGCCGGCATGCCGTTCTGGCACGCCAAGGGCTGGACGCTGTACCGCGTCCTCGAGGACTACATCCGCGCCCGCCTCAAGACCGCCAACTACATCGAGGTGCACACGCCCCAACTCATCGACCGCTCGCTGTGGGAGCAGTCGGGGCACTGGGAGAAGTTCGGCCAGAACATGTACACGACCGAGTCGGAAGACCGGACGTGGGCGCTGAAGCCGATGAATTGTCCCGCGCACATCCAGATCTACAAGCAAGGCATCAAGAGCTATCGCGACCTGCCCCTGCGCATGGCCGAGTTCGGCTGCTGCCACCGCTTCGAGCCGTCGGGCGCGCTGCATGGCCTGATGCGCGTGCGTGCCTTCACGCAGGACGACGCGCACATCTTCTGCACGGAAGAGCAGATCACGCCGGAGACGAAGGCGTTCTGCGAGCTGCTGCTCGACGTCTACAAGGACTTCGGCTTCACGGAGGTGCACGTGAAGTTCTCCGACCGGCCCAAGGTGCGCGCCGGCACCGACGACACGTGGGATCGCGCCGAGGGCGCGCTCAAGGCTGCCACCGAGGCCGCCGGCCTCAAGGTTACGCTCAACCCGGGCGAGGGCGCCTTCTACGGACCGAAGCTCGAGTTCGTGCTGCGCGACGCCATCGGCCGCGACTGGCAGTGCGGCACGTTGCAGGTGGACTTCGTGCTGCCCGAGCGCCTCGGCGCCCAGTACACGGCCGAGGACGGCACGCGCCAGCGCCCCGTAATGCTGCACCGCGCCATCCTGGGATCGCTGGAACGCTTCACGGGCGTGCTGATCGAGCATTACGCCGGCCGCATGCCGCTCTGGCTCGCCCCGGTCCAGGTCGCCGTCGTGACGATCACCCAGGACGGGGACGCCTACGCCACCGAGGTCGATGGCCGCCTCAAGGCCGCCGGCCTGCGCCCGGTCCTCGACCTGTCGAACGACAAGATCAACTACAAGATCCGCGAGCACTCCCTCGCCAAGGTCCCCGTCATCCTCGCCATCGGCAAGCGCGAGGCGGCGGAGCGCACGGTCTCTATCCGAAGGCTAGGCTCCGAGCGCCAGGAAGTCCTTGCGCTGGAGGAGGCCCTGGCTAGACTTACGGCAGAAGCTCAGGTCGGTGGCCCGCGTCTGGCAGCCGCCGCCGAGTGACCCCATTTCAGCGGAACCGCGGCTAACAAGACCGCGGACCGTTCACAGCCAAGGGAGCGATAGATTCGGAGACCACAGACGACGCCGCCCGTTCGCAAGGGCCCGCGTATCAACGACATGATCAACGTCGCGAACGTGCGACTCATCGATGCAACAGGCGAGAACGTCGGCGTAAAGACCATCACCGAGGCCATTGCCATGGCCGTCGCGGCAGGTCTCGACCTCGTCGAGATTTCCCCAAACTCTGACCCGCCCGTCGCCAAAATCCTCGACTTCGGCAAGTTCAAGTACGAGGAGCAGAAGAAGGCGAACGTCGCGCGCAAGAAGCAGAAGGTCATCGAGATCAAGGAGATCAAGCTGCGCCCCAACATCGACATCCACGACTACGGTGTGAAGATGAAGGCGATGAAGGGGTTCCTTGAGGAAGGCGACAAGGTGAAGGTTACGCTGCGCTTCCGCGGCCGTGAGCTCGCCCACCAGCACCGCGGCCTCGAAGTCCTGCACCGCGTGCAAGGCGACCTCGCCCTGCTGGCCAAGGTCGAACAGTTCCCGACCATGGAAGGCCGCCAGATGACCATGGTGATGTCGCCCAAGTGACCGCCCACGGGGCCGCCCACGGGACCGCATAGCGGTCATCGCGAGCGCGCCAGCGCGTGGCGATCCAGACAAACAAGCGCGGCACTCCTCGTCGGATGCCGCGCTTTTCGCTTCCTGGTCG